>JBEKIZ010000003.1:0-163225 GCA_050011515.1 Terriglobia bacterium | reverse complement strand
GGCGGAAACCAAGAAGGTGACTCTATGCGACCGCCATAATTGTCCCGGGCAATCACTGCTCGGCGAAGCAAGGTGAAACCCTCACGAAAATCCAGATGCTCGCCTCCGCCAATTCTTTCACAGCTTCAAACCGATGTCTGCGCCACCCCCGAAGCGCTCTGGAGTGCGGCAGCTTGCTGCCGCTTTTACTCAGGCCAGCTTGCTGGCCGTGCACCGGTCCCGGTATCGACAAGGTTTTACCCAGCCTGCGAGCAAGCTCGCAGGAAGGCAAAGCGGCAGCAAGCTGCCGCACTCCAGAGCCCGCCCGGGCGGACGGTGCCCTCGTACCAACCTGCCTCGAAAAAACTCTTGACAAGCGATGTTCAATATGATAGCCTAGAAAATGACGCTAGGCAGCTCGGCCATGACCGTAGAGACCTCACGTATGACTTCCCCTGTCCTTCTTTCTAAAACGACAGTATGTCATTGCCTGCCCTTTGCTACGACGACCGTAGAAGTTTTAAAAAATGACCGAACTATGCGGGAATGTTATTGAAAACAAAGGACCGGTGTGGAAAAAGTGGCGGTGAAGCGGGAATGTTGTTGAAAACAAATGTATTTAGCCTCTAAAGCCGGGAATATTGTTGAGAATACAGGTAGTCAGTAGCTGGTAGGTGATAGGTGGGGGAAGTAGCGGCGAGTTTACCTCGCCACGTGGCGGCGTCCCGATCAGATCGGGACAGGTTCCGCCGCCTCTGCCGGACGTGAGGCTCGGCAACCCTGGTAAAGCAGCCAGGCAAGAACTGGCACGTACTCAAGCAGCAAGATGAACGGGGAGTCGCGGTAAGGTCGCCCCGCAGCGTAAGCCACCACCGGCGCGTAGCCAAGAACGCTGGTTACGCTGATCAGCAAGAGGGGCGCGCGGGGGTAGAAGCAAAGGAAAGGGACGATCCAGGTGAAGTACCAGGGGAAAGCGTTGGGGGAGAGGAAGAGCAGGCCGGAAATCAGTAGAAGGCTTGCCGAGAGGGGCTCGAGGCGGCGTTTCAAGGCGTAAGCGACAAGCACCATGACGAGTGCGCCCGCCACGAGTTCGGCCTGCGATTTGGAGTTTCCGGCAAGCCGGATAAGGCGGAAGAGGCTGTCGTTACCTTCCCAGCCTGCCGCGTAGTCGGAGAGGCCTTTGAAAAGGCGCCCTCGCGCGTTGAGGAAGGGCAGATAGCTCAGGCCCACAACGGCCACGAAGAGAGCGGCGTACGCCGGGCGAGTACGCCTCAAGAAAATGGGGAGCAACAGCACGGAGAAGAATTTTGAAATCACTGATAGCGCCAGAAATGTAAGGGAAAGCGCGGGCTTATGTAGTATAATGAGCAGGATCGCAGCCAAGAGCGTGAAGATAGCCAGCGAGTCGTGATGGCCGCACATCGCGAAGGAGATGACTACGCACGGATTCCAGGCGTAAGTGAGAAAGCGGTGGAGCGGTTGTTTCGAGACTACCAGCAAGGCCACCAAAACGCCCAGGGCGGCAAGGTCGAAGCCGGTATAGAGCATTTTGTATCCGGCAACCGTGCTGACCCAGGAAAACGATAATTCGCTGAGCGGCGGGTAAAGCGTCGAGACGTTCCTTCCCGTTTCAATGGGATGCCTGCGATCCTCGAGACCGCTCAGAAGAGGCATTGCGGGGTAGACGGCGTAGGGGTTGATGTGGAGGCGCTCGACGCGGCCCTCCCACTGGTAACGGTAAACATCGCTGGAGAGCCCGGGTTCGCGTGGCAGAAGGCAGAGTCGAAAGAAAAGCGCGCCCAGCACAATGACGAGCAAGGCCGAGGGGCCCAAGATAAAGCGCTCGACAAGATAAACGCCGGCCACGTATAATGCTCCGGCGGCCAGCGACAACGCGATGAACTCCGGGACCGAGTGCGGGAGGTCCCGCCAACGCCCGATGAGGCTGAAAATCACCCCGAGGCCGCCGGACAATACCAGTAAGCCGAGAGTCGGAAGCAGGAACGACGGGGAAGGTTTTTGCTTCATCAAACTTATTGTCGGCCTTCTGATCCTGCGAGGCTCGAAGCGCTAACCCGGCGCCTGAGCCACAAGACCTAACGTTTCGCGCACCAAATCGAAGTATTATGAACCATTTGCTTCTCTCCCTGTTGGTCGTTCACTCGAATCCGCTGGCTCATTATCTCTATCTGATTTTCCACAAGGACCCGTTTCGCGGCATTTACAGGGCGAACGCTTTTGATCTCTCGATCCTGATCCCTTACTTTACCATTCTTGGCATCCTGTCGATCTACGGGATTCATCGCTATTACCTGACCTATCTTTACCTCAAGAACAAGCAGAAGGCGCCGAAGCCGGCGGGGCAATTCGAGCAACTGCCGCGGGTCACGATTCAACTCCCGGTTTTTAACGAGCGCTATGTGGTTGAGCGGTTGCTCGAAGCCGTCACGCGGATCGACTATCCGCGCCCCCTGCTGGAAATTCAGGTGCTCGATGATTCCACGGACGAGACGCGTTTTGTGGCCTCGCGCCTGGTCAGCGAGTATGCGCGGGCCGGCCATCCCATATCCTACTACCATCGCGACCACCGCGAGGGCTTCAAGGCGGGCGCGCTGGCCGAAGGTATGAAGCAATCGAGTGGCGAACTCATCGCCATCTTCGACGCGGACTTTATTCCTCCGCCGCCCATTATCCGCCAGATGGTTGACTACTTCACCGATCCCAAGGTGGGGGTCGTCCAGGGCCGTTGGACGTGGGTGAACCGCCATTACTCGAACCTCTCGGAAGTGGAGGCCATCCTGCTGGACGGCCACTTCGTCATCGAGCACGGGGGGCGGAACTCCTCCGGCCGCTTCTTCAATTTCAACGGCACCGCAGGAATGTGGCGGCGCGCCGCCATCCTGGAGGCAGGCGGGTGGCAGCACGACACGCTCACCGAAGACACCGATTTGAGCTACCGCGCGCAACTGAAGGGTTGGAAATTTATTTATGACCGGGACATCGAGTGCCCCTCCGAATTGCCCGTGGAGATGAACTCCTTCAAAACCCAGCAGGCTCGCTGGGCCAAGGGCCTGATCCAGGTAGCCAAGAAATTGCTCCCGGTCATCTGGCGGAGCGAACAGCCGCTGTACATCAAGCTCGAGGCCACATTCCACCTCACGGCGAACCTTGCTTATCCGTTCATGGTGGTGTTTTCCGTCATCCTGCTGCCCGCCATGATCGTGCGCTTTTACCAGGGCTGGTTCCAGATGTTGTACTTGGACCTGCCCTTGTTCCTCGCCTCCACGTGTTCTGTCTCGAGTTTCTACATGGTAGCCCAACGCGAGCTCTATCCGCGGGATTGGTGGAAGCGCATAAGATTCATGCCTTTCCTCATGGCCACTGGCATCGGCCTTGCTGTCACCAACTCCATCGCAGTGATTGAAGCGCTGTTGGGGAAGCAGTCGGAATTCGTCCGCACCCCCAAGTACCGCGTAGAACTGAAGGAAGAAGGTTGGGAGCACAAGAAGTATGTCCGCCACCGCTGCGGCTGGAAACCCTATGTCGAGCTTGGCCTGGCGGCCTATTTCGTCTTCACTACCGCCTATTCATTCCGCGTCGAAAACTACCTGACCGTTCCCTTCCTGCTGCTCTTCTTCATAGGCTATTCCTATATGGGGATGATGTCTCTTTTCCAGACGCCTCTGCGGCGGCTTTGGAATTCACTACCCGCCCTAGTCCGATCGCGTCCGGCCTCACAAGAGACATAGTCTGAGACTGTCCAGGCCGCCCGCGACTGCAATCTGTCAGGGAGTGTCCCAATTCGACTGTAGGGCCGCCTCTCCCGCAAGGCGGGACGGGACGGCTTGGCCGGGGCAAGCCCCATAGGCGCTAAGATAAGAACTATTTCTATCGTTCCGGCGCCATTCCCGTCCCGCGAAGCGGGCCACGGTGAGTAGCCGTAGGTGAAACCTACGGAAACAGAAGCCCAGAAAGCATTCCGGCCCCGGAGGGGCCGAACCATTGACCGGTCAACCCCGTTGGGGTTGCGTAATTCTGTGCGGTCCGTTATCCGCAGGTTAAAACCTGCGGCTATTCACCGTTGGCCCCTGCCGGGGCCATTTGAACACGGCTTACCTTAGCGCTTATGGGGGCAAGCCCCGGCCTTACGTCCCATACTGGGACACTAACATCTGTCACAGCACAGGGTGTTGGAAGCCGGAACGTGCTACACTCCCGATTCCTCGGAGGTCTCCATGCAAATAACTCGATCGCGAAGCTTCTATCTGCTGTTGCTGGCACTCTTGCTGCCGCCTTCCGTGCTCCCCGCTCTGGCTTGGGAGCGCGAACCACTTTCGGTTTTTCATGAGCGGCGCGCGCGCTTGGTGCGCGACACTGGCGGTGACGGCGTCATCGTGGTTTTCGGTTACCGGGACTCGGACATGGCCGCAAGCGTGACGACGTTCCATCAGAACGAGAACTTCTACTACCTCACCGGCTGGAACCAACCGGAAGCCATGATGTTGCTGGTTCCGAAGGCTCCGAAGCCCGGCGCCACGTCGGAGCTGGAGAGGGAAGTTCTTTTCATACCAGCGCACGACTTCCGCGAGGAGAAATGGACAGGGCCGAAGCTCGGGCCGGACGATGCCGTCGCGAGCGCGCGCAGCGGCTTCCCCACTCTCAAGGCAACCTCCCTGTTCCAAGCAGAACTTCTGGAAGCGCTCAAGAATTTCCCCAAAATCTATACGGAGCTGACTCCTCAGCCTGAAAGCGGCGAGGATTATTTCCAGGCTGAGGTCGTGTCGAAACTGCGCAAAATGGCCCCGCTGGCGAACTTTGCCGACGTGCGCCCGTACGTCGAGCGCCAGCGAGCGGTGAAATCGCCGGGTGAGATCGCCCTGATCCAGAAAGCCGCAGACGCTTCTATCGAAGGGCACCTGGCGGCAATGAAAACGGTCCGTCCGGGCGTCTGGGAGTACGAGACGGCGGCGCGGATGGAGTACGAGTTCCGGCGGCGCGGATGCGAATGGCCTGCTTACCCCCCCATCGTCGGTTCAGGGTTCTTTTCAACGGTCTTGCACTACGATGCTGACGATCAGCAAATGAAGGATGGCGACGTAGTGGTAATGGACGTGGCGGGTTCCTATAGCGGCTACGCCAGCGACATCACGCGCACGCTGCCAGTCAACGGCCACTTTACGCCGCGGCAGCGCGAAATCTACGAGATTGTTTTGGGCGCCCAGAACGCCGCCATGGCAGCCGCCAAACCCGGCATGAGCCTGCGGCGTGGCAAGAACAGCCTCCACGACATCGCCTACGCCTACATCAACACCCACGGCAAAGACCTGAATGGAAACCCGCTCGGCCAGTACTTCATCCACTTGCTCGGCCATTCGGTCGGCCTGAACGTTCACGACCCCATGAACTACAACCAGCCGCTTGAACCTGGCATGGTGGTTACAACGGAGCCGGGCATCTACATCCCCGAAGAGAAAATCGGGGTGCGCATCGAGGACGACATCCTCATCACCAAGGATGGCTATGAACATCTGACCCGCCGCCTGCCGCGCACGGTGGAAGAAATTGAGAAGTTGATGGCCGGCAAGTGATCCTGGTTCACTCGCAAGCAAAGAACATCTGACTGGGTCTTGTGCCTGCATTCCCGCCACCCGGCGCAGAGCTAGCCGGCATTTCTCACCACTGGTCTGGAAGGGCGGGGCTTCAGCCCCGCCGTTACAAGGCCTTCCTGATTATTCCTGTGTCCCGTGCCCCGCGCAGTCCGTCAGCCGACGGACAGCGCGGGGCACGGGACCAACAGAGGGCGGGAGCCGCGATTCCGGCGGGGCTGAAGCCCCCGCCCTTCCGGCAGCCCACTAAGAGCGTCCAAACGTGGTGAGAAATCCGGGCTAGCTTTTCTCACACATGGCAAAACCAGCCCAAAGAGGACTTGCGAAGAAGAACAGGCTTTCCTTAACGTGTTTACGGAGGTAAAATAGAACTCCAGCCTTGCTCATAAAGATTTGCCCGGGCTGTGGGTCGTGGGGCGCCACATTGGCCTAGGCGCATTCTGAAGTCACACATGTTTGATGCTTTACAAGGTCGTTTCCAGAAGGTTTTCAAGTCCTTGCGCGTTCAGGGAGTTCTGAACGAGGAGGTGGTGGACGAGACCCTGCGCGAGGTGCGGCTTGCCCTGCTCGAGGCCGACGTCAACCTGAACGTGGTCAAAGCCCTGCTCGACCGGGTACGCGTGAAAGCCCTGGGGGAAGAGATTCGGTCAAGCTTTTCGGGGGGCCAGGAAGTGGTTCGGATCGTTCGCGATGAGCTCATTGAAATTCTTGGGCGCGAGGCCTCGCTTCTTACGTTTTCGAAGGAATACCCCACGGTTTTCCTCCTGGTGGGATTGCAAGGTTCCGGCAAGACTACCACGGCAGGCAAATTGGCGCTTTGGCTTTCCAGCCGCAAGCGGCGACCCATGCTGGTTTCAACGGACGTTTACCGTCCCGCAGCGCGCGAACAACTCGCCGTGATCGCCAAGGCGATCCAGCTTCCCTGCTTTGCCGCCCCGGGAATTGACTCGCCTATCGATTTGGCGCTGGCGGCGCGCAAGGACGCGGCGGACCGCGGGCATGATGTGCTGATCGTGGACACTGCCGGGCGCCTGCACATCGATGAAGAGATGATGCAGGAAGTCAGCGATCTACGCACCCGCCTGCGCCCCAGCGAAGTGCTTCTGGTGGCCGATGCCATGGTCGGCCAGGACGCCGTGCGCAGCGCCCAGGACTTCCACGAGCGGCTGGGAACCACCGGTGTGATCCTGACCAAGCTCGACGGGGACGCGCGCGGCGGCGCGGCGCTCTCCATCCATCACGTCACCGGCCAGCCCATCAAGTTTATCGGAGTGGGCGAGAAATACGATGCGCTGGAAGTCTTTTACCCGGACCGGATTGTGTCGCGCATCCTGGGCATGGGCGATATTCTTTCCCTGATCGAAAAGGCGGAAGAGAAGATTGATAAACAGAAGGCGCTGGAGGTCCATCGCAAGCTACAATCGGATACTTTCACGTTGGAGGATCTTCGAGATCAGCTTCGCCAAGTGCGGAGCCTCGGGCCGATGGACCAGATGCTCGGCATGCTCCCCCAGGTGGGCATTTTCAAGGACGCCGGTAAGGCGCGCGTGGACGAGAAGGAGTTGACCCACATCGAGGCGATAATCAACTCCATGACTCCCCAGGAGCGCCGCAATCACGAGATTATCAACGGGCGGCGGCGCAAGAGGATTGCGAAGGGGAGCGGCACCAGCGTCCAGCAGGTGAATCAGGTCTTGAAACAGTACTTCCAAATGCGCAAGATGATGAAATCGTTCAGCCAGAACTTCCTGGGTCGACAACTCAGCCGGCTGAAGGTGCCGGCGGGGGAGGGCGGTGTGAACGTCTGAAGGATGCCTTTGTGAACACTGTCATTCCGACCCTGAGCGCAGCGAAGGGGAGGAATCTCGCTCTGGAAGCAAGGCGAGATTCCTCGTCGTCCCGATCAGATCGGGACTCCTCGGAATGACAGGCTAGGGGAGTTGTTCGGCTCAAGAGCAAGCGGCAGTTTGACCGGTGCGAAATGCCGCGGGTTTCGTAGCTTTCAAAACTTGGATGTCAAGGGGGACGATTGTTAAGGATACGTTTGGCCCGAACAGGAGCCAAGAAGAAGGTCAGTTACAGAATTGTGGTCATTGATGGCGAGAAGGCACGCAATGGGCGCTTCCTGGAGATACTTGGTCACTACAATCCGCGGCGGCATCCTCCGGAGTTGGTCTTTGATAAAGAACGCGCGAACTATTGGATCAGCCGGGGTGCCCAGCCTTCGGAGACGATTCAGAGCCTGCTTAAGAACGTGCCGGAAGTCCCGAGCCAGAGCTGATGACACTCGGGCGGTTGCCGGGTTCAGGCCGGTGCGAGTTGCAATCATTTGTTCTAACACACCCTTTCCATTTCGGGATTCAAGTATGAGCTGCGTACTAGGGAGGGCCACATGAAGGAACTGATCGAAGCAATCGCAAAGGCGCTGGTCGACAATCCTGACCAGGTGTCGGTGCGGGCCGTAGAGGGCGAGCAGGTGACGGTGTTGGAACTTCGCGTGCACCCTTCAGACCTGGGGAAGGTCATCGGCAAGCAAGGCCGAACGGCACGCTCCATCCGCACGATTCTCAATGCCGCGGGGATGAAGCTGAAGAAGCGATACACCCTGGAGATTCTCGAGTAGGAGGTCCCTCGGAATCGCTCCCGGAGCGCGGGCGTCTCGCCCGCATGTAGCAGTGGGCAGGATGCCCGCACCGCAGCGGGCGAGACGCCCGCGCTCCGGAAGGCGCGTAGGGATTGGGCAAACTTGGCCGAGGACGTGCCAGATCGCTTCCTTGCTGTCGCTCGCGTCGTTCGTCCACAGGGACGCCGGGGGGAAGTCCTGGCCGAACCGCTGACGGATTCTTCCTCACGCTTCCAAGGACTCCGGCAGGTGTTCCTGGAGAATCCTGGAAAGGCTCCTCAGCCCATCAAGGTAGAGAATGTCTGGCCCCACAAGGGCCGGGTGGTGATCAAGTTTTCGGGTGTCGATTCCATCGATGGCGCCTCTCGCCTGAAAGGCCTGCATGTGCTGATTCCGGCGGAAGAGAGAATGCCACTTCCTCCGAATCACTATTACCTCTGGGAACTCCAAGGGTGCCGCGTCGTTACGGACCGCGGGGGAAGGCGAGTGGAGGTGGGCACGGTTACGGAAATCGAGCCCACGGGCGGTGTTGATGTTCTTCACGTGGCGACATCGCGCGGAGAAGTTCTGATTCCCCTGGCCCAGGCCATCTGCACGAAGATCGACACGGAAGCGAGGACGATCTTCATTGACCCGCCCGAGGACTTGTTGGACTTGAATGCATGACGTTTGACGTTATCACCATCTTTCCGGACTTCTTCAACAGCATGCTGGAGCACGGCGTGCTCAAGCGCGCGATCGCCGGCGGCCAGGCCAGCATCCGCTTGCATGACTTGCGCGACTTCACCGAGGACCGCCACCGAACCGTGGACGACCGGCCCTTCGGGGGCGGGCCCGGAATGGTTTTTAAGCCCGACCCGGTTTTCAAAGCCGTCGCCGCGCTGGAAGCTGGAATGCCGGGCCGGCGCCTCCCCGTGATCCTGCTTTCGCCACAGGGAAGGCTCTTTACCCAAACGGTGGCCGAGGAGTTGATGGGGCAGGATCGCCTCGTGCTGATTTGTGGCAGGTACGAGGGGGTGGACGAACGTATCGCGGAACACGTGGCCACCGACGAGATCTCGATTGGGGACTACGTGCTCAGTGGTGGGGAACTTCCTGCCGCGTTGATTATGGAATCCGTGGTCCGCCTCCTGCCAGGAGTTCTGGGCAACGAAGAATCCGCGCCCCAGGATTCCTTCACGACCAGGCAGGCAGGCTCCCGCGAATTCCGACACGGCCTGCTCGATTTTCCCCATTACACACGGCCCGCAGAGTTCCAGGGTTGGAAAGTCCCGGAAGTCCTGCTTTCGGGGAATCACGAAGAAATTCGCCGCTGGCGCCGCCAGCGAGCGCTCGAGAAAACATGGCGGAGGCGGCCCGATTTGCTGGCCGGCTTTCCATTGAGCGAAGAAGACCGGCAATGGCTGGATGCCCTCCAGCGCGAGGGGTGCGAACCGGTCGTTATTTCAAGTTTGGGAGAACAGAAATTATGAACGCGCTCGAAAAGGTTGAACAACTGCAAATGAAGAAAGACTTGCCCTCGTTCCGGTCCGGAGACACCGTGCGTGTGCACGTCAAAATCAAAGAAGGCGACAAGGAACGAATTCAGGTCTTCGAAGGCACAGTCATCGGCCAACGGCGAGCCCGGAATCACTCCACCTTCACGGTTCGCAAGACCTCCTTCGGCCAGGGAGTGGAACGCATCTTCCCCTTGCACTCACCCATTATCGATAAGATCGAAGTGGTTCGTTCCGGCCGGGTGCGCCGCGCGAAGCTCTACTACCTGCGCAAGCTGCGGGGCAAGGCAGCGCGACTACGCGAGGTCCGAACAGAACAGGAAGCCTGAACAGCGGTTGTGGCTCACACCATGCCGGCCTTGCGAAACTCCGGTGAATTCAAGTGTACGCGGAAGCTGGAGGAGCAGGCCCTGCGCGCGGGGTGGCGTCTGGTTGCGGGATGCGACGAAGTGGGACGAGGCGCGCTCCTCGGCCCCCTCTATGCCGCCGCCGTCATTCTCGATCCCGCCCGACCCATCGCGGGCGTGGATGACTCAAAAAAACTCACTCCCCCTGAGCGCGAATCGCTTGCCCTACAAATCACTGAAAAAGCCCTTGCTTTCCAGGTTGTCTCCCTTTCGGCGGCGGAGGTTGATGCCCTGAACGTGTACGAGGCATCGAGGCAGGGAATGATCCGCGCGGTGCTGGCCCTCGACCCGGCTCCCGAATTCATCCTTACAGACGCCATGCCTCTCAAGGGCTCTCCCAAGGCCACCGGGTTTGTGATTCCTCACCGCGCGGTGATCCACGGCGACGCGCTCTCGGTCTCCATTGCCGCTGCCTCCATCCTGGCCAAAGTGGCCCGCGATGCGCATCTCCGAGCCCTCGATCGCTTGTACCCACAGTATGGCCTGGCAAGGAATAAGGGTTATGGGACGCGAAAACACCTTGAAGCTCTCGCTGTCTACGGTCCTTGTGCCGAGCACCGGAAAACCTATCAGCCTGTGAAGGATTTCCTGCTTCCGCTTTTCCCGTTTGCGGTTGCGCCGTAGCTTGCCTTACCTTTGGAGTGCGGCAGCTTGCTGCCGCTGGAGTTTGGACATTGGTTAGCCGCAAACAAGGGGGCTGCCCAAGGGGGGATGTCATTCCGAGCGCAGCGAGGAATCTCGCTCTGCGGTGAGGTGGATCGGAGCTCAAGGTGGACCAGGGGACTGGGTGGAAGAAAGAACCAGAGCGAGATTCCTCGCTGCGCTCGGAATGACAATGGGAGGGCCGACACTCGCATGGCATCGTTACTCATTAAAGGCGGCCACGTGATATCTCCCGAAGACCAATGGGACGGCGAGCTCGACGTGCTCGTCGAAGATGGCACGATTCGCCGCATCGCGCCGCAAATCAGCGAGGTGGCTGACGAGCTGGTGGAGGCAGCCGGCAAAGTCGTCTCACCGGGCTTCGTCGACATCCATGTTCACTTGCGCGAGCCCGGCGGTGAAATCTCCGAGACTCTGGAGACGGGATTGGCAGCCGCGGTGGCCGGAGGCTTTACCGCCGTCTGTCCCATGCCCAACACCAAGCCGGTTATCGACCGCCCGGAGCTGGTGCGCGCCATGATCGACAAAGCTCAGCGAATCGGCCTGGCCCGCGTGCTTCCCATCGCCGCAGTTTCAATGGGAAGCCAGGGGGAATCGCTTACCGATTTTCGGGCGCTGGCGGCGGCCGGTGCGGTGGCCTTTTCCGACGATGGCCGGCCGGTGAAGAATGCCGGCTTATTGAGGCGCGCTTTGGAAGTGGCGCGTGAGGTCAATGCCCCCTTGATGGACCACTGTGAAGACCCCAGCTTGAGCGCCTCCGGGGTGATCAACGAAGGCCCGGTCTCAAAGCAGCTTAAGGTCAGAGGCATTCCCAGCGCCTCGGAAGACGTTTGCGTGGCCCGCGATCTGATCGTCGCGGAGTCTGTCGGCGCGCGCCTGCACGTGTGTCACGTGTCCACCGCCCGTTCCATAGAGCTGGTACGCTTGGGCAAACGCCGTGGCATCCGCGTGACTTGTGAGGCGACGCCGCACCATTTCACGCTCACCGATGACGCGGTGCTCCAACACGGAACGAATGCCAAAGTGAATCCTCCGCTGCGCAGTGCCCAGGATGTTGAAGCCATTGTGGCAGGGCTTATGGATGGAACGGTTGACGCCATCGCCAGCGACCACGCTCCTCACGCCCCCGAACTCAAAGCCAAGCCTCTGGGCAGCGACGCCCCCTTCGGCATCATCGGTCTGGAAACGGCGCTGGGCCTGGCGCTTACGCAATTGGTCCACACCGGCAAGATCTCGATGTGGCATCTCGTCTCGTTGATGAGCACCAACCCGGCGCGTATCGTCAACCAGCCCTATGGCCGCCTTAGCGTGGGCGGGCCAGCCGACATCACCATCTTCGACCCCCAGCTCGAGTGGACCTACCACGCCGCCGCAGGCCGCTCCAAAAGCTGCAATTCGCCCTTCGATGGGTGGAAGTTTAAAGGCGCTGTCGTGGCGACTGTCGTCGGGGGAAAGGTCGTTTATCGCCGCGCGTAGCGACGCCTTTACGTGATAAGAGGCACACAACGCCGCTTGGAGAGCGCCCGCTCACTGTCATGCTGAGTCCGCCGCGGCGGACGAAGCATCTCGCCCTGCTGTTTCTCGGCAGGAAAGTCCAGAGCGAGATTCTTCGCTCCGCTCCGCTGCGCTCAGAATGACACCGGTGTGACATTTCTCAGCAACCTGTCAGGGGCGCTTCGTGCGGCTGCCAGGTTTGACGGCGGGGATGCCGGACTTGCAGAGAGGACATTCGGCGGGATTGTAGTTTTGAATGGATAAGGTTAACAGCGCCGCCTTGGGCACACCGAGGTCGGCCGCGCCGCCGCTGCGGTCGATCAGCGCCCCGGCGCCGACCACCTTCCCTCCGGCTTCCTCAACACATCTCATCGTTTCACGCGTCGAGAGGCCTGTGGTCATCACGTCTTCCACGACGAGTGTCGGCTCACCGGCAGCCAGGCTGAATCCCCGGCGCAGGGTCATGTTGCCGTCCTGCCGCTCCGTAAAAAGCGCCCGAATGCCGAGCGCTCGGGCGACCTCGTGAGCCACCAGGATTCCGCCCAGCGCAGGCGCAGCCACCACCGTTGCGCCCACATGCCGCAACTTCGCAGCGAGTTCGGAGCACAGTTGTTCGGCGACTTTGGGGTGTTGCAACACCAGAGCGCATTGTATGTAGCGGTCGCTGTGCAAGCCCGAGGAAAGGATGAAGTGGCCCTCGAGGAGAGCCGCGTTCTCGCGAAAGACTTTCAGGATTTCGTTGTCGGTCATGAGTTGCGCCCCCTGGTGTAGGGGCGAGCGGCGCTCGCCCGAGGGCCGAACGCCGTTCGGCCCTACAAGGCCCGTCTGGCTGCAGCGCTGGGACGCGCTGTGCTCAACGCCCCATCCATTTCGGCAACAATCGCATCCGCGGCAGCGACCGGATCAGGCGCGCCGGTAATCGGTCGTCCCACAACCAGATAATCCGCTCCCGCTGCGATGGCGCTCGCCGGGGTCGCAATGCGAGCCTGGTCGTCTGTGGCGGCGGAGCCCCGCACCGGATGGTGCAGGGCAGAGGCAGGCCGAATCCCTGGTGTGACAATCAGGAACCCGGGGCCGCACGCCTGTCGAATGGCGGAGATTTCGCGCGGCGAGGCCACCACGCCATCCAGTCCTGCACTTTGCGCCAAGCGAGCCAGCCGGAGCACAGCTTCGACCGGCGTTCCTGAAATGCCCAACTCCTCGAGGTCCTGGCTTGCGAGGCTGGTCAGGATGGTTACCGCCAGCACCCTTGGGCGCGCCTCATCCCCGACCGCAATCCCGGCGGAGCCCCGCACCGGATGGTGCAGGGCGGAGCGCACTCCTTCGAGCGCCGCTTCCATCATTTTCCGCCCACCCGATGCGTGGACGTTCACCATGCTGACCCCGAGTTCCGCAGCTTCGCGGGCCGCCGCCCGCACAGTGTTTGGGATGTCATGGAATTTCAGGTCGAGGAAAACCCTTTGGCCCGTGGTTACGAGGTAACGCACCGGCACGGGGCCTTCGGCGGTGAAAAGTTCCGAGCCCACTTTGAACATTCCTGCATGGCCTTGCAGCCTTTCCGCCATTCGGGTTGCAGCGTTGCCATTTGGCAGATCCAGCGCCACGATTAGTTTGTCTCGTGTAGTCATCTGTTTGATTGTAGAAGAACGTGGGAAGAAGGGGAATGGGAATTTACCTCAATGACAGACGACTTTAACTTGCGAATTCAGGTTGAAGACCGACTCATACGGGATGTCCGTCGTTCGTAGAGCATAACCCCATTGCCTGTCATTCTGAGCGAAGCGAAGAATCCCGGCATTTTTCGCAGTGGTTGAGCTTTCTAATGCGGAGATTCTTCGCTTCGCTCAGAATGACAGGCGGTGGCCTTTTCTTCTACGAATGGCGAACAACCCGGATCAGAACCCTTTTTACAGCTTTGCCGCCTCCGCGAATTCCCTTAAGCGCTCGGCAACGCTCTTCACGTGCCGGGCCAGCGGCAGCTTTGATCCCTCTTCGAAAATGGGAATCAGCTTTTCAAGCTCCGGGCCGGAGACTGCACCCGTCAGGGCGACGCGAATGGGATGAAACAGGTCTTTGCCCTTCTTTCCGCTCTCCCGTTGAACCGCCTTGACGATTTCGCGAAAGCGCTCGTAGGTCAGGGTGGTTTCTGCCATGACTTTCGGAATGAACGCCTTGAGCACCTCGAGCGCGCCGACGTCTTCCGCAACGTGCCGGGTCTCTTCGGCGCTCACCACGACTTGCGCGTCGTAGTTGAAAATCAGCGAAGCGCGCTCCGGCAATTGTTCCAGACGGTCCACGGAAGGGGCTAGGAGTCGTACCAAATTGATAAACCACCGCATTGTGGTCCCATCCATCCCCGTTTGTGGAAGGTAACCTGCCTCAGTGAAATACGTCCACGCCCAGACTGCTGTCTGGACGGCAGGGGGGGCTTTGGCAGTCGTTTCGGCCAGGCGCCGTATTCCCCTCACGACATCGACGCTTAAGCCGGTGGGGCTTGCCAGAGCTTCATCGTCCAATGCCCCGACATCAATGGCTCGGTCTGCCTCGGCATCGAGTCGCACCTTGATGTAATGCCGGTTGAAGGAGTAGAGCTTGTCATTATCGAACACCGCCGGGCTCTTGGTGATGTGATCCAGTGAGAATTGCTCGACCAATTCTCTGGGAGTCAGGATTTCAGTTTTTCCATCCGCTGGCGACCAGCCCAGCAACGCCAGGTAATTGCGCAGCGCTTCGGGAAGAATCCCCATCTTGCGAAAACTCTCCAGTGACGTCGCGCCGTGCCGCTTGGAAAGCCGCGTCCGGTCAGAACCCAGAATGGTCGAGAGGTGCGCGAACAGTGGCGGCTCCCAGCCCAGTGCGTGGTAGACCGCGAGCTGGCGCGGGGTGTTGGAAATGTGATCGTCGCCGCGAATGACGTGGGTAATCTCCATCAGGTGATCGTCAATCACCACCGCATAGTTGTAGCCCGGATTCCCGTCCGAGCGCACCAGGATGGGATCGCCAATGACCTGAGCCGAAAAACTGGTCGGCCCGTGGACGAGGTCGTTCCAGGAAAACGCACTTTCCACGATTTTCAACCGGATCGCGGCAGGCTCGCCCGCCGCAACCTTGCGCGCCGCCTCTTCGCGTGGACGCTTCCGGCAGCGTCCGGAATAGCGGGGCTGAAGTCCAACCTTCAAAGCCTCCTGGCGCTCCTGCTCGAGTTGCTCTGCCGTGCAGAAGCAGAAATAGGCGTGGCCCTGGTCAATCAACTGGGTGGCCAACCTGTGATAGGCCTCCTTGCGCTCGGATTGGCGATAGGGCGCAAACGCGCCGCCTTTGTCTGGTCCTTCATCCCAATCGATTCCGAACCAGCGCAGGTCCTCCAGCAACTGTTGCTCGTACTCTTCCTTGGAGCGCTCGACGTCCGTGTCTTCGATGCGCAAAACGAAAACGCCGCCGTAGTGCCGCGCAAAAAGCCAATTGAAAAGCGCCGTGCGGGCATTCCCCACGTGGACGTAACCCGTGGGGCTGGGTGCAAACCGAACTCGAACCTTGGACATAGTGTGAATGCCTTCCCTGGTCATGCGGACGAGGTCGCCGCGGCGACCGACCAAACATCTCGCACGCGGGGCTGTCCGCAGTGAGTAGTATAGCGCGGCCTTGTGGCCGCAACCAAGAACGAGGCTCACCGCCGAGGCGCTGAGACGCGGAGAAGGCCTTGGGGGTTCCCGCCCCTTTGCGCCCCTGTGCTTGTGATTACCTGATAATAAACAGCTTAGTTTCAATTTGGTTGCGGCTACGGGCCGCGTTGTGGTGTAGGTCTTTGTGCCCGCCGGGAAACTTGACACTTTTACTCAGAAGTTGCCTTTATCAGACGACTGCTTTGGGGATGAGGGACGCCTAATTCCTTGAATTCCTTGAGTGTAGTTCCTGGCAGATGAGGCAGTACCGAGCCCAGGGGATAGCCTTGAGGCGATGGGGGGAGATCTCCCCGTGGCATCCTTCGCACGCACCATACGTCCCGCGAGCGCAACGACCAAGGGCGTGGTCAACTTCTCTCAGTAGCTGACTTCGCAGACTTGCGGTCACCGCTGTCACATCCTGCTCGGCAGTTTTAACTGCAAATTCAACAACATCCGGAGACTGAACACTTGTGGCCAGCGCTTCGGGCGCGCCTTTCGCCGATGCCAATAATTCGCTCCGTTTCTTCAACAATAAGGTTCGATAATGGTTCTTTGGAGACTTTACTGCTGTTCGCATTGATAACCACCCCTCTGGCCTCTGCTACAGAAGCCGTTTAACCAAACGCCCGCGATAAATGATGATTTAAGTAGCCCTAAGGTTGCACAGTTTTTGCGATTATTTTATTTATTGTATCCATGATTTTTCGTTCAGGTTACCAGACATTTAAGACCCGTGATACAATCCCTCGGCTTGCGTTCGAGCCACTTGGCCACGCGAGGTGTTACGATTGGCAAGACGCGAAGAGATAATACACCGGATTCGGAAGGCTTTGGGCCGTCCCTTGGATGGCTCCTCAGTGATTAGTGAAAGCACCCTACCACCAGCCTCGCCGCTGACCGGGATACTGCCTATCATCCCGCCCGAGGAACTGCTGCCGAAGTTCGAGGCAGAACTGACAAAAGTGGCTGGCATTGCCCACCGCGCCGCTAATCGCCAAGGGTTGGAAGAAATCCTGCTGACCATCCTCTCCCAGGCCAAGGCCAAAGGCGTGGTCCTTTCCCGCAATCCACTTTTGGCGGAGTTGAACCTCGAGCCGCTGCTCCGCGCGTGGGGCCAGGGCATCTCCGTTTGGCAGACCTCTGGGGGCGGAGATTCTCCTGGAGCCGAGGACGCTTCCCTGCGGGCCTTTGCCGAGGCCAGCCTCGCCGCGACTGTGGGGATCACAGGCGTGGAATTTGCGCTGGCGGAAACCGGCAGCTTGGTAGTTACCAGTTTGACGGAAGGCGCCCAACTGGCATCGCTAGCCCCGCCTGTGCATGTAGCTTTGTACCGGCGGAGTCAGTTGGTGGCGTCGCTCGATGAAGTCCTGGAAAGGCTTTCCGTGGCGAGCCATCCTGACCTGGCTCTACCCGGCCGTTCGGTTGTTTTCATCACTGGGACCAGCCGCACTGCCGATATCGAACAGATCCTCATCCGCGGCGTCCACGGCCCGGGCGAACTCCACGCCATCCTAGTGGAAGCGGCCTGCTTTTCCTAGCAGGTTGCTGAAAAGCCCTTCCCTTCTGTCATTCTGAGCGAAGCGAAGAATCTCGCCCTGTCTTGAAGAAAATACGAGATTCTTCGTCGTCCCGCAGGGCGGGACTCCTCAGAATGACAGCGCCTACGAGTTTTTCAGCAACCTGTTAGGGCGCGAAGCGTGTGAAAACTCCTTTTGAATCAGAACTCTTCGCCCAGTGAAATATGGCCACGATGGCGAGCTGATAAGTGCGAGGTGTCGTTGTAGGTAATGAGCTGCCAACCATCTTCTCGGGATTGGATAATACTCAGCGCGGCATTTTCCATGATGAGCCTCCTTCTATAGTCGGAGGGAGACATTCCCAGGACGTGGCAGATCGCCAGGCGGCAAACAGTCTTGTGGAACACCACCGCCACCTGACCCTTGCGGTGCTTGGCCGCCAGAGAATCCAGGAAGGGCAGGACGCGTTGCTGGACTTCAAGGCCGCTTTCGCCGCCAGGAGGCGCGACCCTGCCAGGGTCGGCCTCCCAAGCGCGCAAAGTCTCGGGGTCGTTCTTCCTTATTTCCTCCAGCGTTTTCCCTTCCCACTGGCCGTAGTCAAGCTCGACGAGTCTATCGTCCACGACGGGTTCGAGGCCAATTCGCTCAGAGATGAAGTGGGCCGTGCCGATGGCGCGCTTCAGCGGGCTTGAATAGAGCGCATCAAAGGAGATGGGCTTCAGGCGCTCCGCCAACCTCTTCGCCTGCCGGCGCCCGGCCTCCGATAGCGGGATGTCGGACCGCCCACAAATCCGGTTCTCAGCATTCCATTTCGTCTCCCCGTGACGTACCAAATAGAAAAGTTCCATAGAATTAGACCGGGAAATCATTCGATCGGCACGAAGGTCACGCAGACGGGCGAAGGCACCTCAAGCACTTGGCCGGTTGGGGTCAGGCGGCCGGTGTTCGGGTCGATGCGGAACTGCACGATGCTGTCGGAGTCCTGGTTGGCTGCGAACAGATACGAGCCAGTTGGGTCGACCGCAAAGTTGCGCGGCGTCTTCCCGAGCGTGAGAGCGTACCCAATGGGCGTGAGAGTCCCTTTTCGATTGTTGATCGCGAACACGGCGATAGAGTCGTGCCCGCGGTTGGACCCATACAGAAACTTCCCTGAAGGGTGCACTTGCACTTCGGCGGCCGTGCTCTCACCCTCGAAGTCCTTCGGAAGCGTTGAGATAGTCTGCAGCATGTGCAAAGCTCCGCTGGCCGGCTCATACGAAAACACGGCGACGGTGGACTGCAATTCGTTGATCACATATCCAAATCTCCCGCTCGTATGAAAGGCAAAGTGCCGCGGCCCTGCGCCGGGGTTGACTTTGGCGAAGGGGGGATTGTTTGGCGCGAGCGTGCCCTTCTCCGAATCGAAACGATAAACGAGCACCTCATCAAGCCCCAAGTCTGCGCTGATGGCGAACCGGTTGTCAGGTGACGGGTAAATCGAGTGCGCGTGTGGCCCCTCCTGGCGTTGAGGGTTGATGCTGGCGCCGCTGTGCCGCACAAAGGCCGAGGCCTCTCCCAGGCGGCCGTCTTTCAGAATTGGGAACACAGCCAAGCTTCCGCCACCGTAGTTGGCCGCCAGCACGTATCGCCCAGTCTTATCCACCGCTATGTGGCAGGGGTCTGCGCCGCCTGACGGCACCTCGTTCAAAAGAGTGAGCTTGCCAGTCCCAGGATCAATGGCGAAGGCGCTGACTCCGCCGCTACTTCGCCCCTCATACTTCGATATCTCATTCACTGCGTAAAGGAATCGCCGGCTGGGATCTATCGCTAGAAACGAAGGATTGACGCTTTCGGCTGCCAGTCCCAGCGAGCTCAACTGGCCTGTGGCTGAATCGAAGCGATAAGCATAAATGCCTTTACTCTTTTTTTCGGTGTAAGTGCCGATGTAGACAAGATACTTGCTCTTGGTTGCAGCCGTTTCAGTGCCTTGAGCGTACAGGGTCAGTAGGAACGGCGCCGATAGCGCCGCAAGAACTAAGCAGAAGCATCGAATGGTTTTCATACTGCTATGAAACCTCACTCGACCCCCTGGACGCAAGTGCTAAACTCGCATCCTGCCCCCTGGACAGGCTCTCGGAACGGCGGGCTTCTGGATGCTATCCAGATCAAAGACATCGGGACAAGTCGGGACAGCACAGCCCCTGGCCGCAGCCGAAGGCCAGGCTTTCATTGCCCCGCCGCGGTGGGTCGATTGAAAGACGCGAGTGTAGGCGAGTCCACTAAGCTGGCTGTCGATTAGGAGCAGGGACACAGGCCTCGTGGTTTCCGTATTGTGTAATCGTCAGCCGGTGGTAGAATCACATTCCAGCCTGTGTTTTGGCTTCAGGGGGCGCGGCGCCAGGCGGGGCATGTGTAATGCGCGTGGGGGTGTCGGAGGAGCGAAACAAGAGCCGAACTCGGCCCGCGACACTCGGGGGGAAAATTGATCGCGCGCCTACGCGGCCACAGGATGATTCACCCATGACCACCTTGATGGCAGAGATTGCTCAGCAGCCGGCGGTCCTTTCGGGCTTGCGGAAGTTCTATACAAGCCCCGGAGCGATTCCCTCCAAGGCGTTGCGCGCGCTGGTGAAGCACTGGCCGCCCACCGTGGTGTTCACCGGAATGGGATCGTCCATGTACGCGGCGTACCCGGCCCAGGCCTATCTGACTGCTCATGCTATCCGCGCTCTGGTCTGGGAGACTGGCGAGCTCGTGGACCATCATATGAAGATCCTCGGCCCAGACACCCTCCTGGTGGTGGTCTCACAGTCGGGCGAAACGGGGGAAGTCCTCCGGTTGCTCGGCGCCCTGCCGAGGAAGGGTGGTGTGGTAGCGGTCTGCAATATGGAGGCGAGCTCGCTGGCCCGGCGAGCCAGCCTGTTGCTCCCCTTGATGGCCGGTCGCCCGGCGCCGGTGGGCACCAAGACTTACACCTGCGCCGTGGCCGTCCTGATGTACCTTGCGGTGACGATTGCCCGAAAGCCGCCCTACCCCCTCACCCAGGCGTTGATGCACGCCATCGAGGCCCAGGAAAAAATCCTCGAGCGGCACGACGAGCTGACCCCGCCCACCGTGGAGTTCTTTAACAAACCACACTACATCGCCTTGTTGTCCCGCGGAGCAGATCTCGCCTCGGTTTACCAGGGGGCGCTCTTGTTCAAAGAGGTGGCGAAAATGGGCGCGGAACCGATGAGTGCAGCTCAGTTCCGCCACGGTCCGATGGAGATCGTCGACCCCGCCCATCGCTATATTATCTTCGCCCGGCAAGGCGAAACCAAGCCGAAGCGCAAAGCCGACAATGGCCTGCTCAGGCTGGCGGAGGATATCCGTAAGCACGGCGGGCGCGTCCTGCTTTACGCCGACCTGCCTTTTGCCGACCTCACCAACGTGCGCCTCATCCCTGTTGAATCGGTCCGGATGGGGTTGGGAACCCTGGTTGATTCCGTCCATATCCAATTGCTGGTGCATGACCTCGCTCTGCGCGCTGGCCTTGAGCCCGGCAGTTTCCGGTTCGCGGAGTAACTTCCGCACGGCGGATGCCGCCGGCTTTCCGGTCACCGTTCCGCAACGCGACGACCGCTTATGTTGCAGCCGCCCGGGCGCAAATGGTCGATCGTTGCACAGGCGGCTCGTGAATCGTCCTGCAAAGGGCGATTGAATCTGGGAATCAGCAAGTGAGGTTTCTGGAGGGCAGCAGGCATGAGCTGGCAAGGCCGGATCGTCATTGACGCAAAGATTCTCACTGGGAAACCGACCATAAAGGGCACCCGGTTGGCTGTCGAGTTCATGGTGGACCTACTGGCTCAAGGCTGGGCGGAGGCTGAGATAGTGAAGAATTATCCCGGCTTGAATCACGAGGATATCTTGGCTTGTTTATCCTATGCCAGTGAGCTGCTCAAGTCGGAAAGAGTCTTTCCAACCTTGGTGTGATGATGCGGGTCCTGGCCAACGAGAACTTTCCCGGAGAGGCAGTCGAGGCACTGCGGTCACATGGGTGTGACGTGATATGGGCTCGAACGGATTCACCAGGGTGGGACTCAATCGCTCTCAGGCAATGAATCTTCGAATTCCTCAAGAGCTTCGAAGGCGTGCTGAGTTTTTAACCTGAGCGTGTCGAGCTCAACCTCAAGGTCAGGCAGAAGGTCCAAATATGCTTCGCTCCCTCGAGGCAAGCGCCCCAGCCGCCGGCGAACCTCCTGAACCCGCCCACACCATTCATCAACTTCATCAAGAAGCCGCTCAACCGTCGAAAGATTAGGCGCTGTCTTAGTGGCCATAAACCTACCAGTCCCTTTCCAGTCGCCGAGTCAGTTCTGCGACTTTCTCTTTCACTACCTCGATCTCACTGCGCCAGTGTGCTATCAGAGATTCGTCGGGATGAGGTTTGGAGAGTTCACCGCGAATCTTTTCCTCGTGTCCCTCGATCATCCGCTGGCGCCCTGCGATTTTCTTTCGCAGGTCTTTGTTTCTCCCCATCTCAGATTGCTATTATAGCGGTTTCAAGCCGGTTCTAAAACTCAAGTTACCTCTTGAACGGTTTCGCGCTGACGATCGTTCCGCCCTCTTCGATGGTGTAAGTTGCATTGGCTTTGAGGTTGTGGAGGGTGTCGCGCTGGCCGCTGGCCCAGGTGATCTCCACGCTCTCAGCCTGAATGGCTTTTCCCAAGCCAAAAGTCAAGGTGAGTTCGCTCTGCGAGCAGTAGCTCGAGCCGGAGTGGACGGTCTGCCAATTGGTGCTGCCGCCCGAGGTGACGCGGACCTGCGCGCCGATGCCGTCGCGGTTCGAGCGCGTGCCGGCAGTCCTGATTCGGATGGCGTTGTTGCGGCTGCCACCCACGTTGCGGAAGAGGTTAGCAGGCCCGCCGTTACTCGCAATCAGGATATCCGGCGCGCCGTCGTTATCGATATCGGCGTAGGCGGCGCCGCGCGCCACCCAGCGGCGCGTGAACCCGAGTTGCTTGCCGACCTCCTGAAACTTGTCGTGGCCTTCGTTGTGGAACACCAGGGGGGGCTGGGCGTAGGTCACCTGCGGCTGGATGCGCCCGATGTCCGGCTCGATGTGGCCGTTAGCGACGAACATGTCTTCGAGGCCGTCAAGGTCGTAATCGAAAAAGAAAAGGCCGAAAGAAAGCGAGAGCAGGCTGGCGCGGCCCACCGATGAGGAAGGCGCGATGTCGATGAAGAAGCGGTTGCCTTCGTTGTGGTACAGACCGAGCATCTGGTTGGAGAAGTTGCCGATGGCAAGGCTGGGATAGCCCGAGTGGTCGAAGTCATCCTCGTCGATCCCCATGGCCCCGCGCGCCACGCCATCCTCGCTGAAGGCAATACCGGCTTGCACGGCCTGTTCAGTGAAAGTGCCATTGTGGTTGTTGTGGTAGAGCTTGTTGCGCTCGGTATCGTTGGAGACGGCGAGGTCCGGCCAGCCATCCATGTCGTAATCAATCACCGCCACGCCCAATGATTTGCTCGTGGGGTCGTAGATGCCTGCCTTCTGGGTCACGTCCTCGAAGCGGCCATTGCCAAGGTTATGGAAGAGCCGGGGAGTGTCGCCCTTGTAAGCTTCCGGGGTGCAATAGGATTTGTGCCGGCCATCGAGTGTGCAATAGAGGTCGTCTTTTTCGGACCACTTCACATAGTTGGTCACGAATAGATCGAGCTTGCCGTCTTTATCGTAATCCACCCACGCAGCGCTGGCGCCAAAGCCGGTGTTATTCACGCCCGCGGTCCTGGTGACGTCTTTGAACGTTCCGTTGTGTTCGTTGTGAAAAAGGTGCGCCTCGCCGAGGCCGGTGATGTAAATGTCGTCCCAGCCGTCGTTGTCGTAGTCTCCCACCGCCACGCCCATGCCGTAAATCTCGATGTCCAGGCCCGCCTTGGCCGTTACGTCCGTGAACGTGCCGTTGCCGTTGTTGTGGTAAAGCTTTGGGGTCGCGCGCCGGGTCTTGTGGCCGGGAAAGTCTTTTCCGTTGATCAGTAGGATGTCGGGATAGCCGTCGTTATCGTAGTCAATGAACGCGCAACCTGGTCCCATGGTTTCCGGCAGATATTTCTTACCGAAGGCGCCGGTGTAATGGATGAAATTGATTCCGGCCTTCTGGGTGATGTCCTCGAAGCGGATGGCTGCGTTGTCACTGGCGAGGGCTTTTGCGCTGCTTGCGGAGGTCGCGACAGGTTTCAAACCCCCCATTAGAGCCACAACTGCGAACACACTGGCCAGAACAATGAGAGCGCCTGCGATTTTGGATTTTAGATTTTGGGTTTTGGATTGGGTGCTGACCATCGTCCGCGGTCTGTCGTTCCTCCCTCCCTCTGTCATTCCGAGCGTAGCGAGGAATCTCGCCCTGATTCTTTCTTCACCTACGCCCGGTAGTCCACCCTGAGCTCCGATTCGCATCGACGCAGAGCGAGATTCCTCGCTACGCTCGGAATGACAGCCTTCGCTATTCTGTCTTCTGACTCCCGATTTCTGGCTCCTTCTTTCCGCGTACTGCCTTCTGCCTACTTGCGCCCCAGCCGCACTGTTACGTGCTCGTGAATGGGCTGCGATTCGTTGTTGTCCTCGGGATGAGTAAGCTTGTAGGGCCCGGTGATGGCGCGCGAGGATTCGTCCGCCTTGAAGCGCAGGTAGAGCTTCTCTTCCCGCGCTGCCCGCGCGTCGTCTCGCAAGCCGCGATAACAGAGCATCAGGTTGTAATGCGCTTCGAGGTCTTCGGGATCGACCGTCAGGGTCTTATCGAATTCCCCTACGGCTTCCTGGTATTTGCGCGCGAGGAAAAGCATGCGACCCATCTGGTTCCTCACCACGCGGTCGCGCGGATAGAGAGAAGAAGCTTTGGAAAACTCGTCGAAGGCGGCGGGATAATTGCCGTCGGCCTTGAGCGCAAGCCCGGTGAAGTAATGCGCGCTGCCGAGCCGGGGATTGAGTTCGAGGGCTTTTTGCAGCAAGGGCTTCGCCGCCTCGGTGTTGCCTTCCTGAATTCGCGCGCGCGCCACGTTGACCCAGCCGTCGGCGTACTTGGGGTCGAGCTTCGTCACCGTCTCGAAGGCCCGCTCCCCTCCTTTCAAATCGCCTTGCAGCAATAGCCCGATGCCGTAATCGTTCCAGCGCTCGCGGTCCCCGGGATCCAAGGTCAAAGTCTCCGTGAAGAGTGGGGAGCTCTTGGCAACCACCGGAATAGTCGCGGTGTCTTCCGCGATCACCACCGTGGGCACATCCGGAATCTCCTTGAACTTTGCGGAAACCTTGGAAAGGTCGCCCTGAAACACCCAGCGGCCATCATCGTAATTCTTCGTTACATCGGGATTGGCCTGGGAGGGGTCGCGGATACCGGCGAATGCCCACTGGGTATTCCACCAGGAGAACTTCCGGTAGTTGAGCTTCGCGGTCAGCGTGATCGAATCTACGGCATCCTCGGGAACTCTCATGCGGAAATGGACGGTGTCGGCGGCGCCCGGAGGTATCAAGTGGGCGTACATGGTCGCGCGCGTGGACCAGGCGTTACGCTTGTTGATGGGATTGCCGTGAGCATCAAGCTGGAGCGAACGATAGAAATGCGCGCCGGGTTCGACCGGTCCATGGCCGTTGCCGGCTGCTTCGCCGCTCCAGAAAATGATCTTCCCTTTGCGGTCACGGGCCTGAAGCTCCAGCCAGCAATCAAAAGCATCCACCGTGCCACCGGGGAAGAAGTGGCCGAGTTTGCGCGTGCGGACGACCACTTCAACGCGGACCGTATCACCGCGCCGGACCTGAGCCGCAGCGCGCCCCAACGGCGCCATCAACTTGACGGGAGCGGCCGCGCTCACTCCCCCTGCCGCCAAGCCTGCCGAGGATTCTTCACCCACTGCAAACGTGCTGGCTAGCTGTGGCGCCTCGCCTGCCCCACCCATCGTCCCCGCCGGGCCCGCACTTTCAGAAGGCTCTTCCGCCAGAGCAAAGATATCGACGCTTAGGGCGCCCTTCAGGAAGCTCTCCACTTGCTGAACCTGCTCCCGGTCGCCGTAAGAGGTTGGGACCGCCGTGTTGGCCGCTGCGAATCGGTGCGAATGCACGAAGCCATTGAGGTTGCCGAAATCTTTCGAGGGAACGAGCGGCATGTGGCAATCAGCGCACTGCGACGGCTTGGGTGGGTAATAGAACGATCTCGCGCCTTGCCCTGAAACGCCGCTGGCCTGCCAGTTGTCGTAATCGTTGAAGCCGCGAATCCACCGGTAATTATTGACGGGCACATCGAGGTGAACCTTGTGGCAGGAGGAACAGAACTCCGGGACCAGTTGCGGGTCTTTGTGAAAAGGTTTCAGAAAGGCATTGCGATGCGGCTTGGGGTTGAGCTTCACCACGTAGTTGTGCAGGAAATGGAGCACCGGGTTCTGGCTCGAGGCCAGCTTGTCGAGCGGCGGATAATCCATGACGAAACCGCCCTGGCCCATCGTGTCTTTCACACCCGCGATGGAATGGCACGACATGCACCCGAGGCCGTTCTGGCCCTCACGCGTATCCTCGACCTCCCGGATGGGATGCGTCTGCATTTGGTTGGCGAAGACCAGCGCATGGTCGTGGCAACCGCCGCACCAGAGCGAAGGCTTAACGCCGACCGTGTCCTGCATGTACTCAATGGCTTTCCGGTACCACTGGTTATTGAAGGAAGCCATGTGGTGCATGGAACTTTGCCACTGATTGTAAATGTCCGTGTGACAGGGCCGGCAGGATTCGGAATCCATGAAGAACTGCGAGGTGATAGGCTTGCCGTCGGCGGTTGTCGCGGAGCTCGGGAAGAGCAAGCTGGAAGGGCCGCCACCTTCACTCTCCATGCTCAGGGGGGCGGTGGAAGGGTTCTGAATCCTATATCGCAGATCGGCGTGGACATAATGATAAGTTGCCACGATGGCGTAGAATGCAACCGAAGCCACAACCACGGCGGCGCTCGCGCGCCACGCGGTTTGGAGGCCTTCGGTGTCCGGGCGGACGCCGCCCGCCCCTACCTGGCCACGCCATCGCAGAAGCAGGGAAAACAGACCCACGATCGCCAACCCCACATGCGCATAAAGCACCATGCTGTGGGGCCGAGTCATGCCCACGAAAACCAGGTAGACCCCGAAAGCCGCTGCCAGCCCTAACAACAAGAGCGCGCAGGTTCCCCAAACCCCGGCGAACGACCCTCGATGCCGGAGGATAAAGGCGACGAAAAGAACGCCGACGCCTATTCCCAGCAGCGGATGCAGCAGGGCATTCGCTACATAAAAGAGTGTGGGATTACCAAAGGCGGCGACGTATGCGCTGTTGAAAATGAGGACAGCCGCAGACGCGGGGAGGAGCCAGCCTCCCCGCAACCGGCTAGGGCTTTTGTTTTCCATTCTCTTTAGATCTTGCCCTGATCTTGCCCAAGACCCGACGCAGCCTGCAGGTTAGCGGATGTCACCGGCGGCTTTCAATCACGTTACTCCACGGAAAGGGCCTTTTTCCACATTAGCCGTCCACTTTCTTTCCATTACCGGCAGGGCTGCAGTCGGGGCGGGAGGTTATCCGATGATGCTCGCCTGAAGGCGGCGTCTACTCTACGAAGGGCTCTTGGCAAGGATCAAATCGGAATACGATTCGGCGACGATATCCTTTGCGGTGATGCCAAACAGTTTTTGAAACTGGCGCGCCTGGGACCGTATCTTCTTCACGTCACCCACGCGTGAAATGGCTTCAACCTCGAGGAACTTGCCCAACCGGCGGACGCGGTCCAGGTGAATCTTCACATTCTTGACGAAGTAAATCTCGCGGCGCTTGTCCACCACGGCCAGTGTCCCGAGGGAGCGGGCAAGGATCGCCCGGAGGGCGTTCCGCCGCGGAAGAAGCATCATTTCAACCGCGGCCTGGCGGGCGCGGCGAAGGTTGCTGCGCCGGTAGAAAATTAGGGCGTTCTCGAGGCGGCCTTCCCGAACCTTCAGCCGCCCGGAAGGGACGCGGAAATAGGTGTCGATCTGGTGGTCAGTCCCAATAAAGCGGGCGTCCAATCTCTTGAGCGCCGCCCGAACCTGCTGCTCGTTATTCAACCGTGCCTTAAACTCGAAGTTGAGATGTTTCATGGCAGGAGACCACCAATAGTCCAAAGTCGAAATTCCCAAAGAAACAAGAATATCTCACGCCAGCATTGGGCTGTGACCTGCGGCGTTTGGGGCCCGACCTCCGAATCGTGCGGCTAGGACAGGAAGTGTAGCACGAAATGTCCGTTGCGGGGCGCGCTCACTATGACGCCGCGGCTGGGCATTTCCCGCAGTAGAATATGGGAATGGCGATGCAACTCCGGCTCGAGACCCGTTGGAACCTAACGCCCCGCGAAGCGATTCGGCTTCAGGAAAGTTTGCGCGAGCGTGTGGAATTGCAGGACCGGTTTGGGGAGATCCGCTTCGTGGCGGGCGCGGACATGGCGTTTGACCCCGAGACCGAGGTCGCTTTTGCCGGCGTCATTGTTTATCGCTTTCCAGGTTTCGAGGAAGTAGAGCGCCGGATGGCGCGACGCCGACTCCGTTTTCCCTATGTCCCGGGCCTGCTTTCGTTCCGCGAGAGCCCCGTACTGCTGGCGGCTTTTGCCCGGCTGCGGACCGAGCCCGACCTTATCCTGATTGACGGTCACGGACTCGCGCACCCGCGCCGGTTCGGCATCGCCTGCCACATTGGCATCTTGTTTGACAAGCCCACCATCGGCTGCGCCAAGTCACGGCTGGTGGGTGAGCACCAAGAGCCCGGCAAGAAGGCTGGCTCGACCACCCCACTAATGCTGGAAGGTGAGCGCATTGGGGTGGTGTTGCGGACGAGGGACGACGTTAGACCCATTTACGTCACTACTGGACATCGGGTTTCGCTCGATTCCGCCGTCGGGTTGGTGAAGCAGTGCGTGGACGGATTCCGCATTCCCAAGCCCACGCGGGAAGCGGACCACTACGTCCGCGATTTGCGCCGAGCGTATCAAATCAAAAAGCGGAAGGCAAAGGACAAAATGCTATAATCCGGCGTTTGGGAGCCTGCCATGGAAAATGCTGGAAACGTTCAACCCAAGAGTGCGGTGGTTCGCGAAAAGTCCCAGTTGATGTCGGCCTCGGAGATTGACCGCACGCTGGTACGCCTGGCGCACGAAATCCTGGAGCGCAACAACGGTCTGGAAGGGGTCGTTCTGGTGGGAATCCGCCGCCGCGGAGTCCCACTAGCTGAGCGTTTGGCTAAAAAGATGACAGAGATCGAAAAGACCGCGCCCCCGGTCGAAATACTGGACATCACCCTCCACCGCGATGACCTCTTGAGAAGCGATCAGAAGCCCGTGGTCCAGCAGCCCCTGCGGTTTTCCGTGGAGGGCAAGACGGTGATCCTGGTGGACGACGTCCTCTACACGGGCCGAACCACTCGCGCCGCGTTGGATGCCCTGGTGGATCACGGGCGGCCACGGCGGGTGGAACTGTGCGTCTTGATCGACCGCGGGCACAGGGAGTTGCCCATCCAGGCGAACTACGTGGGCAGGGTTCTGCAGACCTCGGATACCGAATTGATTGATGTGCGTCTCCGCGAAGTGGACAGCCAGGACCGCGTGATGCTCTGCGAGTGCGTTTAGTAGAAGCGGGCCTTTCCGTGTTCTCTGTGCCTCTAAAGCTTCAACACGGAGGACACGGAGCTTCTCAGTGATCCGTCGGCTGACGGACTCTCCTGGCCACGGAGGACACGGAGGAGCTACTGCAAGGAGGAGAAATCTTCGCGGCGCGAGAAGAAGCCGAATGCTCTTGCTAGACGTCGGGAGAGGGCGAGGCCACTCAGCGCGGACCGAGGATGGGACCACTTGGAACGGCGTCCAGGCTGAAGTCGGGAGTGGCCCTCCCCGTCAAGCGAAAAAACCGAACGAGGGATTGATATGAAATTTCCGGTTGGGCCCCAGGATGTGAAGCTGATTCAAGGGCGCAGCAAAGGGTTGCAGGTCGTCTGCGACTGCGGCTGCGTCAACTTCAACTACCTCGATCCGCAGGACCCAGTCTGGCGCTGCCGCAATTGCCAGCGCGTTCTGAGCTTCGACTTCCCCCGCCTGATGGAGAAGGTTCTGGCTCGCGAAGAGCAAAAGGCCCCCAGTCCACAGATTTCGCAGATTACACAGATGAAAAATGAGTAGGGCAAGAGATAGACTAAGAACGCCGACGTGGTTGTGGCCCCCCCAATGGAATCGCATGGGTATGAGGCGGCATTAGGTTTGCCTGCTCTGCTCGGTTCTTCTTCTGCCTTCAGCCTGCCTGATCTGTGAAATCTGAGTAATCTGCGGATAATAAGGAGTCACCGCATGTCCTACCCAAAGCCTTCCCGGCGCTCCTGGGCTGAGCCCTGGAAGATCAAGATGGTCGAGCCCATCCGCATGACGACCCGCCAGCAGCGGGAGAAGTTCATCGTCGAGGCCGGCTACAACACCTTCCTGCTTCGCTCGCAGGACGTTTACATCGACCTGCTCACGGACAGCGGCACCAATGCCATGAGTGACATCCAATGGGCGGGTTTGATGCTCGGCGACGAAGCCTACGCGGGCAGCCGCAACTTTTACCACTTGTGGGAAGCGGTTAGCCAATATTACGGTTATAAATACCTGGTTCCCACGCACCAGGGGCGCGGCGCCGAGCACATCCTTTCGAAGATCATGATCAAGCCGGGCGACTTCATCCCCGGCAACATGTATTTCACTACCACGCGCCTCCACCAGGAGCTGGCAGGTGGAACCTTCGTGGACGTCATCATTGACGAGGCGCACGACCCGGCAAGCGAGCACCCCTTCAAGGGCAACGTGGACCTGCAGAAACTCGAAAAGCTCATCCTCGAGGTGGGGGCGGGGAAGATTCCCTACGTTTCCGTTGCGGGAACAGTGAATACGGCAGGGGGCCAGCCGCAATCCATGGCCAACATGTGCGCGCTGCGAGAACTCTGCGACCGCTACAGCATTACCATCGTGCTCGATGCCACGCGCGCGGTGGAGAACGCCTACTTCATCCAGCAGCGCGAAGCGGGCTACAGCTCAAAGAAAGTGGCGGAAATCCTGAAGGAGTACTGCTCCTACACCCAGAGCTGCACGATGAGCGCCAAGAAAGATGCGCTGGTGAATATCGGCGGCTGGCTGGCCAGCAACGATGGAGGACTTTACGAGGAAGCGCGCAACCTGGTGGTGGTCTACGAGGGGCTGCACACTTACGGGGGGCTTGCCGGGCGCGACATGGAAGCCATGGCGCGCGGCATTGCGGAAAGCGTCGAGGACGACCACATCCGGGCGCGGGTCGGCCAGGTCGAGTACCTGGGCAGACACCTGCGGGACTGGGGCATCCCCCTCGTCAAGCCTATCGGCGGCCACGCCGTTTTCCTGGAGGCAAGGGGCTTCTATCCGCACATCCCTCAGGAGCAATACCCGGCCCAGACGCTGGCTGCCAACATCTACGTCGATTCCGGGGTACGCACCATGGAGCGCGGCATCGTTTCCGCCGGGCGCGACCCCAAGACGGGCGAGGAGCGCCACCCGCAATTGGAGCTCGTGCGCCTCGCCCTGCCGCGCCGAGTCTATACTCAGGCGCATATGGATGTGGTGGCGGAGTCGATCCTCGAGGTTTACGAGCAGCGCGACCAGGCTCGCGCCTTGAAGATGATCTACGAACCCAAATACCTGCGTTTCTTCCAAGCCCGCTTCGAGCCGACGGAGAGCAGTAGGCAGTAGGCAGTGGGCAGGGAAAGCTGTCTGTTGTCAGTTGTCCGTTGTCCCGCCGCGGCGGGTCAGTTGAAGAATGCGTCCGCCGCTCCGCTGTCCCCCGACACCCGCTCTCCTTGCTGGCCACTTTTCACTCGTCACTCGTCACTCGTCACTCGTCACTTTTTCAATACCTCGAAATGAAACACGAACCGGCAGGAGTGCGCCTGGGAGAAGCCGCCACTTTCCCTAATCGCACTGCTTCCCACTGCCGATAAATAAAGTGTGAGGGTAGCAGGCGGTCGATGGGGGAAGAGAGGATGGCTCCTGCTCATCTTCGAACAGAGCCTTATGGAACGGCAATTGCTCGTTGGGGGATTGCTTGCAGAAAATTGGAAGTTGTTTATCGTCTGGGAGAGAGCTGTGCGCAACCTTCGTACTACCCATTTGACAGGGCTGAGCACAGAGGAGTCGAGTCCTTTCGTATGAGCTTGGCGATCAGGGTAGGGCCGGTATGTCTTCCGATTCGCAACCGGCCGCTGGGCACCAAATTCCTACGCCGACTCTGACCTAAGTCCCTGATTGGCGGGCAGTTGCTTCTCCAGGTCAAGCACATGGCGTCGGGCAATTTTTGGAGGCGGTGCGGTTACTTAGAGACTCATCGATGACCATGTAAACTCCGCCTGACTTCTACGGATTTGGATCCCAAAGGCTGGCACCCCAATTGTCATGGGCGAACGAAATAGCGAGAGCGCTGCCGGAACCCGTCATCCTGAATCTAATGAGAGGACTCTCATCTACATTCCCATCATCCATACCCAAGCCGACATGGGAGCGCTAAGCGAAGCGATCCAGCGCCTGAAAGTCAAGAAGCTAGGGCGTAAAGGCTGGGAGCGCAACGTGAACCTGGTTAACAAATTGTGGGCCCAGATCGAGTCGGCCATCGAGAGACTGGCGCTTCCCTATGACGGAGTTCGCCTTTATCAGGATGGATTGCCGGTTTGCGGGCGCGAGGTGGAGATTGTTACGGAGCTGGAAAAAGCCGGTAGCCGCAACCACGGGTTGCTTCATCGTTTACGGGAGAAGGGTGCCACGCTCATGGGCACGGAATCTTCCGAGCTTTTGGTGGAGGAATATCAACTCTTCAAGGAGGACTTCGCTTCCGGGAAGCCAGAGTTCGCCACTCGAGAGGAGCCGCGCCGAAAAGCCTTGAGAGATTCCTTGCTCAAAAGGCGCGATGAATACATCGCCGGTCGGATCAACGAGACGCTTCGGGCGGGGGAAACGGGCCTGATCTTCCTCGGGATGCTTCACTCCCTGGGCTCCTGGCTCGATAAAGATATCCGGGTCGTCTATTTGATTCACCAACCCTCAGGTCGTGGAGAGAAAGAGCAATGACAGCCGCTGGCAGTAAGGTTCTTATTGTGGACGGGAATGAGCAAATCGCCTTGCTCTCCACGTTCCTCAACCAAGAGGTGATAACCACGGTGGTGGCCCACAGCGGGCAAGCCGCCCTGGAAAAGATCCGCTCCGAACATCCCGATGCTCTGGTCGTGGACATGAAGCTGTCCGATATGGACGGCATGCAGATCCTGAAAGGGGCAAAAGCCCTGGACGAGGACCTCCCCGTCATTCTGATCACGGGCTATCCGGAAATCCGGGATGCGGTGGCGGCGATGAGGGCAGGCGCTCACGATTACCTGGCGAAACCTCTCAAACACCACGAGGTGCTGCGCGTGGTCTTCCGCGCGCTGAACGAACGCGCTCTCAAGCGCAAGCTGCGACGTCTCTCCTGCCAGATCGAAGACGAGTCTTCGCTCCGGGAGTCCATGGGTCCCAGCAGTGTCGTGAAGCAGTTGATCGCCGATGTAGGCCGAGTGGCCGGAACCAACTTCAGCGTCTTGATACTGGGAGAAACCGGATCGGGGAAGGAGATTGTGGCGCACGCCATCCATCAGAACAGTCCTCGCTGCCAGGCTCCTTTTATGATGGTGGATTGCGGGGCCATTCCCGAGGCCCTTTTAGAAAGCGAGCTGTTTGGACATGAAAGGGGAGCCTACACGGGCGCGGACAGACAGAAAATTGGAAAAATCGAAATGGCCCATGGCGGAACACTTTTCCTGGACGAAATCTCGAACATGCCTTTAGGCTCCCAGGCCAAGCTTCTGCGGGTACTTCAAGACAAGACGATCTGCCGCATTGGCGGCACCCAGACCATCAACACGGATGTCCGGGTTCTGTCCGCCAGCAACCAAGACCTGCAACGCTTGGGCGAATCCGGCACCTTTCGTCCCGACGTCTATTTTCGGTTGAACGAGTTCACCATCTGGGTTCCGCCCTTGCGCGAGCGACAGGAGGACGTCCTGTATCTGGCGAAGCGGTTCGTGGATATCACGAATCTCGAGTTGCAGAAGAACGTGAAGGGCTTTTCGCAATCTGCGGTCGATGCTTTGCTCGCCTGCGACTGGCCTGGAAATGTTCGGCAGCTCCGTTCCGTGATCCGCCGCGCGGTTCTTCTGGCAGACGATATGATCACCGAGCAGCACATGAGGATCGATTGTGTATCCCCCAAACTCACTCTCCCTGACCCTGGATGCAATCAGGAAACTCCAGACACGCTGCCGGAAGGCCTTCCCTTCAAGGAAATCATGCAACGGAGGATTGTCGCCATCGAGCGGGAGATCCTGGCTCATGTGCTGCGGGAAACGGGAGGGAATAAGGCAAAAGCCGCTCGCGTGCTACACATCGATTATAAGACTATACATTCAAAAGTCAGGCAATATGGCATTCCTATAGATTGAAAGGGATAAGGTGCGTTATGACGGAAAAGAAAAAAGAACGAACCTCGAGGGGTGGGATGGAAGGCGGCCTGGGAGGGATTCTCAAGGGCCTGGGAGACTTGGTGGAGAAGCTCGGTGAACTAGCCGAAAGCGGTCAAGAGCTCTCCAAAACAGGGGAGATTCGCGGGCCGGGAAAAGAGCTCAGAGGGATTTACGGATTCAAGGTTAAGGTGGGGCTGGGAGAGGAGGGGCCGAGCCTCGAGCCCTTCGGAAATATTCGGCGGGACGCCAAATCCGGGCGAACCGAAGTTCAGGAGGTCCGAGAACCCATGGTGGACGTTTTTGAGGAAGACGACTACCTGCTGGTTTTGGCGGAGTTGCCCGGCATCGGCAAGGAGGACGTGCGGGTTGAGGTCAAGGACGATGTGCTGACGATTTCCGCCGAGAGAGGCGACAAGAAATACCGCAAGGAAGTTCTCCTGCCCCGGAACGTTTCCAAGGAGAAGATGCAGGTCTCCTGTAACAACGGGGTCCTGGAAATCAAGTGCCTTAAGTAGCCCGCTGGGGAGGAGCCACCATCGAAACCGCAGAGAAGTCGTTCAAGCTTAAAGTCAGCGAGGCGCTCAGCAAGGACGTGAGTCGTGGGTACGCCCGCATGGGGCCGGAGGATCTTGCGCTCTTGCAGGTGGACGTGGGAGACATTGTGGAAGTTGTCGGCAAGGGTAGAACCGTGTGCAAGGCGATGCCGGCTTACAAGGAGATGCGCGGTCAGTCCCGGATTCAACTGGACGGAATCACGCGCGAGAATGCCGGGACGGGACTGGACGAGTTCGTTCAAGTGCGCCGCATAGCTTGCCCACCCGCCGAGCGGGTGGTGCTGGCCCCCACGAACATTACTCCTTCCGAACGCGATTTGGAATACATCGGCAGCCGGCTGGATGGCCTGCCGGTTTTGGCCGCGAGCCGCATCCGGGCCATCCTCTTTGGAGCGCGCTGGGCGGATTTCAAGGTGGAAAGCACGGTGCCCAAAGGGCCCGTGCTCATTAACCCCATGACCCAACTGGTGATCTCCAAAGGGGCCCAGCCCGAGGAGATGGCCGCTCGCGCGATTTCCTATGAGGACATCGGTGGCCTGAAGCCCCAACTCCAGCGTATCCGCGAAATGATCGAACTGCCCTTGCGTTACCCCGAGGTCTTCGAGCGCCTGGGAATTGACGCACCGAAAGGGGTGCTTCTACACGGGCCTCCTGGATGCGGTAAGACGCTGATTGCCCGCGCCATTGCGCATGAGACCCAGGCGAACTTCTATGCCGTCAGCGGGCCCGAAATCATCCACAAGTTTTACGGCGAGAGTGAAGCACATTTGCGCAAGATTTTTGAAGAGGGCAGCCGCAAGGCCCCCAGCATCATCTTCCTGGATGAGATCGACGCCATTGCCCCCCGCCGCGAGCAAGTGGTGGGCGAGGTCGAGAAGCGGGTCGTAGCCCAGTTGTTGGCATTGATGGACGGACTCGCCAAGCGGCAGAAGGTCATCGTTATTGCGGCGACCAACTTGCCTAATGTGCTCGATCCGGCCCTGCGGCGGCCAGGGCGGTTTGACCGAGAGATTAGCATCCCCATTCCCGACCGCCACGGACGCAAGGAGATCCTGGAGATCCACAGCCGAGGCATGCCTCTGGCCGAACAAGTAGACCTGAATCACTTGGCGGAGATCACGCATGGTTTCGTAGGGGCCGACTTGGAAGCCCTTTGCCGGGAAGCTGCGATGATTTGCCTGCGGCGCATCATGCCCGATGTGGACTTCGGCTTGGCGCGAATTCCTTATGACCAACTGGCCAAGCTCGAGGTGGGAATGGATGATTTCCTGGAGGCCCTCCGGGGCATAGAGCCTTCCGCGTTGCGCGAGGTATTTGTCGAAGTCCCCAACGTGCGCTGGCAGGATGTCGGGGGTCTGGCCGAGATCAAACAGCGCCTCGTGGAAGCCGTCGAGTGGCCTCTCCAGTACCCCGATCTGTTCACCCAAGCGGGGATACGGCCGCCCAAAGGAATCCTGCTCTCGGGTCCCCCAGGCTGCGGAAAAACCCTCCTCGCCAAAGCGGTGGCCAGCGAAACGAAGGTGAATTTCATCTCGGTCAAAGGGCCGGAACTGCTTTCGAAATATGTGGGGGAATCTGAGAGAGGCGTGCGCGAGGTATTTCGCAAAGCGCGCCAAGCTGCGCCCTGCATCGTCTTCTTCGATGAGATTGACGCCCTCGTGCCCAGCCGCAGCGCCGGTGCGTCGGATTCGCACGTGGCGGAGCGCGTCTTGAGCCAGTTCCTCGCGGAGTTGGATGGGGTGGAAGAGCTGAAAGGGGTTTTGGTCCTGGGCGCGACCAACCGGTCAGATCTGCTCGATCCCGCCATTCTCAGGCCTGGGCGGTTTGACGAGATTGTGGAGATTCGACTTCCCGACGAGAGCGAGCGCAGCGAGATTTTCGCGATCCATTTGCAGAACAAACCCCTGGGCGCGGTGATCAGCTTCAAGGACCTGGCCTCACGAACCGGTGGGTTTAGCGGCGCCGATATCATTTCGACGTGCACCCGAGCCGCCCTGCGAGCTGTCCGGCGAGCCGTTCAGGCGGGCGATAAAACACCGGACGGGCAGGCGCGGGTAACCATTGAGGCCAGTGACCTGGAGGGCGCACTGCAAGAAATTCGTCAGCAGACTCTCGAAGGATGTGGTGAACAGTAAATGGAGACGGTCCAGAGTGCGCTTTACCTGTTTTGCTTTGCCTGCTCGAACCTCCTCGGGGAGCTCGAGGGGACCGGTGTGGATGGCCAGCATCCTCTGTCTGTATTTCGGCGCTTCCCGAATCTGTGTGCCGTCCTAAGCGAGGTGCGCTTGGAAGATTTTTGCGGCGAAACGGCCGAACTGCGCATGCGGGATCTGGCTTGGGTAGGGCCGCGCGCCTTGCGGCACGAGGCGGTGGTTGAGGAGGTGATGCATCATTCTCCCGTGCTGCCCGCCCGTTTCGGAACCCTTTTCTCGTCGCAGGAACGCCTGGCAGAATTTGTGGATAGGCATGGTGCGGCGATTTCGCAGTTCCTGGAGCGGGTAGCTGATCAGGAGGAATGGTCAGTCAGGGGCTTGCTCGACAGAAGGCAGGCCGGGCGCGCCCTCACGTCCGCAAGCCTGGCCGCACAGGAAGCGCAACTCGCGGCGCTGCTGCCGGGGAGACGCTACTTCGAGGAACAGCGAATCCGGGCACGTGCAGAGAAAGAATTGAGCCTCTGGCTAAAGGAAACCCGCCGCCAGGTCGCGAACCACCTGAGGCTGCAGGCTTCGGATTTTTGCGAATGTCCGGAGGTGCCTCGTGAGCCCCCAGAAAGCGGAATCGAGGTTGTGCTGAATTGGGCCTTTTTGCTGCCCAAGAGTGCGACGCCGGCATTTCGGGCGCGAATCAATCAGGTGAATGAGAAACATGCCATGGGGGGGCTGGTCCTCGAACTGTCCGGGCCCTGGCCCCCTTATCGCTTCGTTCCTCCACTATCGATAGGAGCAACCCCATGAGTTACCTAGTCTACTGCATCTTTCGTGGGCCCCTGCCGGCCGACCTCGAAACTCCCACCGGGGTCGGGGGGCAACGTGTGTTCACAGTAAATCACCAGGGCTTGGGCGCTGTACTTTCTAAACTGGCAGAGCCCGACTCACGTCGTGATACCTCGGAACTTCTCGTGTATGAGACGGTCGTAGAGTCCTTTTATCGCCACCTGACCGTGATTCCCATGCGATATGGGTGTCGGGTTGAGTCTCCCTGGGAGGCCGTTAGCTTGTTGCGAAAAAATCACGATGCCTATGGCGCGCTTCTTCACGAACTCGAGGACTTGGGGGAAATGGGCGTTCACGTTCTCCTCGACACTTCCGCAGATGGAAGGGAGAGCAACGCGAGGCCTGTTCGTGCAAGATCCTTACCCCTCGATTGGGATACTGGCGCCGCTTACCTGGCCGCAAAGCGACAGCGTTATCTGGGCCTGGACCGAGCCGGCCTGCAGCAGCGCCAGTTGGTCGAGGAGCTTTGCGGTTCGCTGAGCGGCTCCTTCGTTCGCCACAAAGTCGAATTGCCTTCTTCCAGCAGAGGTCGTCTTCTGTCCCTCTACTTCCTCGTGCCCCGCGATTCAGTCGAATCTTTTCGCCAAGCCGCTCGTCACCATCATGCGAACGAATCCGTCAAGCTACTCTTGAGCGGCCCCTGGCCACCGTACAACTTTGTTGATTCCCTGCAAGCGTAGGTGGACATGCAAGGAGTTCTGGAATATCTGGCAGGTCAGGGATTACATGCCGCGCATCTAAGGCCCGCGTTCTATGGAGTGAATTCCACAATCGCCCGTTGCAGAGCCACTTATTCGTTGCAGGCCATCCCCTTCCTCTTGCGAATCAAGATGATGGAAAAGCCGCGTGCAATTTCTCGATTTCGGCACCCCACCTGCTCAACTGGCGGCTGGGGCAGGTCACATTAACGTGAAGTATGCCCTAAGCGAAACTTGGGTATTTTGTTACCCGGAAGGAGAACTGCCATGGCGAAGGTTGCAAAGTCGACCGACTCCTCGAGCTTGGCGGAAGTTGTTGATCGGATTCTCGACAAGGGAATCGTGATCGACGCCTGGTTAAAGGTGTCGCTAGTCGGGATCGAGCTGCTGTCGGTCGAAGCCCGCGTCGTCATTGCCTCGGTCGAGACCTACCTGAAGTATGCCGAGGCTATCGGTCTGACAGCCGCTGCTGCCGCTCCCGCCTAATACCGGTGGGGGACCGACCGCTGTTGAGCGGGGGGCTATTATGCGGCCCTCCGCTCGGCAGATGGAGGAGACGCCAGAGGCAGGAAAAATCAAAGGAGGACTACGATGGGTAAATTGTTGGAGGATATGACTCGATTATCCGGGGAGATCCAGGCGCTGCGCGGAAGCCGTCGAGCGTTCCGAGATGAACTGCTGGATGGAAACAGGGACCGCCAAAAGGATGTGGCTGAAATGTGTGGTGATTTTTCGGGCACACAGACTCGGGTGACGGGAAGGATGAGAGCGGGGCGTCTTGCTTTCCTGAAGAAACTGAAGCAAACCGTCAGCGGGCAGCAACGGGACATGAGGGCGGATATTGCTGCCGCGCGTCGTGCCTGGGCAGGGAAGGGCGCATAGCAGCCCAGCAATCAGCAAGCCCTCGGGAGTTGCAATCCAAGCGCTGCCTGTTGAAGCCTGCGTGGTGCTCGACAGGTAGCCGCACGAGGGTCCCTCGCCGTGGCAAAGAGAAGAGGCCCGAACTGAAGCCGCCCGCAACGCCACGACCAGCTTAGAAACAAGGAGGAGGAAAACCATGGGTGTGTTAACCGAGCATATGACTCAATTACGGAATGAGATCCTGGCCTTGCGAAGCGCGCGCCAGGGATTGGCCCAGGCTTTGGAGCGAGAGACCGAGGAGCGGCGGGCCGATGTCTCCCAGACGCTGGCCAACTTTTCCAAAAGCTTCGCCGCCCGGGCCAGGAGGACGAAAGCCGATCGTTTGGGCTCCCTCTCGGACCTCAAGCGTACGGTCGAAGGCCTCCGCGCGGAGGTCCACACGGACCTCAGCAGCATTCGGCAAGCATGGCGTGCCTTGGGTACTCCATCGTGCGGGGCGGTGGAGAAACTCGCAAGCCATACGATGCAGGAAACCAAAGCCGACCTGGAAGGAAGCCAGAGCGAAACAGGTGGCCATCCATCGTTCGAAGTCGGCGGCGGAGAGAAGTCGGCACGAAAGAAACGGAAACACTAAGCTCACTGCCGTAATCCGGGCAAAGCTCCAACTGGACCGCAAAGCTCAAGGAAAGGGAACAGACAGCAATGAATGGCGAGGATGCAAAGTTTGGTTCAGTAGCCTGCGAAATAGTCGAACCCCAAGGACACAGCATTGTCCCTGAGCCTAGCGAAGAATTTGTCTTGACCCCGCATATTCAGGCTTTGACGGACCGGGCGCTGAGCTATCTTGGTGTGGGATACGCAGTCCACTTTGCCGGCCTGGCAGGAACGGGGAAGACGACCCTCGCCTTGCACGTTGCCGCGCAACTCGGCCGGCCGGTCGTCCTCCTCCACGGCGACGACGAGTTTGGCAGCTCCGACCTGATTGGCAAGGATTCCGGCTACCGTAAGTTCAAGCTCATTGATAATTACATCCACTCCGTCGTGAAGACCGAAGAGAGCATGAGCACTCTTTGGGAGGACCACCGGCTTACCACCGCCTGCCTCAATGGACACACGCTGATTTATGATGAATTCAACCGTTCCAGGCCGGAGGCCAACAACGTGCTGCTCAGTATCCTGGAGGGAAGGATTCTCAATCTGCCCAACCTGGGCAGGTCCGGCGAGGGGTGTGTGCGCGTACACGAGGACTTTCGAGCCATCCTGACCTCGAACCCCGAAGAATATGCCGGAGTCCACAAGACTCAAGACGCGCTGATGGATCGGATGATCACCGTCAACCTTGGGCATTTCGATCGCGAAACGGAGATCCAGATCACCCAGGCGAAGTCGAGCCTTCCGCGTACGGATGCGGAAAGGATCGTGGATATTGTCAGGGAACTCCGTGGGGTCGGCGTCAATAACCACCGCCCCACGATCCGGGCCTGTATCGCCATCGCCAAGATCCTCGCCCACCGCCACAGCCGCGCTCGGCTCGAGGATCCCACCTTTTGGTGGGTGTGCTGCGACGTTCTCAAGACGGACACCGCAAAGGTTACTCACGACGGGAATTCGCTCATGCTGCAAAAGGTGGAGGAGGCAATGGCGAAAGTCTGCGGGAACCATTCCAAGCGGCGGAAGAATCACCACCGCCTCGCTACCGCGTGAAAGGGGCACACCTATGCCTATACCTCTAAGGGGCTTGAGAACCATTCGCACCTTGGCCGGTCGAGTGACGCGCCTGGCTACTCCCCACAGGGCGCACTTGCAAATCGCGTGCCTGGAAATCGAAAAGTCTCGGCGCGCCGCAGAAAGAACAACCGCCAGCCGCCGGGTGGCAGAGCTTGATGCCCGGCTGCGTGAGATCGAGACCGAAGAGACCACCCTGTTGCAGGGCTTGGCCGAACGCAAATCTGCCGGTGTGCCTGGGGTCAAGGCCAAGCCCACGATGCGGAGTAGTGCCGGTGCGCTGAGGATCAGGTACTGAGGCGAAGGAGCGCGATCTTAGCATTGAAAAGACCCGCTGCCTGCAATTATTGAAACCATTGAGGGGGCCAGAAGAAATGACTCTGAAAAGCGAAAAGGAGATCAGACAGGTCGTGCAAATCGGGATAGCTACGGCACTGTATTTGTGGGGCTTTCCTATAATGGCGCTGCTGCTAGTTCTTTTAATCTTGCCGTGGCAGCCGATCTATCGGGTAGCCGCCTATCTGGGGTGCGCGGTCCTGGAAGTCAAAGCGAAAAGGACGGTCAAGCGGGCGATGAGGAAGCTGGGCGAGGAGCCAGTGCATGCCACGTAGCCGGGTCGGGGCAGCCAGCGGGGGCGGCGCGTGGCCTTCCACCGCGCATCGTCGAGTGAGAACAGGGAGGAGAAGGTATGAGAGTCAATTGTCTGGGCTGCGGGTACAGGCTGGATCTGGACGATGCCTACGACGACTATGAGGGGCCGGTCAAATGCTTCGCGTGCAGGGCGACCCTTGAGATTCGCACGGAACAGGGCAGTGTCAGAGCGGTCAAGCAAGTATATATCGCACAGCACCCTTCGGCCGGGAAGGCCTTCGAGCGCGTTCTCAAGCCGACGAGCAAGGCGGCTATGGAGGTCGCTTAGTTCGGGGCGCGCGCTGGTCGGGCCCGGCGAGTTGGGCCGCGCCCGGGCGCCGATTGAGGGGGAGCGAAGAATTGCTGATGTCTCTCTTGGGAAATCAAATTGAGGAGAGGAACAAGGCGCCGCTGGGCGGAGAAAACCCTGGGAGGGGTGTTGCCGGCGGAAATGGAGAGCAGCCCGAGCCCATGAACCGCGATCGTGAGCGCGCGTCCCGGGCATTGCTTACCCGGCTCATGGAACTCCACATGGCGGGCCGCAGCCCAGAGGAAATAGCCGTGCAGGTCCTGACTACTGAACCTGAGAATCTCGTGTTCCGCGCCGCGCTAATGATCGAGATCATCCTCCATTATGCCCGCCCCGCTATGGAAGAGAGGGCTCTATGAGTACCGCCGATACCTCGATTGCGAAATCCGCGCCCAAGCATCCACGCAACCAGGTGGCAGTGCGACAGAGGGCATACCTTTACGCGGTTATCGCCGATGCTCGAGGCCGGAAGTACGGAGACTTCGGCATCGACGGAAGTGAGGTGTATTCCATCCCGGGGGGGCAAGTAGCAGCCGTGGTCAGCAATGTAGGTGTCGAGAGGGTGCGGCCAGAACGCTCCCATCTTGCCGCCCATCAGGAAGTCCTCAAGAAGCTGATGGCGGAGACCACACCTCTACCCATGTCCTTCGGCATCATCGCAGACAGCCCGCAGGCCGTACGAAACCTGCTTTCTCGCAACCAGCATGCGCTGCTCGAGCAACTGCGGCGCGTGGCGGGCAAGGTCGAGATGGGCTTGCGAGTTACCTGGGACGTGCCCAACATCTTTGAATACTTCGTTAATACCCATCCTGAGCTGAGGGGGGCCCGGGACCAACTCCTGGGAGGTCCTCGCGAGCCTACGCAGGAGGACAAGATCGAAGTCGGCAGGATGTTTGACCAACTGCTCAAAGAGGATCGGGAGACCTACACCGACAAAGTGGAAGCGATTCTGGCGCCCCACTGCGCCGAGATCGAGCCAAGGAAATGCCGTACTGAACGCGAGGTAATGAATCTGGCTTGTTTGGTCGAGCGTACAGCGATGCCGCAGTTCGAGAGTCGCGTCTTCGAGGCCGCGCAGCAGTTTGATAACAACTTCGCCTTCGACTACAACGGGCCGTGGGCCCCGCACAACTTTGTCGAGATCGATCTCAAGCTCTGAGCCGGGCGATGCGGGAGCATGCCATGGTTCTTGTGGACGACCTTTTGAAACTTCCGTTCACCGGTCTGGTCTGGATCGCCCGTCAGGTTCAGAACGCCGCCCAGGAGGAGCTCGCCAACGAGAGCGAATCTGTCACCGCGGAGTTGAGTGATCTCTACATGAGGCTGGAAACCGGAAAGATCTCGGAGGGAGAGTTCGCAGGCGAAGAAAAGACCTTACTCGAACGGCTGGACAGAATGCAAGAGCGTGGCCGAGGCCTCCAAGAGGAGCATGGCGGAGAGGAAAAGCGAGGCCAACGTGAATACAGTAGGGTGGCGTGAGGAGTGCAATCGATGCGCGGAGAGCATGGCTGCTCCAGCGTTTTTGGACCACCGAGGCCTACAACTGCTGATCTTTGGCGGCAAAGGGGGAGTCGGAAAGACTACCTGCGCCACCGCCGCGGCGCTGCATTTGGCAAAAAACTCACCGCAATCCTCTTTTCTCCTGGTCTCCACAGACCCTGCTCATTCACTCACCGATAGCCTGGCGGACTTGGTCCCACCCGAAAACCTGAAGGTTCGCGAACTTGATGGCCAGGAATACCTGGCGCATTTCAAGCAGGAGCACTATGGGAAACTCCGCGAAATCGCCTCGCGCGGCACCTTCCTCGATAGAGAAGAAATCGACCGCTTTTTGGAGCTTTCCTTGCCGGGCTTGGATGAACTCGTGGCCTTCCTGGAGATCTCCACGTGGGTGGAGAAGTGCAGCTACGATTGCATCATTGTGGACACCGCCCCCGGTGGTCACACCCTGCGCTTGCTGGCCATGCCGGAATTCCTCCACAAATGGCTCGCCACGCTGGAAACTCTGTTGGCAAAGCACCGCTACATGAAATGGGTCTTTGCCCGTTCCCGAGATCGCGATGAACTCGACGCCTTCCTGGAAGAGCTGACCGCCTCAGTAAAACGCATGGAAGGGGTGCTACAGGATTCGCTCCGTTGCCGTTTTGTTCCGGTGATGCTCGCCGAGATGATGAGCATTCGCGAGACCGTCTCGATCGTAAGGGAAGTGGACCGTCTCATGTTGCCGATGACCGACATCGTGATCAACCGGCTCTATCCCAGTAACCCGTGCCCCGTTTGTGAGGACGAGCGTCTGCGCCAGATTCGGCAACTGCGGAACCTTTTCAGCCAAACCTCTTTAGCCAGGTTTGCACTCTGGGGGCTGCCCCTTTATGCAGAGGAGGTTCGGGGGCAGACAGCACTGGAGTCATTCTGGGATGGAGTAGGGCAAATCACCGAAGCCCCTCCCGCAACCACCGAACCATCGGCAACTCTGGCGCTCAGGGTGGAGGTAGGCATCGAGTGGCCTCCACCCCAGACTGCGCTTCTGCTCTTTGCAGGCAAGGGTGGCGTGGGAAAGACAACTTTGGCTTGCGCGACGGCTCTGCACTTGGCGCAAGATCGCCCCGGGAAGAAAGTTCTTCTTTTCTCCACCGGGCCTGCCCACTCTTTATCAAGCTGCTTGGGGACACCCATCGGCCCCCGGCCAAAACTCGTGTTCCCCGGCGTGGAAGCCATGGAGATCGATTCGGAGTCGGAATTTCGGGCTTTGAAGAAACAATACGCCGGAGATATGCAGAAATTCCTGGAATCTATCTCGAGTAACTTTGACTTAACCTTCGACCGCGCAGTGCTGGAACGGATTCTCGACCTCTCCCCCCCGGGCCTCGACGAGGTGATGGGCCTGACGGGGGTCATGGCCTTACTCGCCTCGGGCGACTACGACGTCCTCGTGCTCGATTCCGCAGCAACAGGTCACCTGATTCGTCTGCTGGAACTTCCCGGAATCGTCGATCAATGGCTTAAAGCGTTCTTCGACTTGTTTCTTAAATACCCGCAGATCTTCCGACTCACCAGGTTTTCTCAGGAGCTCGTGTCGATGTCAAAGAACCTCAAGAGGTTCAGACGACTGCTGACTGATCCGGCACGATCCGCCATCTATGCGGTCAGCATCCCCACCGATATGGCTTTTGAGGAAACACGAGACTTGCTGGCTGCCTGCGTGCGCTTAGGCGTCAGTGTGCCTGGACTTCTTCTCAACCTTGTCACGCCCCCCAGTGATTGCCTTTTGTGTTCTGCTCTGTATCGCCGGGAATCGCACGTGCGCCGGAAGTTTCAGCGGTGTCTTCAAGGAAGGGAAATGACGGTTGTCTATCGTTGGGGGGAGATTCAGGGCTTTCGCCGGCTGGCAGAGTTGGGACAAGCCCTTTACCAACCCAGCCGCGTGGAATCGAGTGTCTATGCCTGTTGAAAGCAACCTTGTAAACCTGTCGACCCTGCCATCCGAACTCGCCTTAGATGACACCCGGCAGGTCTCCCTGTGCGAGGTGCTTGACCGGGTGCTGAACAAAGGAGTTGTGGTGGCAGGAGAAGTGACCATTTCAGTCGCGGATATCGACCTCATCTACCTTGGACTGCAAGCCGTGCTCACGTCCATGGAGACAGGGCGTCAAAGCCTCCGCCGCGCGCCGCTGCAATTGGGCGCCGGCATGGGCATTGGAAAGGAGAAGGCAAATGGACTCAACCGAGCTGGCGCGGGTCGAGTCTGAGGCCGTACACGATTTCGCCCAGGTGATGAAGGTGGACGATTTGCTGGCGCCCCCATCGTCCGCTGGCCAGCGCCCGCGAGCCGGCCGGCTCAACCTCGATGTGAACGATGCCAAAAACGGGCTCGGACAACTGGTCCTGACCCTGGTCAAGCTCCTGCACGAATTGCTGGAGCGGCAAGCTATCCGCCGGATGGAGGGGGGTTCCTTGAGTGCGCCGCAGATTGAAAGGCTCGGACTGACGCTGATGAGGCAGGCACAGGAAATTGAACGGCTGCGGGCGGAATTTGGCCTCGAGGAAGAGGACCTGAACTTGGATCTTGGCCCGCTGGGAAAGCTTCTGTAAAAGGAGAGCTTATGGTGCAGCAACGCAGCATGTCACACGCGGTGGAGAGCTCAACTTTGGCCGACGTGCTGGAGCGTGTTTTGGATAAAGGGATCATCATCGCGGGTGATATCAGAGTGAAACTGGTGGACATCGAACTCCTGTCCGTTCAGATCCGCTTGGTCATCTGCTCGGTCGATAAGGCCAAGGAAATGGGCATGGACTGGTGGGTGAACAACCCGATATTTCGCCGCGAGGATGACCATGGAGCGCTGGCCAGCTCGCTCGCCAGCATCGAGGAAAGGATGGCAAGGCTGGAGGCCTCTGTTAGGAAAGAGGAAATGCGAAGCGGGCAGCTCGTCTCCCCTTCGCAAAATCTCCACATGCCTTAGGGTATGCGTAGCGTCGTGAAGCAACTGGGGCTTTGCCGGCGGGTAGAAAATCAACCCCCGCCGGCTGCGGTTTTCCAGGCGAAATGAAGGAGGAGACGATGGGCACTGACACCACTGAACGCCATCTTGCCGACGAGGCCGCGGGCCGGACAGGCGTTTACAACCGCAGCCTGATCGAGGCGAGCCTGGATCCGCTCGTTACCATCGCTCCGAACGGAAAGATCACCGACGTGAACAACGCCGCTGAGAAGGTGACCGGCCTCTCGCGCGAGCAACTCATTGGGACCGACTTTTCAGATTATTTTACCGACCCCGAAAAGGCCCGAGCGGGATACGAGCAGGTGTTCCGAGAAGGCTTGGTCCAGTACGAGTTGGAGATTCGGCACGGCGACGGACATGTGACGCCGGTGCTTTACAACGCGTGGGTGTATCGGGACGAGGCGGGAGAGGTCGTTGGCGTTTTTGCAGCCGCCCGCGACCTCTCCGAGCGCAAGCGGGCCGAGGAGGAAATCCGCAAACTCAATGAAGACCTCCAGCGCCGCGCTGCCGAGTTGCAAGCCAGTAATAGGGAACTGGAAGCCTTCACGTACTCGGTCTCTCACGACCTGCGCAGCCCCCTGCGCCACATCGACGGTTTCTCCAAATTACTTCTTGAAGAGTACAGCGCAGATCTGCCGGAGGACGCACGTCGCCATCTGTCTCGCATCCGCGAGGGCACGCGCCGCATGGGCATGATGGTGGACGATTTGCTGAACCTCACGCGCGTGGGACGCAAGGAACTGAGCATGCAACTGACGGGGTTGAGTTCTTTGCTCGAAGAAGCCATTCGCGATCTGAAGCCGGAGATGGCGGGCCGGGAGATCGAATGGCGAATCGGGGAATTGCCCTTCGTGGAGTGCGATCCAGCCTTGGTGAAGCAGGTTTTCGCCAACCTGCTGTCGAACGCCCTCAAGTTCACCCGGCTGCGGGAACGCGCCGTGATCGAAGTGGGGGAAACGAAGCAGGATGGCCGAGCCGTGATCTTTGTTCGCGACAACGGGGTCGGCTTCAGCATGAAGTACGTTGACAAGCTTTTTAGAGTTTTTCAGCGACTCCATCGCTCCGAGGACTTCGAGGGGACAGGCATCGGACTCGCCACCGTCCAGCGCATTGTTCACAAACACGGCGGACGCGTCTGGGCGGAGGGAGAGTTGAACAAGGGCGCTACTTTTTACTTCACTCTGGAGGCTGTCGAGAGCCGTCCTGGGAAAGCAATTCCTTGCCTAGAGGTGCCGCATGATAAGTCAAGACGTAGAAATACTCCTGGTTAAAGATAATCCGGACGACGTCGAGCTGACCTTGCACGCCTTGCGTCAGGAGAGATTAGCGAATCATATTGAGGTGGCACGTGACGGCGAAGAGGCTCTGGATTTTCTCTTTTGCCGCGGCCCCTACGCGCAGCGCAGCTTCGACCAGCCTCCCCGTGTAGTGTTGCTCGATCTAAAACTGCCCAAAATGGATGGCATGGAAGTTCTGCGTGAGATCAAGAAGGACCCTCGCACCAAAGCCATTCCCGTCGTCGTTCTAACCGCGTCTCAAGAAGAGTCTGACATGGTCAATGGGTATCACCTTGGCGCCAATGGCTATGTTCAGAAGCCCGTAGATTTCGACAATCTTCGTAACCTTGTGAAGCAACTGGGGCTTTACTGGCTGGTAGTAAATCAACCCCCGCCGGCTGCGGTCTTCCAGGCGAAATGAAGGAGGAGACAACGAGCACTCACACCATTGAACGCCATCTTGCCGACGAGGCCGCGCGCCAGACAGGCGTTTACAACCGCAGCCTGATCGAGGCGAGCCTGGATCCGCTCTTTACCATCGCTCCGAACGGAAAGATCACCGATGTGAACAACGCCGCTGAGAAGGTGACCGGCCTCTCGCGCGAGCAACTCATTGGGACCGACTTTGCAGATTATTTTACCGACCCCGGGAGGGCCCGAGCGGGATACGAGCAGGTGTTCCGAGAAGGCTTGGTCCAGGACTACGGGTTGGAGATTCGGCGCTGCGACGGACATGTGACGCCGGTGCTTTACAGCGCGGCGGTGTATCGGGACGATGCGGGGCAGGTGATTGGTGTCTGTGCAACGGCGCGGGATGTCACGGAGCTGAAGCGGGCGGTCGAGGCCGTGCGCCGGGCCAGCGCTTATAACCGCAGCCTGCTCGAAGCCAGTCTCGATCCGCTGCTGACCATCAATCCGGACGGAAAGATCACCGACGTGAACAAGGCCGCTGAGAAGGTGACCGGCCTCTCGCGTCAGCAACTCATGGGGACCGACTTTGCAGATTATTTTAGCGACCCCGGAAAGGCCCGAGCGGGATACGAGCAGGTGTTCCGAGAAGGCTTGATCAAGGACTACGAGTTGGAGATTCGGCACCGCGACGGATATGTGACGCCGGTGCTTTACAACGCGGCGGTGTATCGGGACGAGGCGGGAGAGGTCATTGGCGTGTTCGCCGCCGCCCGCCACATCTCCGAGCGCAAGCGGGCCGAGGAGGTAATCCGCAAGCTGAACCAAGAAATCGACGAGCGGGTGCGGCGGCACACGGCGGAGCTGGAGGCAACGAACAAGAACCTCGAAGCCTTCACGTACTCGGTCTCTCACGACCTGCGCAGCCCCCTGCGCCACATCGACGGTTTCTCCAAATTACTTCTTGAAGAGTACAGCGTAGATCTTCCGGAGGACGCACGTCGCTATCTGTCTCGCATCCGCGACGGAACGCGCCGCATGGGCATGATGGTGGACGATTTGCTGAACCTCACGCGCGTGGGACGCAAGGAACTGAGCATGCAACTGACGGGGTTGAGTTCTTTGCTCGAAGAAGCCATTCGCGATCTGAAGCCGGAGATGGCAGGCCGGGAGATCGAATGGCGAATCGGGAAATTGCCCTTCGTGGAGTGCGATCCAGCCTTGGTGAAGCAGGTTTTCGCCAACCTGCTGTCGAACGCCCTCAAGTTCACCCGGCTGCGGGAACGCGCCGTGATCGAAGTGGGGGAAACGAGGCAGGATGGCCGAGCCGTGATCTTTGTTCGCGACAACGGGGTCGGCTTCAGCATGAAGTACGTTGACAAGCTTTTTGGAGTTTTTCAGCGGCTCCATCGCCCCGAGGACTTCGAGGGAACAGGCATCGGACTGGCCACCGTCCAGCGCATTGTCCACAAACACGGCGGACGCACCTGGGCGGAGGGAGAGTTGAACAAGGGCGCTACTTTTTACTTCACTTTGGAGGCTGTCGAGAGCCGTCCTGGGGAAAGCAATTCCTTGCCTAGAGGTGCCGCATGATAAGTCAAGACGTAGAAATACTCCTGGTTGAAGATAATCCGGACGACCTCGAGCTGACCTTGCACGCCTTGCGTCAGGAGAGATTAGCGAATCATATTGAGGTGGCACGTGACGGCGAAGAAGCTCTGGATTTTCTCTTTTGCCGCGGCCCTTGGGTGCAGCGCAGCTTCGAGCAGGCTCCCCGTATTGTGCTGCTCGATCTAAAACTGCCCAAAGTGGATGGCATGGAAGTTCTGCGTGAGATCAAGAAGGACCCTCGCACCAAGGCTATTCCCGTCGTCATTCTAACCGCGTCTCGAGAAGAGTCTGACACGGTCAATGGGTATCACCTTGGCGCCAATGGCTATGTTCAGAAGCCCGTAGATTTCGACAGTTTTCGCAACCTTGTGAAGCAACTGGGGCTTTACTGGCTGGTAGTGAATGAACCCCCACCGCCCGCAGCCTTCCACGCGAAATGAAGAAGGAGACGATGAGCAAAGCTAAAGCAGGCAACCCATTTCCCTCCGGACGCGCCCTTCGGATCTTAATTATCGAGGACGATGCAGCGGACGCCGAGCTTACAGTAAGTGTGCTGAAGCGGGCCGGCTACCCTTTGGCGTTCAATGTGATTGACTCTGCTACTGACTTCGAGGAGCGGCTGGCCCATGCCGATTACGATGCCATCCTCTGCGACCACAACCTCGGGACCTGGACCGGTATGGAGGCTTTGGAAATCCTCAAGAGGTCAGGGAAGGATATCCCCTTTTTAGTACTGACCGGTGTCCTGGGTGACGAAGCTGCCGTCGAGTATGTCAAGCGAGGCGCCGCCGACTACCTCCTGAAAGATCGCCTGGAGCGACTGCCGGTTGCCTTGAGCCGCGCCCTACAGGACAAAACTCAGCGGGAGGAAGCCGCCCGGCTTCAGGAGCAAATTGCCTGCGCTAAAAGGGACTGGGAGCTGACGTTTGACTCCGTTCCCGACCCCGTCATGGTGGTGAACGAGGAGTGCGGCATTCAGCGTGCCAATCGTGCCTTGGCCGAGCTTGTGGGCTTGGAGTCGTCTCAAATCATCGGCAAGCATTGCTATGAAGTCCTGCACAGGTCGGACAAACCACGGGAAGACTGCCCGCACCAGTGCCTGTTGAAAACCGGGACGGAGGCCAGAAGTGATCTGGAGGAACCTTGGCTTGGGAAGATCTTCGACCTCACCACCAGCCCTCTCCGTGACAGCAGCGGGGCATTGAAGGGTAGCGTCAACGTGCTGCGGGATATCACGGCGCGCCAGCGGGCGGAGGAAGCGCTCCGCGCAAGCGAAGCACAATTCAGAAGGTTCATCGAAAACTTGCCCCTGGGAGTTTATCGGAGCATGCCGGACGGGCGCGTGCTGATGGCGAATCCCGCGCTGCTCCGAATGTTGGGGTACGACTCGTGGCAGGAATTGGCATTTCGAAATGTTAAGGGCGAGGGTTTTGAGGCTGGCTACCCCCGAAGCGCATTTCGTGAGCAAATCGAGCGGGAAGGCGAAGCCAAGGGCCTTGAGGCGGCTTGGAAAAGACGAGATGGGTCGGTGATATTTGTTCGGGAATCTGCCAGAGCGTTCCGTGCAGATGATGGAAGAGTGTTGTATTACGACGGCATCGTTGAAGACGTCACGGAGCGCAGGCGACTCGAGGAGCAGCTTCGCCAGGCACAGAAGATGGAAGCGGTGGGACGCCTTGCGAGTGGGGTAGCTCACGACTTCAACAATCTATTGACGATCATTATGGGATATAGCGATCTCCTGTTGGAGAGAGTCTCCCTTCCCGACGGGATGCGCTCCCCTGTGAAGGAGATCGAGAAGGCGGCGGACCAGGCTGCCTCGCTCACGCGCCAATTGCTCGCTTTCGCCCGCAAGCAAGTGCTGCAACCGCACATCGTTGATCTGAACAGCCTGCTGACGAACGTGGATAAGATGCTGCGGCCAATGATTGGAAAGAACATCGAACTGGTCACGCATCTACCCTCCGGACTGGGTCGCGTGAATGCTGACCCGGGACAAATCGAGCAGGTGATCATGAACCTGGCGGTGCACGCGCGGGATGCGATGCCCCAGGGCGGCCAGTTGACGCTCGAAGCGGCCAACGTCGAGTTGGATTCGAGCTATGCGAGCAGCCAGGAAAGCGTCTTGCCGGGCCACTATGTGATGATCGCAGTGAGCGATACCGGAATCGGGATGGATGCGGAGACGCGAGCCCGCGTCTTCCAGCCTTTCTTCACCGCCAAACAACGGGGTGAGGGGATGGGACTGGCGCTCGCTACGCTCTACGGGATCGTCAGACAGAGCGAGGGCCACATCTGGGTCTACAGCGAACCGGGGAAGGGTACGACATTTAAGGTCTATCTGCCTCGAATCGACCAAGCGGTTGAGGTGATTGCTCCAACCCAAGTACCTGTTGATGACCTATCCCGAGGCTCCGAAACCATCCTCCTGGCTGAAGACGAGGAAGCAGTATGTTCCTTGGTCAGGGGAGTCCTTGAATCCAGAGGCTACGATGTGTTGGAGACCAAGGGAGCAAATGATGCGCTGGAGATTGGCGAGCGGCATAAAAAACACATTCATTTGTTGCTGACCGATGTGGTGATGCCCCAGATGAGCGGGAAGGAGTTGGCCGAACATCTGGCACCACTTCATCCGGAAACGAAAGTTCTCTACATGTCCGGGTATGCGGATCATGCCGTCGTCCAACACGGCCTGCTGAATCCAGGCACGGTTTTCCTCCAGAAGCCTTTCACGCCGGATGCTCTGACACTCAAGGTTCGCGAAGTACTGGATGGCGCCGCAGGTCAGAGGACATGACTCCCTCCGCCAGATGCCGATTTCAGCGCCACAATTCCTGATTGAGGCGGCGGATGTCAATCTGGACGAGCACTCTGGCTGGACCTACTTCGGCCTCGAGCCGGGACCGTACGTAACGCTGGGGGTGAGTGAGACGGGAAGGGGAATGGTCGCAGAGACGAGGGCCCATGTCATCGCGCCCTCCTTTTCCTCCACGGGGCGGACTCCCTCACTCGTAGAGTTCGTGGCGTACTGGATGGATGAAACAGAATTCACGACTTGACCTCCTGCCGCTCGGGGGACCAGTTGACTTTCTCTTCGCGAGGAGTGATTACTCATGCGGATATTCGACCAAATGGACCCCCGAAATCTCAACCGCCGTGAGTGGGAGCTGTGGATGTTGGCTCTCACCGTCATTCTCATTTTGGCCGTGGGCATGGCCTTGCTGATGTATCCCTCGGCTCTCTCCAACGACCTCATCGTGAACGGCACGACAAAACGCAAGATCTTCTTCGGCTTCTGCGCGCTTTCGGTCCTGCTGGTGGGCTACTTCCTGGACAGGCAGGTCGTGATCAGTCAGCTTCGCCAGCGGGTTGCGGAAGAGCACCAGCGGTTTGTGGCAATGCGGCACGAAGCGAGCGTGGACATGCTCGCGACCTTGCCCGGGTTCACCCTCTTTCGCGACCGCCTGGCCATGGAGCATCGCCGCGCCGCCAGTACTCATTTGCCTCTTTCGCTACTGGTTGTCCAACTGGAGCCTTCGCCGCAACTCCCTGACAAGGACGAAATCGATACAGCGTTCGGTGACGCCGCCAAGGCCTTGACCAGGAAACTTCGCGCTGAGGACTCCATATATCGCTTCCGTCGCGGGGTCTTTGCCGTCGTCCTTCCCGGCGTGGGGACAGAGAATGCCTACCGCATCTCGAGTCGGTTCGCGGAGGGCCTTTACGATGCCTCGGGAGCGAGCACACGCTTCTTATTTGGCGTGCACGTAATCAATTATCCCGAACACGCCAGCACCGCCCGGGAGATGGAAGAGGCGGCCCGCTCCCTCTTCCCGACTGAGTGCCTTGCGGCGCATGAAGTGGAAGTGGCGTGAACGACCCCGAAAAAATTATCTCGAGGATAGAAGGTCATGCCAAACCATTCCACAAGGGCTGCCCTTCCATCATCTCACCTGTGCATGGCTCGGAATCGGCACTACACCAGCCTCTCCGCCGCGCTGATCAATCCTCAACGCCCACGTATCCTCAAGGCAGTGGCAACGGAAGCTTGACCGCCTTCACTGCTTGGGAGACGCCGCCAACCCTCGCTTCCGCGGATTGCCCTCCGCGTGTCTGTGGTTGCAGCAAGTGATAAACTGCAACTGGTGAGATTCGAAGGCGCGCGGGTGGTGCGGCGCGTGCGCGTCCCCGATTTCCGGCTGACAGCCGACGTTCGCATGCTGTGCGCTTCTTCTCCACTCGGCAGCCTCGGGGGTGAACAGGCTCTGGGAAGGGCTGTCCTTTCGGTTTGAGGTCGAAGAGCTCACTTGCGTCAGGGAATCCACAAGCCAGTGAGCCCAGTGGGGAGAACATGCACATAACTCTCAAAGATGAAGTCGCTGTGGTTACGGGCGGGTCCCGCGGAATCGGTGCGGCTACCGTGAAGGTGTTTGTGGCAGCAGGCGCGAAGGTTATTTTCAACTATCATCGAGCAAACCGCGCAGCAAAGGAAGTCATCGAAACCTGTAAGGGCCTGGAGGGCCAGGCCATTGCTGAACGGGCCGATGTTTCAAGCATGGCCGACGCCAGGAGGTTGGTTGAGGCTGCGGTTAACCGTTTCGGCAAGCTCGATATACTGGTGGCTAATGCAGGCATTTGGAATTACAACCCCCTGCCTATCCAGAAAGTGGCGGAGAAGCAGTGGGATGAAATGATGGCCATAAACCTCAAAGGCGTTTATTCGCTGGTGCACCACGTCGTTCCCCAAATGATCCGCCAGAAACGCGGCCGCATTATCGTGGTTTCCTCGACCGCCGGGCAACGCGGGGAGGCTTTTCACACCCATTACGCAGCCAGCAAGGGCGGCCTGATTAGCTTTGTCAAAGGGCTCTCTACCGAGCTGGCACGACACGGCATCTTAGTGAATTGCCTCGCTCCCGGATGGGTGGAAACGGAAATGAGCACGCAGGTGTTGAACAACAGGCGCGAATACAAGAAAACAATATCCCTCATTCCCCTTCGTCGCTTCGCTCGACCGGAGGAAATTGCCCTGCCCATACTCTTCCTGGCCTCGCCCATGGCAACGTTCATCACAGGGGAAATCCTGAATGTAAACGGCGGGAGCGTTTTGTGTGGTTAGAAAAGGGGGACGTGGAGCGCAAGTCGTGTGCTATGCCGTAACGAGACAAGGGCTTATAATCTTGGGTAGTTTCCTAATATGGGATGTAGGGCAGGGTCCCGCAAGGCGGGACCGGCCTGGGCCGTCCCGTCCCACCATGGTGGGAGACGAGGCGGCCCTGCATTCGAATTGGAATACTACCTAATCTTGCATGGGCCGAGGAAGGGAGTTTGTTGTGCCTGAGCGAAGTTGCGGGGTACGAGGGATACTCATCGGGGCGGTTGTTCCCGCAGTCTTGCTTGGAGCAGTCCGGGGGGCGAGACTGCGCGCCGAGCAGAATCCCGCCGAGGTTCCTTCGCGCATCGACCCCAAGGCCCAACAAGTCATTGATCGCGTGATTCGGGCATTGGGCGGACCTGCTTTCCTGAATATGAAACGGCTGACGACCCGAGGCCGCATCTATTCCATCAGGGACGAGTCCACTTCAGGGTTCGCCCCTTTCGAGAGCGCCGTCGAATATCCGGACAAGCGCCGGTTTAGCTACGGGAAGAGGCCCCCTGTCATTCTCGTCAACAATGGCGACCAAGCATGGGAACTGGACCGGTACGGACAAACCTCCCAGGCGCCGGAGCAGGCCCGACGCTGGAGGATTTCCAATCGCTATTCGCTGGAGAATCTCCTCCGTCTCCGCATCCATGAACCCGGAATTCTCATTCAGCCGGGCGGTGTCGACTTTGTGGATAACGTCGCCACACAAGCTCTGGACATGGTTGACCAACAAGGAACTCAATTGAGACTGGATTTGAATCGTCAAACGATTCTGCCGGTTCGCGTCACCTATCGCGTGCGCGACCCCCAAACAGGCGATTGGGACGAGTTCGCGGATGTGTACAGCGACTACAAAAACATCGAGGGAATCGTGACCCCGATGCACATTGCGAGGTTTTTGAATGATGAACGAGTTTCTGAAATCTTCCGCAGCTCCGCCCACTATGACGACGAATACCCCTCCACCTATTTCCAACCCGTCCAGTAGCGGTTCCATCTGTTATAATGCCTTGATGGAGCAAGCGTGAAGAATCATCCCAGAATGCGTAGTACGACTATTCTCTGCGTCCGGCGAGATGGACGGCTGGCCATGGGAGGCGACGGCCAGGTGACCATGGGGGAGAATATCGTCAAGCAGAAAGCCCGAAAAATCCGCCGCCTCTTCAATGAGAAAGTCCTGGCGGGTTTTGCCGGGAGCACTGCCGACGCCCTCTCCCTTTTCACTAGGTTTGAACAGAAGCTTGAGGAGTATCACGGAAACCTGAGCCGCGCCGTTGTGGAACTGGCCAAGGACTGGCGCACGGACCGCGCCCTGAGACACCTCGAGGCGTTGCTCCTGGTCGCGGACGAAAAGAGCACCTATCTGGTGAGCGGCAACGGAGATGTGATTGAGCCCGATGACGGGATTGTGGCCATCGGCTCCGGCGGGCCTTTCGCACTGGCCGCCGCGCGCGCCCTGGCAAAACACACGGCGATGACCGCCAAGGAGATTGTCGAGGAGGCCATGCGCCTGGCCGGGCAGATCTGCATCTTCACCAACGATCAGGTAACGATCGAAGAACTGTAAACGGGGCGCTCCGAGCGCTGAATCCTATGGTTTTCTACTTGCCCGAAACTCTTGAGACTGCCAGCTCACCTGATGAGCTATCCCCGCGCCAGATCGTAGCGGAATTAGATAAGTACGTGATCGGCCAAAGTGAGGCCAAACGATCTGTCGCCACGGCACTGCGAAACCGCATGCGGCGGCAAAAGCTGCCACCCGAGCAGGCGGAAGAAATCCTTCCCAAGAATATCATCATGATTGGCCCTACCGGCGTGGGGAAAACGGAAATCGCCAGGCGCCTTGCCCGGCTGACGAATTCTCCTTTCCTCAAGGTCGAGGCCTCGCGCTTCACGGAAGTGGGCTATGTTGGCCGCGATGTGGAGTCCATGGTCCGCGACCTGGTGGAAATCTCCATTGACATGGTCCGGGAAGAACGGGTCGATGAAGTGGCTGAAAAAGCGGAGCAGAACGCCGAAGAGCGTCTGCTGGATCTCCTTCTGCCCCCTCCACCTTCTATGAAGCGCCACGAAAAGAGCGGCGGCGACGAAGAAGAGGAACGCGCCGCTGCGGCCCAGGAACAGTTCCGCCGCACCCGGGAGAAATTGCGCGCCCAGTTTCGGGAGGGGAAACTCGACGAACGGCAGGTCGATATTGAAGTGCGGGACCGCAGCTTCCCGGCTTTCGAGGTGATCTCTTCTCAAGGCATCGAGGAGATGGACATCAACATCAAGGACATTCTCCCGGGGCTTTTTGGCTCAAGAACCAAGAAGCGCCGCCTGCGCGTGGCCGAGGCCATGGATTACCTGATCCAGGAGGAAGAAAACAGGCTGATTGACATGGACCAAGTCACCCGCGTGGCCGTGGAACGCGCGGAGCAGTCCGGCATCATATTTCTGGATGAAATCGACAAGATCGCAGGCCGGGAACGGGGTCACGGGCCGGACGTCAGCCGCGAAGGCGTACAACGCGATATCTTGCCCATCGTCGAAGGCACCACGGTCAACACCCGTTACGGAATGATCCGCACCGATCACATTCTTTTCATCGCGGCCGGAGCTTTCCACGTGAGTAAGCCCTCCGACCTGATACCTGAACTCCAAGGGCGATTCCCCATCCGGGTCGAGCTGCATTCCCTCACCACGGAAGACTTCATCCGCATCCTGAAGGAGCCCAAGAGCGCGCTGGTAAAGCAGTACGCGGCGTTGCTGGAAACGGAAGGCATCAAGCTCTCCTTCGCGGACGACGCGCTGGAAGAAATTGCCAAGTTCGCCGCCGCGGTCAACGAGCAGACGGAGAACATCGGCGCGCGGCGCTTGCACACCATTATGGAAAAACTTCTCGACGAAATCTCCTTCGAGGGCCCCGACCTGAAGAAGAAAACGGTCCGCATCGATGCTGCATACGTTCAGAAGCAATTGGCGGATATCGTCAAGAATCAGGACCTCAGCCGGTATATCCTGTGAATCACCTTTCGTGTGCGCGGCGATCGGCCGGCACCTCTCACTCTGCTGAACAAAAGGAATGGAAATTGGGCCTTCGCCCTCTCCCCAGGGGAGAGGGTGGTCCGCGGCCGGCGTTTTCACCAGCCGGCGCGGGTCGGGTGAGGGGTCACTTGCGCGACGCGGAGGGGTCACAGGGCCGCACTTTACCAAGTAACCCCTCACCCGGCTCTCCCGCGCCTGCGGGATCGCCACCCTCTCGCCAAGAGAGAGGGTTGTTTCTTGGGTTCTGCCCAATCGCCCCAGTGCTTCCTCTGGCTGTGGCAGTGGGCATTGTCTTCCTGCTTGGGTGTGGTGTGCAGGGGCCACCGCAACCACCACGCCTCGAGGTGCCGGAACGCGTAACCGACCTCAGCGCATTTCAGGTGGGACGCACGCTCGAGATCCGCTTCGCACTTCCCCAGCAGGCTGTGGATGGAGAACGGTTGACTAAACCTCTGGAGATCGAGATTCTCCGCGCCCAGATCCCCCCGGGCTCGGTACCGCCAAAGTCCCCACCCCTGGCTCTTTGGACCAGGCTCCAACCCGACCAGTGGACGCGTTACACCAACGACCGCAGAGTCATCTATCCCGCGCGCCTTTCCGAGGAGGAATACAAGAACTGGCAGACAGAAGACTCGATCATTGCCATCCGCACTCTCACGCGCGGGTTTCGCCGGCGCCCCGTGGAAAGCGAGATTTCCAATCTCGTCCGACTACGGCTGCTGGACGTCTCAGGCCCCACCAACCACATCGAGAGTCAGACTACTGAGAAAGCCATTGAGCTGCGTTGGCCGCCGCCTGCCAGCACTTTTGGCGGCCAGCAGGCCAAGTCCCTTGCGGGGTATCGCATTTACAGAAGCCGGACTGGAAAACCGGGGTCATTCCAGTTGGTCGGGGAGAGCAAAGAGCCACGATACCTTGACAGTGATTTTGAATTCGGGCGCGCCTATTCTTACGAGGTTCGGGCGTTGTTCAAGGAGGGCGGGACCATAGCTGAAGGTGAAGGCACGCAACCCTATGAAGTGATCCCCCGCGATACATTTCCGCCGGTGCGCCCCAAAGGGTTAACAGCTTTGTACACCGCCGGCGCGGTGGAATTGGTATGGACGGCCAACTCGGAGAAGGACCTGGCCGGGTATTGTGTTTACCGGCGTGAAAACGGTGAGCAACCCAAGAAGCTGAATAAGGAACTGCTCCGAACCCCCATCCTCCGCGATGTCAGCGTCCAGCCGGGCCACATCTACTTCTATCAGGTGACAGCCTTGGATCTTTCAAACAATGAAAGTCAACCCTGCGAGGAGATCTCAGTCGAAACTGGAAACTAAAAATCAGAAAGCAGAAATTAGAAAGCAGAAAACAGGACCTCCGGTTTCTGATTTCTAATTTCTGCTTTCTAGTTTCTCTACGATGAACAGGCGCTTGGAAAAGCACTATCGTCCGTTTGGGGTCGAAGACTTCGCCAGGCCTCCGCGTTTCCGCTTTCGCGCGATCCTTGGGTCGCTAGCCGCCTTCGTTGTCCTTTGCCTTCTTCACTACCCACTGCTTCGTCTGCCCTACTATTGGGACGAGGCTGGGTACTACATACCGGCAGCGATGGACTTCTACAGCTCGGGACAGTTGGTTCCCAGCAGCACCCTTCCCATGGGACACACTCCCCTGGTCATCATCTATCTGGCTTTGGCATGGCGAGCGTTTGGGTTTTCACCTTTGGTGACACGCGCGGCGATGATCGTTTTTGCCGCATGTACACTCACGGGCGTTTACGCGCTCGGACGCCGCGTCGCCAATCGGGAGATCGGATGCTGGAGCGTACTGCTCCTGGCGCTCTCGCCCCTATTCTTCGCGCAGAGTGTGCTGGCTCATCTCGATCTTGCCGCGGGATTGTTCACTTTGCTGGCCCTCTTGGCGCTGCTTGACGAACGTCCCTGGAGGTTCGCACTGGCCTCCACGTGTGCCGTCCTGAGCAAAGAAACTGCGGTGGTTCTGCTGCCCGTTGCCTGGATCTTTTCGTGGTGGCAGCACAGAAGAGCGGCCAGTTCCCTGCCCCGCGTCTGGTGGGTTGCCTGTTTCGCTCCCCTCGCCGTGCTGGTTGCCTGGGCGGGTTTCTACCACCAGGCCACGGGATTCTGGATGGGCAACCACGAATGGCTTCGGTACAACCTCTATTCCACGCTCAACCCGGTTCGGATGTTATTGACTTTGCTGCGTCGTCTTTATGAAACCTTCGTGGGCGGATTCAACTGGCTCCTGACTGCCGGCGCCATAGCCGGAATTGGGTGGGCGCAGAGGACCGAAATTGACTCACCTCAAGGCGAGTCTCACCCTTTCGCGCGTCATTCCGAGCGAAGCGAGGAATCTCGCTCTGCCCAAGTCTCTGACGGCAGGACGACCTTGCCGGCACAGGCCACCGCCTCGGAGGCTTCTGAAGAGTCCGTCCAGAATCAACCGCGATCGAATATTCTGCGCAGGTTTGTTTTTCTTGGGGGCTGGCTCACAAGCGCTTATCTGGTGATGCTCAGCATGGTGGGTGGCGCTGTCTTACCTCGCTACCTGCTGCCAATCTTTCCGCCGCTTGTTTTGATCGCAGTGATCCTAATATGGCGGCTGCCGCGGCCGGCGGCCCGATCTATTATGGTGTTCACTGCCGGCTGCTTTGTATGGGCATGGTTTCTGAATCCTCCTTACCCATTTCCCTTTGAGGATAACCTGGCTTATGCGGACTTCATTCGCCTTCATGAGCAGGCCGCACAGTTTCTGGAGGCTCAACCCGGCAACAGGCGAATCCTGACCGCTTGGCCTGCCTCCGAGGAACTGGCACGACCGATTTTGGGCTACGTTCGCCAGCCCCTCAACGTAGTTGCTTTGGAGGGTTTCGGTCGCCACGAATTCCAAAGCGTTTCCCCGGAGTCGTTCGACTGCTTGTACCTTTACTCGCGCCGCTGGGAGCCCTCGAACAACTGGCTGAGGAGCTTCCCCTGGCTGCAAAGGCTTCAGCAGCGCTATTTCGAGTATCAACCCCAGATCCCGGAGCAGGAGCTTGCTGAAAGGTATCATTTGAGGCTGCTGGCGAGCTTCGAAAGGCAGCGCCAATGGGTTAGAATCTACGTCAGACAGTATTGAGTTCTGGAAGTGGAAGGGAAAACCGCCACGCGAAAGGAGAAATGGCCCATGAAATCCTATGTGTTTCGAGTCGTCGTTGAGGAAGACACGACGGCAAGCGGCCAAGAGGCTTATCACGCCTACTGTCCTGCCTTGAAAGGGTGCCACACGTGGGGCCGCACGTACGACGAGGCGCTGGCCAACGTCCGCGAAGCCATCGAGCTCTATATCGATGACCTCCGTGAGGCGGGCGAGGCGGCTCCGCTCGATCCTCAGTGCGGCGCTTTCGAGTGGCCCACCCCGGCGGTGGCGGTCAACGTATGACCGATCTCCCGCGTGGCATCACCGCTCGCGCGCTGCTGCGGGCACGCCGCGCAGATGGGTTCCGTCTGACCCGAACGCGAGGGAGTCACCTGATGCTTCGTCACGCGGATGGGCGGAGAGTAGTGGTCGCCTACCATCGGCTCAGCGACACATTTCCTATCGGCACCCTCAAAGCGATGCTCGCGGACATCGGCTGGACAGACGAAGACCTGCGACGGTTGGACTTGGTACGGTAACGAACAGAAACCGTCTAGGGTCGGTCGAGACCCTGTTTAGCCTGGTGCGACGCGCATCAGGTTGGAGTTCTCAGTATTGATGTTCTGGGAGATGGGAACATACGCAAACATGGAAGTTATCCTTTGCCCAAAATAGGGCTCCATCCCGATCTCCCACCATTTCAGTTGTTTATACGAGGTCTTGGATTTTGCGAAAATCGATTTTCGACATTTTTCGGGCACCCGCTTACGCAACCTATCTAAGTTGTTGAGTCAAAGGCCGAAACCCTCCGGCCTCTGAGGATGGAAATCGTCGGAACTCGAAGCTGGACCCCGCCAACCTCTGCCAAATAATCGAGAGCAGCCCCGCCGGCGTGCTGTGGCACTAGTTGCTATGTTCTTCGCCCGCCGCGAAGATTTTTTCGATCGGGATGTAGGCCCGTCAGGGCCGATCCCGCCTCGCGGGATGGCCCACGGCGACAGCCGTGTGGGAGAATACATCCAATAAGATTTCTGCAGCCCCGGCAGGGGCGACATCGGCCCCCAGGAAGCATTGGGAGCGCAGGCCTTATGTCGCCCCTTGCGGGGCTCGCCCAAATACTATGGGGCCAGTCCCCACGGCTCACGCCGTGGGCTATCCCGCCGTGCGGGACCGCCCGCTACGCGGGCTAATCAGGGCACGCGGGGAGGTCCGCGCCACGTTTGGTTGCGGCCAGCAGCCGCGCTGTAGGGCTTTGCGCATTGGTAGCGGGTCAGTTTTATGTAGAGGCGGCTTTACGCCGCCATTTGGCGAGGTAAACTCGCCGCTACCCACTACCTGCGCGTTATGCCCCTTGACAAGCAGAACAAGATAGGCTAGAATTGTGCGTTGATGCTAGGCAGGAGGTCACGGCCTGCCGGGAATACCATGCGGCCCGCCGGCTGGCGGGTTGCTGCCCGCCCCAACCCACTTCCGCGAATGTGCCAAGCGGGACGAAAAGCCTGCCAACTGGCTCGCGGCGCACTAGACAAGAAGTCGGTCCTTGCAGGGGAAGCAAAAAAGAAATTCTTCAAAATTGAACGAACCACGCGGGAATGTCTATGAAAACAAAGGACCGCTGTGGAAAACTCGGAGGCTAAGCCGGAATGTATATGAAAACAAAGGTAGTTAGCCTCTGAAAGCGGGAATGTCGTTGAAAAGAAAGGTGGTTAATAGGCGGCTGGTGCCGACCGAAAGGCGGTAGGTGGGGAAGCGCCGGAATCAGCAGGACTTCTATGGCTCAATCACGTCCATCACATCGCCAACATCGCCTGGCACCGTGCCCGAAACTGAAGCATTACTTGCTGACTGGGCTTGTCCAAATTGCGCTCGATCCCACCGTCGGCGACTCGCGGCTCTGCCGCCCGATGTGCGGAAAGGCCTCGCCTTTCCGAGGGCCTGAGCCCTGACCAACCCCGCTCGGCTGGAAGGCTAAGCCTTCCAGCAGAGCGGAGGGGCAAAAGGAGGCGGGCTGCGCCGGAAAGCCAGAGGCTTTCCGCACATCGGGCGGCAGAGCCGCTTTTCCCCCGACTTTGACGGGACCCTGAGCCCCGCCAGTCAGGCGTTGACAGGCGGAAGTCGTGTGCTATACTGAAAAGTGCTAGGGTCGCGCGGGGCTCTAGAGCCTTCCAGTTGGAATCGTGGCTTCCCTTTTGCCGAGTCACTAGCGCTGGTTCGAGTGAGGCTTCAAACTCGCCGTCCTAATTTCAACCATTACAACAACCGTTGAGGACTTGTGGAAGCAACGAATTGCAAGAAAGAACTCCTGATTGAAATTCCTCTCGATGTGGTTCGGCGCGAGGCCGATACGGTGGTATCGCAATATGCTCGTGTGGCACGAATCCCCGGCTTCCGCCCCGGCCACGCTCCACGCTCGGAGGTGCGGCGCCGCTTTCGGGACGACATTCGAAACGAGGTTGTCCAATCGCTCGTTCCCAAGTTCTTTGAGAATGCAGTCAAGGAGCAGAAGTGGTCCGTGGTGGGCCACCCTCGCTTCGAAGATCTCAAATTCGACGAGGACAATCCTCTCACCTGCAAAGCCACCTTCGAGATTTATCCTGAAGTCGAGCTCAAGCAATATAAGGAATTGGAAGTCCAGGAAGAAACGCCCAACGTAACTGAGGTGGACATTGATCAGGCGCTGGATGAGGTCCGCGACCATGCCGCCACTTTCGAGGTCGTTTCGGACCGTCCCGCGGCGGATGGCGACTCCTTGACGATGAGTTATAAGGGCTATGATGTAAAAGCGCCTGCGAGCCACCCTGTGGAAGCTCGCGACGTGTCGCTCCAATTGGGCGGCAAGGGGACCGTCACCGCTTTCCGGGAGAATCTACGGGGGTCTCGACCAGGCGAAATACGCGAGTTCGAAGTCACTTATCCGGAGCATTACCCGCAAAGGTCTCTAGCGGGAAAGACTTTCCGTTACCGCGTCGAGGTTCAAAGCATCAAACATAAGGTAGTTCCGGCGGCTGACGACGATCTGGCAAAATCCGTGAGCGAGTTCGCCACTCTGGAGGAACTTCGGACCAGGTTACGCAACGATCTGATGGAACGCGCCCGCCGCCGGGTGGAAATGGCGGCCAAGGAAAAGCTAGTGCAGCAACTTCTTCATTTGCACGAATTCCCTGTCCCGGAAGTAATGGTGGAGGCCCAACTCGACCGCAAACTCCACCGCATGGTGACCCAGCTTGTTTCTCAGGGAATTGATCCCCGCCAGACGCAGGTCGACTGGCGCAAGGTTCGTGAGGATTCCAGGCCGGAGGCTGAGAAGGAGGTTCGGGCCTTGCTGTTGCTGAGCAAGGTTGCCGATGCCGAGAAGTTGGAGGTTTCTGAAGAAGAAGTCGATGAAATAATTCGAGAGATGGCACAAGAAGCGCACGAGCCTCCCGCCACACTTAAGACTCGCTTGACACGCGAGGAAGAGTTGGATACCATAAAATCTACTCGCCGCAACCAGAAGGCTATAGAATTCATCTACCGCAACGCAAAAATCACTCGGAAAAGTGAGTAGTTTTCAGAAACGGTACGGAGTTTCCCCAGGGAAAAGGCGATGACCAACCAGCCGAACATGACTCTGATTCCCATGGTTGTCGAGCAGACCAACCGTGGAGAACGCGCTTACGATATATACTCCCGCCTGCTCAGGGATAATATTATCTTCATAGGAACCCCTATCGACGACAACGTGGCGAACTTGGTGACCGCCCAACTGCTCTTCCTGGAAGCCGAGGATCCGGAGAAAGACGTTTCCCTTTATATCAACTCGCCGGGCGGGGTGGTAACCGCCGGGATGGCCATCTATGATACCATCCAGTTCATCCGCCCTGACGTTGCCACCATCTGTATTGGCCAAGCGGCCAGCGTCGCGGCTGTGTTGCTGGCGTCGGGAACTCCGGGGAAGCGTTTTGCACTCCCCAATTCGCGCTTGCTTATTCACCAACCTACCATAGGCGGTCTCTCGGGGCAGGCAACGGACATCGACATCCACGCCCGCGAAATCCTGCGTATTCGCGCCAGCCTTAATGAAATAATGGCCAAGCATACGAACCAGCCGATAGAGAAGATTGAGCGCGATATGGAGCGCGATTTTTGGATGAGTGCCCAGCAAGCTCGCGAGTACGGCATCATTGATGAAATCATCTACAAGCATACGTAAGTTGCAGCAATGACCACGAAACGTCCCAATCCGGATGAAGCGTTGCGCTGTTCATTCTGCCGGAAAACGCAGGATGCGGTGGGTAAGCTCATTTCTTCGCCAGGCGATTTTCCCCGTGCCTACATCTGCGACGAGTGCGTGGCCGTCTGCAATTCTATCCTGGAAGAGGAGCGGAGCGAACGCGTTCCCACTTCCCAGGCCAAGCCTCCCAGGCCATCTGAAATCAAGTCTTTTCTCGACCAGTACGTGGTGGGACAGGAAAAAACCAAGAAAAAACTGGCCGTCGCTGTTTACAACCATTACAAGCGCAACATTCTGACCCGGATACGCAGCGACGTCGAGCTCACCAAGTCCAATATTCTGTTAATCGGTCCCACGGGGACGGGCAAGACCCTTCTGGCTCAGACTCTCGCACGCGTTTTGGAAGTCCCCTTTGCCATTGCGGATGCGACGACTTTGACGGAAGCCGGTTACGTGGGCGAAGACGTCGAGAACGTCATTTTGAAACTCCTGCAGAATGCCGGGGGTGATGTGCAGCGCGCCCAACAGGGCATCATCTATATTGACGAAATCGACAAGATCTCGAAAAAGGATGAGAATCCCTCCATCACTCGCGATGTCTCCGGCGAGGGTGTGCAACAAGCCTTGCTCAAGATCTTGGAAGGGACCGTCGCGAACGTGCCCCCACAAGGCGGACGCAAGCATCCCCACCAGGAATGCACGCCTGTCGATACCACCAACATCCTATTCATCTGTGGAGGGGCTTTCGTAGGACTGGAGAAAATCATCGAGCACCGTATGGGAAAGAAGACGGTGGGCTTCCATGCGGACAATCCCAGTGTTCCCTCACCGGCGGAGCGGAGAAACGTCGAACTACTTGAGCAAATCCAGCCTTCCGACCTGATCCGCTACGGCTTAATTCCTGAATTCGTAGGCCGATTGGCCGTGGTAAGCGTGCTGGGCGATTTGGATGAGCCAGCGCTGATCGAAATCCTTACGCAGCCCAAGAACGCCCTAGTCCGTCAGTACCAGAGACTTTTCGAGTTCGAAAATGTTAAGCTGCGCTTTAACGAAGGTGCGTTGAAAGCGATCGCGATTCAGGCTATCGAAAGGAAGGTGGGAGCTCGCGGATTAAGAATGATCCTCGAGGACCTGATGTTGGACCTGATGTACCACCTCCCAAGCCAGCGGAAGCTGCGTGAGTTTGTGGTGACCGAAGAGATGGTCAAGAACCACGAAATCAGCTTCAGTTCGACGTTCCTCGAGAAGGCAGGTTAATGGATAACACTATGTTCTCAGGCCGCGAAAAGAGTGAGACTCGTTCATTGCCGATGATGCCTATCCGCGACGTGGTCATCTTTCCCCACATGATGACTCCCTTCGTAGTGGGACGGGAAGCCTCCATACGAGCACTGGAAGAAGCGCTGGCGGGGGACAAGAAGATCTTTCTGGCCACCCAACACGACGCCTCGGTTGATGACCCTAAACCCAACGAAATTTACCAGGTGGGGACCGTTGCCAACATCGTGCAAAGCCTGAAATTGCCTGACGGCAACATCAAAGTGCTTGTGGAAGGTATCGACCGAGGTAAGATTCTGAAGATTTCTAATGAAGACGGATACTTCCGCGTAACCATCCAGACTAAGATCTTCCGCACGGTGACGACACCCAGCCTGGAACAGCTCGTCCAGAGGGTAACCGGGCTCTTCGAGCAGTACGTAAAGCTTTCGCAAAGCCTCAATTACGAAACCATGATTGCGGCGGTCAAGGTGGATGAAATCGGTAAGTTTACGGACACCATCGCCGCCAACCTGAACGTCAGCATTGAGGAAAAACAGGAATTATTGGAGATCTTCGATCCCGTGGACCGTCTCACCCGGTTGGCGGATATCCTGGATGTGGAAATTGAAAAGCTCAATGTTGATCGCACCATCCAGGGCCGGGTGAAACGCCAGATGGAACGGGCCCAGCGCGAGTACTACCTCAACGAAAAAATCAAGGCCATTCAAAAGGAACTGGGCCGCAACGAAAAGAACGAGTTGGAGGAACTCAAGAAGAAGATTGAAACCGCCGGGATGACCAAGGACGCCCTCGATCACGCCATGACCGAGCTCAAGCGTTTGGAAATGATGCCCCCCATGTCGGCGGAGTCCACCGTCTCGCGCAATTACCTCGACTGGCTTCTTGCCGTTCCCTGGAAAAAGAAATCCAAAGAAATCCGCGATCTTAGTCGCGCGCAGAAGGTTCTTGAGGAAGATCACTACGGACTGGAAAAGATCAAAGAGCGCATTCTGGAATTCCTCGCCGTCCGGCAACTGGTGAAGAATCCCCGCGGCTCCATCCTGTGTTTTGTGGGACCGCCCGGGGTTGGCAAAACCTCCCTGGGCCGGTCCATCGCGCGCGCCACCGGCCGCAAGTTCGTTCGCCTCTCTCTGGGTGGGGTGCGTGACGAAGCGGAAGTCCGCGGCCACCGTCGGACTTACATTGGCGCTCTCCCCGGTCAAATCATCCAGATGATGAAGAAGGCCAGCACGGTCAACCCGATTTTCCTCCTGGACGAAGTGGATAAGATGAGCATGGATTTCCGCGGTGATCCTTCCGCTGCCCTGCTGGAAGTGCTCGACCCCGAGCAAAATAACACTTTCATGGACCACTACCTGGACGTGGAGTATGACCTCTCCAAGGTCTTCTTCATTACCACGGCCAACGTGGTTCACACCATTCCTCAGCCGCTTCAGGATCGCATGGAAATCCTGCGTCTGGAGGGATATACCGAGCCGGAGAAACTGGAGATTGCCAAGCGTTTTCTGATCCGGAAACAACGTGTGGCGACGGGCTTGACCACCCCGAATATGACGCTCCCGGATGAGGCCATCGTCCACATTATTCGGCATTACACGCGGGAGGCTGGGGTCCGCAACCTGGAGCGCGAAATCGCCAACATCTGCCGCAAAGTGGCCCGAAAAGTGGTGAAAGAAGGCAAGAGCCTCACGGTCATAGTGAGACCGGAGGATCTGCAGGAGTACCTGGGTGTTATAAAGTTCCGGGACACTAAAGCCGAAGAAAGAAATGAGATAGGGCTGGCTACGGGGCTGGCCTGGACGGAAGTGGGTGGCCAAATCCTGAACATCGAAGTTACCCTGATGCAAGGGAAGGGCAAACTGCTCTTGACAGGAAAGCTGGGCGACGTGATGCAGGAATCAGCCCAAGCCGCGATGAGCTACGTTCGCTCGCGCGCCAGCCAACTGGGACTCCGTGCCGACTTCTATCGTCACCTGGATATCCACGTTCACATCCCGGAGGGGGCTATTCCCAAGGATGGCCCGTCGGCGGGGATCACTCTCGCCACCGCGGTGGCCAGCGCCCTGACCAAGATTGCGGTGCGACGAGAAGTTGCCATGACCGGAGAAATTACCTTACGAGGGAAGGTGCTGCCCATCGGCGGCGTCAAAGAAAAACTCCTCGCCGCTCACCGCGCCGGCAGCCGAACGGTGATCCTGCCGCGAGATAACGAAAAAGATCTGGCCGACATACCTGCAGCCATCCAACAAGAACTGAACATCCGGTTCGTTGAGAGCATGGATGAGGTCTTGGACTTGGCACTGGAAAGTAAGATCCAGGCTCGGCCGGTCCTGGTGTCCGAGTCCGAAACCCCGGTCGGCTTGGAGCCTCCAACGCTCGAAACGGATCGCGGATCATTGACCATTTAGCGCCTGAAGGCGGCAAGTCGGAACTTAGAAGCAGATGAAACCTGTTACTGGAGATGCGCATCAAAGCTAGCGGTCCATGTGCTCTCTCCAGGTGAGCACTAACCAGGACTGGCAGCCCCTGACCGATCAAGCTTGCAAGACTCCGGGTCCACGAGGAAAGCTCTTCATTGCACTTCGTACCACTGTTTCGTCATCGCCAATGACTATTCGTTCTTCTCGAACGGATTGAAGGTCGATAGAGCGGTGGAACCCGGAATCACTGGCGCACAGACCCCAAGATTTAGAAATCCACTTGAATCAAAGAGAGAAGTTATGCCTGCAAAGAAACAAGAAGTAAAAACCGAAGAAAACCAGGAAGAAAAGATTGAGGACCTAAAGGAAGGCGAAGTCCTCGACATCGCCAAGCTGAAAGAAATGAACATCGTCACCTTGACCCAGGTGGCCAAAGACCTGAGCGTGGTGGGGGCAACCGGGATGCGCAAGCAGGAATTGATCTTCAAGATCCTGCAGGCACAAACCGAAAAGAGCGGCCTCATCTTCTCCGAGGGCGTTCTTGAGTGCCTTCCGGACGGTTTCGGATTCCTGCGCGCGCCGGATTACAACTACCTGCCCGGGCCGGACGACATCTACGTATCGCCATCCCAAATCCGCAAATTCGATTTGCGCACCGGCGATACGATTTCCGGCCAGATCCGACCACCCAAAGAGGGGGAGCGGTACTTCGCGCTCATCAAAGTCGAGGCGATCAATTTTGAGCCCCCCGATGAATCCCGCAACAAACTCTTCTTTGACAACCTCACGCCGCTCTATCCCCAGGAGCGCATTCACCTGGAGACGGTCAAGGACAACATCTCGGCGCGCGTGCTCGACCTGTTGACGCCCATCGGTAAGGGTCAGCGCGGCTTGATCGTTTCGCCTCCTCGCACCGGCAAGACGATGCTCCTGCAATGCATTGCCAATTCCATCACCAGCAATCACCCTGAAATCACCCTGATTGTCCTGCTGATTGACGAGCGTCCCGAGGAAGTGACGGATATGCAACGTACCGTCAAGGGAGAGGTGATTAGTTCCACTTTCGATGAGCCGGCGGCCCGGCACGTGCAGGTGGCGGAAATGGTTCTGGAGAAGGCCAAGCGGCTCGTCGAGCACAAGCGCGACGTCGTTATCCTCCTCGACTCCATCACCCGCCTGGCGCGCGCCTACAACACCGTGGTTCCACCCTCTGGAAAGGTCCTCTCCGGCGGCGTGGATTCCAACGCTCTGCAGCGGCCCAAGCGCTTCTTCGGCGCGGCCCGCAACATCGAGGAGGGCGGCAGCCTCACCATCATCGCCACCTCCCTCATCGACACGGGCAGCCGCATGGACGACGTGATCTTCGAAGAGTTCAAGGGTACGGGCAACATGGAAATTAACCTCGACCGCAAACTCGTGGACCGGCGCGTCTTTCCGGCCATTGACATCAACAAGTCCGGCACCCGCAAGGAAGAATTGCTGGTTCCCAGGGATGAACTCAACAGGATCTGGGTGTTGCGCAAGGTGCTGAATCCACTCTCCCCGGTTGAGAGTATGGAGCTGATTATTGACAAGCTGTCGAAGACGAAGAGTAATGCCGAATTCCTCTCCTCCATGAGCAATGGAGGAAGATAAGTTCAGAACTCGGGTAGTCTGGTTCCATCTTCCTCCTGCCTCCCGTGTTCTTCGCTTCTTCGTTGCTATTCCAGCAGTTTTTTCTCCCGTGCCAAACCCAGAATCTGCTCGACCACTTGATCGGCAGCAAGGTAAGTGGAGTCTATCCGATAGGCGTCCGCCGCGGCCAGCAGCGGGGAAATCTTCCTCTCTGCATCGAGTTGGTCGCGGCGGGCGATTTCGTAGGCAGTTTGTTCGAGTGTGGCCGAACGCCCTTCTTTACTGTCCTGTCTCAGCCTCCGGCGCGCCCGCTCCTCCGGATCAGCTTTAAGAAAGACCTTTAAGGCGGCGTTCGGAAAGACCACGGTGCCAATGTCACGCCCTTCCATAACAACCCCACGCCCCATGGCGAAGCCCCTCTGCACAGCTACAAGTTTGGCGCGCACTTCCGACAATCGCGATACCTTGGCTGCCGCCAATGTCACTTCCGGAGTGCGAATCTTCTCCGTCACGTCCTGACCGTCGATCAGAACGCGGGATTGAAGGCCGTCCGTGGTGATGCGGATATCCGTCTGCGCAATGAGTTTTGCGACACCCTGCTCATCGTCGGGTGAGATGGCAGACTGAAGCACTTTCAAGGCCGCGGCCCGGTATGTGGCTCCGCTGTCAACATAGGTCAGTCCAAGGCGCGCCGCCACTTTCCGGGCGACCGTGCTCTTACCTGCGCCGGCGGGGCCGTCAATGGCAATCACCAGGGGTTCGGGCATAAGCAGAAGCTTTCAGCTTTCAGCCTTCAGCTCTCAGCATGCAGAAGCTATCAGCTCTCAGCCGTCAGCTTTCAGCAAACAGGCATCGGCCGGTAGGAAAAGATCCACCACGGAGCGCACAGAGAGAGTACTTCGGCTTTTCTCTGCGAACTCTGTGGCCTCTGTGGTGAGTCTCTTTCTGGGTTGCGGCCTGTTTTCTCTGCGTGCATAGCTGATAGCTGACGGCTGAAAGCTGACGGCTAAATTCGTTTGAAGGCTTTCTGGAGGTCTCTCATCCCATAGCGCAAGACGGTCGGCCGGCCGTGAGGGCAAGTCATCGGGCACTCCGTCTTAGCGAGCGCCTGGAGCAGCCAATCCATCTTGTTCTTGTCGAGGGACATGTTCACCTTGATCGCCGCGTGGCAAGAGACCAAGGCAGCGATTTTGTTTCGCAGAACATCCAAGGACACGGTCCGCCCCTCTTGCCGGGCGTTGTCCAGGATTTCGCGCATCAAGTCTCCCACATCGTCCGTGCGAGTTTCTGTGGGCGCGGCCTTGATAGCGATGGTTCGTTGGCCAAAGGGCTCGACCTCGAACCCGTTCGCCGCCAACTCCTCCGCGATCTCCTGGTAGGCGACCTGCTGCTCTGCCCTCAGTTCCAGAATGATGGGCATTAACAGCCGTTGCACCGAAACCTTTTTCTCCTGTCGCAAACGGACGTGCCGGTCAAACAAGACCCGTTCATGGGCAGCGTGTTGGTCCACGATCCACAGCCCCGCCGAATTAGTGGCCACGATGAAACTCTCCTGGACCTGGCCGAGAGGTTGAAGATCCGCCGGCAACTCGCCCGGCGCCACAATAGCTGGTGAAGCCGCTTCGCGGGCGGCCAAATCAGCTTCTGATCGCGGTACGGCGGGAGCGTAAGGAGACAGCGCTGCCTCGAGTGGGAGCCGATCCGTTTGCGGCTCAGGCCGAGGAGGAGAAAGCCTGAAGGGCGGCGCGGAAACAGGAGGCGAAGGAGTTGTGCGGTGAAGGAACTTAGCGCCTTGGCGGACGGCGGCCTCTTCATCGAGTTTCTCTGCAACCTCCGCAGCGTCGGTATCCAGGGGCATCCCTCGCGACGACCTGGGTATGGGGAAGGCTGCAACTGGCCGGGTCGCCAGCAGAGCCTGGCGAATGGAATCCCGCACCAAGTCGTGGATGAATCCCGAATGGCGAAACCGCACCTCGACTTTGGACGGGTGGACATTCACATCCACTTCCAACGCTGGCAGCTCAAGAAAGATCAAGGCCACCGGGAACACACTCGAAGGGAGAATGTTGCGGTACGCTTCCGCGATGGCGTGGAGAATCAGGCGGTCGCGGACCAGCCGGCGATTGACAAAGAAGTAGATGTTATTGCGGTTGAGCTTGTGCACCTCCGGGCGGGAAGTGAACCCGAAGACGCGGACCCGTGGGGCTTCGGCAGAAATTCCCTCCTCCTCGGAGTCCTGCGCAGCCGGAAGCGTCATGCGCCGCTCCACCGGAGCAATCTCCACCAGTTGCTCGAGGATTTGGGCGCCCATCACTTGGTAAACGCGCTCGCGCAGGCTCGAAACCGGCGATACATTCAAGATCTCGTTGCTTAGCGAAACCAGCCGAAAACTCTTGTCCGGGTGTGCGAGCGCATAATGCGTCACCAGGCTCGCAATGTGACCGAGTTCCGTAGATTCGGACTTGAGGAACTTGCGTCGCGCCGGGGTGTTGTAAAAGAGATCCCGCACTTCCAGGCGCGTGCCCACCGGCCACGCCACCTCCTTTACATCGCGCAACCTTCCCCCCGCCATCTCCAGGCGCGTGCCCGAGTTCTCCGAGGCGTGCCGGGTCTCGAGCACCAGCCGAGAAACCGCAGCGACCGAAGGCAGCGCCTCGCCGCGAAAGCCCAGAGTCGAGATTTCAAACAAGTCCTCGGCTGAACGTATTTTGCTGGTGGCGTGCCGCTCGAAGGCCAGCAAGGCATCGTCGTGGCTCATGCCACATCCGTCGTCCACCACCCGGATCAGGCGCTTCCCTCCCGCTTCGACGGACACTTGGATATGACCTGCGTCGGCGTCCATGGAGTTCTCAACGAGCTCCTTCACCACTGAAGCGGGACGCTCCACAACTTCGCCGGCGGCAATCTTGTTGGCAACGGCTTCAGGCAGGATGTGGATGACGGACATAGCACAATTGAGTCATCGGGTCATTGAGCCATTGAGTCATTGAGTCATTTCATTCATTATTCATTGATTCATTACCCCGATAAATCAGGCTGGTTATAAGAGCCGCGGCTCAATCCAGCTAATTAACCAATGGCTCAATGACTCGATGGCTCAATGACTCAATCTTTCCTGATTTCCAGCCCCAGCTCTTTAAGTTGCTCGGGTTCAACACCGGCCGGCGCCTCACACATCAGATCCACCGCGCTGGCCGTCTTGGGGAAAGCGATTACCTCGCGGATGTTCGACTCGCCTGCCATAAGCGCGAGGATGCGGTCGTGGCCCAGCGCAATGCCACCGTGGGGTGGTGTTCCGTATTCTAGCGCCTCCAGAAAGAAGCCGAACCGCTCGCGGGCTTTCTCCTCCGTCAAGCCCAGGACGCTGAAAACCCGCCGCTGGATGTCCAGGCGGTGGATTCTGATTGAACCCCCGCCGATTTCCGACCCGTTCAGAACCAGGTCATACCCCAGCGCCTTCACAGAGCCCGGATCGCTCTCGAGCGCCTCCAGGTCCTCCTCACGCGGCGAGGTGAAAGGATGGTGCATGGCGGCGTAGCGCTTCTCGCGCTCGTCGTATTCGAACATGGGGAAGTCAATCACCCAGACGAAGCTCCAGGTGCCGGGCCTGACGAGGCCGAGCCTTTCGGCCAACTCCACCCTGAACCAGCCTGACGCTTCGTCGAGCTGATGTAACCTGATGCGCGAGAGTTCCTCGCAACCGAGGAGCACGATGACGTCGCCCGCCGTGGCTCCGGTGGCACTTACGATGCCCCGTAAGCATTCCTCGCCAACCGTCTTGGAGAGCCGCGACTGAATTTCCGAATCCTTCAATTCCAGGGTAGCGAAATTCCCTACCCCGAGCGTCTTGAGTGGAACCTGGTATTTATCCATCTGGCTGCGCGAGATCTTGCCGGCCCCGCCTGGAATTCGAAGCGCTTTCACCGCCTTGAACCCCCGTAAATTGGCCAGGGGATTTCCAGCCACCTCGATTCGTTCCCAGGTCAGGTCGATTCCCAGGTGCGGCTTGTCAGAGCCGTAGCGCTCCATCGCCAACTCATAGCTCAGGCGCGGGAATGGCCGCTGGACCTGCACTTCAACGAGCGCAAAGAGCTTCTCCATCAGCCGTTCGATGATCTCGAAAAGCACCTCCCGCTGCGGGAAGGCCATCTCGATATCCACTTGCGTAAACTCCGGCTGGCGGTCCGCGCGCAGGTCCTCGTCGCGAAAACACCTGACGATTTGAAAATATCGGTCATAGCCCGCGATCATCAGAATCTGTTTGAAGAGTTGCGGAGACTGCGGCAGGGCGTAGAAATGGCCGTGATGAAGGCGGCTGGGCACCAGGTAGTCGCGCGCGCCTTCCGGCGTCGAGCGCGTCATGAACGGAGTCTCAATTTCGCTGAATCCCTGCTCGCTGAGATGCTGGCGAACCACCTGATTTGCCCGGTGCCGAAGCCGCAAGTTGCGCTGCATCCGCCCCCGCCTTAAGTCCAGGTAGCGATAACGGAGCCGAGTCTCCTCACTCGTCCTCGTCTCGCCGTCGATGGGAAAGGGCGGAGTTTTGGACTCGTTAAGAACCAAAAGCTTTTTTGCTTTGACTTCAACCATGCCCGTGGATATCTGTGGATTGACAGTTTCCGCTGAGCGCAGCACCACCTCGCCTTCCACACCCACCACGTACTCGGGCCGGACTTCATCCGCCCGGTCATGTGCTTCGGCGCTGATTTCAGGGTTGCAAACTACCTGCATCACGCCGGTATGATCGCGCACATCCAGAAAGATAATGTTCCCCAAGTCCCGGCGGCCAGCAACCCAGCCAGCCAGAAAAACGGCTTGCCCCGCGTGCTTTACGCCAAGCTCGCCGCAGTAATGCGTCCGTTGTCGGTCACCAAGAAGGTCCAGTTTCAAGTTCACCACCGTAAGAAAATTATGAATTATGAATTATGAACGAAGAGAAGACTCTGGTACGGAGCGTGGAGCCTCAGGCTCGAGCTTCTTAATTCATCATTCAGAATTCATAATTTCCCTTTTAAGTGCGATGCGATAGTTTCCGGCTCCATCTCCTGCTGCTCGCCGCTCGTCATGTCTTTCACCTGATACCGCCCGCTGGCGAGTTCACCCTCGCCAATAATGATGGCAAAGCGCGCCTGGAGCTTGTTGGCGACGCCCATGGCTTTCTTGATTTTCATGAGGTCGTAATCGATCTCGACACTCAAACCTTGCGCGCGCAGCTCACGCACCAGGCGTGCCGCCGGGGGGAGCGTGGCCTCCCCCATCCAGACGACGTAAGCCCCAAGCGGGGCCTCGGATTTGAGCACAGCCGCCGCCTGGACGGCCAGAATCAAGCGGTCCTGGCCGATGGAGAAGCCGATGCCCGGAGTGGGCGGGCCCCCGAGCATCTCGGAAAGCCCGTCGTAGCGGCCGCCGCCGACCACCGCGTTCTGGGCGCCCAGTGCGCCGCTGGTAATCTCAAAGGTTGTCCGCGTGTAGTAGTCGAGCCCGCGCACCAGGCGCGGCGTAACCTGATAGGCAAGGCCGCGCGCCTGAAGTTCACTCGTGACGCGGTCGAAATGTTGCCGGCACTCGGGGTCGAGATGGTCGATGATCTTGGGTAGCTTCTCGATGATGGGCTGGTCCGCCTCCACTTTACAGTCGAGCACGCGGAGCGGGTTGGTGTCGGCGCGGCGCTGGCAGTCCGCGCACATCGAGGCTTTCACGCTCTGGAGAGCCTCGCGCAAACTGTTGAGATACTCTGCGCGGCACTTGGGGCAGCCCACAGAGTTGAGGAGGAGCTGATACTCGCGGATGCCGATGCGCTCCAGGAACAGCACGAGCATCTCCAGGACTTCCGCGTCAACCAGGGGGCTCTGCGAACCCAGGACTTCCGCCCCGATCTGATAAAACTGCCGGTAGCGCCCCTTCTGCGGGCGCTCGCGCCGGAACATGGGCCCGAGGTAGTAAAGCTTGTGAATGCCGCCCTGATTGTAAACACTGTGCTCGATGTAAGCGCGCACCACGGATGCCGTGGCTTCAGGACGCAGCGTCAGTGATTCCTCGTCCCGGTCGCGGAAGGTATACATCTCCTTCATCACAATGTCCGTGTCCTCGCCCACGCTGCGCGCGAAGAGCGCCGTCTCTTCCAAGATGGGCGTGCGAATTTCGCCGTAATGATAGGCGGCAAACACGCGATGGGCCTCTGCCTCGACACGCTGCCAGAGGCTTGTGTCGGGCGGCAGCAGGTCGCGCATCCCCTTGACGGAGCGAATTGGTTCAATTCTCAGATTCACAGTCAGCGTCAGCCCACTCAGACGGTTCGCCGCCGGATCGCAAACCCTTTGAAATTATCATAGGCGCAAGAAACCCTGCAAGGAATTAGCAGAATACGCAGAGCCGCGCCAAAGTCCCCGAAGGGTAAGATCCCAGAGCGGCTCTGCCTCATTCCCGAGGTGTGGGCACAAATTCGAGCGGCTTGCCCTCCGCCCAGGGTCTGTAGCTCGCGGCGAACCGAATGCGTTCCTCGAGCGGCGGGTGGGTGTACAGCCAGAAGCGCACAAAGGGGTTGGGATCAGGATCTTCCAGGTCTTCTTCACCCAATGTCTGGAAGGACTGAACATCTGCGGTGTTTGGGTCAGCTACAATCCCATAAGCCACTTCCAAGCCGAACTGGTCGGCTTGGTGCTCGTAATGACGTGATATTCCATTGATAGCCGGAGAGGCGACAAACACCAACACCGTCAATACGAGAAGCACGATGGGGAGCGACGCGAGATCCCCGACGCCCTCAACCCCGGTTCGGATGTCATTCCGAGCGAAGCGAGGAATCTCGCTCTGGAAACGCAAGGAAGTGCGAGATTCCTCGCGGAGTTTACCCTGAACGGGCAGAGCGAGATTCCTCGCTTCGCTCGGAATGACAGTGAAGGGCTCGGAATGACAGGTCGTAGCGTTCTCACGCCCAACGATCCTGTTGATGAGTAGAAACCCCACGTAGAACAGAACCAGAAAAAGCGTCTCATCCAGCGCGAATTCCTTGGGGATGTGATGGAGCACGTAGTGACCGGCTTCGTGTCCGAGCACCAGCAGCGTTTGGTCAGAGTTCAGCTTCTCGAGCGTAGTATCCCACACCACCACGCGTTTGCTGCTGCCCAAGCCGGAGACATAGGCGTTCACAAGCCTCGTCTTGGCGCTCGCGTTCATTTCGTAAATGCGCGAGCGGGGAATCGTGAGGCCGGCGTGTCCCAACATTTTCTCGATGCGGTCGGTCAGAGCGGGCTGGGTCTTCTCAAGAGGTGTGAAGCGGTAGAAGAGCGGCTCCACCACATACGGCTCGATCAGGATGAAAGCCAGAGTGATGGGAATTGAAGCAAGCCAGAAGTAAAGCCACCAGCGTCGCGGACTCCGCCGCACGAGCCAGTAAAAAACCCAAACCAGAATGATTCCCGCCACGGCAGTAAGGCCAAGGCCCTTCGCCCAGTCGGCCATCCAGGACCCAAAGCGCTGCGTCGAGAGGTCATAACGGTGTTCGAGCGTGAAGCCCCAAAAGTAATCAAGAGGGAACTCCAGAACTCGCACCGCCGCCAAAAAGAGCGGGGCAAATAAAACGCACTGCACGAAGCGCCGCGCGGAGACCCGCCGGACCCATTCTCGCAGGACCACAGCGAGTCCAATCCGCCAAAAGAAACCATAAATGGCAAGGGAAAGCGCGATATCTGCAAAATACAAGAGATACTGAGCGCGCGAATAAGTAATGGCTTTCGCCCGCCTTTCAGGTGTCAGGACGTAATGTGCCTCTGCCTGCGCTGCCCCGGCCGGTTGTTGACCTGCTGTGGCCTTGGACTCCATCGTTGCCGCAGGCTGAGGCGCCGCGGGAGGTGTAGGATGTTGCGAAATTGCTCCGTATCCGGGCAACCCGCACAGGCCAAGAGCAACCAGCAGCAAGCCAAACTTCATCATCAAGGCCCTGTTCATCGCTAAACCCTCGGCAAAACGATGCCCTTCTGTGCCTGATATTTTCCTTTCTTATCCTTGTAGGAAGTCTCGCAGAGTTCGTCAGACTCCAGAAAGATGATCTGGCACAGGCCCTCGTTGGCATAAACACACGCCGGCAGGGGCGCGGTGTTGGAGATTTCAAGCGTTACAAACCCTTCCCATTCCGGCTCCAACGGCGTCACATTGACAATGATTCCGCAGCGCGCATACGAGGATTTCCCCACGCACACGGTCAAAACACTGCGAGGGATTTTGAAGTATTCCACGGACCTCGAAAGCGCAAACGAATTGGGGGGGATGATGCACACCGGCCCCTTGAATTCCACGAACGCACGCTCGTCAAAGTGTTTAGGATCCACAACAGTACAATTAACATTTGTAAATATCTTAAATTCGTCAGCAACTCTTAGATCATAACCATAGGATGAAACGCCGTAGGAAATCACGTTCTGGCGCACCTGGCTTTCCACGAAGGGGTTGATCATGTCGTGTTCAAGAGCCATTTTGCGGATCCAACGATCATTCTTTACCGGCATATTAGAATATCCTCGTTTGAGTTTGGTCGCCGTCGCACACGAAGCAAAAGTGACACCGAACCTGCCCGGGAGCGAAAACTGACCAGCATCATAATGCAGGAGAAAATTCTTGACAATGCCGAATCCACTCTCTAGGATTAAGACCTGTATTTTCAGGAGGTTCGTTTGATAAAGCTGGATATCATTAACGACGTCGTCAATCGCACAGGTATCACCAAGACAAAAGCGGAAGTCGCTGTCGAGACCGTCTTCGAGGCCATGAAGAAGGCTCTCGCCGGAGCTGACCGCATTGAACTTCGCGGTTTTGGTGTCTTTAACGTAAAACCCCGCAAGACCGGAATCGGCCGCAATCCCAGGACGGGCGCGGAAGTAAGCATTCCGCCAGGCAAGGCCGTGCGCTTCAAACCCGGCAAGGAACTGCAAACGCTCCCCTAGACTATTTACAGACTCAGACGAGCAGGCGAAAGTAGGTTTTTTTGCATCCTTTGCTATGGGCGATGAGTTCTATATCCGGCCTGGCCCCGGGGACCCGTTTCGGGGGCTAAGTGTGCCACGTGTGGAACCGCCGGCGCCTTGGAGTTTCGGCCGGCCTCGGCGGCGATGGTTCAACTCGCCCATCTTTCATGGCCTCCTGTTTCTCCTCACGCTTCTGACCACCCTAATCGTGGGCGTCCACATCGCCCTGAATTACGAGCGTAACTTTCCCGCCTTCGACTGGGATATCTCGCGCGCTTTCTTCGTGGGCATCCTCCATAACCCGGCCACGCTAACGCTCGGGTTGCCATTCTCCCTCACGCTTCTCAGCATCCTGTTGGCGCACGAATTGGGACACTATTTCACCTGCCGGTATTATGGTATCCAGGCAAGTTATCCCTACTTTATCCCCGCTCCGACCTTAATCGGAACCATGGGCGCTTTCATTCGAATCAAAACTCCCATCACCACCCGCCGCGCGCTTTTCGATATCGGGATCTCCGGCCCGCTGGCGGGGTTTATCGTCGCCATTCCAGCTCTGATAATGGCAACCTTGAGCTCCCAAGCGGTGACGCCGATAAATATTCCGGACACCATCACGCTGGGCAACCCGCTTACCATCGTACTTCTGGGCAAAATCTTACGGCCCGGCTTAAACCCCGCCAGCATCTCTTTGCATCCCATAGGTTGTGCAGCCTGGGTGGGATTATTCGCAACCGCTCTCAATTTGCTTCCCATGGGCCAACTCGACGGTGGCCACATCCTCTTTGCGGTTCTGGGCGAGAGGCACAAGACTGTTTCGCGGGGATTATTCCTGGCACTGGTCCCACTCGGAGTTTTCTGCTGGGCGGGCTGGATGGTCTGGGCTGCCATCCTGCTTGTTCTCGGTCTTCGCCACCCGGTGGTGATGATTCCTTCAGAACCGCTCGATAAAGTAAGAAAGGCCCTTGCCCTGGTAGCGGCATTGATCTTCCTTCTCACCTTCGTCCCCACGCCTTTCGCAGTACGCTAGCCCTACATGATGCTGACGGGGTCCACATCGATCATCACGTCGCGCGTCTGGACCCCCGACCGCTCGCAGTGGTCGGCCAGTTGTTTCAGCAGCGCATGAAGGCGGGCGCGTGAGACCGATTTCAGCAGGAACTGGATACGATAGCGGCGCTCCACTTTGGCCAGGGGAGCCGGTCCGGGACCGAGAATCTTGATGCCTGGGAACTGCCCTTCGACCTTGGTAAAGAATTCTCCCATCTCCTTTGCCACCTGTGCGGCCCTCTCCAGCTTCTCGTGCTGGGCCACGACGTTGGCGAGAGCGGTGATGGGCGGATAATGCATCATGCGGCGGAAACCCATCTCCTTACTGAAAAACCCGTCATAGTTCTGGTCTGCGGCAAGGCGAATGGCGTAGTGATCGGGAAAGAAGGTCTGCACAAGAACACGGCCCGGGGCGTCACCTCTGCCGGCGCGACCCGCCACCTGGGTCACAAGCTGGAAAGTGTGTTCTGCGGCCCGGAAATCGGGCAGGCCCAGGCCAATGTCCGCAGATACCACGCCGACCAAAGTAACGCCGGGGAAATCATGCCCTTTCGCGATCAATTGCGTACCCACGAGGATGTCGATCTTCCCCTCCCGGAAATCCGAAAGCACGCGGAGGAACTCGCTGCGGCGCCGGGCCACGTCGCGGTCCAGGCGGGCCACCCGCGTGCCGGGAAAAAGCTCGGCGAATTTCTGCTCGAGCTTCTCCGTTCCCTCGCCGACATAGTGGAGGTATTCACTTCCGCAAATCGGACAAACGGAGGGAACAGCAATCGAGTAACCGCAGTAGTGACAGATCAGGCGGTGCTCCCGGCGATGATAGGTGAGCGAGATGGAACAATTCACACAGCGCAGCGTCTGGCCACAGCTCCGGCATAACAGGAACCACGAGTAGCCTCGCCGATTGAGGAGGAGCATAGTCTGCGCAGAGGCTCGAACCTGGGCCTCGATTTCCTCTTTCAGGCGGCGTGAGACGGGCACATGGGTGTGCGTCTCGCGGAACTCCTGCCGCATGTCCACGACCTCGACCGCAGCCAGTTTCCTGCCCCCCATGCGCTCTTCCAGTTTCGCCAGGTGGTATTTGCCCTGCCGCGCATTCCAGTAAGATTCCAGTGATGGCGTAGCGGAGCCCAGAAGAGCCACGGCGCCGGCGAGCTGCGCCCGCACAACCGCCACGTCCCTTCCGTGGTAGCGCGGCGTTTCATCCTGCTTGTAGCTCGAATCGTGCTCCTCGTCCACGATCACCGCCCCCAGGTTCGCGAGGGGAGCGAAGACGGCAGAGCGCGTTCCCAGCACCACTTTTGTTTCGCCGCGGCGGACGCGCCACCAGGCATCGTCCCGTTCCCTTTCAGTCAGTCCGCTGTGCAGCAAAGCGACCTGTTCTCCGAATCTCGAAAAAAACAAGGATTGCATCGCCGGGGTAAGCGCAATCTCCGGCACCAGCATCAGGGCGGACCGGCCCCGTTCCAGGCAGCGGGCAATCAGGTGAAGGTAGATTTCTGTTTTCCCACTCCCCGTAACGCCGTGCAGCAGGACGACGCTGAATCCTCCGGAATCAAGCCGGGGGAAAAGATCATTGAGGACGTTGGACTGCGCGGGTGTTAGTGAAGGGGAGGGTTCCCTATCGCCCTCCGGAAACCCGCCCTCTCCGGGCTCCGATCGCTTACCGAGCCACGATCCGCGCGGGCCTGCTTCGCCAAGTTCTATCAATCCCGCCCGGCTGAGCGTGCGCAAGTTGCCGAGGTCGGCGCGGGCGGCATCAAGAAGCTGGCGGTGATCTTCGGCAGGCCCCTGTTGTTCGAGCGCCTCGATAATCCTTCGTGCGACGGGAGAAAGCCGGGGCGGGCGTTCCGGCAAGGGTCCTGCCAACCGGACGGAAAAAGCCTTCCGTCGCGTGCGCTCTCTTTCCACTTCCGCGACCGTCACCCATTTCTGTGCCAGCGCCCGCTGAAGCGCGCCGGGGAATTTCTTGTCCAGGATCTCCACCGAAGCGCCGGGACGCCTGTCGAGGTATACCAGCAGAGCGACTTCCTGGCTTCCCCGGCTCTCCTCCAGCAGGCTGGCCAGGAGTTCCTGCATCTTTCCCCTTCCCTCATCCGTCAGGTGGACAAGCCGAGCACGCCGAGTCTCGTGTCTCAGCGGCAACATGGCACGGAAGACTTGCCCGGGTGGAGCAAGGTAGTAATCTGAAATCCAGAGTCCGAGCCTTACGAGTTCCGGAGAGAGGACAGGTTCGGGATCGAGTACGCGCAACGCCTCACGCACGTCGATTCCAGGCGCCAGCCGGCCTGTTGGACGGAGCACGATTCCCGTCGCCTTGCGCGCCGCCAAGGGGACCAGTACCCGCTGGCCGGGAGAAACTGAAAGAGAATCCGGGAAACGATAAGTAAGCGGATGAGGGATGGCCGCCATCACCGCTACATCAAACAGAGAACCTTGCGGCTTTTTTCGTTCTCGATCCACGTCGGCATTCTATGCCAGCCGAGTCGCCATGGCCAGCAGAAGAAAAGTGGATGTCATTCCGATCCCGCAGTCGCGGGAGAGGAATCTCGCTCTGCGTGAAGTGGATCGGAGCTCAAGGGGACCAGGGGGTAGGCTGAAGGAAGAACCAGGGCGAGATTCCTCGCGGAGTTTACCCTGAACGGGCAGAGCGAGATTCCTCGCTGCGCTCGGAATGACAGTGAAGGGCTCGGGATGACAGAGACGTCCGTGCCACATCGGCTGACGAGTCACACCAGGCTGGCGCGGGCGCGCGCCGCCACGAGGTTGGTGTAGAGATTACCAAGCCGATCCAGCATCTTGATCGCGGGTGAAAAATTCCTGCGGTTGATGTGCTCAATGTTGAGCCCGAGGGGCGGCGGGTCAGGAGGCAGGTTGTCGAAAACATCCATCAGGATGCGCTGCGCCAGGTCGAGCGACCTCTCCAGGCACGTCTCGGTGGGGGCCGTGGCGCCGTCTTCCGAGCCCAGCAGGAAACGATCGAGGTCCTTTGGGATGTCAGCCCCCAGCCAGCGCAGGAACTGCAAATCGCGGCGGTGGCTGACCGGAGCGAAGCTGAGGAAAACGCGCGCCGGCACGCCGTTGAGCCGCTGGATGAGCCACACCACGTCATTCGAGTCGAACAGAATCTGCGAGGTGAAAAAGTCGATACCCGCCCTGGTCTTGATGCGAATCCGGTCGGATTCGTTCTTTCGGCTGGGAATCGTAATTCCCCCCAGCATTATCGGCAGTCCCTCCCTCCGCACCAAGGCTGCGGCTTCCATGACGCTCGGCCCGGGATAGCGGAGCTCGGCGGATTCGCCGCCCACCAGCACGAGGTGCCTCAGGCCCCATTCCAGGCAGGTCTCGCGGAACCATATTTCCGGCTTCGGGTCATGGACGACCACGCGGTTGAGAACCACGTCCGCTTCCAGCTCGCGCTGAATGCGTGAGCCAAACACTCGCGGCTCCACGCGCGGCACAAACTTGCTGGTTCGCTCCGTCCCGCGATCTTCGTCGTGAATTTCCGGAAGGTTGACCCCGTCCACGAATTGCTTGACCCTTCTCAGTTCCGCAAGGGATTCGTTGATTGCCCCCGGCTGATCCTCAGCCGGCGGGACCACTTCAAAGAGCGTCACCGGAATGGAAGGGTTCAGTATTTTTTCTTGCAGCCTCATCGATCGATACCTGCGTCGCCAGCCTGCATTGTTCGCCCGTGTCTACCCCTTACTTTAGCCCGAGCAGGCGAAAACCGCAACCTCGCGCGCTCAGGGGCAATGGGTCAATTTGATGCTGTAGCGGCGAGTTTATCTCGCCAAATGGCGGCGTAAAGCCGCCTCTACATCAAATTGACCCACTACCCGCTCAGGGGTAATGTCCCAACTCTGCGGATGAAGTTCGCCATTTGTGCTAGAGAGAACACGGCGGCCTGGCTCAAGGTGCGGAAACACCAGAGCTCTTCTCCGCGTCTCAGCGCCGCGGCGGTGAACCTTGTTCTTGATTGCCGCCGCAGGCCGCGCTGCAACACACGAACCCAGGCTTCGGGCGCCGAAACGTTGTATATTTGGATTTCGACTGCCCATGAGTTCATCATCCGCTCCCGTGCTCGGCCAAGCTCCCCAGAGGCGGCTCGCATTCACCGCAAGCGCGCTGGTGCTCTGCATCTCGGCCTGCAAGCTCCTTGTGCATTTGTATGCCGGCCGTCATTACGGTTACTTCGTTGACGAACTGTATTACCTCGCTTGCAGCCGGCACCTTGATTGGGGTTACGTCGACCAACCTCCGCTGATCGCCGTGATCACTTGGCTGGCGCGCTCTCTGCTGGGGGATTCCCTCCCTGCAATCCGGTTCTTTCCGGCCGTCGCGGGGGCCGCCGAAGTTGCTCTCACGGCTCTGATCGCCCGCGAGCTGGGTGGGAAGCGCTTTGCCCAGGGCCTGGCTGCCATTGCGGCCCTGGTGGCGCCGGGTTTCCTCGCCGCCGATAGCCTGCTGACCATGAACGCGTTCGAGCCGCTGTTCTGGCTGGGCTGTGCCTACCTGCTCATCCGCATCATCAAAACCGGCAACCCGAAGCTCTGGATCTGGTTCGGCATGCTGGCGGGAGTCGGACTCGAAAACAAGTACTCCATGCTGATCTTTGGGGCCGGCATGGTGGTCGGCCTGCTGTTGACTCCGCAGCGCCGCGCGCTCTCGAGTCGCTGGCTCTGGGTCGGCGGCGCGCTCGCTTTCCTGATCTTCCTGCCGAATCTGCTCTGGAACATTCAGCACCACTTTCCGTTCCTGGAATTGCACGCCAACATCCAGCGCAGCGGGCGCGATGTGCCTCTTGGGCCGTTGGCATTCTTCGCTCAGGAAATCCTGACGCTGCTTCCCTTGACTCTGCCCATCTGGCTCGCCGGCCTCTGGTTTTACTTCTTCTCGAAATTGGGCAAGCCGTTTCGCGCGCTGGGTTGGGCATGGGTTTTCACGGCGGCTGTCATCGTGAAGCTGAGCCCGCGGATCTACTACCTCTATCCCGCCTTTCCGGTTCTGCTCGCCGCCGGCAGCGTGATGTGGGAATCGTGGTTGGACCGGCCGCGACACCAATGGCTGAAACTCGCCTATCCCGCCCTGATGGTCGGGGCCGGCGCTGTGTTCTCGCCGCTCGTCATTCCGGTCCTGCCTCCCGAAATGTACATTCGATACACGAAGGCGCTGCATCTCCAGCCGCCCAGGCTTGAGACTCACCGGCTGGGCCCGCTGCCGCAGCTCTTCGCCGACCAGTTCGGTTGGGAGGAGATGACGGCCACGGTCGCGCGGGTTTACAACAGCCTGCCGCCGGAGGTTCGCGCCAAGACCGCGATCTTCGGCCAGAATTACGGTCAGGCCGGCGCCATCGATCTCTTCGGTCCGAAATACGGCCTGCCGCCCGCCATCAGCGGGCACCAGAACTATTTCTATTGGGGACCGCGAGAATACACCGGAGAGAGCGTCATCGTAATGGAGGGCCAGCAGCAGGACCTTGAGCGGCGCTTCGCCAGCGTCGAGAGGGTCGCCAGCGTCTATCACCCCTACTCCATGCCCTACGAGCACTTTGACGTCTTCTACTGCCGCGGCCTCAGACAGCCCCTGAGGGAAATCTGGCCGCAAGTGAAAAACTGGGACTGAAGTAGTCCCATAACGCACAGTACCCTGCGGTTCTTTTTGGCGGTTGCTCGGCAAGCTGGGCCTGCTGGTTCTGCGCATTCTGGCATGCGGCGGGAACCTGCACGGCTGCCGGCTTTATTTCGCTGTGGTTTTAGCTTTTGGTACGTAATCAAAAAATCTTTCCGTTGTATTGCCTGAGGTCCATTCCGCGCGCAGCCTGGTTTTCTTTTCTACCCTGCGCAACTCCGATAGCAAGGAGCGATTAAGCTCCCGCGCATTCTCTCCCATAAACTCTGCCTTAACGAGAAATTCATGGTCTGCTGTCTCTTCGATGACACCCTGAGGAACGACCTTCCTGAGGACTATATTAATTGCTGTGGGATTATCTGTACTAATTCTAGCCACAAGAGAAAAATTCTTTTTTGCCACGTTTTTTCCCCTACTCAATGAGCATGTCGAGAATCAGTTCACTGTAATGGTCAGCGACCCAATGTTGTTGGGCGTGCTGACTCCCGCGCCGCTCGCCTGAACGGTGATAGTGAACGCCACCGGCGCAGGGGGCGGCGGACCGCTCACTGTGCTTCCTCCCCCGCCGCAAGATAGCGTCGCGACTAACAGCGATGCGGCGATGAATAGGAGAACAACTAAAGCCGCCAGCCTCCGCTTGCGACCTCATAGGCAGTATAGAACAATGCAACCATGTTGGCTTGAGGCACTCGGGGTGCAGGTTGGGGCGGCCAGAAAATACATTGTCGCCTTCGAGGGGCGTGATTTCCATTTGCCCCATGCGTCCCGTTTTTTCGAAGTGCTCTGCGCCCACAACGTCCTATTCCCACGTATTTTCAATGGCTTAGAAGAATGCTGAGAGCATACCGGAAAGCGTATGAGTGTGGCATTTTGGCACACTTCGCGGCTTGCCTGCTTGATAGTAGCCGACTTATATAGCCTATGAGCGGCGCCTCTCGCGCCACCACGCGCCACTTTCCACCCCTTCTTGTTGCGGGCGCCAGGGAGTAGGGGCCAGCGGCGCTGGCCCGTGTGGGCCGAACGCCGTTCGGCCCTACACGACCGCGCCCTCATGACGTCCTTCGAGGACCGCGCGGGCGCCGACAAGGTCGAAGAGCTGCTGGCGAAGCCGGCGGAGGCCAAAGGGCCGCTCGCGATGTCGGTGGTCAACTGGGGCGAAGTTTATTACTCGGTCTGGCGTGCCCGCACGGGGATTTCCTCATAGCTTCTCAGTGACGGCGGGCCCCGTCCACCCTTTGTGAATCCGTCGGCTGACGGATCATTCCGACCCTGAGCGAAACGAAGGGGAGGAATCTCGCTCTGACCCGGAGCAGTCGGGCGCGCGCGACTGCACTGGGCCTCCGGGTAGGGACGTGAGCGAGAATCTCATTCTGACGGGCGATCGTGCACGGTCGCTGGTGAATGAAGGAACGCGAATTTGAAGGAAAAGCCGCAGACTCTCGGGGAAACGAGAGTGTGCGCTACCCGCTGCCGGCATGCGCCAGCCCGCGCAATCGGCGTGCGTCGTAATGCACTAGACCACCAGCTCGGACAGCCGTATACTCACGCAGTGCCTGCGAGAGACGACTTCCCCGAGGACGTCAAGCGGATTGTGGCCGCGCGCGTTGGCAACCGGTGTTCTAACCCTGATTGCCGCGCACTTACCAGCGGCCCGCAGATCGACCCGACGAAGGCCCTTAACGTCGGCGTGGCCGCCCACATCACCGCCGCGGCCCCTGGCGGCCCCAGGTACGACCCCAATCTTACGCCGGAAGAACGACGCCACCCGGACAACGCCATCTGGCTCTGCCAGAATTGTGCCAAGCTCGTCGACAACGACCCGGCGCACTTCACCGTGTACCTGCTGGGAAAGTGGAAAGCAGAGGCAGAGAAGGCCGCTTGCGAGCAGATCGGCAAAACCGCAGGTCGGGTGTCGCGGACAGGGGCCGAGCGGCTGCCGCTTCACGTCGACCGGCCGCAACCGCTCACCAGAACGCCCCTGAGCCGCCTGCTCAGGCCTTACAACGCCTTTATCGGCCTCATGGGCCGAGAGCCGGAGCTTGAGTCTCTGGCTACGTTCTGTGACCATCCGGCGGCTTTTCGCTGGAAGGCGCTCACCGGCGCGGGCGGCGTAGGGAAGACCCGGCTTGCCCTTGAGGTGGCGATGCAGCAGGAACAGGCTGGTTGGAATTCCGGCTTTCTCGATGCCGAGTCCCTTAAGCAGTGGTTTGGGGATAATCGTTTCGCAGATTGGGATCCACCGACCAATACGCTTGTAGTCATCGATTACGCTGCCAGCAAGCTGGAGGACCTCAAGCGCTTGCTTGAGCGATGCGGGCAGTGGGCGCAAGGCCATCCGGAGGCTACGCGCCTGCGGCTTCTGCTGCTCGAGCGGCAGGCTGATCCGGACAATGGCTGGCTGCACGCACTGCTGAGTTTCGGAGAGGGCGCGCTCCGCGACCAAGTGCGGGAGAGCGTCGAGCCGGTCCAAGAGATCACCGCGCCGGGCCGGGAGGCTCCGGACGAAGTGATGGAGGCGATTCTGCGCGCCACGTTCGAGGGCTGGGCCAAGCTGCCGGGCGACCCGCCGCCGCCGCTTCCGAAGCTTGATGAGCAGGAACTGCGAGAGCTTCGACGGCGGACCGAGGGCCGACCCTTGTTTCTGCAAATGGCAGCCCTCCGGGCGTGCGCCGAAAACGACACTTCGAAACTCACCCAGTGGGGCCAGGAGGAGTTGCTTGGAGACGCGGTGGGGCGCGAGCGCGATTATATAAAACGGGAATGTAGCGGAGACTCGACACGGGCCACGCTTGTCGAGCGTGGCATCGCGTTGCTAACCTTCACAGGGCCCTTGGCGAGAGAGGACCCGAGATGGCTTAAGCTGCTTGGATCAGACGCCCGAGCCTGTGGCTACACCCACGGACAGCCAGGAGAGCATAGCGATCACATCGCCGGCCTCCTGGGCAAGACCCAAGCTGGTGCCACTCTGCTCATGCCTCTTGCTCCCGATCTCCTGGCCGAGGCCTTCGCCATAACAGTGCTGCGGCAGAAGCCAGTATTGGCCGTTCAGGCGATCGAAGCGGTACTGGAATGCTCGGGACCACAGGCCTGGAACCCTCTGCTGCGAGCCGTGGTCGACCTTCATGCCTTGGGCAAACTTGGGGTGATCGAGTCGTGGCTCACGTCCTCGCTCCAGCAGCGGCGAGCAGATGAGCTGCCCACGATTGAAGCCTTGATTCCTGAGCGCAGCGTAGCCCTGGCACGCATCGCTGTTGTCCAACATGAAAGGCGGCTTCAGGCCGTGCCTGTTGCGCCGGGAGACGACGCGGAGCGAGCCCGAATCCTCAGCATCCTGGGCAGCAATTACAGCGCGCTGGGGCGGCGCGAGGACGCGCTGCGCGCTGCGCAGCGGGCGGCGGAGATTTACGAGCGGCTGGCGAAGCAGAACCCCGGCGCTTTCGAGCCGCACTTGGCGATGAGCCTCAACAACCAGGGCGCCTTCTACAGCGAGCTGGGGCGGCGGGAGGAGGCGCTGCGCATGGCGCAGCGAGCGACGGAAATTTACGCGCGGCTGGCGAAGCAGAACCCCGGCGCTTTCGGACCTGACCTGGCGATGAGCCTCCACAACCTGGGCAACCGCTACAGCGAACTGGGACGTCGGGAGGAGGCGCTGGGCGCGGCGGAGCCGGCGGCGGAGATTTACGAGCGGCTGGCGAAGCAGAACCCGGGCGCTTTCGGACCTGACCTGGCGATGAGCCTCAACAGCCTGGGCAACCGCTACAGCGAACTGGGGCGACGGGAGGAGGCGCTAGGCGTGGCGGAGCGGGCGGTGGTTATCGACGAGCGGCTGGCGAAGCAGAACCCTGACGCCTTCGAGCCGGACTTGGCGATGAGCCTCACCAACCTGGGCAACCGCTACAGCGAACTGGGGCGGCGGGAGGAGGCGCTGCCCGTGGCGGAGCGGGCCGTGGCTATTCGCGAGCGGCTGGCGAAGCAGAACCCCGACGCTTTCGAGCCGAACTTGGCGGCAAGCCTCAACAACCTGGGTGCCTTCTACAGCGAACTGGGACGGCGGGAGGAGGCACTGGGCGCGGCGGAACGGGCGGTTGGCTATTCGCGAGCGGTTGGCGAAGCAGAACCCTGACGCCTTCGAGCCAGAGCTGGCTTCGAGCCTCAACAACCTGGGCGCCGTCTGCAGCGCTCTCGGGCGGCGGGAGGAGGCGCTGGGCGCGGCGGAGCGGGCGGCGGAGATTTACGAACGGCTGGCGAAGCAGAACCCCGACGCCTTCGAGCCGAACCTGGCGGCAAGCCTCAACAACCTGGGCGCCTTCTACAGCGGACTGGGGCGGCGGGAGGAGGCAGTGGGCGCGGCGGAGCGGGCGGTGGCTATTCGCGAGCGGCTGGCGAAGCAGAACCCGGACGCCTTCGAGGCGGGCTTCGCGGGAAGCCTCAACAACCTGGGCGCCTTCTACAGCGCTCTCGGGCGGCGGGAGGAGGCGCTCGGCGCGGCGGAGCGGGCGGTGGCTATCCACGAGCTGCTGGCAAACCAGAACCCTGACGCCTTCGAGCCGGACCTGGCGAGAAGCCTGGAAACATTGGGCAGCATTTGGCGGCAGGAAAGCCCCAGCCGCGCAATGAACGCTTTCAAGCGCGGCGTCGAGACGCTTCGTCGATTGTTCCTGGGCGATCCAAGAACGTTTGCTCGACTGATGGCCGCCCTTGTAAGGGACTACATGCAGGCCTGCGAATCGTCAGGCGAAAAACCGGATGCGCATTTACTCGCCCCAATCGTGCAAGCACTCGAAAAGTTGTCTTGAGCGTGCAAAGCCGAAAATCGCCATCCGTGATGTCAGAAACGGGGTGCCGCGGGGTAAGACCGACGGGTAGGTCTTCCGTGCCCTGCAAGGGCACAAGACTGTAGCCGGGGGCAACGCCCCATAGGCGCTAAGGTACGCCGTGTTCAAATGGCCCCGGCAGGGGCCAACGGTGAATAGCCGCAGGTTTTAACCTGCGGATAACGGACCGCACAGAATTACGCAACCCCAACGGGGTTGACCAGGCAATGGTTCGGCCCCTCCGGGGCCGGAATGCTTTCTGGGCTTCTGTTTCCGTAGGTTTCACCTACGGCTACTCACCGTGTCCCGCTTCGCGGGACGGGAATGGCGTCGGAACGATAGAAATGGTTCTTATCTTGGCGCCTATGGGGCAGCGCCCCCGGAAAGCGCCACGCTCGATCTCCGACCCTGGAGGGGTCGCATTACCCTGAGCCGCGGGACGCAAGACCGGTGGGACGCCGTCCGGATTCGATCCCGCGCCTGCGGGGTCGGACCTTGTTGGGGGCGCGTTTTCCGGGGGCGCTGCCTCCGGCTACTTAATTGATCCCCTCCGGGGATCAAGGGTCGAGTGTGCCGAGGACGTTCTGGGGGCGCAAAAAGCGGGTAAAGCGCCTTCCCGTCCGCTCGGCCTAACCTGCCCAACTGAAACGAGTAATTCGTCGAGTTTCTGGACAGGCCCTTGCAACAGTTTTGTTTCGACTGAGGCGTAGCGGGCGGGTGGCACGTAGTCGCCGGCGCACGGCGGTGAACGGCCGGGCGAAGTCCGCCGACGCACCGAGCCAGGCGGACTAAAAGCATTGGAAATTTGAGATTACAGATTGAGAGGAAGGGAACAGGAAATAGGGAATAGGCAACAGGGAACAGGGAATAGGGAATGGGGAACAGGGAATAGGGAATGGGGAATAGGGAATGAAAGGGCCAAAGGTTCGTTAAAGAACTCTGAATCTGATGGTGCTAGGTATGGCTTTGAGCGCGCGGATGAGCCCGTCGTCCCACTCATGATTGATGTCCAGGATGGCATACCCGACCGTCCCCTTGGTGTCATAGACTTGTCGTTCCACGTTGATGCCTCGTTCCCCGAACACCCGGTTTATGGCCAGCAACATTCCGGGAATGTTCCTATGAATGTGTACCAGCCTGTGATTTCGGGGGGCGCTCTCGAGTTGGCAGTGTGGCAGATTCACGCTGAGCCTGGTGTCGCCGCTTTGTAAGTAACGGCACATCTGCGCCGAAACGAATTGTCCAATGCTTTGCTGAGCTTCTTCGGTACTTCCTCCGATGTGTGGCGTCAGAATGACGTTGGGAAGGTTCTGGAGTGAGTTGGAAAAAAGTCCCCCGCTGCCCGGCTCTTCGGGGAAAACGTCAATGGCCGCCCCGCTCAGCTTACCGCTCTTCAGGTTTTCTGCCAGCGCTTCATGATTAACCACGAAACCTCGACTCAAGTTGAGGAAAACCGATCCCCTTTTCATCATCCGGAACTCTTCTTCGCCAAAGAAATTCCTGTTTTGGGGTTGGCCGTCAACGTGAAGGGAAACCACATCCGCTGTTTGAAGCAGCTCCGAAAACGCGCAGTTCTTTGCGTTCCCTCGTGCCAGAACCTCCGCCACATCGCAGAAGACCACTTTCATCCCAATAGCCTCTGCCAATTCAGAAAGTTGCGAGCCAATCTTACCGTAGCCCACGATGCCGAGTGTCAAGCCACGAACTTCATGGCAACCCTTCGAGCTTTTGTGCCAAGCGCCGCGGTGGAGAGCGAAGCTGCTGTGAAAAACTCGCCGCACCAACATGATGATTTCTCCCATGGCGAGCTCAGCCACGGAACGGGTGTTACTGTGGGGATCATTGAACACCGCGATGCCCTGTTCGGTGCAACTGGCGCAGTCAATTTGCTCGACCCCGATACAATAGGCGCCTACCACAAGTAGCTCAGGAGCAGATTCAAGAACAGACTTGGTGATTCTTGTCTTGGACCGGATACCGAGCACGGCAACATTTCGGATTTCCTGAACCAGTACGGCTGCATCCGGGCTTCCGGGCAGGGTCCTGACATCATAGCCAGCGCGGGAGAACGTTGCGACTGCATCTTCATGAATGCCTTCAAAGAACAACGCTTTCATCGCCATCTCGCTCCCTGAAAGAAAGTGAAGTGATGCGTTTATAAAATACGCCAGAAAACCGCCGAAAGAACAGGATTTTGGGTAGTGGGTCAATTTGATGCTGTAGCGGCGATCCCGCGTCTGCGGGATCGCCAAATGGCGGCGTCCCGGTCAGATCGGGACAGGTTCCGCCGCCTCTACATCAAATTGACCCACTACCGGATTTTGAAGGTGGTGCTCAGAAGCTCCGTTGCCCGTAGACACGAAGAGTTGTAGTATATGCACGGCTGAAGAGCCTCTCGACGACTCGGTGAGTAACCGTGCGCACCTGCCCTCAATGCCAGCGAACATACCCCGACGATGCAGATTTCTGTGGGAAAGACGGCACGCCGCTTCCTTCCGCTTCCGGTGTGACCGAGTCTGAGCTTGCCAGCAGTCTCGCGCGGCGTTATCGAATTGTCAAGAAGCTGGGTGTAGGAGGCATGGGAGCGGTCTTTCTCGCGGAGCAAATCGCCCTCGGGAATCGCCCCGTGGCGTTAAAGGTCCTGAGCCGCCGGCTCCTGGATGATCCCGAATTCCTCCTGCGTTTTCACGATGAAGGGACCTCCACGGCGCGCATCCGTCATACCAATGTCGTGACCATCTACGAGTCGGGCCAATGCGACGATGGGACTCCCTACATCGCGATGGAATATCTGGAAGGCGAGACGCTCCGCCAAGCGCTCCGCAGGCGCGGCGCGTTGCCCGTGGCCGAGTGCACTGAAATCCTCTCGCAGCTAGCGCGCGGGCTGAACGCCGCGCACAAACTCGGCATCATCCACCGCGACGTCAAGCCCGATAACGTTTTCTTGACGCGCGGCGATGAAGGCGAGCTGATCGTCAAGATCGTCGATTTTGGCATCGCTAAGCTGCGCGAGTCCGCCACCCACACGCTCTTCGGGACAGTGCTTGGGACACCCGCTTACATGTCCTGCGAGCAGGCCTCGGGCATGCGCAGCGATCAATTGGACGGGCGCTCCGACATCTACTCGTTGGGTGTCGTTACCTATGAAATGCTCGCGGGCCGTGGGCTCTTCCATTCCGACACGCCGCTTGGCTACGTGCGCAAGCACATGCTGGAGGAACCGCCGCCTTTCCGGGCTGTCGCCCCGGGTTTGCCAGTCTCCCCTCAGGTTGAAGCCACGGTGATGAAAGCCCTGGCCAAGGACCGCGAACAGCGTTACCCGTCTGCACTGGATTTCGCGCGCGATTTCGCCCGCGCGGCCTCGGCCCCATCGCAGGCAGAATCACCGCAGCCGCTCGCTACGACGAAGCTGATTGAACCCGGCGTGCCGGGCCGCGAATCCCGCGGCCCTCGAGAACCCGAGACGCCCCTACAATCGGCGGCCCCAGTGGGTCGTCAGCCTGCGCCGCCCGGCAAGACTCCTCCTCCGCGAAAAGAATCCCCGGAACAAGCGCGCCTGAATGCCGCTCAGGAGGCTCGGGATTCCGCTGCGGCTCCTGAACCTGCTCCGCCCGCGGGGCCCGCCCCCGGCGCGAGGCCAGTTCCCGCCTCGAAGGACCGCGTCACCAAACCAACTCCTCAGTTCAGAACCGTGCCGGAGGCGAGCAAGACGATGAAGTACATGGGTCTTAGCGCCCTCATAATACTCGTCGCGGCGGGGGCCATCTGGTATTTTTCCCAATCGGCGAAGCAGCAACCACAGAAGCAGCAAGCTCCTCCAGGACCTGCTCCCTCCGTTCCTATTCCACAGGGAGCGACCGTTGAGCCTTTACGGAAGCAGCAAGCTCCTCCAGGACCTGCTCCCTCCGTCCCTGTTCCACAGGGAGCGACCGTGATGGTGTACATTCCCGGAGGCACGTTTACCATGGGTCGTGACAACGCCCCGAATGTGGAAGAAACTCCTGCTCATTCCGCGAGTGTCGCGCCATTCTACATCGACAAGGAACCCGTCACGCGGGCTCAATACAGCGGGTTTCTTCAGAAAACGAAAGGCGAGCCTTCGACGTACCCAGACTCACAGGCTGCTTGGCCTGCCACTAATATCTCGTGGCAGGACGCGCAGGCGTATTGCGGGGGGGTCGTGCCGGGCGGGCGGCTGCCGACTGAAGCCGAATGGGAATTCGCAGCGCGTGGAACGGATGGCAGACTCTACCCCTGGGGAAATAGCTTCACTTCAGCGCTTGTAGACAGTCTCGAAACCGGCCTGGGCCACCCGGAGCCGGTCGGCGCCCACCCTGACGCTGCCGGTCCGTTCGGCGTTCTGGATATGTCCGGGAACGTCTGGGAGTGGTGCCTGGACGACTACAAGCCCTACCCCGGCCAGACCTCCGTGTCTGCTATTCCTGAAGACGCCAAGGTCATTCGAGGGGGTTCTTACAAATGCGACAACGAGCACGTGACCACCACAACCCGCAACCTTGACCACGCCTCTACGCGTTCACCGCTTATCGGCTTCCGCTGCGCCAAATTGCCCTAGCGGCCTATCGAGCCTGCCGGACAGTTAACTTAGCGCTTATGGGCCGGTACTCCCCAGATCTCAAGGGAAAAGGAAAAAGGGTCAAGGACCAGCCACTTCCCCGCCACAACGAACCCCGTTGATGTAGTTCCTGTTGGCTGGATTGTAGCTGCTGCGGAACGATACGCGAACGACCCAGGGAACGCTGACCCAGGCCCCGCCACGCAGAACGCGCTGCTGACCGCCTGTCGGCCCTGAGGGATCCTGGGACGGGCTGTTCTGGTAATAGTTCTGGTCGTACCAGTCATTCACCCACTCCCAAACATTCCCCAGCACGTCGTGCAACCCGAATCCATTGGCTCGTTTCTCGCCCACCGGATGCGTCTGGCCTCCGCTGTTGACGCTGTACCAGGCGACTTCGTCGATTGACCCATAGCGCGCCTCCGTGCTTTCTCCTCGCGCCGCGTATTCCCACTCCGCCTCTGTGGGCAACCGCGCTCCCGCCCACGCACAGAAGTCGTGTGCGTCATTCCAGGTCACATTCACGATAGGCATACGGTCATTCGCCCAACCCTTGTTGAATCTCGGAGCATCTGGCATTGGCCGTTCCGTGGCTGCTGCGAAGCGCTTGAAGGCGCCCACAGTAACCTCCGTCTGCCCGATCCAAAAACCCTTGCTGATGGTGACTTGGTGCGATGGCTTTTCATCCTTTTCGCACTCGTTGTCGCCCGGCGAGCAGCCCATCATGAACGTCCCTGGCGGAATCCAGACATACTTGAGGCCATCTCTGGGGTTCTCTCGCACTGACCCTGCGGCAGGGCCGAGGTCCAATAGCGCGGCTTCGACGCGGCTTTCTTGTCCGCTCGATACGTCAACTGTCTGGCTGAAATCCTTCTTCCCGCGTGCCGCGATCCGCAGCGCGTGAAGACCGGTAGCTACCTCCGAAACCGTGAGTTGTCCACTGGCGTCTGCGACCCCTCGACTCGAGTTGTCCAGAGAGACCTCCGCGCCCGGCGTGGTTTTTAGCAGGATGCTCCCCGACAGGTTAGCGAGCGTGGCCACGATTTTCACCTCTTTCCCCGCCACCACAGTTATCTTCTGCTGGAACTCTTTCTTGCCGGCGAAGTAGACCCGCAGGTTGTGCTCTCCTGGTTTCGGATCGCCAATCACCAGCCGGCCTTCCGGACTCGCCCGGCCGGTGTATTGGTCATCGAGGTAGACCTCGGCGTCGGGGGAGGTCTCGACCACGATCTGTGCGGGCTTCGTGGCGGGCGCTTTCGCTGGCTTTGGGGTTACTTACGGCAGGAGCTGCGCCCCTGCGGGTAAGACAATCGCAGCCACCATCATCACGGTGAATAGGCCAATGTGGATTCTGCAAGCCATGAGCTTGAAGCCTCCTTGGCGATCTTTCGCCGCGTATCTTACCACGCTTTGCTTCGCAGGTGTGGCCTACGGGTCGCGCCGGTGGCGAATGCGTCCTAAGCGGCTTTCGCGGTGCGAAAATGAAGAGGGTCTCTTAGGTTTTGCAACTCCCGGTAATAATAGAGTGCGGTAGGCCGTCTTTCCTTGAATCGCAGCTTCTTCAGAAAGGCGATTTCATCCTCGGTGGCGCCGCCGCTGAGAGAAGCATCCTGAAGGAATTCTCTCAACCCCGGCTCTTCCTCCAAGGGCGGTTCGAAATCCTTTTCCACGAACTCAAACTTCTTAGGGTGCCCAGGGGCCACTCTGCGGTTTAACACGATTTCCAAACCGAAAGTCGCGAGGTCGATATCCCAGAATTCGATCAGCGGGTCCAAAAAGGAGACGCAGTTCTCAATCGACACATTGAAGATGTCTGTATCCAGGAACTCGAGAATCCCCACCCGCATCTCTTCGTAGCTCCGGTTGCTGAGCTTGGCCACCAAGCGGAGCCAGTTTTCACTTTCCAGTTCTCGTCTGGCGACTTTCTTGACCACATCCAAAAGCTTCTGCGTGACCAGGAGTTCGAGTTCACCGAAGGGCTGCTTTTCGAAGATCGCCGCAATTTGTTTCTGTTTGTCCGGTTTGCATTTTCTAAGCACCAACTCTCGAACCTCTTTAAATAACGGCGCGGGTGGGTCTGCCAGTTTTCGTTTTAGCGCTTCGTGGCGCTGTTGCTCAGCCAGCTTTGTGAGCTCCCCGCTTCGGAACTTCAAGAATTCCTCAATCTTCCCATAGATATCTGTCCGCTCAGGTGCGGGTGGCGCTTTCCTCCGGGTAAGCAACTGCGATATGTAGGACTCCGTGACCTGGGCAGCAACCGCCAAGTCTCTCTGTTCATGTCCCAGTTGTTCGAGTCGTTGCCTGATTACTAACGGTAGGTCCATGGGTCCCTCCCCAAGATTAACTATTTATAGTTCACTTAACCCTCTTAAATTAGAATCTTGCATAATTGGCTTGACAAGTAAAGTTAATTCAATCAGTATGGTTAATGAGGTGAGCCTCTCCTAGACACTCTCCAGGTCTCCTGAACTAAGTCGGGTTATCTGCGGCCTTACCTCTTAGAAGACAACCAAGGAGGTTGCCATGTTCGCTCGACATATATCCCTGCATTTGAACCCGAATAGCGTTGGGGAGTTTAGCCGGACGATGGAGAAGGAAATCATTCCAGTGCTTCGAAAACAGAGAGGTTTTCAAGGCGAAATCACCTTCATAGCCTCCGAGGGAGGGGGAGCCGTTGCAATCAGTTTGTGGGATCGGAAAGAGGACGCGGAAGCATATAACCGCGCAACCTATCCGGAAGTGCTGAAGGCTTTGGCAAAAGTGCTTGAAGGGGCTCTTCGTATTCAAACTTATGAGGTTGCCAACTCGACCTTCCACACGACCGTCGCTCGCGCAGCAGCCTGAAACAACGAGGCACCTGGATCGGTGGGAGCGGCCAAGTCCGCTCTCCAGTTCGGCGAAGACGAAACGACATTATTGCGTTGTGCGTCTGAAACCAAAGCAGAGGGCTCACAAGAGAGGGAATTATGTCGGAAAGAAATGGTGACAAATCCAGGTTTGGTCGGGAACGCCGGCAAAAGATTCTCCGGCAGAAGCAAACTCGAGAAGCGCGAAAGGCGCTGGAAACAAGAAATCAAACACGACCAGTGCTGGGTCCCGGAGAAGAAGAGCCAGCATCTTGCCGTTGACGGTTGAGCGGATCGGCGCTGCCAGCGGTGTTAACTATGACCAGCGCTCGCAGGGCCAATTTGAGGATTTTGAAATGTATATCCAATATGTCGGTTTCGACAGTGCAGCCAGTTCTCGAATCTATGCTTTTCACGTGATTGACGCGCCCCATGAGGCACGCGATTTCACGGTCAATGTTCAATTCGAAGCGTTTCGCCCGGATTGCCTGAAACTCCAGGATGGCCCAGGCATATGCTTTGCGCGGTTGGCGAAAGAACTAGGAGGGGAAACGCTCGAATCTCGCACTGAGGCCCGTCTGAGTATCGGGGAGCCTGACATCCGGGAATACCTGGAACGGCACTACCCGCGTAAGCCGCAGGCAAAGAAGAAAGAGGACAGCATCGTGTCGTCGGTCGCCGGGCCGAAACACTTGTGGCAGCGTGGCTGACAACTGTTGAACGCACGCTGTAGATGGGTTGACCCCGATCGGCGCTTGCCGTGCCGAAAGACTTTTGGCAGTGGGGCTGGCCCCGTCTCACCAATCAGTGTAGGTTAACCGGGCGGACCCCAAGGGCCGCCCCAACTTGGAGGAACAGATGGCAACAAAACTTTTCGTAGGTAATCTTCCCCACAGCGCCACCGATGGTAGTCTCACCGATTTTGTGACCAATGCGGGCTATCAAGTGGCCTCGGCAGTGGTGATTCGCGACAAGCTGTCAGGCGCCCCGCGAGGATTCGGATTTGTCGAGCTCGCCGAAGGCCAGGACCTTCAAAAGGCGATCACCGGCTTGAACGGACAGGCCCTCGAGGGCCGTCCTTTGACCGTCAACGAAGCTCGCCCCCAGCGCACGGACTTCTCGCGACCACGCGGTGGTGGCGGCCGGGATGGCTCATACCGCAGGCGCGATTATTAGGGTACTGTAGTGCCACGCAGATGCGTTTAGATCGGCCTCGGCCGCGACGACTTTCGGAACGCCCAGTCCCCCGAGGCAGCGCTGGGCCCTAGGCCGATTTCCGCCGCCCTGGCAGGCAGCAGTACCAGGGATGAGATCAGATAGCCAGGTGGAGAGAGGACCTTATGAAATTAAAACCCGGCCAGTCTGTCCGCCATTTCAGGTACGGTTGGGGCGCGGTCCTCGAAAGCGACCGCGATCAAACCATGGTGTACTTTCACAGCGTCGGCATAAAGAAGTTCGTGACCTCTCTGGCGACCTTCGCTGTGGTTCAGGATCAGGTGCCCGGGAAGAAGCACGCACCTTGACCACCGCCTGCCGTCGGTCAGAGTATTTCTTCGGTGTAAATCCTGCTTTCCGATCCCTCTGAAATGAGAGTTTCCCGCGGCCGGCAAAGCCAGTACGCTTGCCAGGATGGTTGGCAGGCAGCCGTGAGCTCGAGACGAGAGTCCATCGTTTCGCTCTTTAATTATGCGGCGCTCGCGGTCATCTTCTAATCGGTTGAGTTGGAGTGGACTTATGCTAAACCTAAGGATGGAAATGTAATCAGGGATGAGTTTGGAGAGAGTTCCTTTCCAAGACCGGTGTGCCGTCTGTAAAGGTTGCCGCAAGCTGATAGTTCGTCCGCAGGTATCTCCGGAGGGGCTCGAGATGATCCCCAGGGGCAATCCTTTCGTTTGGGAGCGCAATAAGGTCACCCGCCGACCATAGCACATAGTGCACCTGATGTTTTTCCAGGCCTGAGATGACTCCCTCGACCTGCTCCGGGCGGGTGTAGTCCGTATCCGTGAGGACCGGAATCGGCGCAGGATTCCTCAACCCCAGTGCCACGTTTACAATTGGCCAATGGGTATCAAACATGTACTCCCCTGGGTGGCTTCTTTCTTGAAGCCAAACTAACCTTTCTGCGAGGTCTTGATCATGGACGGCTATGCGACCACCCGGTGTATCGAAGAAGGTTCGCCAGTGGGTCTGTCGCCAGTAAGCACCGAAGAGTGCCGATCCGAGAACTCCAAGCCAGAGAAGTGTCACAAGACTCCGGCGAAAGTGCCTTAGCGTGAACATGAACCACACGATTAGAATCAAAGCGGGCAACATTCCGGGAGCAACCCTGACTGCGGCTGGGGCAGACGCCACACTCAGCAGCAGCGATATTCCAACGATGGCCACAAGCAAGAGTTGGCTCCAGGGGGCATCCGACCCTTTGCGTGCCCTTTGCCACCCGCGTAGGAAGAAGAGCAGGTAACTCAAAGGGGTGACGACCAAGACGAAAAGAAACGCGAGCTTATAGCGGAGAAGTTGCCGATCCAGGGGGAGGCTCAAGTCCCTCAAGACTGCTCCAAAAGTGTTTATATTTCCATAGGGTGCGTAGTATTTCAGGCCAAAAACGACTGTGCAGAACAGGAATCGCTCGAGCCCCGCCTTCCAGATAAAATAGCCATCAACCACCACGGGTGCAATCAAGAACCCCAAGATCAGCAGGAGTTGTTTCTTGAACAGCGCCTTCCAGCTTTCTTGCTTTTTCCTCCATTCCCAGAAGAGGAATGCCCCTAAACCCAGAAAGCCAAAGAGCCCTCGATGTTGGGTGAAGCACAGCGCAACGCCGCACAATCCCCCTGCTGCGACAATGCGGACTGGTGTCCGTCGATCAATAAGGATTGCCAGGACACTCGTTACGGCTAGACAACTGAACCAGTGGTGAGTGCCATCGAGCCGGATCGCAAAAGGGATGGAAAGAAATAGTGCCCCTGGCAAGAAAACCAAATGCGCGGGCAGCACCCGCCGTGAGATGACAATGCTCAGCCAAAGGAAGCTCATTCCCAGGACCAGCAAAGTCGCGTTATGGATCCATTGGTGAAACCCAAACAACTTGAAAAAAACGCAGTAAACCAAATCGGTTCCCGGAGGCGTCAACTCGAAGAAGTCACGATACGGGACCTCTCCCTGGAGTATTCGTGTCGCTTGGCTGATGTAAAGGGTTCCGTCGCCCGCCGAGTAGATGGGGATGAAAGGTGGAGAAAACAGAATTAAGTACAGGTAGATCAACCCGCCCATAAGCACGAGAGCAGTCCCACGCGGACAACTCACGGAACACCAAGTCTGGTCACCGATCGCGTCGTCCGCCACGGGCATGCGGGCCGACCCTGGACCGGCGCTGATCTGGCTCAACCTCAAATGCTCTCGGTCCATCCCTGCCTGCGTTTTGCGGCGTCAGGGTGTAGGGTTCACTGCCGCGGTGTTCCCCACGTTCACAACCTAAGTGGTCGGGAGCTTCCTGGTCAGTTTAACCACGAAATTCCATTTTGACTTCCCGCCCAATAATGTACACATGACCATCTCAGTATGCAATGCTCCAGCCACGTTTTTGGGCACAATTTCAGGCGTGTCGGGTGATTGAGAACGGGAACGATCAACGTAGCTGACTGAGTAAGGTTTGGCTCCTCGGCCAGGACTCGAACCTGGAATTCGTCGGCTGACGAATTAGCAGCCAGTGTGAAGAAAGTTGGCTCCTCGGCCAGGACTCGAACCTGGAACCCTTCGGTTAACAGCCGAACGCTCTACCATTGAGCTACCGAGGATTATGCGATCCGTACCACCCTTTGGGATTCTCGCTTTTGCTGAGCTTGCCGTTGAACAATGAAGGACAGGGGCAGAGAAAGATCTTCGCAAGAGTGGAAATGCGGAGGACGGCTTAGGGCTTCTTCTCTTCCTCTTTCTTTTCCGAGCTCCCCTCCATGCCGCCTTTGATGGCATCCTTGAACTCGCGAATTCCCTTCCCCAAGCCCTTTCCGAGTTCCGGCAACTTTCCTGGTCCAAACAGGATCAACACAATTAGCAATATGAAAATCAAATGGGTTGGCTGAAACAAACCCTCCATAACATATCCTCCTCGCCCGCCCACCCAATGTCAGCGGCGCACCAATCAAACCTATTATAACTCAGGTGGCAACGAAACCCAATCGCGATTTGGTAGTGTCCCAATTCGACTCTAGGGCCGCCTCTTGGGGCGACCTGGCCGGTCCCGCCTTGCGGGACCGGCCGTACATCCCATACTAGGACACTACCGCGATTTGCGCCCTTTGAAAACCATATTACCTGGGGTCTTGCCTTCTTCCTGGCACTTCTGGTAGTAAAGAGCCAAATAGCTGCTGCTGATGTAATCCTGGCGCGAATACCCCAGCCGGGTCGCAACCTGGTCGATCCATTTCTCTGGCCCTTCAAGCTCGAGGTAATTGCCTATGGGCGTCTCGTCGTGCGCTACCTGGGGCAGTCCATGAAAGTCTGCTTTGTTACCTTCGGCATAGATGGTCCGGTACTTTTCATAAATGAACACTTGCTTCAACCCCAGGTTCTTCAGGACCTCGCGAAGGAGCACTCCTTCTTCGACTCGGGTTTCGATTTCGCGTCTGGTTTCGTACCAACGCCGGCGGAGCGATGGCCCCTTGAACGTCAACCGGTCTTCGCCGTGAGCGAAACGCAATCGGAGAAGACACCCAGACCTGCGAAGCCGAAGGTCCGGGAAGTCGAAAAGGTAATTGCTCTCAAAGTGCCGTGCCTTCAAAACCTTGAAGCCCAGATGAGACAGGCGTTTCCCCAACTGCTTGCGGTCACGAGCCAGCAACTTGATTTCGGTTTCGCGGCGGTGCTTCATGCCGGGGTGAGAAGGTGTTCTTAGAACTCGCGATCCAGCATGAAGTCAGGCAGGGATCGCAGGGCATCCTTGTAAGGCGTGTCCGGGAACGTCTCCAGACAGCGCTTGGCCTTCTGAGCAAATTCCTGGGCCTTTTCTCTCGCGGCCTGCAAGGTGTTATACCGGTCGATCAGGTCCAGAATCTCATTAAATCCTGCCGAGTTGAAGCCGCCGTCTTCGAGCACAGACCTTACTTTCTGAGCCTCCTCGCGTCCACAGCGTTGCAGGAGATAGATCAGCGGTAACGTGACCTTGCCTTCGCGAAGGTCATTGCCGATAGGCTTTCCTAATATCTCCTCGGAGGAAGTAAAATCGAGTACGTCATCGATAAGCTGGAAGGACAAGCCAAAATTGTGGCCATAGGCGCCCAACAGTCTTTCCTCCTCCTCGCTCCTTCCTGCCAGCACCGCACCCAATCGGAGAGAAACGGAAAACAGGCAAGCAGTCTTGCGGTAAGTCAACTCGAAATAGACGTCTTCGGGGACGTCGATCCTTCTCTGCCAGGTGAGTTGCAGCAACTCGCCCTCGACCATGGCCTGCGTTAATGCGATGCAGAGGTCAAGTATCTTGAAGTTGCGCTCCGCCAGGGCAATGTTAAAGGCCTGCATGTAAAGCCAATCCCCGGCCAGCACACTCAAGTGGTTGCCCCATCGGGAATTTGTGGAAGGTCGTCCCCGACGTGTGTCCGCCTCGTCAATCACGTCGTCATGAACGAGCGTGGCGGTGTGGATGAGTTCGACCACGGTTCCGAGCCGAATCGCAGCCGGCCCCTCAAAACCACACAGTTTGGAGGAGAGCAGCACCAGGGCAGGACGCAGTCTTTTGCCCCCGCTGCCTCGCAGGTATTGGCCGATCTCGGTGATGGGCTGAACGCTGGAGATGCTCTGCAGACGAAATTCCTCTTCCACCTTCTCGAGGTCAGCACGCACCAAGTCGAACACTTCTTTGATTGTCAGGCTATTGACAGAGGCCAAGTATCAATTCCCCGTCGTCCCTTCGGTTTTGAAACGCCCACTCAAGTTTGGGAGGGGACAGGAGGTTCACGTTGCGAACCTAAATACTCCCACAATTCGCATTTGAAGGGAAGCCTGAACTTCGCAACAGTACGATGCAAGGGTAGTACACTAATGGACCTGCACGGCAGAATTGAAATCTCACGGCTCAGTTGCTCGGGGTTCCCACTACAGTGTTCGGATAATAATGGGCGAGAATTCCCTGGAAGCCGAATCCCTGGTTGGCCATCCAAGCCGTGCCTAATTGGCAGAGGCCCACGCCATGACCCTTACCGCGGCCTTCCACCACCACGACCTCACCTTCGCGTTGCAATTCGTAGTTGTTGCCGGGTACAGCGTCCCAGCCCAGGATGCGTCCGAGTCTCAACCGGCTTCCTTCAGAGTGGCCCGCGAGCTCTGCGGCTTCTTTGGGGTCGAGTCGCGCCAACCAATGCGGGGCGTGGTGCAGGCAGTAATTGCATGGCACGGAGAAATAGGGGTAGGGACCCGGCGCGAGACCAATCTCCGCGAGAGTCCGGGTCCTTCCACCGCAGCTCCCGGTGAACAGGGCCGGGATGGTCGTGCCCTCGTACAAGAGGACAAGGCCGTGTGTGGCCGCGGTGGCCTGGGCAGCGAGGGAATGTGGAGAAGGCGCTTCGCGAATGAACTGGCAATGAGTCGTGTCGCAGAAATCAAACTGCGTGTGGCGCAATAGCGAAGCCAGATAATACGAACGCGTGGCAACCGCCTGGGCTTTCAAAGCCTCGAGAGGAGCCCCGGGCACGCTCTCCGCGGCCACCGCTGAGGCAACGGCCGTCTCCAGGTCCATTTCCACCACAGCTTCCAGTTCGTCGATCTGACACTTCACTGCGAGCTTGCCGCGAAAGCGGCGCGTGATTTTGCCGGGAATTGATATTAGGAAATCTGTGGCTCTTCCCATTCGATCTGCCACGTCCACTTCAGAGGCCACGAGGCTCTCATCATTGAATCGAACACGTACTTGGTTCCCTTCCAGATACAAAAAGGCTCCTCCACCATCCGAGACGACGATTTGCTGTGTACCAGCAGTGACAATCACCGTTTGCGCGGGCAAGGCGGAAATCACCAACCGCTCGGGATGGAAAAGGCCAAAGACGCCGATCCGCAGCTCCCTGGCGGCACAGACGCAAGGCGCCAGCAAAATGAACGCGAATGCGGATTGGGCAAAACGTGTGCGGATGCGATTCTCCTATTGGCCGTTGACCACGCTGTTCAATATACGGCCTCCCGTTTCGGCAGCGCGGGCGCCGGGAACGCCGTGCACGCGGACGAGCAACGCCAGGCGAGGCTGGTCCGCCGGGTAGAGCATCACGACATAGCCGTCGCCGGGCGCTCGGGGTTCGTGGACACAGGGGGCGGTGCCTGTCTTGGCGAGGGCGGCGAGTCCGCGGAGATTACGGCCGACGGCCTCCGCGGTCCCGAATTTGGCGCAGAGCGCCATCCCACCCAGTAGCTCGGCAGCGCCGGCGGGTTGTGGCAGGGCGGCGAGAAGAAGGTAAGCGTGCAGGAGTTCCTGGGGTTCCATGCGCCAGGCCCCACCGAGGCCGATCATCTCCGCTGTGTCAAGCGGTGCTCTCCCAATGGCAAGGCCGTAACGCTGGGCCATCAAGTCCACGTCCTCCGCTTTTAATGAGGAGGCTAGGTTCAGGAAATAGGCATTACAGGAATAGGCGATAGCTGTTCTGATGTCCACCTTTCCATGCCCCCGCCGAAGCCAGCAGCCGTCGGCCGAGCCGTGGCAAAAATAAGTGGGATAGCGGAAATTGTGTTTCTGCCCGTAGGCCAGGGCGATGAACGGCTTCACGAGAGAGCCGACGGGCACGGGTTCCGCTATCTGGTCCCAGCGGGAGGCAATCAGGCGGTGCGTGTTGGCGTCGATCAGGATGTACGACAGGTCGCTGGAAGGGTAGTGCTCTGCCAGCAGCCGGGCGACGGACTGGTCGTAGAGCGAATCCGCGGCCAATGAGGAAGCCACGAGCATGTAAGCCAAAACCAGGTTCAGGGAACGGCTCATTTCTTCAACCGATAAGTGACCGTCTGGTGCAACTGTGGGCCGCGGTCTTCCACCACGAGCGACTCTGACTCTATGCTCTCCAGCGACTGACTGAGGCTCGCGAGGTTCTCGGAAAAGAAGGATGGCGTGCGTCCCTCCTCGCCCGCCAAGCCTCCGTACTGTTGCGGCAGCGGCATTTCAATCAGCCGCATCATCTTCACGATGTTGTGGCGCTCGGCAGAATGGCGAAAGCCCGCGGCGTAAACCACGTTCGGACCCACCTCGGTACCCGGAGAGTTCGCCAGCAGGGCCTTCAGCGTTTCGCCGGAGCTTGCCAGCAGGAGAATCGGTCCCTTGGTGGCGACGGCGAGTGGAGCCAATCCATCGAGTTGATAGTAGTCGGCATTGCCCTCGTGCCTCGCCACCCAGCTCACGCCGATTTGTGAAGTTGTCCAAAGATCCATGATCGCCGCGCGGAGGGCGTTGCGCGTGGCCTCCGAATCCCAGTTCGCTGAGCTGCAAATGAGGACGGCGGAGTGAGGTTCGATAAAGGCCGACTGCCTGGTATTTTGGAGCGAGTGATACTCCAGTACGGCCTCGAGCGGAACCGCATTCAGAAGTTTCTTGAGGGCTTCGGCGCCTGGGGCTTCCGTCGTTCCCTGGAGCGGGGGAACGTCAATGCGCGTCTCGAGGTCGCTCTCACTGCCGGTTTGGCCTTCCGTCAAGGTGACGCCCGGTGCGATCTGGGAAGCCACCCCCGGCCCTGCGTGGGGGATCAAGACCTTTTGCTGCACGAGGTCAAGCACCGTGTCGGCGGAGGGAGGTCGCCAGGCGAGGTAAATGCCTTCCTGTGCCGGGACCATGCCGAGAAGTTCGGCGATGGGGGCGGTGCTTGCGGTGGCGCGCTGCTCTGTGTCTCCGGGTGGGTTAGCTTTGAGCAGGACGCGCTCTTCCCGAATTTCCGTCTCCGAGCGATGGATGTCCGCGACTTCGGCTGAGTATTGCTTCAGTGCCGCAATGTTGCGTTGAATCCAGTAGCTGCGGAAGTGCGGCGACTTCACTAACAGCGGCAGGTTCAAAACCAGGCGTAGATCGCCGGCCGGCCCCGCCGCCGAAACCGCGCTCTTATACCAATTCTCATCCTCGAGCGCGGGTTGGGACTTGCCGGAAAGCAGCCCGAGCGCGCCGGCCATCAGGTCCTCGCGGGTGGCCAGCAGCAAGCAGTCGCCCGCGGTAGCAAAGGCCACCAAGCGGTTCTTCTCCGGTTCCGTCCGAACGTAATAAGGAATGCCCGCCGCCTTGCGAGGCTCGAACTTTTCCCGGTTCGTCCATAGAACATTCTGCATGGCGCGCGCTGACGGCATCCGCGTGATGTAGAGGAATTCCAGGTTGCCGACGTCATAGAGCGCCAGCGCCGATTGTGCGCCCGCCACCGCATCCAGCAAGGCCATGTCCGGTGGGGCGCCCGCGGCGACGGCGAATTGCCGCTGCGCTTCCTGGAGGCGCAGAAAGAGACGTGAGCGCGAGAAGACCTGGTAATTATCGCTCTCGAACCACTTCTGTTTTCCCTTCGAGTTTTCCCAGTCGTGGACCAGCGGGGCGAAGTCCGGCGACTCCACAAAGAGCAGCGAACCCGTCGGCATGAAGGCGGCGAGGCTGGAGGAAGATGACTTGGGTCCCAGGCCGGGTGGCGCCATGGCGAGGGAGATACTTAGGAAGCAGAGAATCGAAAGCGGGAGTTTCCTCATTGCCCTGCACCTCCTCCTACACTTTCAGCGAACCAGGCTCGCGACCCCCTCACCCGGCCCGCCCCGGCTGAAGAAAGCGCCGGCGGCGGGCCACCCTCTCCCCCAAGGGGGAGACGGCTAGCCTCTCCTTTGAGCGGTACAAGGCGTGGCCTGACCAGACCGTTCTGCTCGAGATGCTCGGTGATCACCGGCCGTCGTTCTCGGTCGGCCTGCTCGAGCTTCATTTGGGCCTGCACTTGTTCGAGTTCATGGGTTGCCTGTGAGCGAAGGGAATCGTCCGTGGGGAGCGCGGAGGCCACCTTCCAGAGTTGCGCAGCTTCGCGGAGCCGCGCGAGCTTCTGGAAGGCGCCAGCCATTTGGGCGGCAATCGCCGATTTTTGGCTGGCGCTCAAGTCCTGACCGGCAAGAAATGATTTCCACATGTAGCTGCGATATCCGGGCTGCTCCATTTCTTCTTCAGGGGCCTCGCCCTCCGGCGATTCGGGTGGTGGACTTGCCATGATGCTCCAATCCACCAGTGGCGTTATGGCTGAAACCGCGAGCTCATTCTGGTTGGCCGCAGCCGCCGCCTGAGCGAGCAGAATGCGCGGCGATACGTTCTTGGGATTGGCGGCGGCAGGCGGCGACGCCCCGAAACGCTGCGGGAAGTCCTCGGGACGAAGGGCGATCGCATCGAGCAGGAGGCGGATTTTGGTTGCCGCATCGGCGGCTTCCCTGGCGGCTCGCAGGCGGGCATAGAAAAAGCCCGGCGACTCAGCGCCAGCCACTGGTCCGCCTCGAATCAACCATTCGAGCTCGGCGCTGCCCAGGCTTGGCGCAGCAGCCTTGAGGGCCACAAGGGATTCGGCGCCCGCGGCACGCTTCGCATAGTTGGCGTTCGGGGAGGACGCCACAGAGATGAGCAATTGGATGGCGTCGTTCCGTTGCGTATTTGCAGCCGCCTCCGCCTGGGCGAGTTTCAGGCGGGCGTCGTCATCCCAGGGAACAGCCTTCACGCGCTGGGCGTAAAACTCCGTTGCTTCTGCGGGGTGTGCCATCTTCACGAGCAGGTCCCCGGCAGCCGCCAGGTTTTCAAAAGGCTGACCTGCCACGCGATTCATGCGCCGCAGCAGCGCCACGGCCTGCGCGAGATCGCCCTGTTGCAGTCGAACTTCTGCAAGCCCCAGGAAATTTGCGGGAGCGAAATCGTGTTCATCGATTTGGCGCGTGTAAACGTATTCGAGGAGCCGGCGGGCATTGGCCGGATCTTTTTCCTCCAGAATGACCGCGGCAGTACGCAGGACTTCGAGTGTAGGAGCCTTCTCGGGAGCTTGTTGAAACTGCTGGAGGAGCTGATCGAGTTCGTTCGACTGGGCCGCCAGGCGAAGCATGACGGAGGCGATTCCAGGCTGCTGCGGGTCACGGAAATCCTCCGGGAGATTGTTGAAAGCGGTCTGTGCGTCCGCAACCCGGCGATTGTCCAGCAGGAAATTGATCCAACGAAGCTGCCAGTCGTGCAAGGTCTCGAGCGCGGTGGAGTGCTCTGCGCCGAAGGTCTTAGTCACTTGATCTTGCGCCAGGTCAAGGATCTTCTGATAGAGAGGCGCCTTGTGGCCTGCGGGAAACCACGGGGCGGAGACAAGCTCCGAGAGGAAAGCGATGGGGGATGGGGCGGCGCGAGAAAGGTCTACTAGCCAATCCGCCCCCTGCGCGGGATCTCCCGCCGCAGCCAGCACGCCCCGTAGGATGGGAGCGGCGCGGTAGCTGCCGTTGCGGCGGACGTAGGTCCGGACGACGCGGTCGGCGTCGTCACGCAACTGTGGGAGCAGCTTGCGTTCGCCGATATTTTCGAGTGTGCTGCGAAGATTCGTCCAAAAAGTGGGCGGAACCTTGCTGTTGTCTTCTTGGGCATGGAAGGCCGCGAGCGCCAACGACCATTCCTTGACGGCGCTATCCTGCTTGCCCTGCTGCCAAAGGATCTGCGCCCTGCGGTCGTGGGCATCGGCGCGCCTGGAATTCAGTTCCAACGCGTGCGCGAAATCCTCCAGGGCGTTCTCGAGCTGGCCCGCGTCACGGTAATAATCGGCGAGCGTAAAGTAGACATCCGAACTCGCTGGAGTCCCTTCCAGCATGGCCGGCAGGTAATCCTCGGGGTTGCCCAAGTGCGTAGCCGAAAGATACTCCCCGTATCGCGAGCCGTAATAAAACCAAATATCGCCGGCCAGCATTTCGTCTCGGTTCCCCGGCTTCGCGACGCGGTCGCCAATCGTTCGCGTATCGAGAGCTTGCTGATAGGCAGAGTTCACGACGGGTGAGGGCTCGGAATAATAGAGGCCCACCAGGCCCGTGTAGGCACGCGTCCAAACGGGCGGCAGGCCGCTCCCGCGCCCGGCAACGGCCCGGAGGGCCAGATCAACCTTTCCCGTCGCGAGCGCCGAGGTTGCTGCTGCGTCGCGCACTGGATTTCCGCGCGCTCCTCCCGCGATGGTTACGAGCTGCTCAGGTGAAGTCCTCGACACCAGCTCGAGGTAGCGGAAGAGATGCTGACCAAGCAATCCCTCCCCATCGAAGGCCTCCTCAAGCACTCGTAGTTCCGCCGCAGCGTTTCCTGCCGAACCGTAGCTGTCCGCAGCCCTTTGGAGGATGTAGTCTTTGCCCGGCCTCTGAGGGAATACGTTCCAGTAGGCTTCGAGCTGCGCTCCGAGTTCGTTGAAGCGCATGCGCTGCTTTTGCAACACACCCAGGCGCGTTTCCATGCTTTGGGCCTGGCGCGAGCCGGGGCTGGCCATCATCACCTCGTACCTCCACCGTGCCTCGAGGTCCGTCAGGCCTGCGTATTGCGCCAAGGGGATGAGCGTCTCGATGAAATCGTTCGTTTCCATCCCTTCCTTCTCTTTGAGAAGGAAGTTGGCGAAGGCGCTGTTTTCTTCAGGCGTGTAATATTCCTTCACCGCGCCGCCCATGGCGGAGAGGAAGGGATTTAGATTGGGTTGGACTTGCGCGTCCCGCGCCGCCTTCGAGGCCTCTCTGAGGCGCGCGTAGGCCGTGCTGTAATCGCGCAGGCGCGTCAGGAGCGTCACGTAGATGAGCGTGCCATTACCATCCGCGGGGTGGATCAACAGATCCTTGCCCGCGAGAGCTACGCCGCGCTCCGCGAATTGCCGGGCCTTTTCGAGCATATTCCAGCCTGCAAGGCGGTCCGCGGCGGCGAAGTACATCTCGGGTTTTTCCGGCCGACCTTCCACTAAGGCCTTCTTCAGCGCCACGACTGCCGCATCGGTTTGGCCCTGACGCGCATGCAGCTCCGCGACCTTCTCCATCCATGCTGGATTCTCGTAAGCCAACTCGTAGAGGCGCGAGTAGCTCTTCAGCGCGTCGTCGAAGCGCATCAAGCGCTCTTCCAGGTTAGCCTGCGCCGTCAGCAAGTCTGTGCGGTCGGGCCGGACGCCGCGCGCTCTCACGTACGAGGCGATTGCCCCGGAATAGTCCTCGAAATAAGTCTCGATTCGTGCCAGCACCATGGGCCAGCGGAAGTCCTTGGGCGAATCGGCAGTGGCCTTGGTGTAGTAGTCGAGCAGTTGCTTGCGCCGGCCGTTACGGTCGGCGAAGGCTGCGGCCTCCTGGGCCAGCCCTTCGTCCTCCGCATACTTGTTGAGGATTTCGATGTACTGGTCGACCGCCCCGGCCGAATCTTTCAGTCGTGTGAGCGCCGGAATGAGGCCGCGGCGAAGTGCTGCGATGCGAGTCGTCTTCTCATCGGCAGGCAGATTGGAGTCGCTGAAGTCGTGGATCCTGGCAAGGTAAAAGCCGCGCAGAGATTTGTCGTCGCCTTCGCGAGCGTAGGTGTCCGCCACCGCCGCCAGGTATTCGGCGTTGTAGGGCTGATTCTGGAGCAGCGGCGTGAGTAATTCGCGGGCGCGCGCGTATTCCTTGGCTTCGGTCGCCTTGCGCGCCGCCTCGAAGGTGAACTGCTCGCCGAGGGCGGGGTAGGCGGACTTGGCCGCCTTCAGCAGAGTGTCGATGGCGGGGTCCCACATCTTGTTACGCCAGTAGAAATCGACGGTGGAACGCACCACGCCGAGGAGCAGCGGGTTCTCGCTATAGAGGCTCTCCATCAGCGTGCGAGCTTGCTCCATCTGATTTTTCGACTCATAGAAGCGAGCCAGTTGCAGGCGGAGCTGCAGCTTCTCCACCGGGTCGGTCATGAACGCGATCTGCCGCTCGAGGGTGAGGATGCGAACGTTGTCGAAGCCGTAGCGGTCCGCCAGCGGCTGGATTTGTGCAAGAAGTTCCAGCGAAGAAGTGTCCTGCGCCAGATGGGTGAGAAAGCTGTCGAGATCGGCGCGGCGGTTGAGCGCCTCCAGCACGGCAATGCGCAGGGAGACAGCATTCCAATCCGGGTTGGCGCGGCTCGCGGCCTTCTGAGTCGCCTGGTCGATGGCCCCGCGCAAGCTCGAACGCTTGACCAGTCGCAACAGGCGGTTGCGAGCGGCGGAGTCCTCCGCGGAAGCCAGCCCACCCTTCAGGTATTCATCGACCGCCCGGGGAAAGTCCCGCCGGCCTTCGTAAACGGCTCCCGCCTCGTAGGCGAACAGGGCGGGATTCGAGAATTTCTTGCGCGCGTCATTGATCACTCGCAACGTGTCGCCGAACAGGAAGTAGTCCCAGAAGACCGCCGCTGATTCCAGGAAAGCATCGGGGTTGCCGGGCTCGAGTTCCGGCACGCGGTTCCAATACGGACGTGCTTTGGCGAACATCTCGCGGTCGGCGTAGATGTCGCCGATGCGGATGAGAATTTCGCGGTCCCCGGGACTGGACTTCGACAGCGCGTCTTCGATACCCGCAGCTACCTCCGTGTATTGAGGATTGAAGGGCGCAAGCGACCGGAAGACAGAGGAGGCGCGCCGGCCCATCTCCTGGTCCGCTGGATAGACCTCCGCGAGTGCCTTGATCACGGGTGCGGCGTCTTCAAAGTGCGAGCGCCACAGCTCCGCTTCGGCGATGAACTGTGCGGCGGCGGGATTGGCCTGAGTAAGCTCGTTCCATTTTCCCCCACCGGCCTGGGGATTCGCGGCGCGCACCGCCTGAAGCTCGGAATCGAGGCGGCCTTTGCTGGACAAATAAGCAAAGTACTCGGAGCGCAGGTTGTCGTCATAAAACCAGTTTTGCCGGATGAGGGCTTCCCAAGCCTGGGGGTTGTTGGTCGGCTTGGAGCGGAAGGCTTCCAGCAGGTTCCGCACGAACGTGAGATTGTGAGGAAACCGCTGGCGGGCATAAAGGTTCAACTGCACATACATCTGGGGCATGACCGGTTCGCTCCACCTAACCGACCGGAAGTATTCCTCAAGCTCCGTGCCGGAAAAGGTCTGGATCACCTGTCGGGTCAGTTCTTCGAATTGCTGGTTCTGCTTTCGGCGCAAATACCAGCGGGCCAGCTTTTGGTACCAGGAGCGCTCAGGAAACTGCTGGATGGCCTTTTTGTAAACGGCCTCAATGCGCTCGTCCATGCGGTTCTGCGCGAGGAAAGTGGCCAGCCGCTCGTAGAGGCCGGGATCGTTGGGATTGTGATCCATCTCGCGCCGGAAGAGATCAAGTACCTCAAGCGGTCTCTCGAGGGTGACCAGACGCGAAATGTACCGTTCGAGCACCTGAGAGTACTCCGCAGAACGTGCCTGACCCGCTCCCCCCTGTGTCGTCTGACCCCTGCTGGCATCGAGCCGGCGGCGCATGCGCTGGCGAGCCAATCTTTCCAGGCTGCGACCCGCGACAGGAGACTGGCTCGGGGAGGGGGATTGTTCATCAGTGTCAGCCTGTTCGTTTTCGAGTTCCCTCTGGCGCCAAGGCGGTTGCGCCACTGAAACATCCGATCGGGCGCCCTCGCCCAGCGGGACGTGATCGGCGCGCGCGGCCAGCTCGTTGAGAAGCTGGTCGTAGAGCGCGAGTTCCTCCTTCACCCTGTTTTTGCGGGCAAAACAATCGGCCATCAACATGGCCACATGGACGCGCTGGGGCGCCTTGGGGAAGGAATCAAGGAACCGGCGGCCCCCGCGCAGGATGGCGTCGTCGACCGCATAGACAGCATAAACATCCAGCAGCCTGGCGTGGAGTTCGCTGCGCTCCCCCGACTTCGGGAAGCGCTCATCGAACAGCGCGATCAAGTCCGCGGCCCGCGCGCGATGGAAATATGCGACGGCGGTCCCCTCCGCCTGAGAGTATTGAAAGGCGGGCGACTGGGAGTTGAGCAGCAGGGAGACGATCCCATTCACGAAGCCTGGGTAGGGATCCATGGCGCCGATGTCGCGGAGGAAAGAAATTGAGTTGCTGCCGAAGCCGATTGGCTGTTCGGGGGCGGCCAAGAGAAGATTCGCGATTCCGGCCAGAGCTTTCTCCTGAAGCGCCGGCTCCACGCCCGGCAGGCTGTAGAGGGCGTAATAGCCGCGCGCCGCGTCGTTATACGCGTGGATGTCATCGAAGAGGCGGGAGAGCGTCCAGAGTTGGTCACCTTTCCAGGGAGCGTTCGTCTTCTCCATGCGCCGCCGATACTCGACCAGTGCGCGCTGTGCCTCGCCGAGATTGCCCTGTTGATGGTAGTAATAGAACAAGCGCGCGGCGGCGGTCACGTCGCTCGGCTCGGCTGTGGCGGCAGCGCGGGCGCGACTGAGGAATTCGCGCAAGCGGTGGGTTTCCTTGAGCAGATTGAAATAGTCCTGGACGAGCTCGGGCGGCCAGAGCGGCTGAAAACTGCGGTCGTAGAGGGCCAGCGCCTCATCCGTGGAGCCGCGCTTGTAGGCCAGGGTGGCGCGGGCTTCGATGGGAAACACCTTGTCTCGCGGAAACCCCTTCTCGTACCGGCTAATGAGCCGCTCCGCCTCTGAGAATTTCTTCTCTGCGATAAGGAAATCAAAGAAGCGGGAATAGGTTGCCGCGTTCTTCGGATAGCGCGCCAGCCAGGCGTTGTATTGCTCGATGGAAAGCGTGTCGGGCAAAGCTTGCACGCGGATCACCTGGAAGATGCGCTCGAACGTTTGCCAGGCCCGCTGCTGATTGGAAGCCAGCAGTTTATCCGCGGGCGAAGAAGGCCCCTGCGCCGCGGCGGCCAGCGCCTTGATCTCGTCCAGCGGGCGCAGGCGCCGGTGGTAGAAGTCGGCAAGCTGGAGTTGGCCATCGACCTTATCGGGGGCGAGTTGGGCATACCTTTGCCAGTCCGCCTCCGCGGCAGTGAAATCCAATTGCGCCTCGTCGGCGCGAGCGCGCATGCGGTAGAGTTCGGCGTCGTTGGGGGATTTCGAGACCAGGTCGTTCAAGGCGTTGCGCGCCTCGGCCGGCAGGCGGCGAACCATCACGGGACCGCCAAGCAGTGAAACAGTGCGGAAGAAGACCGCCTCAAAACGGCCGCTCCCTTCGAGGTTCTGTAACCATTCAACGAGGTTGCCACGCGCCGTTAGGCCGGCGATGAATAGGCCGACGACCGGGAGGGCCATCAGAATTCGTGAACGGAGGCTACGGTAGGACTTCAATGGTCACCTCCTGGCTGCCGATGTTGTGGGCAATATCTTCCGCCGTCACCGTCAGCGTGTAGGGGCCGGCGGGGAGGTCCGCCGGGACGAGCAGATTGCCGGTGTTTGCGCCTGCGTCCTGGTTCCAGGTCAGATAAGCGGGTTCGGCTCCGTACATCCGCGCGAGCACGGTGCGCGTCCGCGCCGAAGCGCTCACGCGCAAGGGAATGGACTCGCCCCGCCGGAATTGTTTCTTGTCGAGGCGAACCCGCACTACCGGCGGCTGCGTCACCATGACGAAAGTCTTCGACTCGCGATAGACGTGTCCTTCGCGGTCGCGCAGAATAAGGCGGACCACATATGTCCCATCGGTCATGTCCTGGGGAGCAAGGAAGCGGGTTTGCCAGATGTCCTCGCCCGGCAGGTAACGCAGACTTTTAATCAGGCCAAAGGGGAAGAGCGCCACGACGGAAGTGATGGAGGGGTCTGTCTTCACGCGAATGACCGGATCGCCGGGCCGAATAACGCGCGGGCGCAGCAGGGCGCGCGGCGCAGCTAAGAACGAAGTGTAGGGCGTGACGAACTTGTACTTGCGCGCCAGACGGATGATTTCATCCACGGAAGCGCGGTCCTCACCCTCGCGCTCGATCTTCGCCAGCAGCGCATCGACGCGAGCCTTAGCCCAGGTGCGCGGCAGGTCCGGGTGCTCCAGGTTCTCCTCAGGGAGTGGCACGCTCGAATGCATCTTCGTGGCTGCGCCTTCGCGGATGGCCTGAACGTCAAACTGTGCGGCCGGCACCGGCTTCTTGTATTGCCCGACCCAGGCGGCAACGGAGCCGGGGAAGACTGTGTCATCGAGCGGATAAACAAGGTCGAAGTTCGCCGCTGGCGTAGAGGAGAGTTTGAGTCGCGAGAGGGGATCGCGCCCAATCTTGCCGATGAATGCATTCAGCTTGAAATCCATCGGCTCCGTCGACCGGACCCATTTCATCAGGCCACGGTTCTGGCCGAGCAGGCGGAGAAGAACTTGGTTCGCGTCATCGCCCACGCCGAAGGTGTAAGTTCGGGGGCGTGAGGCCTCGGGCAGGGACTTCCACTCTCGGGAATACCAGGCGGCCAGCCGGCCCGTGCCGATGAGGCCGCGCGTGGCGCCTCCATCGCTCAGAAGGACGATGTAACTCTCACCCGTAGAGCTTTTTGCCTGCGTGAGCGCGGCATCCAGCGCCTGCTGAAGATTGGTTCCACCGCGCAATCCGCTTGCCCGCACAAATTCTAGAGCCCGCTCCACCGTGGGCTTGTCCGCAATCAGGGGCTGCTTTTCAAACCAGCTCAGCTCCGTATTGAAGAGGAGTAGATTGAAGCGGTCGGCGGGCCGCAGCGAGCGGAGCAGTGTTTCCATGGCCAGGTAGCTGCGCTCCAGCTTTTCCCATTGCATGGAGAGCGAGGTGTCGAACAGTACCAGGATAGTTCGTGGCGGCCCGGCTGAAGTTGCGTCGCCAGCGGCGGGCGCATGGCCGTGAGAGGCGAACAATGCCGAGGCCTGGAAAAACCCCGGCTCGCTGGTATTAGGCGGAGGAGGCGCCGTATCCGCGGCATCGGGCTGGCGAGGGCGCGGGTTGCGATAGGTCAGGACCTCGACCGAATCGGCCTTGGCCTCGTCAAATGCGTACCGCACGGCAAAGTCTTCCTTGAACAGAGCGTTGCTGGCTTCGAGCGTTGCCTTCACCAGGTTGGGTCCGCGTTCCGTGATTTTCAGCGGAAAGGTCTGGCCAATCACCTGGAAGTCCCGAATAGCGTGCTGAGTGTGCAGCTCAAAGTGGATGTCGAGGTGAGCCGCTGCTTGAGCCTGGTAGGCATCCGGGTGCAAAGGCACGGCGAAGAACGATTGCAGGTTTTCAACCGGAAGGGTCTCGTGATACTCGATCTCGAGGCGTTTCGTGCCGAAGGCCGGAATGGGAACGATGTGCGCGCTGAACACTTGACTGCGCCGCGCCTCCTCCGCGCCGCGCTCGCCCATCTGTAATAGGCCGGGATCGATCGACTGCCATTTCAGCGCGTTATAAATCTCTTCGGCGCGCTTCCGCTCCAGGATGACGCCGGGAATGCGCGTAACGCCGTCCCACACGGCAAAGTCGGAGATCGTCGCGCAGCTGGGCAAGGCAAAAATGTAATTGCCTTCCAGGACGCCGTCCTGATGGCTGCCGTAGATCTGCTGGATGAAGACGCGCGCATCGCCGTTGTCGATGTAGACGGTTATGCGCATCTCCTCCAGCGATAGGATTGAAGGGTCTGGCCGTTCCTGCCCGGTGGGAATGATGACGCCGGCATCGCCAAAACCCCAGGAGGCGGTGGATAGGAGAACGAGAAGGATCAGTAAGCGGTGGGTGGGCTTCATAGGTTACTCCGTCATGTGCGACGAAACACGGAGCTGCAAACGGACGGGCGGAGGCTCGCGACCCCCTCACCCGGCCCGCCCCGGCTGAAGAAAACGCCGGCGGCGGGCCACCCTCTTCCCCAAGGGGGAGAGGGCTGGAGTTTCCACACGGGGCAAGCCCCGGCCCTACACGGGATATCAAGGGCGGAGCCCTTGGCTAGTCAGGTTCTGCTCGAGAATGCGAATCAAGCCGTTGTCCGTGCCGATGTACAGGTAGCCGTTGTGGACCGCGAGAGCCGTGACGTTGGGCGAGGGCAGGGCCGCGGTGACGTCACTCCAGCGTCCCAGGGCGCGCTCGTAAACGTACAATCCTCTTTCCAGGGTTCCGGCGTAGACGCGCTGGCCGCTGGCGAGCATGGCGTTGGGATTCACCACGAACGCCCCGGTGGCGTCGGGAAACGTCTCGCAGCGCCCGGTGGCGTCGAGGCGAAAAATCCCGCCACCGTAACTTCCCACAAACCACTCGTCGCCGACCTGCGCCAGCGCAGTAATCCAGTTAGCTTTTAGCCCGGAGTTTGCCGTGGTGTAGTTCATGCGCACTTGGCCCTCGTCGAGAACCGAGAGGCCGCCGAGCGTTCCCACAAGCAATTGCGTGCCCTCTGCGCCCAGGGTATAGACGTGATTGTTTACCAGGCCGTGAAACGCGTAGATGCTGCGCGCGCCGGTAGGTGTAAGAAAAGTGATCCCGGCGGGCGTGGCCAAAGTCATGCCCCCGGGTGTGAGCGCGACATCGGTCACATGGTCGGCAATCAAACCCTCGTTGCGCCCCAACACTTCACGCTGTCGGAGGGCCCCATCAAACACCACCAGGCCATTGGCCGTGGCCACGTCGGTGGTGTCGTGCTGCGAGTCATGAACGATGCGGTTGACGCAGAAGACGTGCTCGTCTTCGATGTGCGTGGCCCGGTCGCCGGAGGGCGAAAGTACATCGAGGCCGCGATCGAAGTAACCGACCCAGAGGCGGCCGGACGAATCAAAAGCGAGCGCGGAGACGTCACGGTCCGCCAGCAACGTATCTTCGCGTTCGATGACGGGCCGCCACGTCCCACCGCGCGGATTGAAGCTATAAAAGCCGCTATCCGTCAGGGCGAAGAGGTTGGTTTCGGCCGAAAGCAGACGCATGATGCGGCCTGAGATTTCCTGGCCGCGCGGGCGTGGGCCGGCCTTTGAACTTGGGGCGAGTGGGACCTCCAAGATGCCCTCGTCGAGCGTGCCCACGACGAGTGTCTGGCCATCCGCCAGCAGGGCCCCGGCAAAGAAGCCGGAGGCCAGCACGCGCGTGAACTTGCCGTCCCGGAATTCCGCCACGCCCATGGGGGTGCCCACAAAGGTCCGCTCGCCGTCAATGGCCAGCGAGAGAACGCGTGGGTCGGGCAGCCCTTCGGCCTCCGCGAAGCGGTCGGCCTGGCCGGCGTGCCAATGGATGACACCACCGTCGAGCGTGCCAGCCCAGAGGCTCGAATCGTCCCCCGCCAGCGCCGTGATTTGCAATTTCGTAAGCTGCGGATGGAAGGGTGTGAGGTGTGTGCCGTCGTAAACCAAGATGCCGCTCTTTTCTGTGCCCAGCAAGAGTCGGCCAGTGGCCAGGGGGAGCACAGCAGTGAGTTGGCGAAGCGGGTTGGCCTCGGGAAGGATCTGCCGGGAACTCTTCTCGCTGAACGCCAGAACACCTCCGCCTCGAGTGGCCAGGTAGAGTTCCGGCTCCGCGGCGTCTGCGGCGCGACCGATGGACATGCCCACCAGCGGCGCAGCGGGAAGCTCCAGGCCGACTCGGTAGCGGGCAACCAGCTTCCCGTCCGGGGAATACTCGGTCAGGCCCGAGGGACCACATAGGTACAGCCGACCCTCGAAAAAGGCCGCGTCATTAAAAACCGCAGGGGAACTGATCCACTCGACGCCGGAAGGGACGGCATGGTCCAGGCTCGACACTGTGAATTTCAGGTTTTCCGCTGCGGCCACTTCCTCGGAGGCACGGTGGAGCGCCCGCGACGCCTTCCAGATGGCCAACCCGGCGAACGCCAGAAGGATGCACAGGGCAAGACCTATAAGGAGAGGCCACTTCGCTTTGGGCAGTCGCATGGCGATTCCACACATTATAAACCACAATGTTTACTCGAACGCAACCAGGAAGGCCACGGGGTATTGGTGTCATTTGGGATGGGATGGCTTTCGACACGCCCATGTCTCGCAAATGACACCAGCACCGGCCACAGCTTACTCGGTTGGGAGACTCGAAGCCAGCAGGCGGGTGGCAGACGCATTGCGTGCGGCGCGGAGCGAGGACATTAAGTCCGAGATGAGATGACAGTGGCTCTGATCTGAGGTGGGACTTTCTGTCGTAGGTGGGCGCCTAATTGATCTCGACTGAACAAATTAACCTGCTTTTTTTCATATACATTCCCGCTTTTGACGCATAACTACCTTTATTTTCACAAACATTCCCGCTTCCTGCCCACTTTTCTACAGCGGTCCTTTGTTTTCATAGACATTCCCGCGTCGTTCCCGCAAAAAAAGAATTCTCTTTTCGCAGTGCATTCGGCGGGGGACAGCCGACCTGCCGCGGCGGGGCAGTCTACAGTTGACAGTGAAAGCCTGCATATGGACTGTTTCCCAGCTCGCACGGCCCGTCGGATTGAAGGGCCTGCGGGCAAGAGTCCTTTCCCCACCTGCCACGCATTACCTACCACCTACCCCCTCCCCAGCCATACGCTAGCACTGTAGCCGATTGGTTGGAGTTTGTCAAGCTCCCCTCCTGGTTCAGCAAAATGTGCGACATCTGAGGTTTAGCTACTCGTTTGGAGTCGTTGTCTGTGATAATCTACTCCCGTTATGAGGTGGATTCCTATAGTGCTTCTTGCAATTCCATTGGTGACGATTGCCATTCCAAGGACAGGGGCAGAAACTGCGCTAGAGATGCGTCGCGCTCGTCTGAGTGCGGCGCTTCAACAAGAGTGGGAATATCAGCTTCAAGTTCACCCTGAGATGGCAACCTATATCGGCGACAACCGATTCAACGACAGGGTGAGCGATTATTCGGCCAAATTCTTCGCCGAGGACCTGGAGCATGCGAAACAGACGCTGCGGAGCATCGACTCTATCGACACCACCGGTTTCCCAGAGCAAGAACAGTTGAATAAGATTCTCCTGGTACGCAGCTTGCGCGAGCAGATCGAATCATCCCGATTCAAAGACTGGGAAATGCCTGTCGACCAGATGAACGGAATCCATCTGACCTATGCAACTCTGCCCTCCTCAACGCCCTTTCGCTCGGTGAAGGATTATGAAGACTATCTCTCGCGCCTGCGCCAGCTCCCGCATATTTTCGAACAGATCGTAGCGGATATGCAGCTCGGCCTCCGTGACGGTCTGATTCCACCGCGATATCTGCTGGAGAAGGTCGCCCTCCAAGCACAGGATATCGCTGACAAGTCTCCGCACGACAGCCCATTCACACAGCCTGTGTCGAAGTTCCCCGCGGGCATTTCGGAGGCTGCTCAGAAGCGCCTGCACGATGCCATCCTCGCCGCGGTGAAGAATGAAGTGGCGCCTGCGTACGCGAATCTTGCCGCCTTTGTACGCACCCAATACGCTCCTAAGGGAGGCACGGAAGTTGGTATTTGGGCATTGCCAGAGGGTGACGCCCGTTATCGCTTCGACATTCGACAAATGACGACTACCGATTTAGGCCCGGAAGACATCCACGAGCTGGGGCTCAAACAAGTGGCTGAAATCGAGACCAAGATGCTCGAGATCGCTCACCAGCAGGGCTTCAGCGACTTGGCGAGTTTCAACGAGCACATCCGGAACGATCGCCATCTCTATGCGAGCTCCGGTCAGCAACTTCTCGGCCTGTACCAACATTACACCGACCAGATGTATTCTAAGCTTCCGCAACTTTTTTCTCATTTGCCAAAGAACAAGCTGGAAGTAATTCCCATGGAGGCGTTTCGCGCTCCTGATGCCGTCCCTGCCGATTACTCACCCGGAGCCGGTGACGATTCACGCCCTGGCCGCATCAACGTCAATGAATATAATCCGCAGCATCGGCTCCTGCTCAATGTGGAAGCGATTGCCTATCATGAGGGCATACCTGGCCATCATCTGCAGTTCTCCATCGCGCAGGAACTGCCGAACCTTCCGCCCTTCCGCAGATTTGCTTCTTACAATGCGTATTCGGAGGGCTGGGCGTTTTACGCGGAGCGACTGGGCAAAGAAGCCGGTTTCTACCAAGATCCCTATAGCGAATATGGACGGTTGGAGAATGAGATGTGGCGTTCTGTTCGCCTGGTTGTGGATACAGGTGTGCACTACAAACGCTGGCCGCGCCAGCAAATGGTGGACTTCTTCCGCCAGCACACCGCCATGGATGAACCCAACATCCAAACCGAAGTGGACCGCTACATCGCGTGGCCCGGGCAGGCGGTGGCTTATAAGCTCGGTCAGATGAAAATTGTCGAACTGCGCGAACGCGCCCGGGACTCCCTCGGCGACAAATTCGATATTCGCGCCTTTCACGATGCCGTGCTCGCGGACGGACCGGTCCCCCTCGAGGTGCTCGAAACAAGAATCAATGCCTGGATTGGCTCACAGAAAACAGTCAGATGAGTACCAGCCGCATGAGGCTGGAGAAAGGTCACGAGTCAAATGAAAGCAGCAGTTTTTTACGGGCCGCGAGACGTGCGGATCGAGGATGTTCCGAGGCCCACGGTTGGAACCGGGGAGGTTGTTTTGCGGGTCCTCCGCTGTTCCGTGTGCGGGACGGACAAGCGCATTTACACCCATGGGCAGAAGAACGTAGTGCCGCCGGCGATTACCGGGCATGAGATTGTGGGAACCGTTCACGAGATCGGTTCGGGTGTGGGAGGTGGGCTCCACATCGGCCAAAAAGTTGTGGTCGCCACCGTGGTTGGCTGCGGAAGGTGCGTTTACTGCCATCGCAAGCAATACAATCTCTGTGACTCCTTCACCGCGCTGGGTTACGATTACGCCGGGGGATTCGCGGAGTACGTCAAGATTCCTGCCCCTGCGGTGGCGCAAGGCAACGTGATTCCAATTCCGAATTCCATGTCCGTGGAGCGCGCGGCGCTGATCGAACCGCTTTCCTGCGTCCTGAACGGCCAGGAGTACTTATCTCCGCAGCCCGCAGATCGCGCCGTGGTCTTCGGAGCGGGGCCCATTGGCCTGATGCACGCCAGCATTTTAAAGGCGCGAGGTTGCGACCCGGTGATGGTGGCGGACGTGTCGCAGGAACGTTTGGATTATGTTCGCGAGTTTGGGGTCGGTCTGCCCGTGAATACGTCCGGTGGGGACGCTGTCCGTAAGATTATGGAGGCAGGCGGGGAAGAGAAATTCGATGTGGCCATAGTCGCCTGTTCCGTGAAGGCGGCCCAGGCTGATGCGCTGAAGCTGGTTCGCAAGAAGGCGCGAGTTTCATTCTTTGCCGGCGTGCCCAAGGACGACCCGGTGCTGGGCATCGACACCAATTTCATTCATTACAACGAGATTTCCGTCTTTGGCTGCTTTGCTTCCAACCTCCAGCACTACCACCAGGCCCTGGAAATGGTCTCCCGCGACGACTTGCCCTGGGATCGCTTCCTGACCCACCGCTTTAAACTGCAAGATATGGTCAAAGCCTATGCCGTGGTCGAGGCAGGACAAGGAATCAAGGCTGTCATCGATTGCGAATAGTAACAACGACGATGGATAAAGAATCTCTGGCGCAATTAATTGCAATCTCTCGCGCTGTCGGCGCTAATCCGGATTACGTCCAGGCAGGCGGCGGCAACACATCGGTGAAATCTCAGGACGGGCGGACCATGGCCATCAAGGCCAGCGGTACGCCCCTGACGGCGATGAGTGAGTCCGCCGGCTGGGTGGAACTGGATACGGCTGGAGTCCTGAGCATCTTCGATCGGAAGGACCTTGCCACGCTGGAGACGAATGCCCGCGAGGCGCGTGTGCTGCAACATCTGTCCTCCGCAGTCAGCGGCGGCAGCGGGCGGCCATCCGTCGAGACCGCGCTCCACGCCATGCTCGGCAAGGTGGTCATCCACACCCACCCCGTCGCGGCCAACGCCCTGAATTGCGGGCCGGGGTTGAAGGCCCTGGGGGAGATTACACCGGCGAGTGAACTCCCGCCGCTCTGGGTGCCGTACACCGACCCCGGCTGGCGCCTCGCAACCACCATCAAGTCTGCTGCTGAGGCTTACGAAAAGAAACACAACCATCCCCCGGTTGTCATTTTCATGGAGAACCACGGCCTTCTCGTCTCGGCTCCTGAGGCGCGAGCATGCATGGCGCTCCATCATGAATGGGTGGGACGTTGCGAGCGGTACTTCCTGCCGGAAGCGCCGCCGGTGCGCGCATCCTCTGGCCTGGATTCTGCGGCCTTACGCAAGGCCATGGTCTCGTTGCGCCGCGCGTGGCGAGAGGCGCGAGGAGGCGCTCCTTTCGCCCGCTTGACGAATAATACGGAGTTGGCCGGGGCGGCGTGTGACGAGAGGGCGGAGACATTGGCCGGTGGCTCACTGACACCCGACCATATTGTTTACACGGGCTCCCGCGCCGTGTTGGGCGAATCACCGGACGAATTGGCCGCGAAGCTGAAACCGGCATTGAGCGAGAAGGCTCCGCCAAGGGTAGCCATGATTAGAAATGTAGGAACCTTCCTGCTGGCTGAAAACGCTACCCAGCTTGATGCGGCGGAGGCGCTGGGCGTCGCCGCCGCCAAGATCACGCGTTTGGCAATGGGGCGGGGCGGCGCGCACAACCTCGGCCCGGCTTCCGCCGAATTCATCATCAATTGGGAGGCGGAACACTACCGCTCGGCTTTATTTGGCGCCGCTGCCGCTCCGCTGGCTCGGAAGGTCGCCTTGGTGACAGGTGCGGCCTCCGGTCTGGGCTGTGGGATTGCCCAGGGTTTGGTCGAAGCTGGAGCCGCGGTGGCCTTCTGCGACGTTGACGAAAAAGGCGCCGAAGAAGCGGCAGCCACCTCACCGGAACCCTCGCGCGCACTCCCCGTGCACATGGACGTCACTGACGAAAGCTCTGTGGCAGGCGCATTTGACACGCTTTTGCGGCATTGGGGAGGTCTGGACATCGTCGTTTGCGCGGCGGGGGTTGCGCCTGCTTACGAGTTGGTAGACATGCCGGTGAGTAAGTGGCGGCAGGCGCTGGAGATCAACCTCACCGGTTATTTCCTGGTGGCGCGGGAGGCGGCTCGCATCATGCGTGCACAGGGTGACGGTGGCGCTATGGTCATCCTTTCCTCAAAGACCGGCTTGGACGCTTCCCGAGCCAACTCTGCTTACAACGCTACGAAAGCTGGCGAGCTCCACCTGATGCGTGGCTGGGCGCTCGAGCTGGGGGCGGATGGCATCCGCGTCAATGCCCTCGCCCCAGGCAACGTCTTCGAAGGGTCGAAGATCTGGAACCCGGAGTACATCAAAACCGCCGCCCGCAAGAAGGGGATCAAGCCCGAAGAGGTCATCCCCTACTATGTTTCGCTGACCGCACTGAAGCGCGATATCAAGCGCTCGGACGTTGCTGCTGCCGTCGTCTTCCTCTGTTCCGACGCAGCGCGCTGCATCACCGGCCAGACACTGGTGGTGGACAGCGGGCAGGTCATGGTTCGATGAACAGCCCAGCGGTCGAAAGAACGGCCGAACTTGAGACGGAGCTTTACCAGGGAGGGCTCGAACAGCGCCTGAGCGCTCTCCGCCAACTTTGCGCCCAGCTCGGCCCCAGACTGCACCGTGGAACCAACTGCCACATTCACACCAGCGAGTCGTTCAGCGTCTTTCGCTCCCCGGCGGAAGCGGTGTGGCAGGCGGCGCGGGAGGGCCTCGCAGTCCTGGGCATCAACGACCACTACACGATTGCGGGGCACGAGGAGTTCCGCCGCGCCTGCGAGATGGCGGGCATTGCGGCGGCATTTTCTCTCGAGGCCGTGGCCATGGACCGTGACGCCGAGGCGGACGGCCTGCTCCTCAATGACCCCGATAACCCGGGCCGTGTGTATCTGTGCGGCAAAGGCGTAACCAGGAATCCGCCTGATTCCTCGACCGAAATGTGCAACCTCGCGCGCCTGCGGGCGGCCCTCGAGCGGCGGAATCGTGAGATGACCGAAAAGGTCGACGCCCTCTTCAAGGATCGACTGAATGCCGATGGCCCAACCTGGGAGTCCGTTCGTGGGTTGACGCCGCGAGGCAATGCCACAGAACGGCACGTGGCCTGGGCAACGCTGGCGCGGTTACGCGAATGGGCCGCAGTGCAGGGAGTATCCCTTTCGGAGGCTATTTCGAGTTGTTGCGGGGCTGCTCCGCGGGCAGCGGCTGACGACGCCGCACTACAAATCTTCCTTCGGGCCAAACTCCTCAAGGCGGGCGCTCCTTGCTTCGTGCGCGAGTCCGAGGAGGCTTTTGTCTCCGTTGAGGAGCTGCGCAGGATCTTCCTGGCCTTCGGATCTATCCCAACTTACCCGGTCCTCGGAAACCCGGTTACCTCCGGCGAGCGGGACATCGAGGCTCTGCTCCACCGATTAGAGGCGACCGGCTTCTACGCCATTGAGGTCATCCCGCACCGCAATACGCGCCAGCGTCTGTCCGAAATTGTCTCGACCGCGCGCCGCCGCTGGTGGCCAGCCTTCAATGGCACGGAACACAACACGCCGGAGGCCCGGTCCCTCCTCGACCCCTTCGCCCTCGACCCGGAGTTCGAGCCTTGGTTCCGCGAGAGTGCCGCGCTGCTGCTCGGCCACCAACGGCTCGTCGCGCAGGGTGAGGGGGGGTACGTTGATCTTGAAGGCAGACCCACGATGGCCGACCCACGCGCCAGGTTCGAGCGCTTCAGGCAAGCGGGTGGTTCTGTGAGCCGGGAATTGCCCCGAAGGGGCATGCCGTGAGCAGTTCCGCGTCGGCGGGATCAACCCCGTTGGGGTTGGCGTCAATCGTTCGCACCGCTCTCCGCAGTTCCGCGCCTGCGGGACTGCGGCTACTCAAGGAAGGCCCCTTCGGGGCCTTGGCCCCCCCCAAGGCTCTCGACTTTGACGGGACCCGCACCACACGGTGCAAAACCGATTGCAATTTCATGCCTGTTGGCGGAACATAGCTGGTTTGGTTTGATGAATTGATTTCCTGCCTAAGAAGCGGAGGACGAGAAAAGTGACAAAGAAAGAGATTCCAATAGCAGAACCGAAAGGGAAGTTAGGTGTTCTTACGGTCGGAATGGGGGCAGTCGCGACCACCATGATCGCAGGGGTGGAAGCGGTTCGTAGAAAGATTGCGCTCCCTATAGGTTCTCTTACACAAATGGGTACGATACGCCTGGGAAAACGCACGGATAAGCGGATTCCCAAGATCAAAGATTTCGTGCCCTTGGCTAATCTCGAGGATCTGGTTTTTGGTGGCTGGGACCTTTTCACTGACAGCGCCTATGAAGCGGCCATTAAAGCCGGGGTTCTGGAAAAAGTCCAGGTTGACCAGTTGAAAGATTTTCTCGACGAGTTGCGGCCGATGCCCGCCGCGTTTGAACAGAAGTGGGTGAAGAACCTTCATGCCAACAATGTCAAGACCTACAAGTCAAAAATGGATCTTGCCGACCGAGTGATGGAAGACATTCAGCGCTTCAAGAAGCAGTCAGGCGCAGACCGCCTGGTCATGATTTGGTGCGCATCGACGGAAGTTTATTCGAAGCCGCATCCTGTTCATGACACCCTCGAGAGCTTTGAAGAAGGGCTAAAGTCAAACAGCCCGGACATCTCTCCCAGCATGATCTATGCCTACGCTGCCTTGAAGCTGGGCATCCCGCACGCCAACGGGGCACCGCATATCACCACGGATATTCCTGCGCTCACCAGCTTCGCCGTCGAGAAGAAGGTTCCCGTCTGCGGTAAAGACTTCAAGTCAGGTCAGACCTTCATGAAGACCCTCCTGGCGCCCGGCATCAAGGCCAGGCTGCTGGGACTGAAAGGTTGGTTTTCAACCAACATTTTGGGTAACCGCGATGGCGAGGTGCTGGACGATCCCGAAGCTTTCCGCAGCAAAGAAGAAAGCAAGCTTTCGGTGCTCGAGTACATCATTCAGCCTGATCTCTACCCCGAGCTTTATAAGGGTTACTACCACAAGGTGAGAATCGAGTACTACCCACCACGGGGCGACAATAAGGAAAGCTGGGATAACCTCGATATCTTCGGTTGGCTGGGCTATCCGATGCAGATTAAGGTGAATTGCCTCTTCCGGGATTCGATCCTGGCCGCTCCCATGGCGCTGGACCTCGTCCTTTTCATGGACCTCGCTCAACGCTGCCCGGACCTGGCGAAGATGGGAATCCAGGAATGGTTGTCCTTCTACTTCAAGAGCCCCATGTGCGCGGCCAGCGTTTACCCCGAGCACGACATCTTCATTCAACTTATGAAGCTCAAGAACACTCTCCGCCACCTGCGAGGTGAAGAGCTGATCACTCACTTGGGATTGGAGTACTACGACTAAACAGGGTTTCTCACCACGTTTGGACGCTCTCAGGGGACTGCCGGAAGGGCGGGGCTTCAGCCCCGCCGAAATCGCGGCTCCCGCCCTCTGTTGGTCCCGTGCCCCGCGCAGTCCCGCAGGCGCGGGACTGCGCGGGGCACGGGACAGAGGAATAATCAGGAAGGCCTTGTAACGGCGGGGCTGAAGCCCCGCCCTTCCAGACCCGTGGTGAGAAATGCGGGCTAACCAGGCAACCTTGCGCGGCCATGACGAGCGAAGTTTCCGGGGTGACCCCCTCACCCGGTCCTCCCGCAGAGCGGGACGGGACCACCCTCTCCCCCTTGGGGGAGAGGGGCAGGGGGTGAGGGGGCTCTAAGGTCGAATGGTGAACAGCCTCCTTGAAAAAGCTTAAGTGAACAGCATTGGCCCTACACGCGATTTCACGCGTCGCCGATGGGTCCGCGATCTTTCCGATCACACATTTCATGTTGCGGGTAGCCTGGCGGAAAATGCCGACCGGTAAAGGAGCGCCTCTGTGTCGGTTCCTGCTTATATGCGCGCACTAGTCTTGGATGGGGTTGGTTTCGGTCACCTGCAAGTGCGACGAGTACCGACTCCGCGTCCTAGCCCGCGTCAAATGCTGGCCCGAGTAGATGCTGCGGGGATTTGCACGTCGCTCATCAAGCTGGTTGAGCAGGGTCCGGACCACAAACAGTTGTATGGCTGGGACCTCGAGCGCTTTCCACTGATTCTCGGAGACGAGGGCTCCGTGACGCTTGTGGAAGTGGGGCAGGAATTGAAGGACCGCTACCATCCCGGCGAGCGTCATGTCATTCAACCTGCAGTCGATCACCCACCGATCAACCACCCGGAGCGATATCGCGACGGGGGCCGAGGCGTCGTCAAGGTCTCTGTCGGCTATACGCTGCCAGGACACCTCGCGGAATATGTTCTCGTCACGGAAGAGACTTTGGCAGCGGGATGTCTTCTCCCGGTTCGAGACGCGGGGTTCCCATTCGCCCATGCGGCCATGAGCGAGCCTTTGTCCTGCTGCGTCTCGGCTCAAGACCACCATGTGCATTTGGTGCAGGAGACACCTCTGGGACCGCGCAAAGTCATAAAAGGGCTCAAGCCCGGAGGAGTAACCGTGGTGATAGGTGCAGGGGCTATGGGCCGGATGCACGTGGACTTGGCGCTTAGCTACAGACCTCGTGCCATGGTGGTTGCTGACCTCGCTGAGGCACGGTTAGAGCTTGTAAGGACTCTCGTGGGACCGCGGGCAAGCAAGGCCGGAATCGACCTTCAGGTCGTCAACCCGGGGACAACTGATTTGAACAAGTTGGTGAACCAGCTCACGAATTATAGCGGGGCCGATGATGTGATTGTGGCCGTTGGCTCCAAGAAGGCCATCGAGAGCGCTCAGAGCCTGGTCGGTCGGGGCGCCGTCCTGGACCTGTTTGGTGGCTTAAAAAAAGGCGAAGAGGTTATCGGCCTCGACACTGGGATTGTCCATTACAAGGAAATCAACGTCACCGGGTCCAGTGGAGGTTCCCCTTGGGACATCGCCCGAACGCTGGAGTTGATGCTTACCGGCGAGATTGACGCCGGGTGCCACATTACTCGAATTGGCGACCTGGAACACGCTATCGAACTCTTGAGAATGGTAATGGCTCAGGAAATTGACGGCAAAGCCGTGGTTTACCCTCACCGGCGCACCGCTGAAATCCGGGCGGTGAAATCCTGGAGCGCCCAGGATGAGCGGGAATACCTAAGAACAGTGACGAGTGACAAGTGACGAGCAGAAGTCAGAAGCCAGAAGTCAGGAGAGGGGGGTGGACGGGGGTAGGAAGTCGGAAGAAGGAAGTGAGCGGTTCGAAGTTCACGATTCAGAATTGCCCTAGTCCCCAGGCCCCAGCCCCTCGCCCCTTCTTTGGACTGACCACTGACAACGGACGACGCACAAATGACTTTGGGAGTTTACGGTCAACGTACGTTTGTTGGCTGATAGCTGAAAGCTGAGAGCCTCCTAATGACTTTGGGAGTTACCGGTCAACGTACCTTTGTTGGGTTTGGCTTCGGCGCCATCCAAGCTGGACTGTTTCTTTATGAAGCCTTCCGGTCCGATAATTTCGGCCGGCTGATGGTTTCGGAAGTGGTGCCGGATGTCGTGCACGCGGTGCGTGCCGCCGGAGGACGTTTCTTCGTGAACATCGCGCACTCGGACCACCTCGAGGTCGCGGAGGTTGGGCCCTTGGAAATCCAGGACCCGGGCTCTGAATCTGACCGGCGCCGCTTGGTGGAAGCGGTCGCGGAAGCGGAGGAAATCGCCACCGCGGTGCCCAGCGTGCAATTCTACACTTCTCCTGATCCCGGGAGCATACAGGGCCTTCTGGCTGAGGGGTTGCGACGCAAGGCAGCCGCGCAGGGGCCACAGGCAATCGTTTACGCAGCTGAAAACCATAACCATGCGGCGGAGATCCTGGAAGCAAGAGTTCTTGAAGAGATTCCCGAAGAGGAAAGAGAGCGTGTGCGCTCTCGCGTCAGATTTTTGAATACCGTGATCGGGAAAATGAGCGGAGTCGTTTCCGACGCGGACGAAATCAGATTGCAGAGCCTGGCCACCATAACCCCCGGCGGCCGGCGCGCCTTTCTGGTCGAAGCGTTTAACCGAATCCTGATTTCCAAAATCCGATTTGCGGGTGTCGGTGAGGCCCCGCCTTTTCAGCGAGGCATAAAGGTTTTTGAAGAGAAGGATGACTTGTTGCCTTTCGAAGAAGCCAAGCTATACGGCCACAACGCCACCCATGCCCTCGCTGCCTATGTCGCCGCCCTATGCGGCGTCGAACGTATTGCTGACCTCAGCAAACACCCGGATATCTTCGCTTTCCTGCGTGCCGCGTTCATTCAAGAATCCGGAGAGGCGTTGATCCGGAAGTACGCAGGTAAAGATCCGCTCTTCACTCACCAAGGTTATCGGGAATACGCTGACGACCTGCTTGCCCGCATGGTTAATCCCTTCCTTCACGACAGCGCGGAAAGAGTTGGGCGCGACCCGCAGCGAAAACTGGAGTGGGACGACCGCTTGGTGGGAACCCTGCGCGTGGCGTTACAGCAGGGCGTTCAGCCATCTCGTTATGCTTTCGGTACGGCAGCCGCACTCGCCGTGCTGGATCGTAACCCCCTGGAAACAAATATTCCGCTGGAAACATGGCTTGATCCGCTCTGGCAGACCGCCTCGCCCGATAGGGAGGAAAGAGAAGAGGTCCTCGACCTGATCGAAGAAGGCCGCCATCGACTCCAGAGATGGCGGGAGTCTGGGTTCCGAAACCTGGAGGACTTGTTCTCGAGGGAAGGTTGAGCCGGCCTGAGCACCGTCAAATCTATCAACAAATTCATGTCGCCTCGGCGCGAGAGGACTGTTGCGCAAGAAATCATCGATTATCTTTATCGTATCGCTCAGGGCTGTGGTCCCACTAACGGAACTCGCGAGGCGCGTGCGGCCTTGCGCAATTCATGGTCGAGCGTCGCTAAGGGCAAGCCCTCTCGAATCGGCAGTTCAAGATAACCGGCATCGTAGATGGTGAGGCGATATTGCTCCGCCAGCTTAAAAACTTGATCGAAAACAATCTCGCTGCTTTCGGGATCGATGCGGATGGGCGATGCGAGCAGATCCAAGAAAAACCTGTTCGCTTTCTCCCGGCTGATGCGGCCCCGCCGAACAGCAATCAGGAGGGCGTCAGCTACCTCGGCAGGCCAGTGCGCCGGCACCATAGCTTCATCGCCCGCCCTTGGCTTGGCGAGTAAAGCGTCCGACCAGGGCATCCCCTCGTCCTCGAAGCACCAAGTCAAGGTTACGGAGGCATCCGGGAGCAGTCGTACCATCAGTATTTGTGCCCTTCGTGGATCAGGTCCTTGATCTTGAGCCCGCCAAGCCTCACTCCTTCGCCGGCCTTTATCCTATTCCAGCACGAAAATGTTTTTCTTTGCGCAGATCTCCTTCAGGACTTTCGGCCACACAGTTACGCTGACCTCACCCAGGTGAGCCTTTCTGAGCAATAACATCAGCGTGCGTGATTGGCCGATCCCGCCGCCAATCGACAGAGGAATGCGGTTGGTCAAGATCCCCTGGTGGTACGGCAGCTTCATGAAATCGAGTTGATTGGCCAGTTCCAACTGTTCTTTCAGGGTTTCAGCAGTCACGCGAATACCCATCGAAGTCAGTTCATGCCGCCGTTTTGTAACGTGGTTCCATACCAGAATGTCACCATTCAAGCCGTGGGTCGGCTTGCCGGTTTCTTTACTCGTATCCGTGACCCAATCGTCGTAATCAGCGGCGCGATTCTCGTGGGGATAACCATCTTTCAAAGGCCAGCCAATCCCAATGATGAAGATTGCCGGATACTCCTGTAGTACCTTCGTCTCCCGTTGCTTGCGCGGCAGATCAGGATACATATCGAGGATTTCTTCGGCATGCAGGAAGGTCAACTTCTCAGGCAGATTAGGATATCGTCCGTCGCTCAACTGAGGGAACATCTCTTGTACAAGGCGTTCCGCACCTACAAGCACTCTCCAGATACCTCCGACTACTTCCTTCAGAAAGGCCAGGTTACGCTGTTCGGCGGTCATGACTCGCTCCCAGTCCCACTGGTCGACGTACGCGCTGTGGTCATGATCGAGGAAGTAGTCCTTGCGGACGGCTCGCATATCCGTACAAATGCCCTCGCCCACTTTGCAATGGAACTGTTTCAGCGCGACTCTCTTCCACTTCGTGGCCGCCTGCACGACCTGAGCATCGATGGGGTGCTTGCCGTAATCGTTTGAAATATGGAACGAGATCGGCGTGCGCGATCCATCCCGGTCCAGCATGTCATTCACGCCGCTTTCGACGTCCACGATCAGCGGCACCTCGACCATCATCAGGTTTAGTTCTTTACAGAGGTTATCTGTGATGTACCGTTTTACATGGAAGATCGCCTGCTGGGTTTCTTTCACGGTCAACAGGGAGCGATAGTCTGACGGGAGAATCCTCTCCAATTCGTTGTAGTCGCCAATACCCGGGCCTGCGAGATCAGCTTTCTTGTTCGATATGGCTGTATTCATTATCTTCATCCTTTCCTTTGCGGATACTCTTTTCAGTTGGTGCGGTTCGACTTACCTGCGAGTCTGGAATTTCCAGCCAATGCAGAGACACAGAACTCGTCTCCCTATTCTCGAAACGCAAGTTGCCACGTGTCACCGCGCGTGGAGTGTATCGACAGATCATGCTTCGCAGAGTACCAAACTTTCTCACCAAAATCACTGCTTGAGAGTTTCCCGGGGAAGAAGCTAAACAGCTCTATTCACTTCTCCTTGGGCCAGTGCTGGATTCGTTGCGGCTTTACCATCTGGTGGGAAGAACAGGAGTCAGGAGTCAGGATTCGGGATTCAGGAAGTGAAAGGGTGGGTGCCAGGTGCCAGAACCGGGGCTGGTCACTGCGACCCCGCACCGCGAATCGGCTCGAGGCTCATGAGGCAACCGTCGGGTCCGGAGGCGAAGCGCACGGTGACCACGCCGCTTGGGCCCAACCGCACCCCCATATGCTCCATTCGTGCGAGGACAAACATGCGCAGCGCATTCTCGAGAACAAGGGGATGCCAGGTGTAAAGGCCCACCAACTCGGGGGAGACACCTAGCCGGCTGGCAGCGGCAGAGCGCAGTGCTGCGAGGGCGGGGACTCGCTCGCCCTCGCGGATCTGCCACAGGGGTTGCAGCGGGCGCTTCAAGGTTAAGCTGTGAGTGGCCGGCAAGTAAGCGAGGACTTCCGAATTCCCTTCCGGTCGTGTAACGGAGAAGTAGAGCTCTTCTTTCGTCTGGGGCAGGACTTCGAGCCATTCCGCATCGACGCGAATGGAGACGATCGGCAAAGCCAGGCGCCGGCCAGGAGGCAGCGCTGCAAGGCTGGCGGCGAGAGCGGCTTCGTCCTCAATCAGGCGTGGGAGCGGCAGGGTGCCAAGGGCGTTTGGGGCGGGCTTGCGGGCATCGCTGGCTGGAGCATGGGTTACTCCCGCAGCCTCCGGCGCCGGCTTCGGGTCAGGGGAGACAACCTGACTTGGTGGAGGCTGGAGGCTCAGTTGTAGCTTCGGCAACGCCACTGCAGGGGGGTCAACTGGAGCGGCGGCTTCAGCCGGCGGGTCCGCACCTGGCAGCGGATGCGACTCTTGGGCTGGCGGGTCCGGATCAGAATGAGGCGTTGCGTTCCCGTGGGAATTGAGGGGCGGTGGGTTTGCGGGCAACCAGAGTGGCCCGCGTGCCATAACGATTTCCGAGATGATCTCCGCGCGCGCAGAAGGAGTCGCGCTCGAAGGGCGCGCCAGAACAACGGCCAGAACCAGAAGCGCGCTCGAAAATCCGAAGGAGAGGGCGAGCGCTCCGGGACGTGGTGCACCCGCATCGAGCAGTACGAATTCAGGGGCGTCGCTCGCAGCAGGGTCGGGGGCGGCTGGTGCGGCCATTGGGTATGGCAGATCCGCCCAGGTTTCAGCTTTGGTAACGGGAAAAGTAGCCGGCATAGCTGTCCACCGAGCTTGCGTACCAGTTAATGTAGGCCCACAGGTCTTGAGAGTAACTGCGGTCGAAGACTCTGGGGCCAGCGACGTATTTAGCGGCGGCGCGCGCCCAACTGCCTTCTTCCTGGTAGTAGCGGGCGAGCAGCCGGGTGCCCAGCCAGGCGTTGAATTCCGGCTCCTTCAGACGCTGGGGCGGCCAGCCTTCAAGGCGACAACGCTCCGGCAGAATCTGGAACATCCCCACTTCGCCGGCGGCCCCGCGGGGCGGATAGGTCTGCAAGCGAGACTCAATCCAGGCCACGCCTAAGGCCAGTGGCACCGGCGTACCATTAGTCTTGGCGTATTGGACCACGCGCCGGTAGGCAACTCCGTCGAGGCTGCCGCGATGCCTGCCCAAGGATGCTTGCGGGGCCTCAGCGTTTGCCGGAGGGGACTCATTAGGCCCCTGGTTGGCCGGCGGGTTGGGAGGTTCGCCGGAAGCATCATGGAACAGGTGCCAACCCGGGTGTGCCGATGGGGGGTGCTTGGAGTCTTCATCCCGCAGGCCAGCGCGCACCTGCTCGACCGTGCGGCGCAGTTCATCGTAGAAGGCGCGACGCGCGCCGGCATCGTCGCGCAGGCGGCTGAGCTCATCCTGGATGCGCTGGGCCTCAGGATCGGGAGGGTTTGAGTCGCCGTGCGGGTTTGTGTTTGGCGTGGGCGTGAGCGCATGGGCAGCCGCGGGAGTGCGTCCTGTGGCGAAACCCGAACCGGCAGGAGTCACAGCCCACGGCTTCGTCACCGTCGGCTTTTTTCCTTCTACGTGCGATCCGAGGAGGGGCGACTTCGCGGGCGGTGGAGCCTCGGAAGGCGGCAGCACAACTTCGGTTTGGGGCGGCGTTGAAGCTGGCCCGGAACGCCAGGTGGGCTTCGTCGAGGCGGCGCGCCTGGAGAGCGAGGGGGGGCGCACGATGGACCCCTCCTGCGCCGCGCCCAGTGGCGTCGCGATCCCAAAGAGATACAACCCTGCTACGGCGAAGGCCAGACAGGTGGATGCGTCGATGCGTCTCACGCGAGTCATACCTCCTCCCTTAGCCATCAGCTATCAGCCGTCAGCAGTCAGCGCGAACACCGCAATGTGGCTAGCGAAGGCTGACGGATGTTTGCTGATAGCTGAGGGCTGATAGCTGACAGCTTCATCGTGATGGAGGTGCGCTCGCCCCCGCCCACTTTCGCCGGTCGATTTTCACTCCCTGCCCTTTGGAGTGGGCCTCCACAGGTTGTTTGACATAGTAGGCATAGCGCTCTTCGAGTTTGCTGGACTCGAGTGGCTTGTCGATCAGGCCGCACGCCTGGGCGCCATGCTCGATGCGACAGGACTCCGAACGCATGGCAAGGTGATTCACGTCGTTCTCCAGGTCCGCGAGCGGGGTACGGGTGGCCGCGAGGTAAAGCGCCGCGCGCTGTTTGCTCAGAGCTGCGGGCTGGGAGTCGGCGCTCTGCGCGCGGCTTGAGGCGGCAAGCGCCAGAACCAGCGCGCCGCCAGCCGCCATCATGACAACCCACCGCGCCGCCGCCGAGCCGCCTGAACCTGATTCTCTATTGGTGTTCATAAGCTACTCCTGGTGCGCCTGGCGAGCCTTGTCGTGACAAGCCTTCACGTCGCCTGACTGTTGAATGCAGCTCCTCAACTGCTCCAGGTCAGTTTCCGTCTTGGCGCTTGACCCTGAGCTGTTGAGCGTCTTATCGACCTCTGGGCTGGCCGAGAGGTGTTGCACCGACTGCGTGGCTTTGCGGCCTTGCTCGAGCACGTCTTCTGCCTGGGCGCGGACCACGTAATATTCGAGCCTGTCGGCCAGCCCCAGCCGGTTCTCGCGGGCCGAGAGCGCGTCTGCCGCGAAGGCCTTTGACTCTTTCTCGTAAGACTGCTCGAGAGCCTTGAGCTTGGCGAGTTCTTCAGCGGCGCCTGCCGCTTCCTCCTGAGCGCGAGTCCGCCGGGCAGGCAGATCTTTCTCAAGGCGCTCGGCCTCGGACAGCCGCCGATCGATTTCGCGCATCTGGGCCTCCGTCTCGGGTGACTCAGGCTGATGGGCCAGGTTGGCGAGGGCCACCTCGAGATCCTGGGGATTGACGCCGACGTTCTGCTTGCTCAAGTCGTCCAGCGTCTTGCGGCGCTTGGCGATGAAGTCCTGAACCGCCTGCTGCTTGCTAAGCACCTCGCGGGCCTGTTCAGCGTAATCATTGGCCAATTGCTCGCTGGTCTGCTCGCGATCGAGTTCGTCCTTGAGTGCCACCTGCACCTTGCGTGGGTCGGCGAATCGCTGCAGACCGGGATCATTCCCACTCGCCTTGCTGTAGGAAGCCATCTCGAGCTCGCGCTGCCCGCGACGTTGGTTGTACTCATCTAGGCGGCGATGGGCACGAACATCGAAGGTTTCAGCATCCAGTGGCGTTTCGCGTGCGCCCTGCGTATTTTCAGGCGCCGTCTCGGGAGTTTCAGAAGTTGCGGGGGGCGGCGACTCCGACTCCGTTGTGCCAGGCGTGGGCGGTGGAGGCGCCACGCCGGCAGGGGGCGGGGGCGGCACGGGGGTTGTTGGAGGCTGCTGGGCAAGCGCTACGCTGGCGAGCGCGCACCCTAGGAGGGTCAGAATCAGCGCGGGTCTCATTGGTTTTCCTCCACCAGCGCCGCCTGCACCTGGGGATCGTTCAGGAGCGGGTCGCGTTCCCAATCCTTCTCCGTGGCACGCAGGATGAAAACAAGGTTGCGCGCCATCTCGGCGCGTGCCGCCGGGGGCACCGCCGAGTTCTGCGCGCCACTATAGGCCTCTCGCATCAGGTTGAGCGTATCCTTGCTGTGGTCACCTTTTTGGAAGCGCGCCACCGCCTGCAAGTACTTCGCAAAGGCGCGATCCACACCCGGACGGTCCTTGAACCTGATCTGCTTCAACTGCTGGAGCACGCCGTCGGGATCGGAGTCGAGCTGGTCAGCCAGCGCCAACAAATCCTCCGAAGGCGGGATCACCTGGCCGCGACCCCACGTGGACGGCTGAAGCTTGGGACTATCATCGACGACGTCACCCATGGCAACGAGGGAAACCGGCCGGCCAAGCACAAACTCGAGCACGGTGCCGGCGGGAACTGTCAGATCGGGGCCGCGCCGCGCCACTGTCCAAATCGCGGCTACAATAAGACCGCCGCCGGCGCCTATGGCTCCACCTACCGGCCCGGCCGCCGCGAAGCCAGCGCCCGCGCCGATCACCACCGATCCAAAGTCCACAGCGCCATCCTTCACCAGTCCCCCGTGTCCGTGCGCCGTGCCCTCGCGGTCCACCTTGCGACGGTTCAAATCCGTGGGGTAGCCATCGAGGGGGATCACTTCACCGTCCGGTGTACGTACCGAGTAAAGGCCCAGCCGCAAGCGGGACCTACCCATTATGTGTCCGGCGCGCTTGCTCTCGAGTACCGCGACACGGATTTTTGTGCCTGCCGGCAGCGCCACCTGCCCGTCGGGCGTAACCAAGTCCTGCATTAGCGCTCCGGAAACCGTGCGCACGTTACCAAAAGAGTGCCATTGGTAAAACTCTTTGGTTCCTACGCTGCTTTCGAGCCGGACGGGAATCTTCGTGCCCGGCTCGATCCGAAGCCGCTCGGTGGCTCGGATGGGAGAAATAAGACACGCCAACACCAAAATAATCGTGCTTGAGGGGATTAATTTGATTCTCATGGTTTTTCGGGACCTCGACCCAGTTGGGGCAATTTGGTGACCAGAACACTAAAGCGGCTGGATTGATGGCTGGGGACGCCAGGGGCGAGTGATTCTGTGGGCGGGCCATGTTTCCTCGGCAAGCCCCCCGAAGCGAGTGCCAGACATCATGTGAGGTATGGCACGTCAGCGTCAGAGGGTAGGCAAAAACGTTGACCTGCTTTGCCTTGCGGGTAGGCACGCCGATTCGTGACCCTGCTGCCCTGCGGCTTAGAGGAATTTGCCCACTGTTCCCCTACTCATCGCAACCCGAGGCCCACTGTCCCCTCTCTGAGACAGTACTGTCGACGTTTCCCGGCGGAAGCTTGCGGACACCGAGGGACGCGACATGGGACTGGCCGATTTCCACCAAGCTGGCTGACTTCGGCCACCGGAGTGGTTACTTTGAGCCTGCCAGGCCGTTGCATGTCACATCTCAATTAACTCTTTGCGGATGTTCACATTGTCGAGGATGACCTGGGGAGAGGAAGTGGTAGGTTCCGTTCAGGCCTCAAGGGAGATCTCGAAAAGACACGCCGGCTCACTGGTGCTGCGACCGTTCCTCTTCGCCCTTTTCGAGTTTGGCAAGGAAGCCCTTGAGGAGCGGAAACAGTTCACGATAGGCTTCGACTTTCTGCTGGTAAATCCGATGGCGGATTGGATCCGGCTCAAACACCTTGTCGGGTTTGATGAATTGGCCTACCCCTTCGGCGGGATGGCGAAAGACTCCTGTGGCGATTCCGGCGAGGATGGCAGCCCCCAGGACGCTTGCTTCAGTGACGCGTGGCCGCACAAAGGGAACACCAAAGATGTCAGCCTTGAGTTGAAGCCACTGGTCCGATTTCGCTCCGCCCCCGGTGGCGACAAACTCCGAAGGGTTCACTCCAAGTTCTTTCAAGGCCTGCAAGCTTTCGGCAAAATAAAAAGTGACCGATTCCATGATGGATTTGAGGATCTCTCCGCGCGTGGTGCTGGTTTTGAGCCCCACGATGACGCCGGAAGCATCGGCGATAAAACCAGGTGGACCGGTAATCTCAAAATAGGGGAGTATGAACAAGCGCGTAGGCTCGGGGGGCATTTCGCGGGCCAAGGCGTCGTAAATGTCTTCGCCGGCAGGCAACAGTTTGCGCTCCGCGCGGGCGAAGGTGTCGCGGAACCATCGCACCAGGGTCCCGCCTTGGTTGTAGATGAAGGAAACAAAAAGCCCTGGCAGGACGTGATGTTCAAGATTGAGGCCGTGGCGCAACATCGCCGCAGCGTCCGGGAGGTGGTCATAGGTGGGGGTAATGCATTCGAAGGTTCCAATGCCGCAAATGGCTTTTCCAGCCTCGTAGACGCCCGCGCCCAGTGAACTGCAGCACTGGTCGTGGCCGCCGACCACCACGAGCACTTCTTTCGGCAGATTCAGCTCCCCAGCAACGCGCTCACAAACGGTACCGGCGACAGCGCCGCTGGGCATCGGAAGCGGAAGCTTGGCGCGTTCGATTCCAGTCAATAGAAGCAATGGGTCAGACCAATCCTCTCTGCGAATGTCGAAAAGGAGCGTGCGATTGGCATGGGAGTAACTGGTAACCGGGTCGCAGCCGAGCATGAAAGCCACGAGGTCCCCCCAGAGGAGAAACTTGTGGGCTTGCGCGTAAAGAGCAGGCTGATATTCTCGCCGCCATAAGAGTTTAGGGAGAGAGTATTGCGGGCCAAAAATATTAGGGTTGATGCGGAAGAAGGCCTCCTGAGGAATCTGGCGCGCCAGAGCTTCAACGTACTCCATGCCGCGCGTATCCGAGGACAGGATACAGGGACCAAGAATCTGCCTGTCCTTGGACACGGGAGTCATGGCTTCTCCCATGGAACTGACGCAGAGCGCCCGAACAGGATGCTGGGTCACCCGACCCGACACCTCGGCGATCGTGTCCCGCACGCAGTTCCACACCTCGCGACTGTCAAGTTCTGCCCAGCCCTGGCGCGGGTGCAAGGTGGCATATTCACGGTAGGCGCTGGCGAGACACTCCCCGCTTTCCAAAAAGGCCGCAGCTTTGCACCCTGAGGTTCCCACATCGATCCCCAGCAGACTCATACCGATGCCACCTCGTATCCGAGCTCCGGATTAATCAGCCGTCGGGAACCTTGAAGCTCGAGTTCTTCAGTCAGCACTTGCACCGCGGCGTCGTACGCCGCCTTCTTGGCAGCCTCCAGCGATTCTTTGAGAGCTACCTCATAAGGCTGGCGGATTGCGGTGGCGATGTTGATCTTGGCGATTCCACGATGGATGGCTTCCTGAATGTACTTTTTCTTGATCCCACTCCCACCGTGCAGAACCAGAGGAATTTGAACCGCTTCGTAAATACGCTCCAAGTGCTCAATGTTCAGTCTTGCCTCGACCTTTTTGTTGTGCCGCGTGACCTCCGCAATGGCCCCGTGCACATTCCCCACCGCCACCGACAGCCAGTCGACTCCTGTTTCCTGAACGAACCGGCGCGCGTCCTCTGCGGCCGTGAAGCCCTTCCCGCTTGCGAAGAGTTCCTCGTAAGGAGGAAGCGGACCAGCCTCGTGACCAAACACGGCTCCCAATTCGCCTTCCAGCGCAATTCCTGCGGCGTGCACGAGGCGAGCGATCTTCTTCGTCGCTTGGATATTCTCATCCAAAGGGAGACGCGAGCCGTCCAGCATCACCGACTGATACCCGAGTTGGACGGCTTCCTGGATTACCGCCTCGTAGTCCACGCTCAGATTGTCCTCATCGATTACGGGGACATGATCCAAGTGCAAGCGTGTAAATCGTTCGTCCTTTACCCGCTGGTACTCCTGATAGATGGCTCGAACACTTCGAGCTTCGAACTTCATCCACTCTGGCCGTGCCACGGCTATCAGACCGAAACAATCGGTAGCATGCAGTGCCTCGACAACCGCTTCCATCATGGGCAGAAACGGGATGTTGAATGCAGGGATGGCTGTCCCTGCTCGTCGGGCGTTCCACATGCAGGCGTTGGTTGAAAGTAGTTTCATGGCGACAGCATCACGAGCACGTCAGCCGCGGAATCCACCTGCGCACGGCTCTACGGTACTCCTGGTAAGAACTCCCAAATTTCCGTGTCAGGGTAGGTTCTTCGTAAAAGAGGACGAACGAATGAACGAGAAGAAAGAGTGGCAAAGTCAGGAACAGAATCGAAATCGAACGCTCGTAGAGACCGAAGCCGATGAGGAGCACCAGCCCCCCGATATACATCGGGTTGCGAACGTACTTGTAGGGGCCGATGGCGACGAATGCTCGCGGAGCATCAAAAATAGCGGGTGTTCCTCGTCCTCGCGAAATGAAGACGCCCGCGCACGCAAGCACGAGAATTGCTCCGACGACCACCAAGATAGCGCCGGGTATTTCACTCGCAGCAGGTAAGGAGACTCCAAAACTCTGGTCAAAGGTTCGCACCAGCAGGGCAATCCAGCCAAAGAAAAGCAAAAAGCCGCTCATGTAGATGACAGATCTGAGTGCGAGAAAGAGAGTCTTCATTGCGTGTCTCCAACGGAAACTACGTGCGGGGCAAGAAGATTATCATGACAATCGCATCCAATTACCAGCTCCTTTTGGACATGGTTCGCATGCGCACGCTGCCATTTCGAAACATGAGAGTGACGCAACTGCTGACCGGGCCGCAGCCCAACCTGTCACACAGTTCAAATCGGTTCCATTTTTCTCCGGAAGACAAGCCGGCGAAATGTAGAATGTCAGGATGGTCAGATTCAAGAAAACGGAAACGAACAAGACGATTCCAGGCGTCCGCATCGGTCACGCCAGTGACTTCAAAGGGCTGACAGGATGCACAGTTGTCCTCTGCGAAGGGGGCGCGGTCTGCGGAGTGGATGTGCGGGGCTCCGCTGCAGGAACGCGCGATTTGGCTCCCTGCCTTCCCGGTCATGTGGTGGAGCGCGTGCACGCGATCTTCTTGAGCGGAGGGAGCGCCTTCGGCCTGGACGCTGCAGCAGGGGTTATGGAGTATTTGGAATCACGCGGCGTCGGATTCCCCGCCGGGAAAGTTCGGGTGCCCATCGTTCCCGGGGCGGTCATCTTCGACCTCCACTTGGGCTCGTCAAAGGCTCGACCAAACCGGAGGATGGCACTTCGAGCCTGCCGGAATGCAAAGGAGAAAGTTGTTGAAGGGTCGGTGGGGGCGGGGACTGGGGCGACGGTTGGAAAACTCTATGGGATTGGTCAGTCCACCAAGGGTGGCTTGGGGTTCGGGAGTCGCGGGTTGCCGGGCGGGGTCCGCGTGCGGGCGCTTGCGGTGGTGAATGCCTTTGGCGATGTAGTCGATCCCAGGACGGGTCGAGTGATTGCCGGAGCGCGAGTGTCTCCTGAATCACCTGAATTCGCGGTCACTGTGGAAAGCATGTTCAAGGGGGGAGTGCCCAAAGGCTTTGGAGCCACCCACACGACGCTGGTCGTCGTCATGACCAATGCCGAGCTGGACAAAGTCCAGACGACCAAGGTTGCGCAGATGGCTCACGATGGACTGGCACGCGCCATTCACCCCGTTCATACCCAATTGGACGGCGATCTGGTCTTTGCTCTTTCGCTGGGTAGAAAGCGGGCTGACTTGAACAGCCTCGGGACGGCGGCGGCGGAGGCGACCGCGGAAGCTATTCTCAGGGCAGTAGAAGCCGCGCAAGGGCTGGGCGGAGTTCCGTCATGCCGGGAAATAAGGGACTGGGGGCAATTCTGAATTGTGAATCTGAATTGTGAATTGAAGAAGTGCAGCGGTCAGAGGCCCTGGGCGCGGCGCGTAAAGCGAGTTTTGCACCCCCAATTCACCATTCAGAATTCACTATTCATAATTCTTCTCCCTGCTCTTCTTCTAACTCCCGCTCCTCAGTGGCTCGGCTGGGGACCAATATCAGTGGGGTTTGTGGACGGGGATGGCATGGGACCTGCGGTGTTTCCATGCGGAGTCGTTCCGGACATGCTGGCGGCCGAAGTGGATTCCACCTTCCATCCATTGCCCGATCTGCGCAGCTTATACTGTACGCCAACCGCCATGTTGGGCGCTTGCTTGCTGCGGAACTTCACTTGGGCTTCGGCAGTGTCCCCGCTGAACGCAACGTCGCCAACCTCCACGGTCATGTTCTGGAAAACGACGTTCGGCTGCTGCTTCAGGTGTTCCTCGATCGCCTCCTGAACCGCCGCTTTGGAATGAACCCCACTCAACCGGTTGCAGGCGGCGAAGCCTGCCCATGCCATGACCACAAGACCCATTACTAGAACGCGCATCCGAACCTCCTGTCTGTGAAACAACCCTACCCCTGCGCTATAGGATTGTCAAAAAGAAGCAGGCGGTGGGGCCGCGCATCCTTTCAAGTTTGACACCCTCACACGCCTGGTTTAAATTGACTCTTCAGCTTCTAGCAGGATGCTGGAAAACGTTTGTGAGGGTTGTCATTCCGAGCGAAGCGAGGAATCTCGCTCTGAAACCCCGATCTGATCGGGGCGAGATTCCTCGTCGTCCCGATCAGATCGGGACTCCTCGGAATGACAGGCTAAACAGGTTTTTGGGCATCCTGCCAAGAGGTTGCTGAAAGGAATAAGGAGTCAACATGCTCGATCTGAGTTTTGTGCGCGACAATCTGGAGTTTGTGAAGCAGAAAATGAGCGAGCGCGGGCTAGGGGACTCGCTCGGAAGCTTTGAAGCCATTGACCGCGAAAGGCGCAAATTCCTGGTGGAGGCAGAAAGGCGCAAGGCGCGGCGCAATAAGGTTTCCGGGGAAATCGCCGCTTTGAAAATGGCGAAGCAGGATGCCTCTGTCCTGATCGCCGAGATGAAGCAGGTGGGCGCGGAGATCCAAGCGCTCGATGAGAAGGCCAAGGAATACGATGAACAATTGCAGGAGCTCCTGCGCAACATTCCGAATGTGCCTCATACGAGCGTTCCCGTCGGCCGGTGCCCGGAGGACAACCAGGAAGTTCGGCGTTGGGGCCAGCCGCGCCAGTTCGACTTTGAACCCAAAGCGCATTGGGACCTAGGCCCTGCCCTGGGTATCCTGGATTTCGAGCGCGCCAGGAAAATAGCCGGGGCCCGCTTCGCGGTTTACAGCGGCTTGGGGGCAAAACTCGAGCGAGCTCTGGCAAACTTCATGCTCGACCTGCACACCAAGGAGCACGGCTATACCGAAATTCTTCCTCCTTTTGTCGTGAACTCCGCAAGCCTTTTCGGCACCGGCCAGTTGCCGAAGTTCAAGGAAGACCTTTTCAAGCTCGAAGGGACTGATTACTGGCTGATCCCCACCGCGGAAGTTCCGGTCACTAATCTGTACGCGGGAGAGGTGCTGGAAGCCGAAAAGCTGCCGGTGAAGCATTGCGCGTGGACCGCCTGTTTCCGGAGCGAAGCGGGCTCCTACGGCAAGGACACGCGTGGAATCATCCGCCAGCACCAGTTCCAGAAGGTCGAGCTGGTAAAATTCGCGCTTCCTGAAAGCTCTTACGATGAGCTCGAGACTCTCACCCACAATGCCGAAGTCATCCTACAGCGGCTCGAACTTCCGTATCGCGTCCTCGCGCTGTGCACGGGTGACTTGGGCTTCAGCTCCGCGAAGACCTATGACCTGGAAGTCTGGCTTCCCGCTGCCCGCGAATACAAGGAGATATCTTCCTGCTCGAACTTCGAGGCATTCCAGGCTCGCCGGGCGAACCTCCGGTTCCGCCGTGGCAAGGGGGGCAAGACGGAATTCCTTCACACTCTCAATGGCAGCGGGCTGGCCGTCGGACGGACCTGGGTTGCGATCATCGAAAACTACCAGCAGGCCGACGGCTCCGTCCTCATTCCTGAGGCACTGCGGCCCTACTTTGACGGCATCGAGAGGATCACTGCACGGTAGGTGGTAGGTGGTAGATGGTAGGTGGGGGCGCGAACCCTACATACCACCTACCTATTTCTGTCCGCCCTCGCTGCTCGGGGCGGGTTCCGGCATATACCGGTGAAAGTCGCCGGGGGGGTGGGTGTGTTCGAATTGGATGGTGGAATGCGTGATGCCGAACTCGCTGGCTAGAACGTCGCGAATCCGCTGGCCAATTCTTTCACTCTCTGAAGTGGGCATGTCGAGTATGTGGACGTGGCAGGAGAGGGCGTGAAACTGGCTTCCCAGGCTCCAGATATGAATATCGTGAACCTCGCGCACGCCGGGGACCTCCAGCAATGCCCTCGCCACCGCTTCCAAACTCATGCCCTTAGGCAGGCTTTCCAGCAAGATGTTCGCCGATTCCGTGATCACCCCCAGAGCTGTCCATACGATCATGCCGGAAACCAGGAATGCGATCAGAGGGTCGATCAGCCATAAGCCAGTCCTTTGGATCAGCCAGGCTCCGGCGATGAGAGCGAGGTTGGAGAGCGCGTCGCCCAAGTTGTGGATGAAAACCGCGCGCAGGTTCAAGTCGTTGCGGTCGGACGCCAACGACAGTGAAATGCTTCCGTTTATGACAAAGGCCACGATCCCCACCACTAACATGGTTTGGGCGGCGATCGGCTCCGGTTTCAGAATTCGCTCGTAACCCTCATAGCAGATGAGGACGGCAACTGCCACCAGTAGCAGGGCATTTACAAAGGCAGCCAGCACACCCGCGCGTTGGTAGCCGTAAGTTCTCTGATGATCGGGAGGCTTGCGTTCGAAGTAGAGGGCAATCCAGGCGAGGACGAGCGCGGGAAGGTCTGTCAGGTTGTGCCAGCCATCACTGATGAGCGCCAGGCTGTGCGCGAGATGACCCGTTAGGAATTCAACCAGCACCAGGGCCAGCGTCACGACCAGCGCAGTCTTAACAATCCAGTCCGGTCTTCGCGCGTGGCTGTGCGTGTGCACACGAACCCCCACCGGAATTCTATTCCATCAGGGAATCCGCACGCAATAAGGGCAGTGACGTGTGACAAGTGACGAGCAGGATTCAGGAGTCAGAACGCAGGAGTCCTGCCCTCTGCTCGTCACTCGTCACTTGTCACTCGTCACTGCCTTTTCAAACCAGCTTCGCCTCCAGCGTGATCGGGGTAGCGGCGAGGGCTTTGGATACAGGGCAGCCTTTCTTGGCGCCTTCCGCCTGCTGCTGGAAAGTCGCGTGGTCAATACCCGGGATCTGGGCTTCGGTACGCAATTCAATCTTGGTGATGCCAAATCCGCCCTCGACAGCCTCGAGGTGCACCTTGGCCATGGTATGTACTCGTGTGGGCGTGAAGCCAGCCTTCGACAAGCCGGCAGACAGAGCCATGGAAAAGCATCCGGCGTGCGCGGCGGCGATCAACTCTTCGGGGTTAGTCCCTTTCCCGGTTTCGAATCTCGAGGCGAAGGAATAGTTACCTTCATAGGCGCCGCTCCCCAGCTTCACAGTGCCCTGCCCTTCCCGTAAATTCCCTTTCCATTCGGCTTCCGCAGTTCGAACAGCCATAGTGGTGTGCTCCTTTTGAAGAATTTAGAAAGAATGTTTGGGATGCTCGTCAATTAGGCCTGGGACGCATAGCGCCACGGCCTGCCCTGAATACTCTTGCTCACCAACCCTAACGAATCAGTATACCACGCTCGCGCCTCGCTGACTCATGGTGACTCAAAGCGGGGCGGCGGGTAAGTAGAGGCGGCTTTACGCCGCCACGTGTCGATCCCGCCTTGCGGGATCGCCGCTACAACTCCAGCCCGAAGGCGCGTCTCAGCGATGCTCTTCATCCACCCCAGCGCCCATCGGTACCGAGGACTCGGAGGAGATTTTCTCCCAGGCACTGGTCTTCCAATTGTCAGCCCGTCCGGCCGCAACTTTCCAGGCAGGGTAAGGCATTAGAAGCCGCTCCGAAAACGCATTAAGGTAGGGTTCATACGTGGAACGCAAATCCCGCAACTTCTGTTCGGCGGCCGCCCTGCTGCACACAGCCACACCCGCCGAAGCAAGAAGACCACGCAACTGCTCGAGGTCATTTTCGGACAGGCGACCTGCGACGGGTTGTTTTGGTGGAATGTGCAAGACCTGAGCAAGGTCCACAAGAGCGTGTCGCGAGATTGCGAAGGTAAGCTGCGACTGCCACTGGAGAGCGCCCTCCGCGCAAGATATAAGCAGGGCGCAGGTGTCCAGGACGGCGGTAAGAGCGGCAAGCCAGGATTGGTTGTCGTGCTGCGAGCGGAAATAGCACAGCACGGGAAAAGAAAGGTGGCTCTCCATGAGTTCAGCCGACCACGCTTCCCAATCGCGAAGGAATTGGCCGAGCGCTTCCAGGTTCTGACCTCGGACGTGCCGCCGCACAAGTTCTGCGGCCGTGGGAGGAGAACCAGCACGCGCGTCCAGAAGCGAGATATTCACTTCTCGCCGCGAAAAGGCGCCGTAAAGCACGGGCAGGTAAGAGATGACAATGGCGAGGAAGCCGAAGCCTGTTCCTGATTCAAGCACGGTAATGAACCGCGCGGCCCGGGTGTGCGGGGTGATGTCGCCGAGGCCCAGCGTGAAGAAGGTCGTCCCGCTCATATACATGTCAGTCCAAAAGGCGGACGATTCACGGAACGAAACCTCTGCGGACCTGGCGGCCCAGTGGAGCAAGGCGAAACTGAAGATCAAGCCTACTGCCCACATGAAAAAGAGCAGCAAAAGAGAGAGCGGCCCGTAAATGCTGAGAAGTGTTTCCCGGCGTTTTCCGGGCTTCATCCACCTGGCCACAGCCGACCAGGGAATCCAGGTGCAGCGATAGAAAAACCTCGTCAACCGTACACGGCGCGTGACCCGCCGGGGCAAAATAATAGTTTCGAACCCGTCCCAAAGGATAACCGCGAGGAGGAAAATGCCGGCTATGGCTGCAATGCATCGCATTCGTTTTCTCTCGGCAATTGGAGAGGGCCTTCAGGCTCGTGGAAGGATAGAATCTTACCTCGCCTCTCGACTCAATGGTGAGAAGATTTTCGGTAATGGTTCAGTTTCCGGCAAGGGCGTTATCCGGCCCAGGGGCGCCCCGCGGTATGGTTTAAGCTGACATTAACCTATTGCCGACGAAAATCGGTCTTGACTTTGGGGTTCAGCTCCCCCAAAATCGAATCCTACTGAGCCGCCTCGAGAACAATGAAGGCCCACCACAAACTTTCGCGACTTGTTTCTGGAGCGCTCTAGGCGCAGAATCATCCAAACCACCGGCCCAAGGTGGGGTATGGAGATAACACACCGCGAGCAACATGGGTTCCGGTTGCCGGCAATGCTGGGCTCGAAACAGGTGGTGCTCTGCGCCTTGATAATTGCTCTGTTACCCGCGCCTCTGTTCGCAGGAACACGACCCCCGAGTACCAAGACGCCAGCGGAACTCATCCCCACAATGCCGGATGACCGCGTTGTTGTCGATAAACATAATTCACCAGCGGCTGCCGGCAAGAAGAAAGTGTGCTCGTTCCAGCCGTTTCCAGGAATGCCCGACACTGTTAGCGTTGCGAGCTTGCAGATACCTCCCAAGGCTCAAAAAGAGTTTCAAGAAGCCTGCTTCGCCCTGAAGAATAAGAAACTGCCTGAGACTGAGAAGCACTTGCGCAAGGCGACCGAAATCTACCCGAATTACGTTGCTGGATGGGTTTTGCTGGGTGAGATCCTCAACACAAGGCAGCAAACAGCAAAGGCCCGTGATGCTTGTTCGCGAGCGTCAAGCGCTGATCCAAATTACTTGCCCGCGTATCTTTGCTTGGCGGAGATAGCGGGACATGAGAAGAAATGGAATGAGGTTTTGAACCTGACTAGCCGCGCACTTGAGCTGGACCCGGTAAATGATGCCTATGCCTATTTTTACAGTGCGATCGCCTATTTCAATCTTAACCAGTTGCCGGAAGCGGAAACGAGAGCACTGAAAGCCGAAGTGATTGACAAGGATCACTACGAGCCACTGATACAGTTCTTACTTGCTCGGATTTACGAAGCAAAGCACGACTCAGCTGATGCTGCTTCTCACCTTCAGGAATATCAGAAAATTGTACTGGATTCACAGGATTCAGATAACGTGAAGAAGGATTCGGGAAAGGCACACAACCCAAAGTAAACTCACTACCCGGAGTTTCGGCCCGCGTTCGTTCTTCCCCAGGTGAAAGACACCGCTGCTCCAAGCCTTATGTGCGAAGCGTGCGGAGGGGTGAGTTTGGGGCACTTTCGATAGAGCAGGTAGCGCGGAGTCATCCCGCTCCGGGCGGGATTACTCCGCGGCTTTTTAATCGTGAATATTAATAAGCATGTGGATGTTTGTCGTGTTTAGAGCCACGGAGTAGTGCGCTGCGCGCCCAACTCCGCGCTACCTGTGGGCTGGCGGCGGAAGTAACCCCTTACCCGTCCCGATCAGATCGGGACACCCTCTCCCCGCGGGAGACGGTTGGAATTATGTGCGCGCACATGCACAAGCAATCAAGTAACGCGAACCTGATATAAAAGGTCTGCGGTTCGTCCCAAGGTCCCCGCAAAAGGCGCATCTCAAAAACCGGGTCTGCACTACTTTCTGCTTCTCCGCCTCCTAACCGGGGCGAGTTGCGCTACAATGGAGGCCAAGGAGTGAAACATGGCCGCGACCGTCATCGTGCGCGATCCGGAGGTTCTGGGAGGAATCCCCTGCTTTCGCGGCACGCGTGTTCCCTTTCAAAATCTGCTGGATTACCTTGAAGCGGGCGACACTCTCGACCAGTTCCTGGAACAATTCCCGACCGTTACCCGTCAAATGGCCATTGAGGCGCTGGAGACCGCCAAGGATTCACTCTTGACGAGGATCGGGTGAAGATCCTGCTGGACGAATGCTTGCCGAGGGACCTCCGGAAGCATCTTGTTGGGCATGAATGCCAGACGGTACCCCAGGCCGGTTTGGCTGGCGTGGCTAATGGCGAACTGAAGTGCCGCTCGCGCCTGGCTCATTCCGGGCGTATCGTCGCCTTAACCGGAAACTAACCAAGTACCAGAACCAGATTTTCGCAAGGTCATTCGCGCTTGGCCCTGGATGCTCCGTTAAGGGATCAGGATGATCTTACCGTAAGCGCCGGGTTCCATGACCGCCCGATGGGCACGCGGCGCATCCGCCAGCGGCATCTCGCGGCCGACGACCGGGTTCAACGTTCCGCTTTCCAGGCCCGCGAGGAGCGCCGCGTGGATGCCCACCAGTTCCTCCTTGGTGGCGTTCATCAACGTAAGTCCAAGGATGCTCAGGTCGCGTTGCATGGTGGCCCGCGGATTGATTTCAATGCTGCCGCGATTTCCGATCACCACCACGCGGCCGCGCAGGGCGAGCAGGGTGAGGTCTTTAGCCAGATTCACGTTAGCCAGCATTTCAAGGATGACGTCGACACCGCGGCCCTTCGTTAACGTCATGATTTCCTCCGCGTAGCCCTCCTTGCGGTGATCCACTACGTGGTGCGCGCCCTGCTCGAGCACCAACTTTCGTCCCTTCTCCGTGCCAGCCGTCCCGACCACGGTAAGTCCACCCGCCCGCGCCATCTGCACTGCGGCTATGCCCACGCCGCCGCTTGCCCCATGGACGAGCACAGTCTCCCCCGGCTGCCCGTGCGCGCGGTTGTAAAGCGCCCGGTAGGCAGTGGCGTAGGGAACGTTGACACCGGCCCCTTGCGCAAAGCTCACCCGTTCCGGCAAGCGGTGAACCTGTGAGGCGTCGCAGAGCGCCTGCTCAGCGTAGGCGCCGCTCAGCGTTCCGGCAACGTACACACGCTCACCCACCTCGACGCTCTCCCGTTCCCCGACCGCCTCCACTGTCCCCGCTGCGTCCAAGCCGGGCGTGTAGGGTAGCGGGGGCTTTGCCGCATAAGCGCCTGAGCGAATGTAAGTATCCACAGGGTTCACACCGACCGCCTTCACACTCACAACCACCTGGCCCGGGCCAGGCGTAAGGTTCGGCACTTCCTCCAGTTTCATCACTTCCGGGCCACCGAATTCATGAACGCGAATTGCCTTCATCGTCTTCCTCCTGAACCGGTATGTGGTAGGTGGTATGTGGCAGGTGGGGAAAGGCATCCTCCCCACCTACCCACTACTACCTATCCCCCTACTTGCCACTAACTTCTTTGGTCAAAATGCCATGCTTAATATCTTTTTCATTATGCCGCTAAAGTTGGAAACTGCGGCAGCACTGTTGAATCGGGCGCAGGCCTCTCCAAATGCTCTCCACACGGCGTTCAACCTTGCTTTTCCAGCGCCTTGACTTTATTGAGGCGCCGCACGTACCGCTCCTCGCCAGAGAATGTCGCATGCACGAAGGCGGCGGCGAGTTCACGGGCAAGCGCCGGCCCGATCACACGCGCGCCCAGGACGAGCACATTCATGTCGTCGTGTTCCACACCCTGGTGCGCAGAATAGGTATCATGACAGATTCCTGCGCGGATACCCTTAAGCTTGTTGGCGGCGACCGAGGCGCCGACGCCGCTGCCACAAATCAAAACTCCCCGCTCAGCCGCACCCTCCAAAACCGCATGTCCTATCGCCGCCGCATAATCGGGATAATCCACAGGATCTTCGCTGTTCGTCCCGAGATCCACAACCGTGTAACCCAACTCCCCGAGGTATTTCACCAAATCCTGCTTCAACTTGAAGCCCGCATGATCCGAGGCAATCGCGATTCGCATTGTTCAGACTCCTCATTCTTACTTCTGCCCTCTGACTTGCTTCCCATCACAGACCCGCGTCCTCCGCCACCACTTTAGCCAGCGCCGCCCAATCCATGTCTCCCCATCCCCGGGCCACGGCACTCAGGTAATGGTCCCGAATCACACTGGCCACGGGCATTGGAACAGCAACTTCATCCGCCGCGGCGAGCACCAACCGGACATCCTTGAGGCCCAGGTGCAACGCAAACCCTGGAGGCGAAAACTTCTGCGCAATAATGATTTTGCCGTAGTTCTCATAAATGGGCGATTGGAAAAGAGAACCGTTGAGGACCTCCAGAAACTTCGCTGGCTCGACACCGGATTTCTGGATCAGTAGAAATGCTTCCGAAAGGGTTTCCAGCATGGAAGAGATCAAGAAGTTGCCGGCGAGTTTGAATGTGTTTGCTTGGTACGGTTCCGTGCCTATCACGAAGAGTTTCCGGCCGATTCCTTCCAGCAGCGGCCGCACGCGTTCGACCGCCTCATCGGGACCCGCGGCAACCACCACCAGCCGCGCTGCCGCGGCAGCATCCGGACGCCCGAAAACCGGGGAGGCAATGAAACTCTGACCGCGCGCGGTGTGCGCCAGGGTAAGCCGCCGTGAAAGCGCAGTGCTGATGGTGCTGAGAGAGAGGTGAACTCCTCCGCTGGCCAGGGTGTTAAGGATGCCTCCGTCGCCGAGAGTCGTCTGCTCAACGGCCTGGTCGTCAGCCAGCATGGTCATGACGACTTCGGCCGTGCTGGCTTCTGTGAGAGAATCCGCCACCTTGGCCCCCGCCGAGGCAAGCGCTTCAGCTTTGCTCCGTGTCCGGTTGTAGACAGTCAATTCATGGCCCGCCTTGAGCAGATTGCGTGCGATCGGCAGCCCCATATTTCCTAATCCAATGAATCCGACTCTCACCGTTTATTCCTCCTGGAATTGTCATTATCTATGGCCTCGGGCCCCTCTAAAGGCGTTGCGGAGCGCGCCGGGGAGCCATCCGGCGCCGCGCGCAAATACTGCACCGGCCAGGAAAACTTCTGGCCCAGTTCGCGCGCCGCGCGTAAAGGCCAGTAAGGGTCGCGCAACAACTCGCGAGCCAAGAGCACAAGGTCGGCTTGGCCGGTGCGGATGATGTGATCGGCCTGTGCAGGCGACGTGATCATACCGACGGCGCCCGTGGCCACCCCGGTCTCGCGACGAAGGCGTTCGGCAAACGGCGTCTGGTAGCCGGGACCGATTGGCATTCGCGCGCTCGGAACGCTACCGCCCGACGAGCAGTCGATCAGGTCCACACCCAGAGGCCTGAGCTGGCGGACCAACTCGACGGATTGCTCAATATCCCAACCACCTTCCGCCCAGTCGGTGGCAGAAATCCGTATGAGCAACGGAAACCGCTCCGGCCACTTCTCGCGGATGGCGGCGGCGACTTCGCGAACCAAGCGCGTGCGGTTCTCGAACGACCCGCCGTAATGGTCAGTTCGCTTGTTACTGAAGGGCGAAAGGAACTGGTGGAGAAGGTAGCCATGCGCGGCGTGAATCTCCACAACTCGAAAACCAGCCTGACGCGCTCTCCCTGCGGCGTCCGCGAACCTTCTGATAACCGCGCCAATGCCGTCTTCGGTGAGCGCCTCGGGTACCGCGTAGCCTTGGTCGAACGCCATGGGGCTCGGCGCGACCGGTTGCCAGCCGCCCTCCGCTGTGGGTATCGCTCCTTGCCTCTTCTCCGAGGGGCGGTAGGTGCTCGCCTTACGACCGGCGTGCGCAAGCTGGATGCCCGCCACGCTTCCCTGTTCATGGATGAAGCGCGTGATGCGCACAAAGGACTCGATATGGTCGTCACTCCAGATGCCCAGATCCTGCGGGCTTATGCGCCCCTCGGGGACAACTGCGGACGCTTCGGTGAGCACAAGGCCCGCCCCGCCCACCGCGCGGCTGCCCAAATGAACCAAGTGCCAATCGCTCGGGAACCCATCCACGCACGAATACTGGCACATGGGGGAGACGGCGATGCGATTGCCTAAATTCACTTCCCGTAAAAAGAGACGATCAAATAGGTGCGGCATTTTCAACCTCTGTCCATAGTGATATCAGATAAACGACTCGCATTATTCTCGTTGGATTAAATGAGAATACCTCTTAGTGGAATGCTGGGAAAACCTTTTAGCCTGTCGCGGAGTGACGCAATTCTTCCAGACAAGACGCGCGTGTGCGGCCGACGCGGGTAATTCCGCCTGTGGATAATTTCTCCCCACAAAGAAAGGGCTGGGGGCTGGGGACTAGGGGTTGGGGAAGAAGAGAAGGTTGTAAGGAGCCACCAGTACGCAGAAGGCCATGAAACCGGGACTTGGGGTTGGCGGTCTGCCTTTCCCTGGCCCCTAGCACCCAGCCCCTGGGAGGCCCGTCTCATTCATCGCGACCGGCCCTCGACTCTTGCGGAACAATGGGTAAGGTCCTCTTCTCGCCGCGGCGGATCAACGTCACGACGGCTTGGACGCCCACTTTCTCTTCGGTCAGCAATTGGTGGAGCGTGTCAATTCCTTCTACGGGACGATCATCATAGCCGACAATCACATCTCCTTCGAGCAGGCCCGCCTTTTCAGCAGGGCTCTGTGCCTCCACGGAGACGACCAGCACACCACTTTCCACTCCGAGGCCATTCAGCCGCACCACGCGGCGCTGGATCGGAACGTCCTGCCCGGCCACGCCGATAAAGCTGCGGCGTATCTTTCCGTCCCTGAGCAAGCGGGCGGCGACAAATTTGGCGGTGTTAATCGCAATGGCGAAACAGATGCCTTGCGCGGGAAGGATAATTGCCGTGTTAACGCCTACGACCTGCCCCTGTGAAGTGACGAGCGGGCCGCCGGAGCTTCCAGGGTTCAAGGCGGCGTCGGTCTGAATCACGTTGCTGATCAGCCGACCTGAGCGGGAGCGGAGCGAGCGGCCCAGCGCGCTGACCACTCCTGCCGTAACGGTACACTGGAAACTGTAAGGATTTCCAATGGCAATCACCAGTTGCCCCACGCGAAGCGCTTGGGAATCGCCCAGCGATGCGGGCACAAGGTTCGCGGCCTCGATTCTCACAACAGCCAAATCCGTTTCTGGGTCGTCACCGACCAAGTCGGCCTGAAAACGGCGGCCGTCGGTGAGCGTTACCTCGATCTTGCTCGCCTTATGCACCACATGACTGTTGGTGAGGATGAAGCCATCGGGCGTGAAAATGAACCCCGACCCATGCCCGCGCGCCTGCTGTGGGAAACGAGGGTCCGTGGCCTGCCCCCTCTCGAAGGGCTGGTGAACTTCGAGGTTGAGGACTGAAGCACTGACCCTTTCCGCGGCTGTGATCACTGCGCGCGAATAGGCGTCAAGCAGTTCGTCGTCGGAGAGCGGGGCGGCGCTGAAAACGCCCTTCCCTTGCTGCGCGGGAGTCCCGTTGGATACCCTTTCCAGAACCGCTGGCATTAATCCTCCTGTTCCAAGAGTCGGTCACTACAATCCATTGGATTCCTCCGACGCGTTTCGGTTTCAAGTCCCGCCCTCCCGCCAGACATCGCAAATAGTACCTCGGGGTAAAATCGTCGAGTACATACTCCGAGTTAGAGAGGGAGGTTTGTCGCCCAGCTACACTCCGTGACACGTTTGAGGTAAGATAGAAATTGGCGAATTCGGGGACGAATTCCGATTCGGAAACAAAGTAAGGACTGACCGTATGCGCCTCCTTAACCCGGGACAAGCGAACAGAAGCCCCGCGCGGCGCAATGGCCCCAAGAAGAGTGTTTTGCGGAAGTTGCCGCCCCTGGTGTTTCTGGTTTGGCTTTGTGCTCTGACGTTCTATCTCCTTCGGGCGCAGAACCCCCCTCCCGGCTCAGCGGTGTCCGGCGGCAACAACCCTGCTCCGCAGACTTCCACTCGGCCAATCGAGGCCGGCCCCCCGGCAAGCAAAAACAAGATTCGCGTGCGGGTCGAAGTAGTGAACGTCCCGGTGACCGTCATCGGCAAGCGCGGTCTCCCCGTCATCGACTTGACGCAAAATGATTTTCAGGTCTACGAAGACGGGAGGCCCCAGGCCATCCGCTACTTCAGCCAGGAGTCCCAACAGCCACTCCGCATTGGGGTCATGCTGGACACCAGCAACAGTGCGCGCCGCCAACTCAGCTTCGAAAAGGACGCGGCGACCGACTTCGTCTTCAGCCAGTTGGAGGGGAGGAACACAAAGAACCAAGTTTTCTTGGAGACGTACGATGCTTCCAGTTCTCTTATCCAGGATTTCACCAGCGACACTGAACTCCTAAACGAAAAGATTCAAGGTTTGAAGGCAGGTGGTGGGAAGGCTTTTTTTGACGCCCTATATACCGCGTGCAAGGATAAAATGATGCACGCCGGAGAGCCCGAGAGCACGCGGCGGATCCTGGTTGTGATTGGCGACGGCCGCGACGCCCAAAGCAAGCATTCACTGGATGAAGCTATCTCCATGGCGCACAAGGCCGAAACGATGATCTATGTCATCGGTAATGCGGCTTATGGCTATGAAAATGAGGGGGACGTGATCCTGGAAGCGCTTGCGGAGGGAACGGGCGGTGGGGCGTTTTTTCCGCTCCGGGAGGCGCCCGGCACTGACTTGGCAACAGGCTACCTGTCCCACGGGCAGATTGGGGAAACATCTCAGAATAAGGGACTGGGCGCCGAGACCGGGACGTTTTCCGCGCAACGACTGATGCGAATTGCCGATGCGATGGAATCAATTAAGCATGAGCTGGGAGCGCAGTACGAGATAGGATATACGCCCACCAATGGCGCCCTCGACGGCACCTACCGAACCATTCGCGTCCTGCTGGCGCGCAAAGGCGTCACCTACCGCTGGAAACCAGGCTATTTCGCCACCGCGGAGTAAAACCAAACCCATGGACGTATCCAATCTGCTACACAGCCTTCGCGGCGCCCGGATCATCGATCTTAGCCAGACCCTGGAAGAGCACATGCCCCACTTCCCCACGCATTCCATGTTCTATCACAACCTCTGGGGTTCATACTGGCATGGCGGGCGCTCGCTGAGTTATCAACTGGTGATGCACGAGCACAACGGGACGCACGTGGATGCGCCGGCGCACTTCATCAGCGATGCGAAACCGCAGGCTCACGTCACAATAGACCAGATCCCCGTGGCCTATCTGATCGGCCGGGGCGTTCACCTGGATTGCCGCGCCTGCAAGGAAGGTGATTACGTCTCGAGCCAGCAGATAACCGACTGGGAATCTCGACACGGACCGATTGCGCAGGGTGACATCGTGCTGTTTGACTTTGGATGGTCAGCGCGCTGGGGGCTTCGTCCCCATGATCAGCCCTACGTTGAGCGCTGGCCCGGGGTCAGCATGGGAGCCGCAGAGTACCTCATCTCCAAGTCAGTGGCTGCAATGGGCGTGGATACGCTTTCCCCTGACCCGCCGGAAGCGTTGCGCGCCAATCCTATCCACCCCGTCGTGCTGGAGAAGCACCTCCTGATTATTGAGAACCTCACAAACCTGGGAGAGCTACCGGATTTCTTCGTGTTTGTGGCTTTGCCACTTAAGATCCGCGCGGGCTCGGGCTCGCCCGTCCGAGCTGTGGCGCTCTTCTAACTCACTCCCTTTAAAGGGATGCTGAAAAACCCGTCGAGCCTGTCATTCCGAGGAGTCCCGCCCTGCGGGACGACGAGGAATCTCGCAAGTCCTCTGTTTGCAGGGCGAGATTCCTCTCCCGCAGGGCGGGATCGGAATGACAGCATTCGCCAAGGTTTCTCAGCGTCCTTTCAAAGACCCAGGCGCTGCTGGAGAGCGCAGAAAAAGGATGAGGACTGCGCTCAAGAAATAGGCAGCGCTGAGCAGGCCGAAGGCATAAACAAAATTCCCCGTGTGTTGGTTGATGTACCCGATGGCCAAGGGGCCGAAATACCCACCCAGGTTTCCGAAGGCGTTCACCAAGCCCATCGCGGACCCCGACACGGACCGGGGCAACGTCTCGGTAGGAATAGCCCAGAAAGGCCCTAACGCCCCGTAGGACCCCGCCCCAACGAAGGAGATTGCAAGGAAAGAGAGGGAGGGAAAGGAGCGAGTCAATAGGACGCTGGCCAGCATGAAAGCCCCACCCCACGCCATTGCGAACGCCACATGCCAGCGCCGCTCGCGCCTCTTATCTGAATGGCGGGAGACGATAATCATCCCCACGGCGGTTATGATGTAAGGGAGCGTGAATAGGCCTCCGACCTGCGCGCTGCTGAGCTTCCGAGCCTTTTCCATGGCGCTCGGCAGCCAGAAGAGATACCCGTAGTTTCCACTATTCAGCAAAAAGTAGAATCCCACCATCACCAGCAACGGGGGGCGTAGAAGGGAGCGGAGCAAAGGTTCGGGCGTGACAGGATCGAGCTCTGTGGACTCGCGCTCCAGTGTGGTTTCCAGGTGGTAGCGTTCCTCCGCAGAAATCCAACCGGCCTGGCGGGGATGATCGTCGATAAACCACCACCAGACCAGCAGCCAAAAGAACGGGATGACGCCTTCCGAAATGAGGAGCACGCGCCAATCCCAGCGCCCCAGTATCCAGCCGGAAAGAGGTGAAGAAACAACCACCGCGATGGGAAGGCACAGCATCCAATAGGCATTGGCGCGCGCCCTTTCAGCGCGGGGAAACCAGTGGGCTAGTAACACCAGGGTCGCCGGCCAAACGCCGCCTTCAGCTACCCCCAGAAGAAGCCTCATCATCCAGAACTGGCGGTAGGTGTGGATCAGCCCGCAACCCATTGAGCAGGCTCCCCAGAGAACCAGCAGGATGCTCACGAAGCGCTTGGCGCTCCAACGCTGCGCCAGGTATCCGCCTGGGATCTGCAGCAGCAGGTAGCCCCAGAAAAAAATCCCCGCTGCGCCCCCAGCCTGTGGGGGCGACATGTGGAGAGCCCGGCTTATGGAAGGCAACGCCAACGAAATATTCGTCCGGTCGATAAATGCAATGGTGTACATGATGAAGGCGACCGGGATGATGTGCAGCCAGCGCTGTGAGGGCATGACAATCGGACCCGAAACCAGGCCGCAGCATATCAGCAGTCGCGCTCGGCTTGCAATGGCTTCTGAAATGTTCCAAACAAGCCTGGATTCCTGTGCCTATGAGACGGAATACGGCCTCGTTACCAGGGAGTGATTGACAAGCCTCACCGCCTGTGCTAACTAAAATCTGAGAGGCGTAGCGCCCCGACTCGTCGGGGCGCTACACTAGAGTGCCGCCCTAAAGGGCGGTGCTACACCAGAGATTTCGTATGGGCGTGGAAGAGTTCCAAGCCGCGTGGGAGTTGCTCAAAGAAGCCTATCAGTATCAGATGGGCGGGGACTACGATATGGCGGTCGAGCTCTACAAACGCTCGCTCGATCTTCATCCTACCGCAGAGGCTTTTACCTTTCTGGGTTGGACCTACCGTTTCCAAGGAAAAATCGAGGATGCCATTGCCGAATGCAAGAAGGCGATCCAGCTTGACCCTGAATTCGGCACCCCCTACAACGACATCGGTGCCTATCTGATTGAAAAGGGTGAATTCGACGAGGCGATTCCGTGGCTCGAACGGGCGCTGCAGTCACGGCGCTACGAGTCCTATCACTACCCCCATTACAACCTCGGGCGGGCGTACATGGAAAAGGAAATGTACGTCAAGGCCCGCACCCACTTCGAACAGGCGCTCAAGCTGTCACCGGATTACACGCTGGCCAAAGAGGCTCTGGAAAAGGTCCGCAGAAAGTTGCAATAAGTTTTCTGCTATCAGCAATCAGCCCTCAGCTTTCAGCCGATGGCGGACGAAGAGACAGGACGTGGCATCCGGGACTACCCCAGAGTACAATAGGAAGTGAAGTGCGGCGAGGTCATTTGGACGAGGTCAAGCGAATACTCGCATCTTCCATCCAGAAGCTGAAGACTGATAGCTGAAAGCTGACAGCCCAGCGGCCGAAAGCGCCCTTTCGGTGGCAACGTAGCCGGCGTGACATCTAACATTTGAGGGAATCATGCCCAAGGCTCAATTGCAGTATCTGACCGATGAGTTGAACAAGCTGCGCGAGCAGAAGCTCTACCAGAAGCTGCGCGTGCTCGAAACCGAGCAGCTTCCCGTCTCCCGCTTCGATGGGCGTGAGGTCATCAACCTTTCCTCGAACAACTACCTGGGGCTGACCACTCACCCCAAGCTCCGCGCGCGCGCCCTGGAAGCGATCGAGAAATGGGGCGTAGGCTCCGGCGCCGTGCGCACCATCGCCGGCACCATGGCGATCCACATGGAGCTGGAGGAGAAAATCGCCAAGTTCAAACACGTCGAGGCTTCGGTGGTTTTCCAATCCGGATTCACCGCCAATGCGGGAACGGTGCAGGCCATCCTGGGACGCGAAGACATCATCGTCTCGGACCAGCTCAATCATGCCTCCATCATCGACGGCTGCCGCCTCTCGCGCGCCGAAATAAAGGTTTTCCCGCACAAGGACATGGAGGCGTGCGAAACAATTCTCAAGGGGCTCGAAGGCCGCCCTTGCCGCAAGCTACTCATCACGGACGGGGTTTTCTCCATGGAGGGCGACATCGCACCCTTGCCGCAGCTCGTCGAGCTGGCCGAGAAGTACGGCTGCATCATGATGATTGACGACGCGCACGCTTCCGGCGTCCTGGGACGCAACGGCCGCGGCACCGTGGATCACTACAACCTGCACGGGCGCGTGGATATCCAGGTCGGCACACTCTCCAAAGCCATCGGCGCGCTGGGCGGGTACATTTGCTCGACACGCGACACCATTGAGTTTCTCTACCACCGCGCCAGGCCCTTCCTCTTCTCGACCTCGCATCCGCCTTCCGTTGCCGCCACTTGCCTGGCGGCTTTTGAGGTGCTGGAGGAAGAACCGCAACTAATCGACCGGCTCTGGGCCAATACCAGCTTCTTCAAAGAAGGTTTGAAGAAGCTCGGGTTCAACACCGGCGTGAGCGAAACGCCCATCACGCCCGTCATCGTGGGCGACGCCGCTCTGGCTCACGAGTTCTCGCGCCAGCTTTTTGCTGCCGGCGTGTTTGCCCAGGGTATCGGCTTCCCCACTGTCCCGGAGGGCAAAGCCCGCATCCGCACCATCGTCACCGCCACCCACACCCAGGAAGAATTGACGCGCGCGCTCGAGATTCTGGAAAGCGTCGGGAAGAGACTGAAGATCGTCTGACAGCCACCGCGGCGCTACGGGGCCTTCGCCGGCGCAACGACATACACGTATTCCAACGGCTCGTCGCCGGTGTTCGCGACGTTGTGCCGCGTTGCAGGAGGGATGTAAACGAGCATCGGCGCCTCAATTGCGCGCCCTGGCTGGCCTTCGACGCGGGCCTCGCCACGGCCGCGCAGGACCACCAGCGCCTCTTCGTTTTGGCCGGTGGTGTGCCAGCCGACCGATCCTCCAAGCTTCAGCCGGACAAAGCCGCTGCGCATCCCGGCCGTCTGCGGTATCCCTTGAAGCAGCGCGCAGTCTCCCTCCGCGCATTTAAGAGGCAGCGTCTGCGGCTGTGGGGGGCGCATCTGGGCTGAAAGAGGTAGCAGAGCTAGGGAAAAGAGAAGCAGAGTTCCGGCGAGAAGACTCAGCACGATTTGTTTCGTGGAAAGAGTGGGCGTGCCAACGCCCTTGAGATAGTCCGCCCAGTGCGTCTCGGGATGAATATTAGATGGCATGGTTTCTGTCCTTCATATCCGAAGTGGCGCTTCAGCCGGGATTTCTGTTTTGGAATCTCGGTAGTCTTGAGTGTACATCCCACTGCCCCGTTTTGGAACGTTTCAGCAGCGCCGCCCGAGGCCGTTCTGAATTGATCCGTCATCCAATGTTTGACCTGAGTGAAGTAGGTTTGGAAGCGGACGTTCCTGACCCCGCACGCATGTGCCCCTGGCACCTGAAGTCTGAAACCTGGCACGTCACACCTGCTCTTCCCCCACCCGCCACGAGAGTCGACAGTCGAAGGTTGGCTGCGGCCCTTCCCCACCTACGACCTACGACATACCATCTACCTCCTTTGTTTTCAACAACATTCCTGGATATTGCGGGTAACTATGTTTGTTTTCAACAACATTCCCGCTTTGCCTCCGAGTTTTCCACAGCGGTCCTTTGTTTTCAATAACATTCCCGCGTCGCTCGTCATTTTTTGAAGTTACTGAGGTTTCTTCTTTCCCCGCCAGCGTGACATCTTGTCGTAGACCCTGGCACTGGCCAAGAGCCCCGCCAACTCGAACTCCCCTCAGATTCAGTAGGCAGTCGGCAGTCAGCAGAAGGCGGTGGATACCAATGTAGAGCGCAGCAATCCATAATTCACCATTCACCATTCACAATTCATAATTCAGAATTCAGCATTGCCCCAGCCCAAGCGCCTGCCCCAGCTCTTCTGCCTCCTGACTCCTGAATCCCGAATCCTGAATGCTGTTCTTCCCCACCTACCACCTACCACATACCATCTGAATTCAAGGCATTGAGCCGGGAGTTCTGCTTGGCGGCGGGGCTGCGCGGTCCGGTGGAACGCTGGGCATTCTGGCGTGCGGCGGCGAGCAACTCGGGCGTAAGTCGGGGTGATTGGCGTAAGGACATGGTTCCTCCTGGGGCGGGGTGTTAGGATAGCGAGGAAAGGACTTCCCCGCGGGTTGGACTTTTCACATGAGTAGGCTACCACAGCGGCGCGGCGTTGTCAAGAGACATCATGTCCACACGTCTAGCCCAGGGTTAGTCGGATTGAATGAGGCGATGCGGAAGCCCAGCTCGCCTCGCAGGTCGGCGAGCGTGGTGACGAATTGGCGCTTAAACCGCTCCGAGTCCAGGAGGCGGGCGCGATCCCGCCCTGCGGGATGCTGGTGGTCACGTAATGAAGATGATTGAGGCCGTAAAAATGCCGCAGCCGAGGCATGAAAAGATTCTACCTCAGCCTCAAGCGGAATCAGCGTGGCGCAGACTTGACCAAGAAGCTGTGAAAGAATTGGCGGAGGCGAGCATCTGGATTTTCGTGAGGGTTTCACCTTGCTTCGCCGAGCAGTGATTGCCCGGGACAATTATGGCGGTCGCATAGAGTCACCTTCTTGGTTTCCG
>JBEKIZ010000002.1:0-174758 GCA_050011515.1 Terriglobia bacterium | reverse complement strand
GGAACGACCCGCGAGGCGCTATCACTTACTTCAGCCGAGTGCAGCCACAAGGCCCGGAGGTTCTCTTCAACCTGACCCAGGCGTACTTGGGCGCCGGCCAGAAGGAGAAGGGACTCGAACTGGCGCGGTCGCTCTCGGAGCAGGCTAAGAACGACGTTCGCGCGCACTTCACGCTCGGGGTGATCCTGGCCAAACAACGGCAGTACAGCGCCGCCAGCCATGAGTTCGAGATCGCGAACTCGCTCCAGCCCGACACGTTTGAGATCCTTTACAACCTCGGCCATGCCTACGTAAAAAGGGGGGATAATGAGAAGGCCCTGGAAGTTCTGGGTCGAGCTCTGAAGCTCTCCCCGAATTCCGTTGAGACACTTTATCTAATTGCGCAGACATACTCGGACGAGGGCAAAGACCTCGATGCCCTCGAGCTGCTGGTCAAAGCGCACAAGCTTGCTCCGAGGGATACCGATGTGATCTTCCTCATGGCGCGCCTCAGCATGAAGCAGTCGTTCTATGAAGATGCCATTCCGTTGCTGGAGGAAGGACTAAAGGTTGTTCCCAACCGCTCGAAGCTGCTCGCGGCGCTCGGTGAATGTTACTTCATGGCGGGGAAAGTCGATAACGCCAAAGACACATTCCAGACGCTCATCCAGGTTGACCCTTCCGCTCGGTCGTACGCTTTTATGGCTCTTTGTTACCGCCACCAGGGACGGTTTGACGAGGCGGTGAAATACCTGGAGCAGGGACTGAAGGCTGATCCTCACGACGTGTCGTGCCTGTACAACCTGGGCTACATCGCGGGCCGGCAAGGGCAGTACGACCTGGGGGAGAAATGGCTCAAACAAGCCCTCGACGTCGATCCGAACTACGCCGAGGCCCTGCTGGAATTGGCCGACTTGAAGATGCACGAGAAGAAGTTTGAGGAAGCGTTAGCCCTGTTGCGCAAGTGCGCCCGATTGCAACCTCACGCTGCGCCGGTCTACTACAGGCTCCAGGCGGCCGAGCGGGCTCTCCACCAGACGGAAGCGGCGGGAAGGGATCTGAAAATCTTCCAAACCCTTTCCCGAGACCCCAATCCCCTACCCTCTCCCTTCCAAGACATTTTCGCTTATCTGGATCAGCGGGCTGACCTTACTCCCCAGCAGCGGACTCAGTCTGACGTCGAGCAGTTGGAACAGGAGGTGAAAATCCATTCCGGTCAGCCGCAGAACTTTTATTTTCTTGCCGAAGCGTATTTGAAACTGGGGAGGGTCGAACACGCCAAACAAGCTATCGCTCAGCTCGACCAGTTGAGCCAGGGTGATTTTCGCACCACGGTGGGAGTCGGAGTGCTGCTGGCCCGTTACCACCTGTATCCGGAGGCCATCGCGCGTTTTCAGCAAGCTCTCCAATCCAATCCGAATTCGGACGACGCGTGGTACGACCTCGCCGATGCCTGTTTCCGGAAGCGGAGTTATGCGGACGCCCTAACTGCAGCGCAACGCGTCTCACCTCAAGGGCAAAAGGAAACAAGTTATTTGGCCCTGCTTGCTGACATCCTTGCCCACCTCGGCCAGTACGACGCGGCGGTAAAGCTGTTGGACCAGCAAATAGCCGCAAACCCCGATCAGGACCAAGCCTATCTCTCCCTGGCTCTGGTCTATCTGCGCTCGGGTAACACGTCGGGCGCGAGAGAGACACTGCAACGGGGGCTCGAGCGGACTCCAGGCTCTGGTGAGCTCCTCTGGGGCGCGGGGGTCGTGTCGGTAATGGAAGGGGACATCGAGAAAGCCGAGCGGCATCTGAAAGAATCGGTGGACCTGCTGCCGGGGTGGCCGGGAAGTTATTCGGCGCTCGGAGTGCTCTATTACCAGACCGGGCAAATCGACAAGGCGCGGGAAACTTTGGAGCGGTTTAGGCAGAGCGGCGCGCGCGGGGCGCTCGATGTCCAACGGATCGAGCAAGCCCTGTCCGCCGCAGCGTCGGAGAGTTCTAGTGGCGGGAGGGTTCGTGAGCTGACGCCGCAAGCTCGGCAACAATTCCTCGAAATCGCCTTGGCCCTCGCCGATCAGTCCCCTTAATTGACGATTGTCGATTGAAGATTGACGATTGACAAGAACAGCCAGACGAGCGCCTTTCAATCGCCAATTGGTTCCGGCTGGAGGGGGTTCACGCGGTCAGCGGAAGGCTCGTGGCGACCTGGGCAAGATCCTCCTCGCAGCATGATACGGAAGGGGCAGGACCCGTCGAGGCTTTGACGATCAACTCCGCTGGAATCAAGTATTCCTTGCCCTGGGGCTCGTCGGCGGTGGACAATTCGTGGAGGGCATCGGCGGCCATTCGCCCTACCCAGTCGCGGTGAATGTCCACGGTGGTGATGGAGGGAGTGATGTACTCCGCCAGGTGAGTGTTGTCGAAGCCCGTCACGGAAATATCTCCCGGCACGCGGAGGCCAGCTTGGGTGAAGCCTTTGATCAGCCCCACAGCAGTCAGATCATTGACGGCCAGGACGGCGGTGGGCCGGGGCCTCAGCTTCAGGATGGTCAATGCCGCCGCCACGCCGCCTTCAAAGCGCAGGTCGCCTTTCAGCAGGGGGCCGGGATCCAAGCCCAGAGCTTTCATGCACTCGACAAAGGCTTCGCGGCGCGCGATGTTCGACTTCAAACCGGGTCGTTCGCCGGCGAAGGTCATTCGCCGATGGCCAAGCTGAAACAGGTGCTCGACGACTTGCTGAATGCCCGAAAAATAATCGATGCGGATATTACTGACGTATTTCTGCACCGGTCCCAGGTCCAGAAAAGTGACGGCGATCCGGCGCCGGGCGATTTCGTGGATCAACGGCAGGTTGGCCTCAGAAGTCATCACCGCCACGCCGCGGACGTGGTGCTCGAGCATCTTTTCGGTCGCGCGCCGCATCAGGCTGGGGTCATAGTTCGTATCGCTCAGGATGACTTCGTAGCCGAGTTGCCGGGCGCGAGTCTCGAAGCTCTTGATGACCTCCGGGAAAAAAGGGTTCTCGATGTCGGAGACGATCACGCCGAGCGTGCGGCTGGTTCGCCAAGCCAGGTTGCGCGCGTGAGCGTTGGGGAAGTAACCGAGGCGGCGCACCACCGAGAGGACTTGGCGCCGCGTTTCTCGGCTTACTTGGCCCGTTTTGTTGAGGGCATGAGACACGGTGGCCGTGGATACTTTGGCCTCGCGGGCCACATCCCGGATGGTTAGAGCCATGGGCAAAGTCAAGACCTCTACAGAGAACGGTGACTACGTCACCATAAAATACTACCACTCTTCTTCTTTGACAATAGATGGCCAAGAAAAAAAGTAATAATAAGCCAAAAAAAAGCTTGACAAGCCTGTTGGGCAGGTGGTACAACGTTAACCGCTTAAGCTGCTGTTGTATCTTTCGTCGGGTCGAAGACGCGTAAGAATCGAGTAGAAGAGCGGGTGCAAACGCATTCAGGAACCCCTGGATGAAAACCGCCCCACGGTTCACGTTTCGGTTCGGGTGCTATGTGTCAGCAGAGGTCCGAGGGGAGACTGTCGGGAGCGAAGCGTCATTCCCGGGCCAAGCTGGCCGAAATTCATTTCATCACTATTTCGTGACTCTCCAGCCGCATTGCCGTGCGACGGAGGACAGGAGGATTAGACAATGGAAAGACGCGGTTTTTTCCTGCGCATGCTCTTTCTGGCCTTGGTAGTCCCTGCCGTCTTCTTTCTGACGAGCGCGACCCTTCATGCCCAGGCGGACACGGGGTCGATTCAGGGGACCATTAGGGACCAATCCGGCGCCGTGATCCCCGGCGCCAAGGTAGACCTGACGAATGAAGGGACCAACCTTACCATTACCTTGACTGCCGGCGGTGACGGCAGCTACATTTTTTCGCCGGTCAAGATCGGCGTTTACGAGGTGAGCGCCGAAGCCCCGGGTTTCGCCAAGGCTGTTCAAACCCACATCACGCTGGATATTCAACAGCAACGCGTGGTTGACTTGGTGCTGAAGCCGGGCGCAGTTACTCAAACGATTGAGGTCACCGGCGCGCCTCCGGCCCTACAGACCCAAAACGCCTCGGTCGGTCAAGTGGTCGATTCACGCGACGTAAACAACTTGCCATTAAACGGAAGGAATTTCACCTTCCTGGCGCAACTGGCGGCAGGGGTCAACACGCCGGAAGCCGACACTCGAGGCAATGCCCAATCGGGCGCCTTCTCGGCCAACGGCCTGCGACCCGCTCAAAACAACTACTTGCTGGATGGGATTGACAACAATTCGAACACCGTAGACTTTCTAAACGGCACCAATTTCGTGACTCTTCCACCCCTGGATGCCATTCAGGAGTTCAAGGTGCAGACCTCGGATTACAGCGCGCAGTTTGGCCGCGCCGGCGGAGCGATCCTGAACGCCACGATCAAATCCGGGACGAACAGCTTCCACGGCACCGCTTGGGAATATGTCCGCAACGATTTATTCGACGCTGCGGACTGGTTTGAAGACGCCGGTAGTATCCATAAGGGTGAATATCGGCAGAACCAGTTCGGCGCCACCTTCGGTGGTCCGCTCATTAAGAACAAGGTGTTCTTCTTCGGCGACTACGAAGGCCTGCGCAAGCTACAGGGGACAGTTTTCACGTCCAGCGTCCCGACCGCGCTTGAGCGCAGCGGCGGCGGCAACGGCCCTTACACCGATTTGTCGGAGATTATTACCGACCAGTCAGGAACTCAATCCGATGTCCTCGGCCGGGTGTTCCCGGTAGGAACCGTTTTTGATCCCCAGACCACCCGAGGGGTCGTCACTGGTGTAACGGATCCTGTTTCAGGCATCGTCGGGCCTTCCGGTTGCGCGCTCTCGGCCGGTGTGCCGACCTGTTACACCCGCGATCCCATTTTTGGCGCAGTGCAGACCTTGACGGGCGTCACCAGCTTTACCGGCGCCTCCTGGGCGGGCCTACTCAACCAACTTCCCGCCGGTCGGATTGATAAAAACGCGGTCGCGCTCCTGAACCTTTACCCTTCGCCGACCAATACGGCCCTCTCCAGCAACTACGCAGACTCACCCGTGGGGGACGAACACCGCAACGCGTTTGACGTGCGGATGGACTTCAACAAGGGTGACAAGGACCAGATATTCGCGCGGTTTAGCTATGTTGACGATCCTCAGTACATTCCGGGTCCCTTCGGGGGAGTCGCCGATGGCGGGGCTTTCCAGCAGGGCGTTCAGACCGCGAATTCCGTTGCGCCGGTTGCCAGTTGGACGCACACGTTTTCACCCACCAGTGTAAACGAGGCGCGGCTCGGATACAGCCGCCTCGGTACTTCCCGCGTGGGGCCCGTCTCCGCCCAAAATGGACTTCCGGCCAAGTATGGAATCGCGGACATACCCCAGGGCGAGAGCAACGGCGGCATCCCCGCGTTCGGAATCAACGGCCTGAATACCCTGGGGAGCAACAACTTCTTGCCTTCGAAAGAGGTGAGTGAAACAACCCAGGTAACGGACAACTTCACTAAGACTTACGGCAAGCACACCTTCAAGATGGGCATAGAATACCAGCGCGTCAGGTACTCTACCCTTCAGCCACCCTTCTCGCACGGCCAGTGGAATTACGATGGGTCTTACACCAGGGTTCCAGAAGGGCAAAGCTACTCTACCGGTATAGCAATGTTTCTCTTGACGCCCGGCCCAACTTCCCTGCCAGCCAGCGACGCTTACGCAGTCCCCTATGACGGCGGAGCGAACAGCGCCGATATCTCCAATATAGCCAGAACCGATGACGGAAAGAATTATTGGGGATCTTTCTTCGAAGACGACTTTAAAGTGAGTAGCAAGCTGACCCTGAACCTGGGACTTCGTTGGGACTACTTCGGCCAGACGTTTGAACGCTTCGGCGCCCAGGCCAACTTCATTCCAGGTATAAATGGCGCCGCTGCCCAGTTTCTGATTCCCGTTCAGCGGGAGAGCGACGTCCTGTCTTCGAGCTTCCTACAACTGACGGCCAAGGACAACATTGACGTCGTATATTCTCGCAAACGCGGCTTGGGGAACTCGCAAAGGAACAATTTTGGGCCGCGTATTGGATTCGCCTACCAATGGTCACCGAAGTTGGTTGTGCGCGGGGGATACGGCATGTTCTACGACGGGTTTGAAAACCGCGGCTATTCCCCCAACATCGGTGAGAACTATCCTTTCCAGTTCGGCTTTACCCCCGGCCAAGCCAACGACGTAACGCCGATTAACGACGTAAGGTATACGACCTACGCCGGAACCGCCTGCGCCAATTTCATGCCCTTTGAGGCTGGTTTTAGTTGTAACCCTCTCACCTCGAGCTTGGTTGGCGCGTCGGGTATGACCATGCGGGGCATCCAGTACAACTACCTTACGCCCTACACGCAGGGTTGGAACATGACATTCCAGTATGAATTGGCGCGCGACACCACGATAACGATGGCGTACGTGGGGAACAACACTCACCACATCGAGGTGTTTCCTAGCTCGAATAACGTGAACCAACTCCTGGCGCCATCCACCAGCGTGACAAATTACCTTCAATACCCAGACTTCGCGCAAGGATCCAGCTACGCTGCCACGGAAGGATCCAGTTACTACAACGGTCTCCAGACCTCGTTCGAAAAGCGCTATTCGAGCGGTTTGACCTTTCTGGCGACATATACGTTTGCAAGGGCCCGGAGTGATGCCGGAGACCTCCTCAATGGAGGGGTCGGGGAAGGATATCGAGCCCCCACCATGAACGGATTCGGCATTCAGGGTGATTACCGGGACGCCAACTTCGATATTCGAAACACCTTTCACTTCAGCGGTATATACGAGTTTCCCTTCGGTCCGGGGAAACATTTCGCTACGGACGCCAGGGGAGCGGAGAAACAGATCATCGGCGGCTGGTCCATGAATTGGAACGCTACCGTGGAGGGCGGTCAACCTATCACGATTGGCTGCCCGGACGGAACCGCTGCCGGTTTAGGGTGCAATGCGTTCATCATTCCGGGGGTCAACCGGCACGGAAGTATGACCGACCCCTTTACTTCACGCAACGGAACTAGCGCATTCCTGAACGAGGCCGCCTTCGTCCAGCCCTGCCAGCCTGGGACGAGCACCCCTTCGGGTTGCGTCCCGGTCCCAACGGGTAGTATGGCCTTGTTGGGCGGGGCACCTACCCAGGTTTCCGGCCCAGGCATAACTCGGATCGACTTCTCCCTGTTCAAGGAATTCCAGTTGACCGAGAGATACCGCCTCCAATTCCGGAGTGAATTCTTCAATATACTCAACCACCCCACGTTCATGCCTCCGGGGTTAAGCGGAAATGGCGTAACCGCAGTCCCAGGCTCGACTACCTACAATAATGTGAACTTTGGGGACATTGGAGCAACACGCTTCCCAGGTCAGGATTCACGTCAGATCCAATTTGCTTTGAGGCTGTTGTTCTAGACAGACCAAAGCACAACCAACAAGGGCGCCCCATGTACCGGGGCGCCCTTTTCTTTAGCCCTGGAGCGCGGGCTTCCAGCCCGCATCAAGGAGGAGAGCGGCCAAGATGGCCGCGCTCCCAAACATGAAGCCGCCCAAAGGATGGCATTCCCGGGGCTATCTTCCCCACTTTGACGGGGGAAGCATCCCGCAAACGGTTACCTTCCGCCTGGCCGATGCGCTTCCCAAAGCTGTTCTCGACCGCTGGGAAAACGAGCTGGCAACCATGCCCGAGGCCAGGGCTTCCGTCGAGCGCCGCCAACGAATCGAACATTACCTGGATTCCGGCGTCGGTCAGTGTTGGCTTTCGCAGCCCGAGATTGCGGAAACCGTAGAAAACGCCTTGCTTTTTTTCGAGGGGCAGCGTTATGAGTTGGAAGCCTGGGCTGTTATGCCTAACCATGTGCACGCTTTGTTCACTCCGATGGCAGGCCACAGCTTTTCCGAGATTCTCCACTCCTGGAAGTCCTACACCTCGAACGCGGCCAACCGGCTGCTGGGCAGAAGTGGAGAGTTCTGGTATCCAGATTACTACGACCGCTTCATTCGGCATGAGCAGCACTTTGTGCGTGCCGTCGAGTACATTGAAATGAACCCTGTGGCGGCAGGGCTATGCCTCCGCCCGGAAGATTGGCCCTACGCGAGCGCACGCTTCCGGCGGAGCGTGGGCTTCCAGCCCGCACCAAAAGGAAGTGCGGCCAGGATGGCCGCGCTCCTGGTCGCGCTCCGCGATCGTAGGCCGGCAGGAAAGCCGTGATATGATACGGGCCGAGAGCAGGATAAGTCGCTATGTTCGCTTTTCGCAGGTTGACGGCAGGTCTGGTTCTTTTTGCAGCGTTGTCACCGTCGCTCGCAGCGAGTCAGACGGATACCGAGGGTGGCAAGGCGCTCGACCGCAAGTTCCAATCCGCACTTGCTCATTTCAATTCCGGGCAGTATGCTGCCGCCCAGCAAGAGCTGGAAGCGCTCGCCCGTGCCTTGCCCCATAGTTTTGACGTTCTGGAGCTTCTGGGGCTCGTTTACTCGTCCGTAGGCCAGGAGGAGAAGGCTACGGCGCCCTTCGAGCAGGCTGTCCGCTTGCGCCCGGAATCCGGCGAGGCCCGCAACAACCTGGCCACGAACCTCGTGCGCCGGGGAAAGACGTCGTTGGCCGGGAGGGAATTCAAGAAGGTCGTCGAACTCGAGCCCGAGAGCTTCGACGCCAACCACAATCTCGGCGCGTTCTACCTGCGGACGGGAAGAATCGCAGCGGCCATCCCCTACCTGGCAAAAGCTCAGGGCCGGAATCCTGCCGCCTATGACAATGGCTACGATCTGGCACGGGCGTACCAGGAAACAGGCCGTTTGCCGGAGGCCCGAGGGCAGATTCAGGAGCTCTTGAAGCAGAAAGACACTGCCGAGTTGCACAACCTGCTCGCCGAGGTTGAAGAGAAGGCCGGAAATTATGTGACCGCGGTGAACCAATACGAGTTGGCGGCGCACATGGATCCGAGCGAATCGAATTTCTTCGATTGGGGCGGCGAGCTCCTCCTCCATCAAACCACCAATCCCGCCATCGAAGTTTTCTCGCAGGGGCTGAAACGTTATCCCAATTCCCCGCGCCTCGCCGTCGGACTGGGGCTTGCCCTTTACTTGCGCGGCAGCTACGACGCGGCCGTGAAGGCCCTTTTGCGGGGCACCGATCTGGACCCTTCCGACCCGCGGGCGTACTATGTCTTGAGCAAAGCCTACGACCGGGCCCCGGGCCAAGCCGATGACGTCGTGGAGCGCTTTCGGCGTTTTGCTGAACTAAGGCCTGGTGATGCGCAGGCCATCTTTTACTACGCCCTGAGCCTTTGGAAGGGAAAGCGGCCGGAGACTTCTCAGGCGTACCTCGATCAGGTTGAGTCTTTATTGAAAAAGGCCCTCGCGCTCAATCCTTCGTTCCCTGAGGCCCATCTCGAGCTTGCCAACCTTTACTCCCAGCGTCGCCAGTTCGCCGAGGCTGTGCCGGAGTACCAACAAGCGCTCCGCCTCTCCCCGAATATCCCTGACGCCCACTTCCGGCTGGGGCAGGCCTACGTTCACCTGGGGAAGAAGGATCTGGCGCAGAAGGAATTCCAGCTCCACCAGCAACTCTACGCGCAGCATTTGGCCGAGGATGACAAGCGGCGCTCGGAAATTCGGCAGTTTGTCTATTCGATGAAGGGCACACCCTGAGGCATCGGTGATTGGTGATTTGTAATTGGTGATTGAGAGAACAGAAAATGGAAACTGGAAAATAGAAACTGGGATCCAGTTTCCGGTTTCTAGTTTCCAATTTTCAGGTTCGATCGTCAATCGGCAGTCGGCAATCGTCAATCACGGATCACCAATCGCAGATCACCAATCACCAATCACCAATCACCAATGTTAGGCGATCCACGCGCGAAGTGCGGCGCCGAGCCGGTCGAGTGCAACCGGTTGCGCTTCGTGCCAGAGGGAGAATTCCGGTGGGGCGACAACGTAGGCTTCGGAGAGGCTCTCGGCCAGACAGAGGCACGCCGTCTGGCGTTGATACTCCTGGAGTCGGCTGGCGGCCAACCACACGTAGAGCGCCAGCATTTGTGCGTCGACGGCGCTGCCCGGCAAGTCGTCGACGGCAGGGAGGGGGTTGATCTGATCCGGGTTGTCGAACACGGCCACGCCGGTGAAAGGTTTGGGCTTGCTGCGCACCCCGAATTGCGCCGCCACGAAGGAAGGCCGGGCGCGACGAAACGCTTCCGAGGCCGCCCACTCCACGAAGGAGTTGCCAAAGATCACGGCGCCGTTACCGGTGAGAAACAGCGAGCGCAGAAATTCCCGAATCGCCGGTTGCGCTGCGACTTCCGGAGGACACCACCGCGTCACCTCCACCTTGCGCAGACGATCATACACCGCGTCCGCGTCGGCAAGGTCCTTGCGCATGGTGTTCATTTCGTGCGAGAAGCTCTCCCGGTAGAGGGCCAGCCTCCCGTAGCTCAGCAAGATAGCCGGGGCCACGGTGTTGCCGGAAGGCTCCCGCTTCAGTACGTGATCGACCAGGCTGCTTCCGGCATCCACAACCCAAGTGTCCGCAGGCGGCGTGTCCGGGCGACCCAGGGCGACATCCAGCAATCCTCCGGAACGCCCACCGGCCGCGCTGGGTATGCCGGCGAGAAGGGTTTCCGAAGGGCTGTGGGACTCGCCGGATAGGGCGAGATCGAGCTTCAGAGGCCGGCCGATTCCCTGCCACCGGCGCCAAACGCTCGCCGCATCGACGGGGAGAGGCCGGGGCATGACGAGCAGAACCAGTCGATTTCCTGACTTGACCGCAGCGCCGTTCGTCCTCAGCGCATGCTGCTCCGCCGCATCGAAGACCACCTGCACGGCCCGCCGCCATTCCTGAAAGTACGGCGAGCGGGCGAGCAGAGAGGAGTTCTGGATCGTCTGTTCGGTGGTCGAGAACTGCCCGTGGCGTACCCCCATCTTCTCTTCGAGCTGCACGACATCCCGGAACAGGTCGGAACACTGCTCCGGATTCAGGCCTGCCAAGTAAAGGAGAAGCCTCAGAACCGACTGCCGTTCGTTGGGGAAGAGGTAATCCCACTCGCGGAGTTGTTGATTGACGAAGGGAAGGAAGGTCAGCGGTAGGCGTTTCAGCAGGCCTTTCCTCAAGGCGTCCTGAACTTCCTCCGGCAACTTCTCCTCGACCCGCATGATACCTTCCTGCTAACCTCGAAACTCCCTCAGCATGGCGCCCTGCGAATCCAGAGGCGGGCAACCCAGCAGGCTCGCGAGTGTCGGACAAAGATCAATGTGGCGAACGGGACGATCGATGATTTGAGGCTTGTCGACGCCCGCCCCCAGAGCCATCATCCAAGTGGTCCGGGTTGACTCTTCGTTAGCACGGTGATTGAAGAATCCGTTCGTGGTTGAGCCATCAGGATCCCGTCCGAACTCGGGGAGAATCACCAGCGTGGTCCTCCCCCGGTATTCGGGGTTCGCTTCCACCTCCTGCCACAGTTGGTAGGCAAGCCGGTCTGCCGTTCGGATGCCCGACAGGTGGAGCGCATAAGAGCCGAAGTGCGCCACTTCCACGTCCGAAAAATCGACCACTAACAGGCGAGGTGAAAACTTACGCATGACCTCACGGCTGACCAAGAAGGTGAGCTCGTCGCCGGAGGTCGGGCCGCCGCCCCGCACGAAACTGGCGATGGCGTTCTCGATACTGCTCTGCGCGCGGGGATCCAGCCGGTCGGCGGCGTCGAACACCGTCCAGCCCAGCCCTTCGTAGTTGCTCCCTTCCAAAGCGCTCTCCAGCTCGCCCTCAACCTTGGCCCGATCAGCCAGGTTGGCGGTTCGTCCCCGGCGGAGAGCGTCGGCGACAGCCGTAAGCATCAGTTGCTTGGGAAACACCACGTTGGCGCCATACGCCGGGCCATAATCGGAAGCCGAGCTCGCGCCGATCAGGCTGGTGAGCGCCTTATTGCTGGCCACAACCCAGGTCTCACTCCGATCGACGCGGAGCCGCTTGCGAAATTGCTCGAACACGGTCGGAGTGGTCGGGGCAAGCTTTCCCCAGTCGTCCACACGCTGCCAGTTGCCGGTGAGGATGCTCGAAATCGCGTTGAAGTGCGCGGTCACGCCTTCGTTGCGCACGCGAGGGTAGAACAGGGCCTTGGGGAGCAGGTCTCCCGCCAAGTGTGGGATATTCACCAACCCCTCGGGCGAAAAAGTCTCGGCGTGGCGCACACCACCAGGAATGACGACCACAACCTTTTGGCCGGGGTCGGCAGCGCCATGCAGGCTCTGGTGGGCGCGTCCCTGCGGCGCCATAAGGCCAGCGATGAGCAATCCCGCCGCGCGCAGGAACGTCCGCTTGGAAGGGTCCGCAAGCGACTCAAAATCGCTGGCAAGCTTGCTTTCAACCTGGGTGTCCAGGCGAAGTCTGTTCTCCATGTATAAACCTCTCGAGAGTGACTTCACTCTGAATCCAGCCTCGTTCGGGCCCGCTGAATCGAGGCTTCGCCAATTATATTCCCTGTACCAGGCGTTTTCAACGCAAGGCCCGTGGGTCATGGGTCAATTTGATGCTGTAGCGGCGAGTTTATCTCGCCAAATGGCGGCGTAAAGCCGCCTCTACATCAAATTGACCCACTACCGGCTCGTTCGTGTCTTGGTTGTGCCTGAAGCGTAATGCTACAATTGTCTTCTCACGCGGCGCCGAGTCAGGAACGTCTATGGCTGGGATAAACCATTTCGCGGCGGAAGGCTCTCCACACGAGTTCGCTTCTTCGCGCGCTGCCGAGGGTCAGCGCAAACCCCGACCTTCAACTGACGGCGCGCTCATCAGGGCTGCCCTTCTGGGCTGGCTGCTGGCGTCCCTGGTGGGAGCGGGCTGCCTCTTAGCAGGCGAGAAAGGCACTGTGACGGGAATCGTGGCGGGTCCTTCCCAAGCCCCGATTCCCGGTTCAAAAGTGACGCTGGCGGCTGCGGATGGGAGCCGGCAATCCGTCGCCACGGATCAGAATGGGCATTATTCGTTTCCCTCGGTGGAACCCGGAACTTACTCCCTTTACGCCGAAGCTGCAGGCTATCAGGCTGCGACGCGAACCGCCGTGCGGGTTACGGGCGGAACCTCCATCACCGTGGACTTGCTTCTCGTAGCGACGGTTCCGCCGGGTCCAGGCCAGGCGCCCCCCGTCTCACCACAGCCCGGCTATTACGACGACACCCCCTTGAAGGCCAGCGCGGTCAAAACCACGATCGACGCCGCCGGGTACTCCTCACAAGCGCAGAGCCCGCAACGTTTGATGAGTGAGGGCCCGAGCCTTACCGGCAACGCGCTCAAGACCCCGGCCCGAGAGCAGGGAAGCCCCAACGCCGCGGAGGTAGAACGCGAGCTCCAAACGGCCCTCCGGGCCCATCCCGACAGTTTCGAGGCCAATCATCAACTTGGGGAGTTTTATCTTTCCGTGGGTGATTTGAAAACGGATATCCCCTATCTTGAAAAAGCGCAAAAGTTGAAGCCCGAAGACTACGCCAATGGATTCGATCTTGCTGTCGCCTACCTCGAGACAAAAAACCCTGGCCCGGCGCGACCTTTATTGCAGGACATGCTCCGGCGCAAAGACGCCGCCGAACTCCACAACCTGCTCGGGCAGGTCGACGAGGCCCTGGGCGATCCGATCTCTGCGCTCAAGGAATACCAGCTTGCCGCGCACATGGACCCCAACGAGAAGAACATCTTTGACTGGGGGAACGAACTGCTCCTGCACGAAACCATCGAACCTGCCATTGAAGTTTTCAAGCGCGGCGTCGCGCTTTATCCCAACTCCCAGCGGATGTACATCGGCTTGGGCATCGCCTATTATTCCCGCAGCCTTTACGACGGAGCGATCGAGGCGCTCTGCCACGCTTCGGACCTGAATCCCTCGGACCCGCGGCCCTACCTGTTTCTCGGCAAGATGTACAACGTTTCGGTGGGGAAGGCCGACGAGGTCGCGAAGCGAATGAAGAGGTTCATGGAAACGAACCCCGACAACGCGCTGGCTTATTACTACGATGCTCTTAGTTCCTGGAAAGGCACGCGTGGGAGTGGTCAGGGGGTGGACCTGGCGGAGATTGAGGCCCTGCTCCGGAAGTCGATCTCACTGGACCCGCGGTGGGCGGACGCGCATCTTCAGCTCGGGGTCCTTCTTCACGACCAGCACCGCGATCAAGAAGCTGTCCCGGAATTTCAGGCAGCTATCCGGTTCAAACCTGACGACCCCGACGCCCATTACCGTTTGGCGCAGGCCTTCGTCCGCACCGGCGACAAGGAACGCGGCCAGGAAGAATTTCAGGTTTACGACAAGCTCCACAAGCAACAAGTTAACGAAACTGAAAAGCGCCGGCACGAGATCCAACAATTCGTCTTCACGCAGGGTGGACCCGCCAAGACGAACCCCTAATCGTCCTTCCTCCGGTGATTGACCGTGGGGCTCTCTCTGGAGCGAGCCCCATGATCTCGGGCGCTTGACACACTACGCGACACGTAGTTTCTTTCAATCTGAATTCCGAATTTGGAGTCGTCGGTCATCCTGAGCCCGCCGTGCTTTCGGGCGGGCGATCCCGCTGCAGCGGGACGGCAGTTGTCTTTTGCGCTCAGCATCCAGCGACAAAATGCAGGGATGCTTCGCCGAGTTTACCCTGATCCCGCCGCAGTGGGAAAACGGGCTCAGCATGACAGCACTCAGGCTCCGCGCCTGGCGCCGTTCGGGAAATGGACACCTCGCGAAGCCGTTCGTGGAAATCAAGGGTTAGGAGACACGGGCTTTCCGGGCTGAGGAGGGATGACTGCGTTGGCTCCGGACGGCCCCAGGTTCTGCATCATCGCTCTGATCTTGGAGGCGAAGCGGCCCTTCGGATCAGCATGAAGGTAGGCCTGCATCTCGGAGTAAGCTTTGTCGCGGGCGCCTGCCTGAAGGTAAACGGCCGCCAGTTTCGCGTGCAGCTCTGCCGGCGGCGCCGAATTAATGGAAAGAACGCGCAACCATTCTGCTTCGGCCTTGCCGTATTGCCCCTCGCTGTAATGCGCCGTGGCGAGCTGGTCATACAACTGCCATGCTCGGGGCGACACCCGCAATCCCTGTTTAAGGATCTCTTCACTCTCGACAAACCTCTTCTGGCTGTTTAGAAGTCTGCCAAGCGATGCGAACGCGTCGGGAAACCCCGGATCGCATTGAGTGGCATGACGTAAGTTGGCTGCCGCGGCGTCAGAATCACGGGCTGCGGTTTGAACTGCAGCCAGCCCTGTCAGCGCGCGGGCGTAACAAGGGTACTCAGCGACGGCCGTCTCGAATTCCTTGCGCGCGTCGTCCAGCCGGTTGGCGCGAAGGGCCTTGACCGCCTTTTTAAACGCCTTTCGGGCCTCTTTCGAGGCGCTCATATCAGTCAACGCCGGCAACGGTGAGGCGGTCTTCTGCCGCGGCGCGCGCGTCAGCACAATTCGCACCGTGCGCGGTCCGCCGCCGCCGTCCTTGAGGTCTAAGTAGCTTTGATCGGGATAGAACCCATCGGCGCTGACCGTCATTAAATAGGTGCCCCGGAAGAGAGTCGTAATTTCGAACCGCCCCTGCGAATCAGCGTGTAGCTCGGCCAGGCGAGAGGCGTCGCGCGTTTCGATAGCGATCGTTACGCCGGAAGAAATGACTGCGTCTTCTTCGGTCACTACTTGTCCCGACACCGGAATCGTCGTCTGCGCCTGCGCGGATCGGGGATTGAGGAATTCCAGCGCAATCAGCAGGACAAGTCCTCCGAGCGTGCGGGGAAGGCGCTTCTGGAGCCCTTGATGCATGGTCCCCTCGACAGCGACCCTGGTCTTCTGGTGGTGCTCGCGGCTGGGTCTAACTTACCACCGCACTCGCCGTCGTGCAAGGTAATTAGCACGTCACTGACGGCGAGCGAGGGACTTCTCAAGCCGTCTACAGTTGGAGGTGCTGCGCAGAGTCTCGTTTTTCAGAGACTCTGCGCAGCCGCAGCCTACGGTCCGCCAATCCTAATGGCGGACGACAGAGGGCCGTGAACACAAATTAACTTCCCCCTCTGTCGCCGCGGCGCCAGAGGGCTGGGGTGAGGGGGTTACGATCAATATGGAATGGTTATTGCGTAGCCACGCCTTGGCTCTTTACGCCGGCCCGGGGATCGCCTACAATAGTGTCTTTTGGCCTTGTCGAGTTGTTCTTTAGATTGATATCCTCTATTCGCCTATTACTGTTCCAGTGGAGGAAGCTGGGGAAAATGAATTATGAAACAAACTTCCCACCACAGAGACACAGAAGCACTGAGAACTGAAAAGGAAGGGCCTCCTCTCTGTGCCTCGGTGTCTCTGTGGTTAATGCAATCGATTTCTTCACAGCTTCTTTCCCCTGGCCCTTTGGCGCTGCCGGTGAGAGGGGGAAATTTCAACAGTCTATGAGCATGGTGGCCATTGCGATCCAAAAGCTCACCAAGACGTTCTCAGTCGGGAAAATCCTCCAGACACTTCAAAAGAATCCCCCAAAGAAGGGGGGAACGGAGGTGTTGAAAGGGATCAGCCTGGAAGTCTTTCAAGGCGAGGCGCTGGGATTGCTGGGGCCGAACGGGGCGGGGAAGACTACGTTGCTGGAGATTCTCTCCACCCTTTTGCTTCCTACCGGCGGAGAGGCCACAATATGCGGTTACGACGTGGTGAGGGAAGCCGGGCAGGTTAGAAAGGTGGTTAGCTATTGTCCCTCAGCGTCAGAGAATTTCTATCCGCGCTTGACGGGAATGAGAAATATGGAGTTCTTTGCGCTGCTGAATAATCTATCGCCTCGAGAAGCCAGGAGAAAAATCCAAACGGTATTGGACCTGGTGGGATTGGAGGGCGGCAGCGACGTTCCCTTTCAACTCTACTCGGAAGGGATGAAGCATCGGCTGGCCCTGGCCAGAGCGCTTCTGACTGACCCTGAATTGTTGCTTCTGGATGAGCCGACTCGGAGTCTTGACCCGGTGTTGCAGGGGGAGATTCGCAAGTTCCTGCGGGAGCGAGTGGTGGCTAAGCTTGGCAAAACGGTGCTGCTGGTCACCCACAGCCTGCTGGAAGCCGAACAAGTGTGCGATCGGCTGGCAATTCTGCATCGCGGCCAGATCGTGAGAATTGGAACGCCCGGGGAAATCAAGAAAGCCTGCGGCGGGGAGGACTTGACGGCGGCCTTCGAGAGGGCGGTGGGAGCAACCTCATGCCAGTAGCCTGGAAAGCTTGGGCCTTCTTCAAGCGCGACCTGATTACGGACCTCAGTTACAAACTTTCCTTCGCCTTTCAGGTGGTGGATATCCTGGTGAGTATCGGAGCGTTTTATTTCCTGGCTCGGATACTGGGCAAAGCCGCTTTTCGGGGCTATGAGCCGTTTCCCTTCATCCTGGTGGGAATGGCCGTCAACGGCTATATGAGTACCTCTCTGGTTTGCTTCGCGCAGGCCATCCGGGGGAATCAGCCGCTGGGCACACTGAAGATGGTCCTGGTCACGCCTACCTCCCCGGTCGCCTTCGTGCTTTTTTCTTCGCTCTACCCGTTCCTGCGCGCCGCCCTCGATGCCGTGTTCTACCTGCTTGCCGGAACGATGTTTGGGCTGTCGCTTGCCCGGGTGAACCTCCTGGCCGTGCTGCTGATTTTCCTCTTATCGGTCGCTGCCTTCAGCAGCATCGGAATCCTTTCGGCGACCTTCACCCTGGTCTTTAAGCGGGGTGACCCCTTCTTATGGCTTTTCGGGGGCCTTTCCTGGTTGTTAGGAGGCGTGTTCTACCCGCTCGAGGTGCTGCCACGTTTTCTTCAGGACGCTGGTCAGCTCCTGCCCATCACCCACGCCCTGGTGGGGATGCGGGCGGCGCTCCTGCGCAACGCCTCCATCCCCGAGTTGCTTCCGCAGATCGGAGTGTTGGGGGTCTTCGCTCTGGTCGGTTTGCCACTAAGCCTGCTGGCCTTTCACTTGGGTGTCCGGTGGGCGAGGATCACCGGCACGCTCAGCCACTTCTGAGGAATCACGATGTCTCCCGAAGATGAACTGTGTTTGTTGCTGGCTCGCGCCCAGCTTTCACCCGAGGCGCGGGAGCGGACGCTGAGCTTGCTGGCGTGCCCGTTGCAGTGGCCTCTCCTCCTCGAACGCGCCAGGATATTCGAGGTCTTTCCCCTGCTCTATGCGGGTCTCCGCACGCTTGACTTTTCCGGCGTCCCCGACCCCGTCCGCTCAGAGTGGACGACAATCTTCCGATTCAACGCGATTCGAAACGAGATACTTGCCATCGACTTGGCCAGGATCCTCCGCATGCTCGCTGACGCCGGAGTACCCGTCATACCGCTGAAAGGCATCGGCTTGGCTAAGTCACTCTATGGCGACGCCGCCCTGCGTGCTTGTGCCGACCTCGACATTCTCATTCCCTCGAAAAACGTGGCCGAGGCTTTCCACCTCCTTTTGTCTTCAGGGTATGAACCCGAGTTCACCCAGCCGCGTCTCCTGCACCTTGTGGCGCGTTACGGCAGAGGTTGCACGATGATGACGCCACAGAACCACATGTGCAGCTACGCGCTTGAGCTCCACTGCGGGCTGGTGTGGGGAGGCCCACTCGAGCGTGAGTTGCTCGAGGAAATCTGGTCAGATGCGGCTCGCAAGAGCTTTTGCGGAGTCCCCACCTTTGCATTAAGCGCGGAGTGGGAGTTTCTATACCTGGCGGTGCATGCAAGTCGGCACGGCGGGCCTTCTCTCAAATGGCTCATCGACCTTGACCGGTTATGTTCCCGCGGCGCCATCGACTGGGAGAAGGTGAGCGAGAAAGCGAAGTGGCTGGGCTGGGAGGAGGCCGTTCGATCCTGCCTCGCGGCTTGTGCCGCTCTTTTCGATACCCCCATCAACCCCGCCTTTGGTTTGAAAACGCCGCGCGGCTCCGGCGCCCCGCGCGCTGTCGGATTCCCAAGTGTCTCCGAAATCCTCTTCTCCCTTCGGTTGCTCAAAACGCCGACGCGCAGGCTGCATTATCTCGCCATCCACCTCTTCATCCCAACGCTGGCCGAGTGCGAATTCCTTCCTCTCCCCGACTCGCTCTTTTTCCTTTATTACGCCTTGCGGCCTTTCCGCATCGCCTGCCAGACCGCATGGTGGTTCGGTGAAGCCGGCATAAAAAGCCTCTGGCGCGCGCTTCGCCGGCGCGCCGCAAACGCCGAATAGCCCCGAATTCACAGATTGATACTACTTTCGGGTCTGCCTGATCTGATGTGGACGGGATTCCCATTTGTCGCACTCTTCTCATTTTCTTGAAGCGTTCTGCGCCAGCGAACAAAGTTCCCATGTGTTTTCAAGGGGTTAGAAGAATGCTGGGGATATGCAGGCTCGCGCATGAGTGTGGCATTTTGACACACTCGGCGGTTCGCCCGCCCGAAAGCACGGCGGGCTCAGGATGACAGACGAGTCCAAGTTCGGAATTCGGGTTGAACGCGCCCCGAAGGGGTCGCGCTCAGCAAGTTGGGCTGGGCGCCAAGGGGAGCCGGATTATCTGCGAGATCTGCGTAATCTGTGGATCGTCGCACTAAAGGCGGGTGACCGATTCCTCGGAAGGCGGTGCAGAGGGGGCCGCATCGATGATCCGGCTGAGGGGAGAGGCCTGGGGTGGCCGCACCCCGGCGATCTGCACCAGGGTGGGCTGGGCGCGCGAAGCATTCTTGAGGATCATGTTGGCGGAAAGAAGTCCGGTGCGGGCGAAGGATTTTTCGCAGTCCTGCGAGGATGGGCCGCGCATGTTGCCTTCCATGTAGGCCAGGCCGGGACAGCGCGTGCAGGAACCCACGTGCGTGCACGTGGAGCAGACCGGCAGGTCACGGGCATGGATGGAGCGCACTTCGTTCATTTGCGGCGAGTGCCGCCAGATCTCCAGGAACCTCTGCTTGCGCACGTTGCCGGTGGGCAGCGGAAACTGCACGCAGGGATAAACGTCCCCGTAGGGAGAAATGTAGCAGGCCGTATGGCCGGCGCTGCACGGGAGTCCGTCGAGCACATCGTCATTCACGGCCGGGGGAGGCGCGCAGAACTCCTCCACGTTGCCCACCAAGTCGCCGTTGTGAAAGGCCTGCTGCAAGTCGTCGTCGCCGATTCCCAGAGGCAGGATGGAGCGGTCCCCATCCATCTTGGGCGTGATGGTCGGGTCGATGGTGTACTCGGCCCCCAGTTCCTTAGCCAGCGCCTTGACGCCCGCGTAGTCGTTCAGGTTCGAGCGCATGAGCACGTTGGCGATGATCGTCTTCATCCCGCGCCCACGGAGCAAGCGCATTCCGGCAATCGAGCGCTTCAGTGAGCCGGGCAGCTTGGTAATGGCGTCGTGGACCTCCGGGCGGTGCGAATAGATGCTGACTTGCACCGCCTGCACTCCCAGCTCACACAGGCGGGCCGCCTCTTTCTCGCGGATCATGAAGGCGTTGGTCTTGACCTTGACGCAGAAGAGCAGGGAGCGGGCGTATTCCAGGATGCGGAAGAAGTCCATGCGCATCAGCACTTCGCCGCCGCTCAAGCAGAGGAAGAAAACGCCGGCCTCGGCCAGTTGGTCGAGTACGTCCATGATCTCCGCGGCGCTCATCTCACCGTGATCGTCGTGGTCCAGGTAGCAGTGGACGCAACGCTCGTTGCAGCGGTACGTCACATCGAGCTGGACGCTCAGAGGCACACCCGCCTTCAGCGCCCGTTCGTTCATCTCCTCCATTAGTGTGGCCATAAAATCCGCGCTCCATGAAGCAGGAAGCAAGAATCAAGAAGCAAGAATCAAGAAGCAAGAAGCAGAAATCAGACGGAAGCCGCGATGGCTCGTGAATAACCTTTCAGCAAGCGTCCGACCTCGTTCAGCAACTCCATCAGCTCTCCCGTGCTTCCGTAACCAAGATCCTGTGACAAGATCAGGTAGTAACGGCTCTCCTCGAGGGAGCCTTCCGCAATATTCATGAACCGTGCCTTGTCCGCCTTGCCGCGTTTCGCAAACCCCTCTGTAGTACTAATGGCGAACTTCGTCGCGTGGCGCGAAGAAAAGCAGATCCTTCGCTTCGCTCAGGATGACATGTCATTCTGAGCGGAGCGCAGCGTAGCGAAGAATCTGCTTTTGGTTGCGGCTACGCCGCGCTGCGATGTTGGCGGCAATGGAGATAGCGGCCCTCCTCATTTGGCTCGTCAACCCGTAAATCTCCCGGCTGGGGAAGCGTGCGGTCGCTTTGTAGACTGCCAGGACGAAGGCATGGGCCCTCTGCCGGAGCAGCAAATCTCGAAATGTCTTAGCTGCTTGCCGTTCGAGCATTGTTGTTCCGCGCTTCCTTCCTACTCCTCCTTGCCGAACGGTCTGTCGGAAAGTATCAGAATTCCGTGCTCAGCCAGCTCCCGGACAAAGGTTTCCGCGTCCTTGAGGGCTTGACCCGGCTCCACCTCATATTCAGGGCAAATCTTCTGCGCCACGATCTCCTCGAGTGAGGTTGCGCCGTCCGCCGCCTGCCAAATCATCGTGCCCAACTCGTTCAGGCTGAAAAGGGTGGAATCGCGGGCGGACATGATCATCATTTCGCCGTCCAGCACGCGCGCGGCGATCTCTTTGCTGTGGGCGATGTAAAGTGGACTCATACGATCAACTCCCCTGCCGTGCAAACTGGAAAATCGAAAAGCGAAACTGGAAAATCGAAATTGGAAAATCGAAAATCGAAACTGGAAGCTGGAAACTGGCCATTAACCACTAGGAGGCTGCGGAAAAACCCCTCGAGGCTGTCATCCTGAGGAGCCGCAGGCGACGAAGGATCTCGCATTGTCTTGAAAATACTCAGGGCGAGATTCTTCGCTTCGCTCAGAATGACAGCTTGGAAGCGTTTTCCCGCAGCCTGCTAGCCACTAGCCACTCCGATCACCCAGCCCCGGCCAAAGAGCGGGCTCATGCGATCAACTCCCACACCCGCGCATCCGGAGTGAACACCAGCCGGCGGACTGGAACGCGCCTCACAAAATCGCAAACAGTCTGGAAAATCATCCCCGCCAGTTCGTCGTCCCGGGCGAAGAAGAGGATGTTCTGGAGCAGCTCCCGCGCCGCTTCGGCATCGCTCATGGGCTCGATCCGGTTCTCCGGGCCTTGGGCAAGAAGGTAAAGGGCGGCCAGGGGCGCGCGCAGGTTTTCGCCCAGCCGCGCCAACTCGCCCGCGAACGGCGTACCAAACGCCTCAAAAGCCGGGGCTGGGGGCTGGGGGCTAGGGACTGGGGGCTGAGGACTGGGAGCTGGACACTGGGTTTCGGATTCGGGACTCGGGGCTCGGGATTCGGAATCCGGAATTTGCATTCCGGAATCTGTGCCTTTCACTCCTGAATCCTGAATCCTGAATCCTGAATCCTGCCTTCTGAATCCTGCCTTCTGAATCCTGAATCCTCGTACGTAGGAGATCTCATCCGTGAGCAGCACGACATCCGGCGGCGCCAGGCGCGAGATCGTAGTCTTCCCCGCTCCCGAGACTCCGGAGAACAAGAAGGCGCGACCGTTTCGAACCGCGCTGGCGGCGTGCACCAGGAATCCGCCCTCGCGGGCCAGGATGAGCGAGTGCAGAATGCGCAGCACACCATCGATGGCATAAGGATTCGCGCTCTGCCGCACCCAGCCCCGGCGGCATTGCGGATCCCATTCCGCGCGGAAGTCGCCCCTCTCCATCACCCAGCGTCCGGCGTCCCGGCGCACGCTCACATCCTCGGCGTCGCACACCTTCCCGGGCGGAATCAGCTCGATCTCGAGTTCCATCACGGCAGCCGGCGCCTCCGCGGTTACAAACTTCCCGTAGCGGTCCTCGAGCATGCGCGCAAACTCCGCACTGCCGGTGCGGACCAGTATTGGCATCCCACCGATGTCGATGGCGAGCTCATGGACTGCCGTACTCAACGCGCTGATAGCGCCTCCTCTATCCCCGAAGGGAATGAATATGAATGCCCGGGCAGAACGCCCCCTATCCACATGCCAGCCGACCGAAGGCGCCCTGAAAGGCCGTGCGAAACATGGCCGTGGTCAACGCCCCTGATGCGCCCCGCCCGCCGCCATGCGCCCCGAAAGGGCGCGGGTAATGTAGCCGGGGGCAACGCCCCCGGAAAGGCGAACCACCCGCACAGCACGCTGACCCCGCAGAGCGGGGTCGCATGCCCGGCTACGTCCAAACATAGCGCTCATCGTATTCTACCCCATGTTTGCGCAGAAATTGAATGAGTTCTTCCTGAAATGACCTCTTCCGGTGGTGTTCCTTCTGATCGGCGATGTACTGCTGCACGGACGCCGCGTTCGACTCGCTGACGGAAAAAGCAGCGTAGCCGTCCTGCCAATGGAAGTTCCTCAAGGGCGCGCTCTTGGTCTTGATCCACCTCGACGAGCCTTTCTTCACTTCGGCCACTAGCTCCGCCAGCGCCACGTTTTTCGATTGAGAAACCAGCATGTGCACGTGGTCGGCGGTCCCGTTGACCGCGAAACATTGCGAATCAAGGTCGTTTGCGATTCCCGGCGAGATACGCGTGGAGCTCGCTTTCGACTTCAGGGGATATAAGGTTGGCGCGCCCTTTAGTGGAAAAGATCAGGTGGACGAGAACGCGAACAAGGGTTTGCGCCACTCGTGCGACCCCTCCGGGGTCGATTCAATGTATTGGTATGCGCCCTGACCGGGGGCGTTGCCCCCGGCTACATTACCCGCGCCCTTTCAGGGCGCTTTTGGTTCTCAGCCTCTTGCTGCGTTTTCCGGGGGCGTTGCCCCCGGCTACATTACCCGCGCCCTTTCAGGGCGCTTTTGGTTCTCAGCCTCTTGCTGCGTTTTCCGGGGGCGTTGCCCCCGGCTACATTACCCGCGCCCTTTCAGGGCGCTATGGGAGAAAACTCTTGTTTCCGGCTGAAGTCGCAGCAGCAGCCGGGTGGCAAGGTCTGACCGGGAAAGAATCCACGAGGCAAGGCGGCTGGCGAGCGACTGATGCGGGGTGAGCCGGCGACGGCCGCGCTCGATGGCCGTAACCCGGCCCAACAACTGGTGGCTTGAAACTGGCGCGTCGTTGCTGCCCACGCTGTCGCCGCGCGTCACCCATTGAATTCTGTCCTGGCAGAGGGTTCGTTCCACCACGCGGTGGGCCACCAGCCTCCCCTCGCGCCCAAACAACACGATGTCACCCGGAAGCGCTTCCGCGGCGTCGTGGCTGCGCACAGACAGGATATCACCCGGCCAGACGGCGGGCAGCATGCTGGCGCCGGTGGCGCGCAGGCGCAGTCTCCCCGAGGAGCGGAGCACCTCCGCCGCCAACTCACAGCCCAGCGTTTCCCGGGCTGTGCTACAAGCTGTGACCTCTCTTGTCATGAGTTTCTTCTGTTATAGTGGCACTGTCCCTGGGTGGTCTGCAGCTTGCCACAGCTCAGCGCCTTGGTTTCAAAGACCTGCTCGTGGCGCACCTCAGGTTTCCGGTAGGGCTTTCGCACCCCCTGCTGCGCGTCCAAAGGACTGGCGCGCCGATCAGTGTCTTCTCGCTGCCTCATGATGATAACCTCCGATTAAGAAACATATTGCCACGAGAAACATATCGTCACATTGACCCGGCAGGATAAACCTGCTTCCCAACGTACGGAACTCGTGTCCCGGGCATTTTCCGCAAGCCCGCAGATCCAGGCCTCCCTGATATGCTGCTTACTCCCTAAAAACCCAGGCAATAACCCTCTTCCAGATTCTCTCACTTTCACTCTGCGAGATTTTAACATACCTCGCTCGCAAGAGGATGGCATGAGCGGCGAATTACAGCAACCCGGACTGCGTTAGCTTGACCGCGCAATACGCCGCGGTCGATCCGCACTGGCTGGTTGACGTCGCCAGCGTACCGAAGTAGAGGCTCGCGGCCTGCCCAGAGCTTGAATCGTTGTCCACGATGATGGCGCTCGTCCCACCGGCGGGGGCGGGGCTGGCTGTCACCGTCGGGCCACTGGTACTACCCGTCATCGGCAATGTCCAGGTGTACAGTTCGGGTGTGGTCAATCCAAAGAACAAGTAATCCTGCGTGGGGCCCGTGACAGTTGCTCCTGTAGTGGTGTAGGTGCAGCCGCTCGTGGCGCTAAGGGTACTATTGAACGCTATGGACGTTGAAGCTTGCGATGTGAGGACCTGTTCCCCATTGATGGCAGCAGCGCCGCCCGTCGGGCACCCGGTCCCGCCGCCCGAGACGCCGGCGATGGTAACCGTTTGTCCGTTGACGAGTGCGTTGGTCGGGGTGGTTACAGTTACTGTAGTCCCGGATTGCGAAACTGCGGTGGCGGCATATCCAACGAGCGTGGCAGTTGGGCTGCTCAGGGTGCAAAGGCCTGTGCCGAACGCGGTGCCATCCCCACCGGTAAATGTAAAGCTCGACGAGCTTCTCGTTGCAATGATGTGCACCCCTTCGATGTCAGCAGCAGCAGTGGGAGTGCAACTGCCGCTGCCGGAAGCTACGCCAGAGATGCCGACCACGTCGTTGACAACGAAACTGTTACTCGCGGCTATGGTGACTGCAGTCGTGCTTTGCGAAACCGCCGTTATGGTCACTCCCACCGGATTGCCGTAGAACTCGTTGAGCGGCGAGCAAGTGGGGGGGGTGCTGCCGACATCATTGGAAACATTGTATTCGGGGCCCGAGGTGTCCAGGGCCTTCGACGCGAACTGCCACTGCTTCACATGGTAGCCAGGGTTGCTGTTGGCGGTCTGGCATGTGAGCAGCTCGCCGTTATTGCCGTCGGTACCCGAGCTGATTCCTTTGGTATAGTAGTTGTTATCCGGCGTGGGGGAGTACATCGGGGGGTAAGGGCTAGAGCAGTTATTAGTAGTGAGGTCGAAGTCTACCTTGTCCGTCAGGGTGGAGGTTGTGAACCAAAATTGGGTGAGTCGGGAGGCGCCATCACTGTTGCAGCCCCCTACGACATAGCCCACCAAGTTCGTCGAGTCAACGATCGCGCCGTCGCGAATGCCGCCCGCCGTGCTTGTGCTGATCGTTAGCTTTGTTCCTTCCAGAGTTCCGCCCGACGAGTAGTTGTAAAAGTAACCGCCGCTATCCCCGACGAAAATGTTGCCGGTATTGGACACATCAACCACCGGGGAGGAGAGCTTGTTGGCGCTAACCGAGACGGGGAAGCTCCCCCCTGCATGCGCCGGCGTCCCCCAGAACACCCCGGTGACGGAGTACAGGTAACCTTTGTCGTCGCCGATAAAGGCGGTATCGTCCCCGAAGTTAACGAACGGAGACGAAAACGAATCTATTCCCGTGGTCACGTTGGTGACCAAACCCAAAGGAAGCATGAAGTCCGTCGCGGTGCTATTTAAGGTGCTGCCCGGAATCACCGGGTTGGTTGCGCAGGTCGGCAAGGTGCTCCCGCCGTTATTGTTGCTGGCGCAGGCGGTGGCCGTCCCGTATTCGGTGTTACCGCTGGCGAACGTCAGCACGTGCAGGATCGCGCCGAGGGTCGTGTCGTTCTCGACGTAAGCGATTTTTGTGCCGCTGCCCGAGATCACGGGCGAGGTGGCTACGGGTCCGACGCCGGAGGCATAGGAAAAGATGAATTCTGGATTGGTCTTACCCATGCACAGGGGCGTCCCCGACCCGCTGTAGAGGTAATTGAATCCGACGATGTTGGCCTGACTGCCGTTCGTCGGGGTTGAAGGGGTCCCCCAGGTTAAACTGGTTACGGTGGTAGGCACGGTCAGCGCCACCCGGTTCCCCGGTGTGAGCATGTAGACGGTGACCGTGTTGGTGGATGCAATGGCCACGATACGGCCGAGGGGGTAACCATTATTGAGATTGCGATTGATCGCGGCCGCCAGATTGGTCGCGTTGGCGTTCGCGTTCGTTTGACCCGTGCTGGTGGCCACCTCGAAGTCTGTTCCTGTGTTCACGGTAGTGCTGGCGGTCAAGCTCAGGTTAACCGCGGTTCCGCCGGTCGGAGTTACGGTGAATTCTACAGTGCCAGTGCCGGACAAGGCGGTGGTGCTGAACGTGCCAACAATGGAGCCCCGTGTGTTCCCGGTCCCGGCAGCGACGGGGAACACCGCGAAATCGTTGGTGCAGCTTGGCGGCGCGTTGACGTCGAAGACAAACTTGGCAGGCGACATACCCTGAGCGACGCCGCCCGTCCCGCCCAGTGAAACGGCCCAGTCCTTGTTCAGCGCGAGCTTTGCGCTCTTCTTCTTCACTAAGGTTGGTGGCCAGGCGGTTGCGCTTGCAGCGGTTGTTCTTGTGATAGTTGGATTTCCAATGGCAGCGCTCTCGTCAGCCAGCGCCTTGCCGTGCAAGCGCGTCGCTACGAAATAGCGCGGATCGCTCTGCATCTTCGACGCCTGCTCCCGCGTGAACCCTACGGTATAGATCAGGTGCTGATTGCTCCAGTCCATCGGAAGCGGCACGCTCCCATCCGGCCTCTTAAAATCTTGTCCAAACGCCGACCCGGTGAAAACCGAAGGGATCACCACCATACCGAAAACGATCGCAGCGAGGGACAGCTTGTTAAAGAAACTCTTCTTGGCGCTCATGGTCTGCTCCTTTAAGTCTCCCTTTGCGGGAAGAACTCCAGGTGTCCTTATCCGTTCACCCGCTTCATTTCTGGCGTACATCTTGGCAGTTGGTTGCAAAACCTCGCGACACCCACGCGTCGGTGGACCACCTGCAATTTCGCGTCTCGTGGGTATCTCCTCCTCTTACACTTATTGCCCCAGGAGCGTGCTCTAAATTTTATACTCGTGGTGAGTTTCCCACGGTTAAGTTTTGCTCCGTTTGCGTATCGTAGCGGGCTCGTGCCCGGCACTCCCGACCGATCCGGCACGGCGCCTCCACTCACCTAACCGAAGTGTGAGAAGCCGAGTCTGAGGGATTCTCAAATACCGCGCAGCGGTGCCCAGCTTGACGCACTTCTTAGCAACTATCAAACATCAGCTTGAACCAATCCACTGCATTCGTCTCTACTGTAGATTCTGTAGAGGCACTTAGAGATTCAGGCGCTCCAGGTACTGTCGAATACTCATTCCGCGGCATTCTACCTGTTCCTCCTAGAAGATACGCCTGCTTCAGCTCCCACGTGTGCGCTCGGATGGACAAGACCCTGATCGTCGATGGCGAAGCCTTCGAGGGATACGGCGGCACGATCCCCATACTCCATTGGAGCAATCAACGGCGATTCCCCCTCGAGCAGAATAGTTAAGAACGCCATGGCCCCGGCCGACGGCCCACGACCACGTCAATTGCGTATCGTAACGGGCTCGTGCCCGGCACTCCCGACCGATCCGGCACGGCGCCCACAGCGGCACGATGAGAACCTAAGAAGAGCCGCTGAGGGCATTTCCCGGCATCCGAATAGATGATACGAGTCCGCACAAACACACATTAGAGCGCTCTAATCAGAGCCCGTCAAGTTACGGGCGTACCAGCCGAAGGTATTACGAAGGTACTAGTGTTATGCGTCATAAATAGCTATACAATGAGGGCAGATTCTGTTATGCTCGCGTCACAATGTGGATCTCTGCCCGACGTCTGTTGCTGGCCTCGGGGGATCGCGATCTCCTCGAAGGCCTGGTGCGCGGTCGCAACACCGCGCAGAAGGTGGCCCTTCGCGCTCGGATCATTCTGGGAGCCGCAGAAGGGATTTCCAATAATCACTTGGCCAAACAGTTGGACGTCACCCGCCCGACGATTTTGTTATGGCGTCAGCGCTACGCGCAGGTCGGCGTTGCCGGGCTGCTGCGAGACGCCCCTCGGCCCGGGCGGCGCAAGCGCATAGGGGCTCGGCAGGTGGAGGCCATCGTGAACGCCACCCTGCACACCACGCCTCGGGATGCCACGCACTGGAGCAGCCGCACGCTGGCCCGCTCGCAAGGGGTGAGTGAAGCTACCGTGCGGCGCATCTGGCGGGCCCACGGCCTGCAGCCGCATCGGACCGAGACCTTCAAGCTCAGCCGGGATCCCGATTTCGTGCACAAGCTGCGGGATGTGGTGGGGTTGTATCTGAACCCGCCCGACAAGGCCTTGGTGCTGTGCGTGGATGAAAAGGGCCAGATTCAGGCCCTGGATCGAACTCAGCCGGTGCTGCCGTTGCGACCGGGGATTCCCGCCCGGCAAACCCACGACTACATCCGACACGGCACCACGACGTTGTTTGCCGCACTCAATGTGTTGGAGGGAACGGTTATCGGTAGCTGTCTGCCGCGGCAGCGCCACATCGAGTTCCTGGCGTTTCTGGAACAGATCGAGCGGGCCACGCCGCGTCGGCGGGACATCCATATGATCCTCGACAACTATGGCACGCACACCCACCCGAAGGTACAGGCTTGGTTCGCCACCCACCCGCGCTACCACTTGCACTTCACCCCCACCGGCGCCTCGTGGCTGAACTTGGTGGAGCGGTGGTTTGCCGAAATCACCCGCAAGCGCATCCGACGCGGAACGTTTCAAAGCGTCACCGAACTCAATCGCGCCATCTCTGAATACCTTCGAGAGAATAACCGTAACCCTCGTCCGTTCATCTGGACTGCGACCGCTTCCAGGATCATGAAAAAAATCAGGCATTGTAAAGAAGCGTTAGACGCATAACACTAGTACCAGCCGTCAGCTCTCAGCTCCCAATTACGACCAGGTGTTCTTGCTGATCGCTGGCAGGCTGCGGAAAAACTCGTTTGGGGTGTCATTCCGAGGAGCCCCAGGCGACGAGGAATCTCGCATTGGCTTGAAAACACTCAGAGCGAGATTCCTCGCTCCGCTCGGAATGACAGCTTGCAAGGGTCTTTCCGCAGCCTGTTCGCGGCCGAGGGTTTCACCTCCGACTTCAGACTCCAGACGAAGACACATTAGAGCGTTCTAATTAAAGCCTGTCAAGTGCTGATAGCGGCATTAACTAATGATGAAAATTACAAGGCTATTAGCCCTCAGCCGTCAGCTATCAGCTATCAGCTCTCATACTACTTTCGGGTCTGTCATGCTGAGTCCCGACTTGTCGGGACGAAGCATCTCGCTCTGCTGTTTGTCGGCGGAAAAGTCCAGAGCGAGATTCTTCGCTCCGCTCCGCTGCGCTCAGAATGACAGCATGGCGGGATCCCGCTCTGCGGGACAGACCCAATCGCCAATCACCAATCACCAATCACCAATCGGCAATCAGCCTCTCGCCCCTTTCTGTCGTCGCTATCCCTGCAGGCGCTGCAAACCATGCCGCATGAAGCTGTGAATGAACTATGAAACAGACTTCTCACCACTGAGGCAAAGAGACATGAAAACCCCTTTTTCTGACCTCTGCCTCCTGACTCCTTCAGTGCCAGCGTCGCCAAACGGGAATCCCACGGGGCTTGCCTTACTCAGGTGCGCACCAGTTGCCGTGAAACCCTCCTTTTGCTGAAGAACCAGTCATAGTAACGGTTATCGCAAGTTGCGCAACGAAACGGCCTCAGCAAAAGCAAGGGAAGTACCAGAAAATCCAGCGCGCCGCGCCGCATTGAACGCGTGACCTTCTTACTCTTACAGATAGGGCAACAACGGATTGGCATATTCGTTCGCTCCGTTCTGAGGGAGCGTTTGGAAGCTTGATTTGAGGCTACGCTCTCTCCTAGCTTCTTTTTCTCAGTGCCTCTGTGCCTCTGTGGTTAATGCAATCGATTTTTTCACACCTTCTTTCGCCGTGGGCCATTCCGCCCTGCGGGACGGACCCAATCACCAATCGCCAATCACCAATCACCAATCGACAATCTCCTGTCGTAACGGGCTCGCGCGCGGCACTCCCGACCGACCCGGCGCGGATTAAGCAAAACAAGGAGTGCTTCCGGACGGGTGCCGGTTGACGCACCTGTTACCGCAGCACACTTGGCCCGACGGGCAGCAGGTCCTCCCACCATTGCAGGACTGGCCTGAGGGACAGCAGCTTCCGTTGATGCACGTCTGGCCTGAGGTACAGCACATGCGCCCAAAGAACCCCAAGAAGCCCCCGCAGACCTGGGCTGAGGGACAGCACTTTCCGTTGACGCACGTGTGGCCTGAGGGACAGCACGTCCCCGAGCAGGACTGGGCTGAGGGACAGCACTTTCCCTTGACGCACGTCTGGCCTGCGGGACAGCACGTGCTGCCGCAGCAGGCCCCTGTCTTTTCGCAGCAGTGGTCCGTGCAGCAAGTGTCGTCGCCGTCGCAAACCGTCCGACCGCAGCACTTATACCCTGGGGGATAGCAGTTCCCATTGCAGGGGACCGGTCTGGAGCGGGGGCACCGGTCAGGCGCCGGCGCCCCCAGGCCACGGGAAGCCCGTCCTAAGCCCAAGGAAGCTAATAGGGCGCCGCCCACGGCTCCGCCGACCAGCTTGAATGCTTCTCGTCTCGAAATCGAGCTGGCAGTAATTCTCGATATGTCGTCCAAAAGCGCGCTCATTTCACTCCTCCTTATTGACCAACCCGGCGGTCACGGACGAGAGCCAATAGTGCGTCTCTGCCGACTGCCGCGTCCCTGGCAATCACACCGTCTTCCCCAATCAGAAAAGCTATCGGCGTCGCCAGAGTCCCGTGCTCTCTTGAAACCTTCCACTTCCTATCCTGAAGCAGCACCGGAAACTCAAAACCGTGCTGCGCTGCCTTGCGGTGGTTCTCCTCCGCATTGCCCCGTCCGACGGCCCGCGACCACGTCAATTGCGTATCGTAACGGGCTCGTGCCCGGCACTCCCGACCGACCCGGCGCCCACAGCGGCAAAATGAGAACCTAAAAGGAGCCGCTGAGGGCATCTCCCGGCATCCAAATAGATGACACAAGTGCAGACGAACACACATTAGAGCGCTCTAATCAGCCCGTCAAGTTACGAGGGTACGGCCGTCAGCTATTACGAAAGTGTCAGCCGTGAGCTAGTACGAAGGTAACATTACGAGGGTACCAGTACCCGCTGTGAGCAATCCCGCCGCGGCGGGTCAGCTCTCAGCTATCAGTTACAAGACTGAGCCGCTCTTGCTGATCGCTAAAAGCTCAGGGTTTCACTTCTGAGTTCAGATTGCAGATTGCAGATTCCAGATTGCAGATTGCAGATTTCAGACATTCAATCACCGATCGCCATTCGCCAATCACCAATCGCCAATCGGCAATCTCCAATGTTGGTCGGCGGAAAGGTCCAGAGCGAGATTCTTCGCTCCGCTCCGCTGCGCTCAGAATGACAGCAGGGCGGGATCAATCGCCGATCGCCAATCACCAATCGCCAATCGGCAATCTCCAATGTTGGTCGGCGGAAAGGTCCAGAGCGAGATTCTTCGCTCCGCTGCGCTCAGAATGACAGCAGGGCGGGATCAATCGCCAATCACCAATCGCCGATCACCAATCGCCAATGTTGGTCGGCGGAAAAGTCCAGAGCGAGATTCTTCGCTCCGCTGCGCTCAGAATGACAGCAGGGCGGGATCAATCGCCAATCACCAATCGCCGATCACCAATCACCAATGTTGGTCGGCGGAAAGGTCCAGAGCGAGATTCTTCGCTCCGCTCCGCTGCGCTCAGAATGACAGCAGGGCGGGATCAATCGCAAGTCGTCGCTATGCCTGCGAGGACTGCAAACCATGCCGCATTGGCCGGGATGTGCAAGTTGAAATCAAAGAAGCTGTGCACCAGCAGGCCACAGCATCCAATGGCGGCGCCCAAGCGAATCCAGCCAGCTCGTGATCGAAAGGGTTGACCCCAATCTCGAAAGGCCAGACGAAGAAAAAGCGCCAGAGCTGAGAGAATGAGCAGCGCGCCGACCAGTCCGGTCTCAGCTACCGCCTCCGCATAATCGTTATGCGCGTGATCGACCCACATGTCGGTGGGAAAACTCTGATAGCGGGGGTAAGCGGTCTCGAAATCTCCCAAGCCAACACCCAGGACGGGATGGTCACGCCACATGCGCAGCGAATCGAGCGCCATGCGCTTACGCAAACCGGCCCATTCCGCCCGAGCACTGTCGACGTAGGCTACCGACCCCAGCTTTTTCGCCACCCAGCCCGGGTCGACATAGGCAAACAGCATTACGCCCGCAAAGAGGGTGATGGCGGCCGCCATCGCCAGGCGCCGTCCCTCCGTTGTCCGAGCACCCGCCCTGCGCAGGGCACTGGTTGCGATGGCGATCTCCGCTGACAGTGCCAGCAAGCCGCCTCGCGAACCGGAAAGCAACAGGGAGGCGAGCGCGAGCGCAACCGCGATAACACGCCGTGCCGAGGCCTCCAGCGATAACCTTCCGCGCCGCCCGGCAATGTAGAGGACCGCAACCGGGATGAGCATTTCCATGAGTCCGGCGAAGTGGTCGCGATTGACGTAGGGACCGAAGACGCCACCGGGGGTATCGACGATGCCATAAATCCGATGCGCCCCCGAAGCAAACTGCACAATGGCAAACAGTCCCATGGAACCGGCAAAAACCAGGACCGCAAGGCCGAAGGCGCGCAAAGTGCTGCTGCCGGCTCCGGCGAAAAGCTGCACGGCGAGGAAAAAAAACGCCAAATCCGTAGCTAGCAGCACCAGAGCTTGGCGGGTCTCCGACCGATCGAGTGTGAGCCGGGCCGCATACTGAGCCACTCCCAAAAGAAAGAACAGCGCCAGGGGGATGTAGAGCGGCGACCAGATCAATTTCAGCGCCCCCTGCTGAACGCTTCCCAGGGCCCACAAGAAAAGCGCCAGGGCGGCTACAAGGCCCAGGGCCACCCAGGCCCAGGGAACTACCGCGCCAAAGGCCAAGGGCGCGCCGAGCAAGGCAGCGACGAGCAGAATGCGAGCGATGTGTAAAGGGTAAGGTGTGAAGTGTAAAGAAGGATGAAGTGTAAAGGGTGAAGGTTGATCGTCGCTTCTTGCCTCTTGCTGGGTTTGTGCCTTCGTGAATTGCTCTTGTTTCTTCACCCTTTATCCTTTACCCTTTACAATTTTTGCTTCTGGCCTCGTCATGCTTGCTCTTCTTCCTTCACCCTTTCCCCTTTACCCCTCGCCCTTCACCCTTTTCCCTTACCCTTTACAATTTTCGCTTCTGACTGCTCGGGGCCCAGACATTCCAGCGAGACCGCGTCCAACCAGCAAGTCCCGGAGATTTCCGTAGGGAAAACCCGGCTGCGAGGTCGCCAGAATGAAAGCCGCACCGCCTGGGTTTGCGGTCCGGTGGAAAAAGACAGACGCAAGGGATGCCAGGGCGTCGTTCCCACCGTGGTGTCGCTGATCGCATCCGGAAAACTTGGTTGTTGGGTATCACTCACGCGCAAGCAGGGGCCGGTGTCGGAGGTGATGTCTTCCGAGCGGATGTAAGCCTGGAGCGTGTACGCATGATGGGGAAGGACCAGCACGATTTGATAGGCGGGCTCATACTCATCGTTGCGGCTGACCGTAAAGTCTACACGAAGGCAGTGGGCGCCATGGTAAGCTGCAGGAGCGGAAAAATCGACCGCAAGATAAGTTTGGGGGCTAGCCCGCCAGTCGAACCCCGCGTTCAAAGGCGATTGTTCGAAATCGCCATTGAAAATCAAATTGTCTTTTTCATCCGCCTCATACCTTTTGACAATTCCCAGGCGTTCAAGATCCTGCCAGACATTCACAGCCTCTTCGATTCTGCCCAGAGCGATCAGACGCTCGAGATAAGGCGCGGCGGAAGAAAAGGGAAACGGACGAGCGTTTGCAACCGCCAGCTTCCAAATTCGATAGGCGGTGTCGTTATCCCCTTGGTCGCTCAAGAAATCCACGTAGCCAACTTTGAGCTGGGCATCCGCACTGTCAGCCAACACTTTTTGGAAGATAGGGTCGGGCTTCTCCACAGCTTGAAGAGAAGACCAAGTGGCCGCCGCATACGTGGGGTCAAGTTCCAGCAAGCGGCGAAATTCCGCCAAGGCCCTGTCAAGTTGATTGGTGCGCAGAGAGGATTGGGCAGCAAGCCAATGGTAAGAAGGCACCATGGGACAGAGCTTCAGCAGGCGCTCCCCAGCGTGATCGATGCACTCCGTATCAGCTATGGATTCACAGGCTGACTCAAGGTCTGACCAGTAGAGCCGGTTATCGGGGCTTAACTGGGTGGCGCGGCGCAGGTGGCGGAGGCTTTCGGCAGGATCGATGTCTCTGTAGGCTTGCCCGAGCCGGTTCTGAAGCCGAGGATCGTCCGCGTCCCACGCCAGGAGCCAGCGACCCACCGTAGGCGTCTCGAATGAAAAAGTGATCCCCACCAGCGAAGTTTCGGCGGCCACAAACAGGCTTGCGCAGCCGACCGCGAGCAGGAAGAGGAGCGCTCGAGAGTGCGCGCGCAGTGAGATTTCGGTTCGGGCGACCCCCAACTGCGGCCGAATCATGTGACCCCGCGGCCTACCCGCGTTCTGCTTTCTGCAACCAGGACAAGCCTCGCCATGCGGCGCGGATTAAGCAGTACAAGGATTGCTTCCGGACGGGGTTCGCCTGACGCACCTGTCACCGCAGCACGCTTGGTCCGGCGGGCAGCAGCGCTGCCCATGATTACAGCACTGGCCTGAGGGACAGCACGTCCTATTGCAGCACGTCTGGCCTGAGGGACAGCAGATGGGCCTAGAGAACCCCAAGATCCCACCGCAGGACCGGGCTGAGGGACAGCACTTTCCAGCGATGCACGTCTCGCCTGAGGTACAGCAGCTCGTCCCATTGCAGCACATGCCCCGGGCACAGCACGTCCCATTGCAGCACGTCTGGCCTCGGGCACAGCACTTCCCATTGCAGCACGCCAAGCCGTTTTTGCAGCATGTCGTGCCGCAGCGGAATTCACCGGACGGACACTTGATGAATTCTGGGGCCTGTGCGCCCCCGGCAGGCACCCCCAGGCCACGGGAAGCCCGTCCCAGGTAAGTTAATACGCCGCCACCCACGACCCCGCTGAGCAGCCTCAAAGCTTGGCGACGTGGGATCGGGCTGGCAATAATCCGTGATATATCGTCCAAAAGCGCGCTCATTTCACTCCTCCTTTTGACCACCTCGGCGGTCACGGACGAGAGCCAATATAGCGTCTCTCCCGACTGCCGCGTCCCTGGCAATCACACCGTCTTCCCCAATCAGAAAAGCCGCCGGCGTCGCCAGAGTCCCGTACTCTCTTGAGACCTTCCACTTCCTATCCTGAAGCAGCACCGGAAACTGAAAACCGTGCTGCTCTGCCTTGCGGAGGTTCTCCTCCGCATTGCCCCGTCCGACGAGTATCACGCCCAAGCCGTCATTCGCGTATTCTCGATGCAGGCGGACCAAATGGGGGGCGAGTTCATCGCAAGGTCCGCATTGAGGGTCACTGAAGACCAGGAGTACGCGCCGGCCCCGGTACTCCTCGAGCGAAACCATGTGACCGTGAAGGTCGGGCAGGAGAAAAACAGGCGCGCGCGTGCCGGCTTTGAGCCCACTTCCCCTGATACTGGAAAAAACCAGCCAGCGGTTAAGCACGCCAGCCCGCCGCTCGCATCCCACGCAGGGCTTGATTCCCATGGCGGAGGTCACACGCTTGATTACGTCCCCAAGCCCGATCTCTTGTTTGACAAGAAATCCGGGGAGGTTCACTCGGTGAGGCGCGAGGGTTTCTCGGAGAGGCCCTTCGCTGCCCAGCCCGCTGCGCTGAGGCGTGCTTTTGCCGGCCTCGGAAGCGCCAGGCTCAAGGTCGGCCACCTCCAGGGCTAGCGCCAGGACCTGATCTGCTCCCCGCGCCAAGGGCGCAGCCACTCGCCCTTCCTCATCCAGCAGATAGGTTACCGGTGTGCCCTCGTGCTCGAAAGGCGCTGGTTTCTCTCCATCCTTCATCAGTAGGATGGGGCACTTCAGGCCATGTTCGGCTGCCTGTTCCTGGTTGGATCGGGCGTCACCGTAAGCCAGGAGCACCAACTGAACGTTTCGCTTTTCGAAACTGGTTTCAAGACGGCCTAACTCGGCTGCGATGGAATCGCAAAACCCGCACTCGAAATTCCAATGCACCAGCAAAACGCGCTTGCCGCGAAAGGCCTCAAGTGCGACGGGCCTTCCCGCAAGGTCGGGGAGTTTAAAGGCGGGGAAGTCGCTTTGAAGCGGAAGCCCTGCCGGTTCAGCTTCCTCACCATGCTTCTCCAGCCCAGCTCCCGCGGCTTGCGCATTCTGCTCGAGCTGGTCCAGACGCAGCAGTATTCGACCTTGCTGCTTGACGATCTGGTAAAAGCCTATCCAAAGGCTGATCAGGATTAACAAGAGGAGCAATATGGTAATCATGTGAAGAACGGCCCCTCGCCTTCGATTACACCGTAACAGGTGACAAAACGAAAACTGTCTTTGGTCGTGTTGTCAAGTTCCCTGAAACCTCGGGATTCAGGGGATTTCAAGGGCTAAGACCTTGGCTTGTCAGCACTGGTTCACCGGCTACAACACCCCATCGACCGGCGTCTCCCCTGCGAATCAGCCAGCTCTGCTCACCTAATCGGTTACGGCACCCTTTGCGAAGTCGGACAAGCTCCTTTGCGCAGTCAAATCAGCCTGGGCGTAGCCGCGAGCGGCAACTGTACAGCTGGGCTTGTATCACAAGCTTAGGATAATCCGCGCCTCCAATTCCAAGCATCTAAACAATACCTTTTCCTCATTCCTGTCAAGCACTTTTTCTCAGTACTTAGGTACCCGGCGGAAATCTCTTTATGGTTCTGGTATTGATTAATTTCCAATCCGATAGACCAGACCCCCGTTTCTTGGACCCATGAGAATGCGAGTATTGAGTTCGCGGCCTGATTCGCCGAAAGCTCTTGTCCGGCAGCAAGCACCTGCCAAGGGAGCCATAGGCGTTCTTTGGCACGAAGCCAAGCTCGACAGGATCAGGGCCGCAGCGGACGGCCTGCGCCGGTGAAGTAGTCAACGTCGCGCCATAGGATTCCGCGACGATTCCGGCATAAGCGAATGCCAGCACGCAGGATTCCACCCTTATTAGTAATATGATCGGGAAAAAACTTAGTGTGGGGTAAAGTTGCAGTAGCATGTTGCTTCTGTTGTTAACTGAGCCCGGCGTCTCCCTTGACTGTTTTTGACAGGTCAAGATGCCCGTTTGCACCGATACCCCCTTGGGGCTGGCTTGCCTCGCCGCCGATCCAAAAGCCCATCGCACCCGACCTTCGCGTTCCGCTCCCGCCAGCGCCGCATACTCCGATCCGAGATGCCGATGATCTCGGCGGCGCGCCTGGGCGGATGATCCGTCCATGGCCCGCAATATCACGTCTTGTACGTTCATGGTCCGCTCCGAGGCGTCTTGCGCGTGTCGCCTCATCACAGCCTCCTGGCTATTAGCCGTACTCGAATTTCGCCTTATGCGGACATATGTCGCCGCGGCGACCTCATTGACCCGGACATTTGATGTGCTAACAATACAATCTATTCTCACGAACTTGACAAGCCGTCACTCTAGTGGTAGATTCGCCAGCCGTTGGCCAGAGTGCCGTAGGCGAAGCGACGGAAAAAGGACCCCGCTTGCCTGCCGGCGGCAGCTATTCACCGAACTTGATGCTCGGGCTGGGGTGCCTCGCTTCGGAAGAGTTTTGGACGCGGGATTGCTACGATACTTTGATGCCCATTCCCCCCCCCCGCGAAGTGCAGCCAGTGTGTGGCGGGGCGGTGGAAGGTCTGATCCTCTCGCGGCGCATGTGCCTGCTAATGAAATGATCAAGCCGAGGGGTGCCGAGGTGTTTTGTCGGGGTGCGGTTACGTGATCGGATCGGCCCGGCAGTAATGGTGATGCCCCCGTAGTCGCGACCAAGGATTCCTATTATCAGTTTGTTCGACCATAGGATGTACAGGCGATGCGTCATCTTCAGAGCTCGTCCGGGGGAACAACCACCTGGGCTGAGCAGGCAATCCACCCGGGAGCCCGCAAGGTGAGCAGCGGTCCGCCGTTCGGGCAATGCCTCGTACGGAAGTACCGGTACGCCGGTACGCTTGTCGACGAGGGGGAAATATAAGTAGACTCTCAGAAATCGTACCTCTCCGGGGGGCGAAAGTATCCGGCCTTGACCGGCTCGGAGAGTGTGAAGAACAAGCGACCTGTGTTGGGTGATAAGGGCGGCGATCGTTGGCACTTATGGGATCGCAAGGTGTTCTCCTGTAAGTCAGAGAGCGGAGCTTTACGCTATCGGCTAGAGGTGCCGCGCTTGACATCCAGGCGGTGAGAAATAATGAGGAGCCAGGAATGAGGCCTCCAGCCGTTACTCTTTATTTATCGGCAAGAAGACTCCAATGCTTTAGCTGGAAGCCGAAAGCTGACGGCTTCCTCGCCATTGGGCAAGATGGAACAACGAGCAGAAAACTCTTGTTTCGCCTAGAATAGGGGGCTGATGAATTCAGGAACCGGAGGGAGCGAGTTGGATATCAGCGGGGCGTGGTGCGCAATTTACACACGACATCAGCACGAGAAGGCCATTGCCCAGATTCTCTCCGCCAAGGGACTGGAGGTCTTTCTCCCGCTTTACAACGCAACTCGCAGATGGAAGGACCGGACCATGCACCTCTCGCTTCCCTTGTTCCCGTGCTATCTATTTCTGCGCGGAATGCAGGAGCGGCGGCTGGAGGTGGTGACGACGCCGGGGATAGTTTCTATTCTAGGTATCAATGGTGAAGTGGCGACCATTCCTGAAGCCGAGATCGAGTCTGTGCGCAGGGTGGTCGAGTGGGGAAATCGAGTTGAGCCTTACCCCTTTCTCCGATGTGGCGACAGGGTGCGCGTCATCTCCGGAGCTTTGCAGGGGCTGGAGGGAATTCTAGTTCGCAAGAAGAACCTGTGCCGGCTGGTGCTTTCGGTAGAAATACTGGAGAGGTCGGCCGCCGTGGAAGTCGACGCATCTGCGGTGGAGCGAGTGGGGCGCAGCCCTCATGCATCGCCCTGGGGGCGGGAAGCTGGAATCAATGGGGGGAGCGCAGCAGGAGCGCGGCGGGGGTGAGACGGAAGCGGGAATCAATGCCGCCACAGCGGCGCGCAGGAAGCACTGAAATGAGGTTGAGGATGGGAGTCCTTGTCTGGTACGCTAACCACGCAGAGGCCAGCGCTATTTCCGTAATAGGTGGTTCTGCTGGAAAGCCGAGGCGGGGGCTTGCGGAGGGGGGCACGTAAACGTTATAACGATAGTCGTTAGCACAGGTACATTGAAGGCAACCCTGGAGTGGAAGTTGTCTTAAGGAGTGATGAGCATGGCAGGTGGAGTGAAGGGTTCGTGGTCGAGCGTCAGGTGGCTGGGGCGCGCCGGCGGCAGGGCGCCTGGCCGTTTCCATTTCAGGATGGTGGGGTTGCTGTTGATGGCCGTAGCCGGTCTGCTTTGTGCGCCCGGCGTTTCGCCCGCAGCTTCGGAAAAGGCGAACAGCCCCGACAATAAGGCCGACACCAAAGCCGGAGTTGACCTGGGCTCTCAGAAGGCAGAGGAGACGCTCATCTATCCCAACGATTTGTTATTCATTCAGGTATTCGATGTGGAACAGATGACGCGCGAATACCGGGTGAGTGACACAGGAACCCTGCTCTTCCCGCTTCTGGCGGAGCCGGTTCGGGTTGCGGGTCTGACGCCCCAGCAGGCGGCTGAAGTCATCTCGCAGAGGTGCATAGAAGCCGGGGTGCTCAGTCGTCCTCAGATGAGCATCACCATTCGCGAGTCACGCGTTCACGTCGTGGCCATCGCGGGGGCCGTCAAGAACCCGCAAATCTACCCCGTCCTCGGCCGGATCACGCTGCTGGACCTTCTCACCCAAGCCGGGGGAGTAGCTGATGATGCGGGGTCCACGGCAACCATAACGCGCGGTGAGATCTACCGCCGGGTATTGGCCTCGGAGGGTGGAGGGGCGGTGGAAGGGGGGAAATCACTGCCCGTTGCGCCCACAGTGACCATCGATCTTCGGCGTCTCCAGGAGACTGGCGATCCGAGCTTGAACGTCGAGGTGTACCCGGGCGACCGGGTGACGGTGCAACGCGCCGGAGTCGTTTACGTCCTGGGGGCAGTAAACAGGGCGGGTGGCTACATATTAAGCGAGGCGCACCAGGATATGACGGTCCTGAAAGCTATTGCCCTGGCGGGGTATCTCGGCCCCTATGCGAAGGGGAAGAAAGCCCTGCTCCTTCGTCCCAACTCCTCGGCTCCTGGCGGCCGGGAAGAGATTCCCATTAACCTAGTCGCCATGCTCAAGGGCCACGCTCCGGACAAGGCTATGCAACACAACGATATTCTGTTTGTGCCCGACAGCACCGCCTTGAAGGCGCTTCACAGGACAGCCGACCTTGCGGCGTCAGCCGCTACATATGCAGCGGTTTATGCGATAGAGTGATCCCCTGTTTGGTCAAGCGCATCATGGGTTATCTGGGGAAGGCTAGCGTGGTAGCCGTTAATAGGGTGGTCACTTTAGCGCCCCGACTGTAGCGCCACCGTCCCGCCCTGTACCGGACGGTGCAGAGCCCGGCGGCATTTACCCGTAGCGCGCGGCGGTACTGGCGCTTCGGCGAGCACATTGTTGAGAAATTTCGCGGACACTCCGTAGTTTTATTGAATTTGGCAAAGGTGGTTCTACAACATGGCTGAAAACGAAGAATTAGCTCCTATTGAACGCGGCTCCCCGGAACGGGTCAAGCCTCGGTCGGATTCCCTTATCGAATTAGGGGCAGATGCCCCCGACAGCTATTCCTATATACGGACCTACTGGCTGATTTTTTTGAAGCGCATGTGGACGATCCTGGCGGCGGCCGTGGTGGTGGCAACGGTGGCGGCGATTGTTTCCTTCAAGACGCAGCCGGTTTATGAGGCTACAGCTCGCGTCGAGGTTGAGGCCGAAACGCCAGAAATCCAGTCCTTCAACGATCTCTTCCGGGACATGTCTGGCTGGAATGATGAGACTTTCCTGCAAACGCAGGTCAACGTGCTGAAAAGTGAAAACTTGGCCTGGCGAACCGTTCAGCAGCTCGGCATGGGGGAAAAGGCGGAATTTGGCGGAGGCGGCGAGCGCCCCCAGGCGGATTCTCAGACTGCGGCCCAGAACGGGCTCATCCAGGCATTTCGAGGGCATCTACGCGTTCAACTGATGAGAGACAGCCGCATGATAGAAGTCACTTTTGACAGCACCGACCCTCAGCTCGCGGCGCGGGCGGCCAACACCCTGGTCAACAACTATAGCGAATACAATTTTCATCAGAAATATGACGCGACCCGGCAAGCTTCGGGATGGATGGAGGGGCAGCTCGACGAGTTGAAAGCCAAGGTGGAGAAGTCGCAGCAGGCCATGGTCGATTACGAGCGCCAGAATGTGATCGTCAATGTCGGCGACAAACAAACTGTGGTCGAGCAGAGGCTGGCGGCTTTGAGCACGGACTTGACCAGCGCGCAAAGCGACCGCATGCAAAAGGAATCGCTCTACGACTTGGTGAACTCCAACCCATCCCAGGCCGGCTTCACTACCCAGAACGATTTGCTGCAAACCTTGGAAGGGAAGTACGCCGAATTAAGAGAAGAGTACGTGGACGCCTTGGGGCAGTATGGACCCAACTTCCCCAAAGTCAAAAGACTCAAGGACCAATTGGACGAAGTCCAGTCCATCATGGAGCGCGAGCGCAAGCGTGTTGTAGTGCGAATTCACAACGACTACATGGCGGCCCTGGGCCGGGAAAGGCTTTTGTCCGCCGCGGTGGCCCAAGAAAAGGTGGAGGTGGGAAAGCTCAGTCAACTTTTGATCGAGCACAACATGTTGAAACGAGAATTTGAGACCAACCAGCAGCTCTATGCGAACCTGCTCCAGCGCCTGAAAGACGCCACCGTGTCAGCGGGTTTGAGAGCGACCAACATCCATCTGGTCGATTCGGCGTTAGTCCCCACGGCGCCGGTGCGGCCAAGAATTCCGTATAACATTGCCGTCGGATTGCTGATGGGACTTATCCTTGGGGTTACGCTCGCCTTCATCCAGGAGAGTCTGGATACTTCCGTCAAGAGCGCCGAAGAACTGGAACGGCTCGTCGCCGCCCCAGCCCTGGCCGTGATCCCCCTGGCGCGCTCGTCCTGGCGGAGGATGGGCGGGGACAGGAGTCAGCCGATGAATGGGGCGGTGGAATCGATCGTTTTGAAACACCCCACTTCATCCCTGGCAGAGTCTTACCGCACCCTGCGTACTTCGATTCTGCTCTCGAGTGCTCCGCGCCCTCCCCAGGCTTTGCTGGTGACCAGCGCTCAGCCGCGCGAGGGCAAGACTTCCACCTCGCTCAACCTGGCCTTGGGGCTGGCCCAGCGCGGCGTGCCCGTGGTGATCGTTGACGCCGACCTGCGCCGGCCGGGGGTCTCGAGGGCGCTGGCTCTCTCTCAAAATGGCGCGGGGCTCAGCAGCCTTCTTTCCGGCGCGCACAGCCTGGATGAGGTCCTGCGCCAAGTTGAAGCAGTGCCTAACCTCTGGGTGGTTCCGGCCGGCCCTGAGGCGCCCAACCCTGCGGACTTGTTCTCCTCTCCCACCATGGAAAATCTCATGCAGGAGTTGCGCAGGCGCTTCGAGCACCTGGTGGTGGACTCCGCCCCTTTGCTGATGGTGACCGATGCGACCATTCTCTCCAGGCTTGTCGACGGAGTGGTGCTGGTGGTGGAAAGCGGAGTCACGGCCCGCCGCGCCCTGGTGCGCGCCCACAAGATTCTGGAAAGCGCCGGGGGAAGAATCCTGGGCACGGTCCTGAATAAGTGGGATGCGCGGGACGAGGGCTACTACAGCGGCTATGGCTCCTACTATTACGGTTACGACCGTCATTATTATGGCAGCAAAGAACACTAGGGGAAGGCAGAAAGCAGAAAGTAGAAATTAGAAACTGGAAACTGGAAATTCGAAACTGGAAATTGGAAACTGGAAAGTGGAAGGCTTGTTTTGTAGTTTCTTTCTCACTGTCTCTGTGCCGGCGCTCCGTGTTCTCAGTGACCTTCGTGGTAAAAGCTTTTCACCACGGAGGGCACAGAGGCACGGAGAAGGCAGAAAGCAGAAATTAGAAACTGGACGCTTTTCCTGAATCCCGAATCCTGAATCCTGTTCTACCAAGCCGCAAACGCTCTTCCTGAATCCCGAATCCTGAATCCTGAATCCTGTTCTTCCATGAGCACAACGGAGGTCCCGATACCGCTGACAGACGTCCCTGTCATTGACATTACTCCGCCCAGCGGATGGCTCGACCTGAATTTTCGCGAGCTCTGGCAGTTCCGTGAGCTGGTCTATTTCTTCGTCTGGCGCGACATTAAAGTTCGTTACAAGCAGACCGCGATTGGGGCCGCCTGGGCAGTTATTCAGCCGCTGGCGACGATGATGGTTTTCAGCCTGTTTTTCGGCCGCCTGGCCAAGATTCCGTCGGGCGGGCTGCCTTATCCGATCTTCTACTTCAGCGCTCTGCTCCCCTGGATGTATTTCGCCGGGGCGCTCCAAAACGCCACGAATGTGGTGGTCGGGCATCAGCACGTCATCACCAAGGTGTACTTCCCCCGGCTGGTTTTGCCCCTTTCGGCAGTGGTTTCGGGTCTGGTGGATTTTGCCATCGGGTTTGTGGTGTTTTTGGCCATGATGGTCTTTTACCGTGTCCATCCCGGCAAAGCCATCCTGCTGTTTCCGGCTTTCCTGCTTCTGGCCGTGGCAACGGCGCTCGGCGCGGGCTTGTGGCTCTCAGCGCTGAACGCCATCTACCGAGACGTGCATTACGTGGTGCCCTTCCTGATCCAGTTTTGGATGTTCGCCTCACCTGTGGCCTATCCCAGCACCTTGGTGCCGGAGCGCTGGCGCTGGCTTTATGGACTGAACCCCATGGCCGGGGTCATCGAAGGGTTTCGCTGGGCACTGACCGGAAAGGGCCAACCGCCAAGCCTGTTGCTCGCAGCGTCGGCGGGCGCCGTGATCGTTGTGCTGATTGGCGGCCTGTTCTTCTTCCGAAGGATGGAAGGCACCATCGCGGACGTTGTTTGAAAAGCAGTCGACAGTCGACAGTTCACAGTTAACAGTCTCCGGCCCCTTGCTTCTGACTCCTGACTCCTGAATCCTGAATCCTGAATCCTGAAAAACAGTCGACAGTTCACAGTTAACAGTCTCCTGTTGAACATTGCATAATTCACAATTCAGAATTTATAATTCACAATACGGAAGCCGTTTTCGCCAAGCCGCAAAGCGCCCTTCCTAAATCCTGAATCCCGAATCCCGAATCCTGTTTTAGCGCAATGGAGGAGCGAGGATTCCTGAGTCAGTAAACGCTCTTCCTGAATCCTGAATCCTGAATGCTGAATCCTGTTTTACCGCGAAGAGGCCGCAAGCCTGGTGCGCCCTTGACCGCTCGCGAGCTGGCGGCGCGACGCGCGAACCTGGAGAAAGCCCACGCGGCGTCGAGGGGAGCCTACCGGCCCACCGAAAAGCGTCTCCGGGCCAGCCGTGCCAATCTCGCCAAAGCCATCGCTGCCCGGCGCAGTCCGGAGGGCAATGCTGCCGCGCGGCTGAATGCCTTGAAGCATGGCCTCTTCGCCCGCCGTACGGTTCGAGACAGTGTTGCGTGGCTGGGCGAAGATCCCGCAGAGTTCGAGCGCCACTTGGCCCTGTTCGATCGCATCTTCATTCCCGGAGATGAAGAAGAGAAGGCGATCGTGCGCGGGCTGGCGGAAACCGTCTGGCGGCGGCTGCGGTTTTTCCACGCCCAGGCGCGCTGGGAGACGGAGAGGTTGCACAGGACATTCGCAGAAGCGCCGGCGCCGGCCAAAATGAGCCTTGATGACACGGTGGCCCGCGCCAATGCCCTGACACTGGGGCTCATGGAATTCGATGCCTTCTTTCGCGAACTGGGCAAGCTCGAGTCGCAAGTGGAGTTCTGGCTGCGCAAGCTCATCCGAAAACGCTCCGAGGGCAAGCTGCGCTGGAAAGGCTTCAGCCGGCGCCGCGATCCGGTGATGGACGAGCTGGAAAAAGAGGAGGAAGTGAACCGCTTTGTCGAAATCTGGGACGCCATGTCCCCCGAAGAGCAAACGGCAGTGCGGGATCAAGTTCAGAAGAATGTCGATGCGAAGATGGCCGCTGATGAATTCTGAATTATGAATTATGAATGATGAAGGCGCGGGGGCCGGGTTGAGAAGCAGGAAGCAAGGAGCAAGGAGCAAGGAGCAAGAAGCAAGAAGGAAGAAGCTGGGACCGGGAATCCACCATTCACAATTCATAATTCACCATTCACCATTCACTATTCCGCTGACCACTGACAACTGACAACTGACCACTAACATGTCCGACATCGTCATTCGCGCTGAAGGTCTGGGCAAGCGCTATCGCATCGGCGAGCGAGAGCGTTACCTTGCCTTGCGCGACATACTTGCCCGCGCCGTGTCCGCTCCGGCTCGCCTCTTCAGACGGCGAAAGCCTGCTTCGCCCAACGCCGATGCTACGCACATTTGGGCGCTCAAGGATGTCTCCTTCGAGGTCCATCAGGGCGAGGTGGTGGGCATCATCGGCCGCAACGGCGCGGGCAAAACCACCCTGCTCAAGATTCTGGCCCAAGTTACCAGGCCCACCGAAGGACATGCTCGATTGAAGGGACGTGTCGGAAGTTTGCTGGAAGTGGGAACGGGTTTTCACCCCGAGTTGACGGGCCGGGAGAACGTCTCCCTGAGCGGCGCCATCCTCGGCATGCGCAAGAGGGACATCGAGCGCAAGTTCGACGAAATCGTGGCCTTCGCCGAGGTCGAGAGGTTCATCGACACGCCCCTCAAGCACTACAGCAGCGGCATGCAAATGAGGCTCGCGTTTGCAGTGGCAGCACATCTTGAGCCGGAGATCCTGCTTGTGGACGAGGTGCTGGCGGTGGGCGACGTGCAGTTCCAAAAAAAGTGCCTCGGGAAGATGCGTGAGGTCAGCCGAGAGGGACGCACGGTGCTCTTCGTAAGCCACAATATGGGAGCGGTGGTTGGACTTTGTTCACGAGGACTTCTGCTGAACATGGGGGGGATCGAGCGCGTCGGCAACATCTCCGAAGTGGTTGCGAAATACCTACAACTGCGCTCGGAACAGGAAGAAGTTATCTCGCTCCACGAGGAACCGCGCTCTTCGTGGCTTAAGGGTGGCGCACGCCTGGTGTGGGCCAGGCTCAATAATCCCGACAAGGATGGCCGCTGGAGCCTCCCGTTTGGCGCAGCACTTCGGTTTACTGTCGGCTTTGAGGTGACGAGGCAGCTTGCCAGATTCGAAATGGGGGTTAGTATCTTTACGGCGTTGGGATTTGAGATTACGTCCAGCCTGAGCTTTCACGACATCGGGTACCTCACTCTACCGCCCGGGCGGTACGCGTTTGACGTTGAACTCCTGCACGTTGCGCTGACGCCCGGTCAGTACAACGTCAGCTTCGGCCTAAGATCGGAGCGTGGAATGGAGGACCTGCTGGCGGAGATCGTCAACCTGGAGGTGACGACAACTGACGAGTCCGCCGCACTCAACATCCACTCCATCCTTGCGGCAGTAGTTCCAAAGGGCCGATTCCAATTGCAGCAGCTCGACACCGTCTCGGCGCGGCCGAACTCCCGATCAGGATAGCGAGGTTCGAAGACATGAAGCCCCGAAGTGGATACCTTGCGACGGGTATGCAGGGAAGCGAAGAACTTCGTTTGTTGCTCAGGGAGACTTTATCCAGGCAGAGGATTAGCCACGTTTTAGAAACCGGAACCTATCTCGGGCTGGGATCGACCACATTTGCCGCAGAATCATTCCCGGCCAGCAGCCCGCCTGAGGTTTTTGTGACCATCGAGGTCAACTGGGTTAGCTGGCGTGAGGCCAAGCGCAATCTGCGGCGATTTCCTTTCGTCACGCCGCTCTGGGGGAGAACTGTTGCCGCAAAGACAGCTCTGGAGTTTCTTGAGAACGACCATGTTCTTCGCAACCCTGACCGATACCCTGACATCTTTATCGACGACACTAGAGATCCAGTGCGGTTCTACCGAAACGAGATCCTCGGCGCGCTCGGAGGCGCGCACAAAGGCCGAAGGCAGGCAATGAGATGGCTCTTCGACAGAGTTTTTTCATACGCCGGGGGAGACTTGCTGGAAAAGTACCTTGTCAGATTTCAGACAAAGGACCCTTTGATCATAATGGATTCGGCGGGAGGCATCGGCTTCTTGGAGTTCTCGATCCTGGAGCGAGTGATGCAGAATCATTCGTACTTACTCCTGCTTGACGACATCAATCACATCAAGCACTTCCGAAGCTGCGAGCACATCAAAAAGGACCAACAGTTCAGTATCCTCGGGTTAGATGAGTCGCGCGGTTGGCTGCTCGCCAAGCACGGACCATAAACGGGCCACCTCGTCCCCGAACCCCTGACCGTACAGCATGAGACCGTTACCTGGACTAAAAAGCATTACGCGTAGAATGGTGGGAGGGATGACGACGCCGGAGGCAGCCTGCGCCGTCGGTCGGTCGCTGTACTTCTTGGCGGGAAGGCGCGCCCACAAAGAGATACCGCTGAAGAGCGTGCGGGCGATCCTGGTCGTGCGCCTGGATGAGATCGGTGACGTAGTCCTGGCGACGCCGTTTCTGCGGGAACTGCGTCGCTATGCCCCAGCGGCCTGGATCACGCTGGTTGTCAGGCCGCAGGTTTTGAACCTCGTCGAATTGTGTCCCTACGTCAATGAGGTGTGCACGTTCGACTGGCGGACGACGGGCCGGGCGCAAGGACTCAAGCTGCTTGCCCGCATTCTCTATGTCCCGGCCGCGCGACTTTGGAAGCGGCGATTCGATCTTGCCTTACTGCCCCGATGGGACGTCGATTGCTTTTTCTCAACGTATCTTACCTATTTCAGCGGAGCCTCGCGACGTGTCGGTTATTCGGAACACGTATGCCAGCGCAAACACCAACAGAACGCGGGGCTCGACCGCCTGCTGACCGACGTTATAGACAACCGCGATGCAAAACATGAAGTGGCGAGGAATCTGGACGTCTTACGATTTCTGGGGGCCAACGCCCGGGATGACCGCCTGGAGATCTGGCTCGACGAGGAAGACCGCTCTTTCGCCCGGAAAGTGTGCGCGGGCGAAGGTATCGGGCCCCATGATCTTGTCATTGCCCTTGCGCCGGGCGCGGGTGCCCGCAAGCGGCGCTGGCCCATCGAACGCTTTGTGGAACTGGGCCGGGCGCTCGTTCGCGAATACGATGCGCGCCTTGCGGTGGTCGGCGGGCCGGAAGATCGCCACCTTGGCGCACAGCTAGAGTCAGGTTTGGGGGCCGCACTCCTCAACCTCGCAGGCCGGACGACCCTGCGTCAGACGGCCGCAGTGCTCGAGTGTTGCCAGCTCGCTGTCACCAACGACAGTGGCCCCATGCACTTGGCCGCGGCGGCAGGCAGTAGGGTGGTTGAGATTTCGTGCCACCCAGAAGCTGGTGATACAGAGCACTATAACTCGCCGGCTCGGCTCCATCCCTGGGGCGTGCCTCACGTGGTCGTTCAACCTGTGCACGCCACGGCCCCGTGCCGCGATTCCTGTGAGTCTCTCGAAGCGCACTGTATTCTCGGGGTCGAAACCGACAAAGTTTGGGCTGCTGCACGCGGTCTTCTCGACGCAGGGGCTAGGACAGACACAGCCGCCGGCGACCACTGACCTCTTGGAGAACGAGAGCAGAGTGAGCGGATGGGCCGCCGCGGGGTGCAGGTGGTCCGGAGTTTCTGGACCCTACGACGCGCAGGAGAAAGGTTGGAGGCGCATTTGAGCCAGGCGGCTGCACGGAGCAAACAGGATAGCGGAGGGTGTAACCGGTTCCATAATAAGCGTGTGTGTCCTCCGACGACTTAAAAGCCGGGAATCATGAATCACTCTGCTTCGGACATTTTTCAGAATTCTAATAACGCGAGGCCGGACGAACGCGCCCCCGCAAGCCGCGGTTCTGTCCGGGCCATTGCCTTCCACCTTCCCCAATTCCACCCAATCCCGGAGAACGATGAATGGTGGGGGAAAGGTTTCACTGAATGGACCAATGTCGTAAGAGCTAGGCCTCGATTTCCAGGTCATTACCAGCCACACTTGCCGGCTGACTTGGGGTTTTATGATTTGCGACTGCCAGAGGCGCGAGCGGCTCAGGCCGAGCTGGCCGCGAGCTACGGAATCCACGGGTTTTGCTTCTATCACTATTGGTTCAACGGGCGGCAGGTTCTCGATCGTCCGGTAAACGAGGTCTGGAAAAGCGGAGAGCCCGACTTTCCTTTCTGTCTTTGCTGGGCCAACGAGAATTGGACGCGCGGGTGGGACGGACAGAAAGCCAACGTGCTGCTCGAGCAGCGCTACAGCGCGGCAGATGATGTGGCGCACATCCGGAGCCTGATTCCTCTTTTCCTAGATCGCCGTTACATTCGAGTCGCGGACCGGCCGCTATTCTTGGTTTACCGCGCATCGGAATTGCCCGAACCGGAAAAAACAACGGCAGCGTGGCAGCGCGAGGCAGAACGTGCGGGTTTGAAGGGTTTATTTCTGGCCCGAGTGGAGAGCTTTAGTGACGAGCGTGGCGATCCGCGCAACATGGGGTTCGATTCTTCTGTGGAGTTCCAGCCGCGTTGGTCGGTACTGTTGAACTCGCGGATTCCTCGTAGGAAGTGGTGGCATCGGACGAGGCTCAGAACGGCCGAACCCGGATTCCGCGATAACCTCGTCTGTGAGTACGAAGACCTTGTCGAGAGTGCACTAGCGACTCCAGTTCCAGCTTATCCGCGGATACCCTGCGTGTGTCCGAGTTGGGACAATAGCCCGAGGCGAAAGCAGGGCGCGGTCATTCTTGTTAACTCGACGCCAGAGATCTACGAACGGTGGTTGCGTGAAATTGTGAACCGACGGAGGGTCGGCATCGCGTCCAGCGAAAACTCAGGCATCACCGAGGGTTCATTGGTTTTCATTAATGCCTGGAATGAATGGGCTGAAGGCAACCATCTGGAGCCCTGCCTGAGGTGGGGCCGCAGGTACCTAGAGGCAACACGACGAGCATTGGGAACTTCTACAAATCAGAGTATCGAGTATGTCGACCGTTAGCGTCATCATACCGGAGATGACCTTGCAAGGCAACCCACTTGTCTCCGTTGTGATGAGTGTCTTTAATGGCGAACGCTTCCTGCGCGAAGCCATCGAGAGCATCCTTTCGCAGACGTTCAGCGATTTCGAGTTCGTCATCGTTAACGACGGCTCGACCGACGGGACTGCTTCGATACTTGATTCTTATGGGAGAAGCGATCCGCGAGTTCGCGTTTTCCATCAGGAGAACAGAGGGTCTGCTGCATCCGACAACCGCGGCTGTGCACTAGCGAGGGGCAAGTATATTGCTCATTTGGACCAAGACGACGTGGCACCGCCGGATCGCCTCGATCGGCAGGTCGCATTCCTGGAGAATCACGAGAAGGTCGGCCTCCTGGGCGGGGCTGTCGAGGGAATCGACGATCAAGGGCGGCGGCTTTTTCTTGAGCAGCTTCCTCTGGAAGACGCGTCGATTCGAGCCGCGCTGCGCTCCTTTTCATTTCCCCTTGTTCATCCCGCTTTAATGATGCGAAAGCAAGCGTTCGACGCCACTGTAGGCTACCGGGCTCAGTTCTTGCGCGCGGAAGATTACGACCTCAGTCTTCGTATCATCGAGGGCTGGGAGGTGGCCAATCTGCCCGATGTGGTGCTCCGCAAGAGAATCCACTCGAAGCAGCTAACCATGTGTGACTCAAGGCAACAAATGCTCTCGGTTCTAGGTGCCCATGCACTGTCGCTAGTCAGGCTCGATCATTCGATCGAACCCACTTGCCGAGAGCCGGTGATCTCTGAAGGGTTTCTAGAGGAACTGGGAGTAAGCCAGACCTCACGACAACGAGTTCTTGTCAACGGCTATGTTCACTTGATTGGATTGATGTCACGAGCCTCTCAGGACGATGCAGTGCTACGGTTATTTGAGGAATTGATCGATCTCTCGAGGTCCAGCCCGGTCGATAGATTCACCCTTTCAAATGCAATGCTTTCGGCTGCTCGGAGTCACTACCGACGGGGAAGCCCCGTTCGGGCTCTGGTCTACGTGGGGCGCGCGTTTCTGACTCGCCCAGTCGTTGCTGGACGCCCTCTGAGGCGGGCGGTGAACTCCTTTTTTCGTCGATTCAAAGGCGAGAAACGCAGAGCATGAGAGTGGTGCACATCAATGTTAGCGATAACGGGGGACTGGACGACCTTGGCTTGCCCGAGTGTCCCGTTTCTTGTTCGACCCGCGGATGAACGCTTTTGCATCCGGAGAGGCAGTGGCTAGAGCAGTGGGGTTCAAGCTCGAAAAGGTCCAACAGGAAAAAGTTGGTCGCATGGAGAGCACGTTGATGGGACGGCTGAAACGGAAGAGCCGACTGCGCGTGCTCCCCAAACTACTCGGGATTCCCCATGCGGCTTTCGCAGAAGACCTGATCGCGGTGGCGCGAAAGTGAGAATTGCCGTTTTCCACAACCTCCCGTCCGGCGGCGGCAAGAGAGCCCTTTACAACCTCACAAAACATCTGGTGAAGGCGGGTCACGCAGTTGACGCGTTTATCCCCTCAACCGCGGAGGAAAACTTCTTGCCATTGAGGGATGTCGTAACCACATGCCGGGTCTTCCCTATCCGGCGGACGCCCCTTGGCGCCACGTCCTCTGTTCTGAGACGCCTATTGCGGTTAGGCATTTCGCTGAGAGATCAAGAGCGGGGACAGCAATCCATCGCGGAGGCCATCAATGCGGGCTCATACGACGTGGTACTCAGCGAGCAGGATAGGGATACGCAATCACCATTCATATTGAGATTCTTGGCCAAGCCTACCGTGTATTATTGCCAACAACCCGATAGGTGTCAGGAGGCCGTCCTGGATGTAGTGTCGGGGTCTGCTGGCGTGCCCATCCGAAGGTTCGATTGGTTGAGGGAGAGGCTCCGCAATTACCGCAACAGACGGGTGAGCCAACTCGATAAACGCAACGCGCTGTCCGCGTCCTATGTCGTGACGAACTCCTACTTTTCGCGGGAGGTGATCCTGAGGGCGTATGGGCTCAATGCTTTTGTGTCGTACTTGGGAACCGACACGGACCTTTTTCGGCCTCTTTTCGAACGCCGGGAGAATTATGTTTTGTCCGTCGGGTGGTGCAGCTCTTCTAAGGGCTATGACTTCCTCATCCGATCCTTGGCTCGCATAGACGCACAGGCACGGCCCAAAATCATAATTGCCGCGAATGGGACTGACCCCGGCTGGGAGGCGCACCTGCTGAGACTTGCAGCCACACTTAAGGTAGACTTGAGCATCAAGAAACTTGTTTCCGACTCCGACCTCGTTCGCCTGTATAACAAGGCTAAGCTGTTTCTTTACGCCCCGTATTTGGAGCCCTTTGGGTTGGTAGTTCTGGAGGCGATGGCCTGTGGAACCCCGGTCATTGCTGTAAAGGAGGGAGGAGTAAGGGAGAGCGTGCTTCACAACGAAACAGGAATTCTAGCGGAAAGGGACGAGGAGGCGTTTGCCCAGGCCACAACCGAACTCCTACGAGATGATGTCCAGAGGGAGCGACTCGCGCGCAGGGCGCTGGAGGTGGTACGCAGCTTCTGGACCTGGAAACACGCCGCGGAGAGGCTAAGCTGGCATTTGGAGCGCGCTGTCGGCCTGAGACGCGCTTAACGGCCCAGGATTTGGGGGTTCCGGTGTCGCGTCCCACCCATTTCTTTACAATCGACCCTGAATGGGCGTCAGCCAACGACCCTCACCCCCTGTCCCCTCTATCCCGCTCTGCGGGACAGAGGGGCGTGCACTAGAATTGACTCTGTCGACTATCCGAGCTTCAGGGTGATCGTCGTGGACAAAGCGTCCATGGCTCCGCTTACCGAGGGAAAGGGCCAACTTTGGACTCGCTTCCTCTTGTGCTGACATATCCTCCACCGCCCCCAATTTCCCCCCCGAGCGGCACAGGGCCGCGACCGTTTTGGTCGGTTATGATCCCCGTTTACAACCGGGTGACGTATCTCGAGAGGGCACTAAGGAGTGTGCTGTCGCAGGATCCCGGTGCTGAGGAAATGCAGATCGAGGTAGTTGACGACGCTTCCACCCTTGATGATCCCGAGCCGCTCGTACGGCGACTAGCCGGAGGCCGGGTAAGCTTCGTTCGCCAACCTCGTAACATCGGCCCGTTCGCCAACTTCAATAGCTGCATCGAGAGGTCGTTGGGCGAGTGGGTGCACATTCTGCATACTGATGATTTCGTACTTCCAGGCTTTTACGAGCGCCTGCAAGCGTCCCTTGAAGGTCTCGACGATGTGGGAGCAGCGTTTTGTCGGTACACCTTCGTCGATGACCAGGAGCGTCCCCTCTGGGATTCCGAGCTGGAGAGACCGACCTCCGGCACCTTGCCTGGCTTCATCGAAAAAATCGGCCTGTCGCAGAGGATAGTGTTTGCAGCGATAGTCGTCAGGCGCAGTGTCTACGAGAAGTTGGGGGGATACCGGACGGACCTTCCCTATGCGGGGGATTGGGAAATGTGGACAAGAGTTGCGGCGCACTATCCGGTCTGGTACGAACCCGCCATATTGGCGACGTTTCGCGTTCACTCGGATTCATGCACTTCGGCTCTCGTGAGATCAGCCCGGACCATTGTCGATGAGCGTCGCTGCATCTCAGCTATTCGTCCGCTCCTCCCCTCCGCTCGGGCGGATGTCATCTCACGAAAAGCAAGAGAACTCGCTTCTCTCCGTGCGCTCGGAGCCGCGTGCGGTGCATTCGCCAAGGCTGAGTTCGCGACCGGGTTCGGGCTACTTGTGGGGGGACTGAAGTGTAGTGTCTCTCCCCGTGTGATCGAGGCCCTGATCTTGCTGCCCGTCCGGATTGCACGGCTTGGGGTGCGCCGGGTCATTCGTAGTGCTTCGGAACGGCTCTTGCCGGCGAACCGCGTGTAGCCATGCGTTTACCTGCCACCCCGATACGATGGAGGTAGCTCTCAGGACTACAGGATTCTCGGGGTTTCGTGGGTTCGCAGTGGGACGGAGCTGAACACCGGGCTAAATCTGACTCCAAGGTGCTGAGCGCCTGGGGAGCAGGAGTGGGCTTGAATGAACGAGAGGTTACGGTCTCTTGGCAGGCGGTCCGTGCTACGCACCGCGGTGGGAAGGCGTTTTTATCACGCCCTTCGCGACTACAAAAGATGGACGCTTGTTAAGAAGTGGCGCCGCGAGCGGACGGCACCGATTCAGGCCTATCTTCGCACTCATGTAGTCCGGAAACTTCAGATCGGGGCAGGTGAAAACGTCCTCCCAGGTTGGCTGAACTCCGACATCCGCCCCCTGAACAGTAATGTGTTATTCCTGGACGCAAAAGAGCCCCTCCCATTTGAGGATTGCACTTTTGACTATATCTTTTCCGAGCATTTCATTGAACACATATCCTACGCTGAGGGTCAATCGGCGCTGCGAGAGTGCTATCGGGTTTTGAAGTGTGGCGGGCGAGTTCGCATTGCGACTCCAAATCTCAACAATATCGTCGCCTTGACTACGGCGGCGAAGGGTGGAGCAAAGGAAGAGTACATCAGGTGGAGCAATGCCCAGTTCGGTCCTCAGCCCGGTTCAAGTTTGGCGGGCTTCGTGGTTAACAATTTCTTCCGCCTATGGGGCCATGAGTTTATTTACGACCCCGATACCATGGAGCTAGCTCTTAGGACCACAGGATTCTCAGGGTTTCGTTGGTTCGCAGTGGGAGAGAGCGAGGACGATGATCTTCGGGGCATTGAAAGCCACGGCCGTTGGATCGGTGAGGAGATGAACCGCTTGGAGACGATGGTGGTGGAAGCAACGCGCCCGCAACCCGATCGGTTATTGTCAACGTCAGGTCCGCCGCAAGTGGGTTTGAGTCCCTCCCATGATCGGGGCTAGCCTGATGCGGGTGGCTCAAGAGGGCCCTAACGGCTTTCTCTTGCGGCCGCGCCGGCATACACGACCTCAGGAGTCATGTCCAATCCAACAGCCTCGGTGGTCATGGGTGTTTTCAACGGTGAGCTCGTTTTGACTTTCGCGGTTTGCAAGGAGCAACATCTATGAGCTTATCGTCACTGACCAGGGTAGCAAGGACCTTTCGAGCGAAGCTTGAAGCGGCCAGCCCGTGGGCAACCCGGCGGAAAAGCGACGCTGAGCTAGCTTTCTGGAGGGAAGAAATCAAAAGGTACGTCGACTGGTATCATGGTGTAACTCCGCTGTATGGCTTCGCTTGTCCGAGCGAACCACAAAAGGTGAAGTCCGAGCGCGGGATGCCCATCGATGCAATGGAAACCTGGCTTCGTTGCTTTCAGATGCCGAAGTATGTTGGGGACTTGCAGCTCACTGGGAACTCCTTCCAGGGTCTGCGTCTCCTTGACGTAGGGTGCGGCCCGTTTCCTAACCTGCTCGCATTTAACAATTGTCTTCGGATTGGCATCGATCCGCTCGTGCACGAGTACCAAAAGGTTGGATTTCCACTCGACGTCTGGTCCAACGACTTCACGTACTGCCGATGCAAGGCGGAGGATATCCCCTTTCCCGCTCGCTCATTTGATGCGGTGGTTTCGGTCAACGCGATCGACCATGTGGACGATTTCGCTCAGACGGCGAGGGAGATTCGAAGGGTCCTTAGGTCGCCGGGCATCTTTCGGATGCACGTGCATTATCATCGCAGGACAGTGTGCGAGCCAATCGAATTGAATGACGAGCTGTTTCTTGCGCATTACTCGTGGGTCTGTGGCCTGAGGAAGATCCATGAGGGCGGTAGCCAGAACTTGGGCGGGACAAAGGCCAACCCTGGCGAACGGTACGTTGTTTGGGGGAATAGTTAGCGATGGTCGAAGGTTGGTGGGCTTGACTGGGTTTGCACCAATCCGCTGGGGCGTGTCACCGGAAGACAACCGCCCTTCCCCAGTGCGAGGCAACTCGATCCTGGGATGCCGTGAGCGTCTAGCGCACTCACGGCGCTAGCCACCGTCCTGTGGTTTCGAACAATGGATGCACCGGTGAAGGCTGTGCAGGCTGCGCATTGTAGCGTCGTGATCCCCACTCGGAACCGCCCGGATCCACTGAGGGATTGTCTCCTCAGCGTTGCACGCCAGACACGCCTGCCGTCGGAAATCATCATAGTAGATTCCTCGGATGACAACGCCACTGAGGAATTGGCTGGGTCGCTTTCGGCTCAGTTTCCGGTGTCGCTTGTTTACCAGCGCAGCGCCGCCCGAAGCACTGCCGCGCAGCGCAATCGCGGCGCCGAGGCCAGCCGAGGTGACATCATCCTCTTCCTGGACGACGACGTAGTGCTGGAACCAAACTTCATTGCCGAGATCATGCGAGTCTTCGAGGACGATACCAAAGGCGAGGTAGGCGGTGTGAGTGGCACGATAGTTGGTGATGGCTATGGGCCGCCTTCGCGCCTCAATGCCCTCTTGCTGCGCGCCTTGGGTGGCAGGATGGAGGGCAGCTACGCCGGTCGACTGGTAGGGCCGGCGATTAATTTCTACCCGACGGACGGTCCCGATGCGATTCAGCCCGTGGAGTGGCTGAACGGGGCGGCGATGGCATACCGCCGGGAGGCCTATCTCGCCGAGCGCTCTTGGGAAACGTTTGCGGGCTACTCTTTCATGGAGGACGTCCACCTGTCGGCCCGCGTGGCTAGACGGTACCGGCTGCTGAACACAACCCGAGCGCGGCTGCTCCATAAGTGCATGGGGAGCATCCCCCAAGACTGGGGGGCACTAGGGGAAAGTATGATTCTGAACCGGCACGCTGTCGTCATGCACGTCCTCCTGCGACGACGCCCCGGTGACTATCTTCGCCTCTTCGCGTATGAACTTTTGTACTGCACCATGGCCCAGGTCAAGAATCCGGCTCGCCCTTGGCGTGCCAACCTCCAATTGCTTTGCGGAAAACTTCGGGGCGTTGCCAAGGTCCTCCGCGGGGAGTCTCCTCATCGGCCCTATTTCGCCTAGGTCCCGGTCGCTCGGGGCCCGGTTGCGGCCCGAAGGTTAGAATGACGCCCGGCGGCACTACAGATTGCCACTATCAATAAGTAGCCGACAATGCATCCACTTGTGAGCGCGATGGTCGCAACGCGAAACCGGCTGACGCTGTTGCCGAGAGCCTTGCAAAGCCTCTATGCGCAGGACTATCCCAATCTGGAGATCCTCGTCCTCGACGACGCTTCCCATGACGGCACATCGGATTATATTCGTTCCCATCATCCTGACATCCGATTATTCCGGTTTGACGAAAACCGTGGGCTTATCGCCGCTCGCAACCTCCTGATGCGCGAGGCGAAAGGGGATTACCTCATCAGCATCGACGACGATGCCTACTTCCTCAACGTCGATGCCATCTCGAATGTGGTTGCCCGAATGGAGGCTGAGCCCGAACTGGCGATCATCAATTTTCGCGTGCTGGATGCCGAACGCCGTGTGCCCGTCTTCCCCGAGGCCGAGTACTATACCTCCTACTATTGGGGACTGGGCCACTGCGTCCGCAAGGCAGTACTTCAGGAGACGGGATACTATCGAGAGCTCGTCAAGTGGGGCTGCGAGGAGTCAGACCTAAGCCTTCGTGTTCTAGACAGGGGATATCGGCTCCTCCAATTCCCGCACGCTACCGTGATGCATCCGCATTTTGTTCCGGGGAAGTCACTCCCTGGTTCTCCCGAATACCGTGACATGGGGAAAGCCGGGCGGCTCACGGCAAAAGCTCGGCTGTTGCAGGCATGGCTCAATGAGCCCTTCCCCTGGTGGGGCCTGAGTACCGCTAACGTCCTCGTGAAGTACACAGCCAAGGCCGCGTGGGGGGGATTCCTTCGCCATGTGTTGAGGGGATTCTACGAGGCCTTCAAGGAGTTCCCGGCACTGAAAAAGACCCGTCGGCCGGTCTCGTCACGCGCGATGCGACTATCCCTCGCGCTCGGCCGACAGAAGGTCTCCGATGCCTCGGTAATTCGCGCACTCTACAAGTCCCCGCCGGGGATGCTAACAATTCTGTTTCGCCTTGGCTCGTAGAGACACTTGACGGTGTTGAGTGGTAGCTCCTCTCCTCGAATTCAGGCAATGATCCACGATGATGCAACTGCGGAACCGCTTATTGCCGCTGCGAGCCCCGCGCTGGAGTGGGTGCGCTGCAGAACCTGGCTCGCAGCTTCTTCTGGGGCCTCTTGAGACAAAACGACAATATCCTGATAGTTGCTTCGCGGTGTTGGTGATAGTCGCTGCGGCGGCCTCTCGAATCGCGGCAGAGGCTGCTCACACGTCTGACATTTCTCTAATCTAATGACGATACGAAGGTAGGTACTGCTACGGGCATATTGGGCGGTCATTACCGGCTCGTTTTCCCGGTTCTTCTCTTGGTGGTGACGCTGCTCTCCGGCTCGAGGCTCCGACCACTCAGAATGCAGCGGTACTATGAATTGTTGGCTGGGTTGGCTCTCTTCGTAATGTTGCCACTTTTTATTTTGGCCATCCTCACCTACTGGCTCTCCGCCGGCTGGCTGGATCACGCTGAACCCACGGTGGTCGCCATTGCTTGGCTTTTTAGGAAAGGTCATGCGCTTTACCAGACCGTGGACGCGGCACCAAGATACTCAATGGTGTACGGGCCAGCCTCGTTCCTGGCCATCGCCGCCAGTCTGTGGCTGTTTGGTGGAAGTGTGCACGCTGCCAAGCTACCGGGCGTCATATGTCCTTTAGTGAGTCTGGTGTTGCTCCGCCTCAGCTTGGGTCGTTCCACTTCAAGAAATGCCTCATTCACCGCGATTTTCTACTTCTGTGCAGCCTGCCTTCTCTTTAACAATTACGCATTCTTCCCTCGCCCGGATTCTTTCCTGGTGCTTTGTAGCGCTGTTGGTCTTTTCGCATGCACTCTAGAGAATTTGTGGGTGGCGCCCTTGTTATGCGGATTGGCGCTGGGCGCAGGCTTCAATCTAAAGGCCACAGCCATCGCTTACTTTCTGCCTTACCTTGGCTTTCTTTACCAGCGGAACCGGGTTCAGGCTTTGGCCCGGACATTTGTGGCCAGCGCAGTCACAGCGGTTCTCCCCTTTGCACTATTCAGGCGTATATCGCTTCTTAACTACTTCGAGTGCCTGAGAAACTCGGCTAGGGAGGGCCTCGACTGGCGCGATGGCATTCGCACATTGGAAATTGGCGGGTTTTACGTGCTGCCGCTGGTGGTTTTGATGGCTTGTTGGTTTGCCTCCTCACGGGAGGACTGGCGGTGTGCTCTCAACCGGAACAAATTCTTTGTTGGTGGTTCTGTTCTGGCTTCGCTCTTGATCTTGGTGGTCGCTAGCAAACCCGGCGCTGGTCCTCATCACCTGCTGCCGTTCATTCCTCTGGTGGCGTTTCTCTTGGGCAAACTTGAAACATCTCATCGCGTTCAGGCCATGTGGGATCGGGGCATGCCCAGGCTCGCTTGGAGTGCGCTTGTTTCCTTCACCCTGGCGCTTCTGCTGTACGGGGCGTGCGGCGCCCGATTGGTGATCGAGGGTAGTCTTTCCAGGAACTATGAGGCAAAATCCGTCGTTGACGATCTGAAGAACTTAGAACAAAGGTATCCCCATTGCGACATCCTAATGGGGTATGGGGATACCAACATTACGACGAGCGTTTCCTATCCCTTGACGTTCAACAGGACAGAGCTCGTATTCCGGAACCAACCCTATCTGGTGGACGCGCCGGCTCTTATGGACATGCAAGAGGGTGGGCTCCCCATGCCCGCGGCAACCCTCGAGGCGCTGCGGTCGGGACGACGGAGTCTTTGGCTTATCCCTAGAGGGGAAGTTCCCTTCAAAGACGTCAATGCGTTTCCCGCTTCGTTCCGCCAGGCGTTTATTGAAAACTATGTACGCCGCGGGCAAAGCAGCTACTTCGATTTGTGGTTCCACCGGAAGGGTTAGTGATTAAGGCATCATGTCATTGTCCCGTACAGCGGCGCGAGCAGTTCTCGGCACCCTGAGGGCGGCAAATCGGGCCTTCTGTGCTTACTCATCGCGTACAGATGGTCACCAGCCCCGCCGAGTCCTGTGCATCTGCCTGTCTCACCTCGGCGATCTTGTCTTGCTGACCCCGCTCTTCGCCAATCTCAGGTTGAGGTACCCCCAAGCTCATATCGCGGTCGTCTGCAAAAGCGCTGTGGCGGACATTCCCAGAAACCATCCGGCAGTAAATGAGGTTATCACGTATGAGGCGCGATGGACGCTGAGGCGGGAGTCGCCGCGTGCGGGATTTCTGGACACCGTCAAGCTGATTCGCGAGCTGCGAGCGCGGTCGTACGACTTGCTGGTGGTTTGCTACGACCATCCCATGGACCGCATCCTGGGTCTCTGCACCGGAATCCATACGCAAGTCTGCCTGGACGGCGCCGCAATGCAAGAGACCAAACCGGCCGTAGGTACTGACCATCACCGGCATCGTGTTGAACATGCCTATGGCCTTCTTCGGGCATTGGATGTGCCTGCCCTGGAGAGCGCACCCTCCGTTGGTCTCTGCGACGCTGACTTGGCCTGGGCGGACGAATGGCTGCAAGAACAAGGAGTGGCCGGAAGCCGCCTTCTCGGAGTACACCCGGGCGCGGGCGGCCCGGAGAAGCGCTGGCCGGCAGACCGCTTCGCGCGTGTTGCCGAGCATCTAGCGGGGAAATTCGACTGCAAGGTTGTGGTTACGGGAAGCCCGGCAGATGCCGAGGCCGTACAGGGCTTCGTTGAGAGCGTCAGGACAACGGTTGTGCAAGCGCCTGCGACCCTAACGGTGGGAAAGCTTTGTGCCCTGATCCGGCGTTTCGCCCTCTTGCTCTGCAACGACTGCGGCCCCATGCACATTGCCGCCGCCTTGCGCGTTCCGGTTATTGCGGTTTTCGGACCCAGCTTTCCCGAGCTTTGGGGGCCTTGCCCAGCGGACCCTCGCCACGTAGTGGTGACCTCTTCAGATGCCAGAATCGAGTCCGTTACGGTCGAGCAGGTGGTCGCTGCGATTGCCGGAAGCCCCCATCTTATGCAGCACCTCAGCGGTGGGTCGAGCCTTGTTCTCAAATCACCCGAATAGGTCGGCGACTCGCCCGCCGCTTTGAAGCTCTGAATGAATTATGAAACAAACTTCTCATACCACCTCCGGGTCTGTCATGCTGAGCGCAGCGAAGCATCTCGCCCTGTCGTTTCTCGGCGGAAAAGTCCAGAGCGAGATTCTCCGCGCAGTTTATCCTGAGCGGGCAGGGCGAGATCCTTCGCTGCGCTCAGGATGACAGCGAAGGACTCAGAATGACAGCATGGCAGGCGAGCGGTCTGGGTCGGAATGACAACGTTCACAAAGGTTTTTCAGCATCCGCTAATGATTCTCGTGGGTAGAGGAGGTTGGTAGGTGACAGTTGCGATTGTAGTGGCCGCGCTTGTCCTCTTCGCTTCTCTAATTCCGCCGCACTTCCTCGTCCTGTCCACCCTGCTGGCTTTCCTGGGTGCTTCGATGCCGATCGTAAATCGAGGGGGAGTGCTGGGTGAGTTCCGCTGGGTCATGCTCCTTGCTTTGGCGCTGGGCATGCTTCTGCGGAGCTCTGTGCAGGGAAGCCGTTCTATTTGGCATCCGATGCATCTGAGCCTTTTTTGCTTTGTGGCCTACGCGGCGATTTCAAGCTCCTATTCGGTAAACGGCCTGATGACGATCCTAAAAGCTGCGACTTTTGGTTGCTTGGCTGCGGCGGCCATGCTGTATGGGAGGCTGGAATCTCCAGGCCCATCCGGAGGCTCGTGCAAGCTTCTCGACCAGGTTTATTGGTGCGCTGTGATCGTGGCGCTGGGCTGCGCCTTGGCGGGCATACATGTCTTGCCTGCGCGCGCGGGTTATTTCGCAGGCCCCTTCGGAAATCCGAATGGTCTCGGGGCCTTCATCCCCTTGGTCGGACCCGTCCTGCTACTCCAGTTGTTACGGTCGTTTGACAAGGCACCGCAGATCCGGATTGCCAATGTTCTACTCACCATAGCTTATTTCATCTTCTTGCTCATGTCGAGATCCAGGGGGGGCCTTGCCGCCGCCTTTCTTGGGTGCGGATGGTGGCTCTACTTTGCCCACCGCCGGGCTTTTGGATTGTTCCTGGGCGGCTCGCTTGTCACCGCGGTCATTATGGGCTTGTACTTCCCTGAATATGTGCAGAACTTGAACCGAGTCTACATTTATAAGGGCAGTTCCTACATTCTTAGGTCGAGGGGAGAGCTCCTCAGCGCCTCGTGGGAGGCGGCCCAGGAAAGCCCGCTGGTCGGGGTGGGGTTTGGGGTAAGCAAAGGGTATAGCGAGGACTGGGAGTTTGCATTCGAAAGCGGCAGCGCCGTGCGCGAGAAGGTCAACAGCTACCTTGCGTTGGTAGAGGAAGTCGGTTTAATAGGTGCTGGCTTTGTGCTCCTCCCGCTGGCGTGGGTGCTTGTCGCAGCGATCCAGCGCTTAATGCTCTTCCGTAGGCTGCATCAAACGGGAGAGGAGTTTTGGGTGATGCTCACGCTTTCAGCGTGTTTGGTAGGAGGGTTGGCAAGCGCATTTTTCGAAGCGTGGCTCACCAGTGTAGGCTTTTTTTCAACGATCTTGTTCTGGCTGGTCTTCGGCGTCTTGGCTGCCCGCCTCACTACTCCCGTCCGAGTTTCGCGATGAAGAAACGCGTTGCGATTTTGGTTGGCGTCCCGACACCCTATCGTGAGCCGCTTTTTGAACGCCTTGCGAGGTCGGGGGACTACGATATTCAAGTGCTGTACTCTCGCGACCACCAGCCGGGACAGCAATGGCGTCTTGGCGCACATCCATACCCGGCACGCTACCTCAAGAACTTTGCGCCGGCAAGATGGCATGGCCGGCTATTGGTAGGAGCCATCAATCCCGGCGTGTGGCGAGAGCTTAGAGCTTTCCGACCCGATGCAGTTGTCATCTACGGTTATAACACCGCGACTACAATGCTGGCGATTCTCTGGGTTATCGCCCACCGGATTCCGATGCTAGTGCGGACTGACTCGAACGTGGTTGCAGAGCAGGGGAAACCACAGCTTAAGCTTGCACTGAAGCGGTTGGTCCTTGGGTGGCTCACAAAACGTGTTTCGGCCTTCCTATCCGTCGGGACCTTGAATTCTCAGTATTGGCAATTCTACGGTGCGACACCGGAAAAGATCTTCCTGGCGCGCTATGCGGTAGATAACGAGTGTTTTCAGACCCAGGCGGACCATTATCGCGTTTCCCGCCAAACCATACGGGACGAAAACGGCTGGGGGCAGCGTTATCTGCTGCTTTACGTGGGCCGATTAATCGGGTTGAAACGCGTTGATGTGCTGATTGAAGCTTTGCGGCGGCTTTCCACAAAGCGATCCGACATTGGACTGCTCATCGTCGGCGACGGCGCCAAAAGAAAGTCGCTCGAAAAGCTGGCACAAAATTTGCCGCAAGTTTTTTTCCTGGGGTTCCACGATTGGAAGGACTTGCCCAGGTTTTACGCTGCTGCGGACCTGTTCGTCCTGCCCTCCGAGGTTGAACAGTGGGGGCTCGTCCTCAATGAGGCAATGGCAAGTGGGCTGCCGGTGATCGCCACGCGGAAGGTTGGGGCGGCACACGATCTGATCATCGAGGGCGAGAACGGATACATGGTACCCGAGAACGACCCGGCGGCTCTGGCCTCGGCTATAGATCGCGCCTGCGAGTCCGAACAGCGCCTGTTACTGCTGGGTGAGAAGGCACGATGCACGGTTCAAAGCTGGAGTTATGATTCCACTCTCGCAGGATTCCATAACGCACTGTCCAGGTGCTTTGAAGCGAAGAATCCTCCTGCGTAGGGGAAAGCGCCACCGCCTGTCATTCTGAGCGAAGCGAAGAATCCCCACATTTGTAAGCTCAAACAGTGCGGAAAAATGCCGAGATGCTTCGTCCGCCGTGGCGGACTCGGCATGACAGACCCGAAAGTAGTATCAGCGGTGAACAAGAACCACAGAGGCACTGAGGCACAGAGAAACCGGAAGGCACCTCGAAAGAGATAAGACCGTGTGCGGAATCTTTGGACTAGTCGGCAAACGCTCGCCCGAAGTTGACCGGGCGCTCAGCCTGGGCACACGGGCATTGGCTCATCGCGGTCCTGACGATGAAGGGATGGAGATCCTTCCGCTCCGCTCGGACGCGCAGCAGTGCGTCGGGCTGGGAAGCCGCCGCTTGGCCATCCTCGATCTCTCGCCGGCCGGGCATATGCCGATGCATGATCCTGAGACAGGCAATTGGCTGGTCTTTAACGGAGAAATCTACAATTTCCAGCAAGTCCGCAGCGAACTCCAGAAACTGGGCCATCGCTTCACCTCCACCGGGGACACGGAAGTGCTCCTCGAGGCCTATGGCGAGTGGGGGGAGGCGTGTCTTGACCGTCTCGGCGGAATGTTCGCTTTTGCGCTGTGGGATGCGCGAAGGGAAAGGCTCTTTCTGGCGCGCGACCGGCTGGGTGTTAAGCCGCTCTATTACTACGCGTCGCCCGACCGGTTCCTCTTCGGATCGGAAGTTCGCGCCTTGCTGGCCAGCGGGCTTGTGCCGCGCCGCCTGGATATGACGGGCCTGGCATCCTACCTGGCTTTCGGAGGCGTTCAGGACCCCGTCACCATCATCGAGGGCGTGCGGTCGCTTCCCCCCGGCCATACTCTCATTTGGGAAAAGAAGCATCTCGAAACCCGCAGATACTGGAGCTTGGCGGAAGTGGCTTCCAGACCTCCGGCGACGGATGCTCCGGACGAGGCTTTGGCGGCAATTCGAGGGCTAATTCTGCAGGCGGTCTCGGAGAGATTGATCAGCGATGTTCCCATCGGTGTTTTCCTCAGTGGTGGTGTGGACTCGAGTTGCATTGTTGCCGCGGCCAGCGAGGCGTCTCAGAGACCGCTCGAGACCTTCTCCGTCGTCTTCGGGGAAAGCGACTTCTGTGAGGCCAGGTATTCCGACCAGGTGGCGCGCGAGCACGCTTGCCATCACCATAAGATCGAGCTCACCGACAAGCGGCTCCTGGAAGAAATCCCAAGCGCCTTGGGCGGGATGGACCAACCGAGCGTCGACGGCATCAACACTTACGTCATTTCTCGGGCTACCAAAGAGGCCGGAGTTACCGTGGCGCTGAGCGGACTGGGTGGGGATGAGATTTTCGCCGGATACTCGACCTTCTGTTCTGTGCCCAAAATGATGAGCTTCCAAAGGTACGCCGGATGGTTGGCGCCTCTCGCAAGAGGCTTTAACGCCCTGCTTGGGGGGAGCGAAACAAACAGGCTTTCGAAGGCCTTGGCCCTGGCCGGCAATGACTATTATGGGAACCAGCCCTACTTCCTGTTGCGGGCGCTCTTCCTGCCGGGAGCCGTCCGAAGCATGCTGCCCCGTCAAGAGCTGTGGAACGGCAACTTTGTGTTGCCCGGAAATTACGCAGAATTGGTTGAGCAGGTTCGCGAGCTTGACCCGGTCAACCAGGTCTCTGTCCTCGAGGCGTCAACGTACATGGCCAACACGCTCCTCCGGGATACCGATTGCATGAGCATGGCCGTTTCGCTCGAGGCTCGGACCCCGTTCCTGGATTACAGGCTATGGGAGTACGTTCTTCCCCTGGCCGGCAGGCTCAAGCTCGATCCCCCCATACCCAAGCCCCTTCTCCTGCGGTCGGTCGGTCAGCGTTTGCCCAGGGAGATCTACTCTCGCCGCAAGATGGGCTTCACGCTGCCGTTTGAGCGGTGGTTGGGCAACGGCTTGCGGGCCGAGGTGGGGACTGAGCTCCTGAGCAGAGGGGACGCTGATAAATGCCCTCTCGAGCAGCGGGCGGTGGAGAGAGTTTGGCACGCCTTTCTGGCTGGGAAGACCAGTTGGTCACGGCCCTGGGCGCTTTACGTTCTAAGGCACTGGATTCGTCGCAATATCTGGGAGTCACCTTGAAGGTCGTCATCAATGCCGTCTCGGCCAAAATGGGTGGGGCGATCACCTACACCACCAACGTGCTTCGTTGCCTGCCCCCGCCCGAAAGCGGCTACGAGTTCGACGTCTTCTTGCCGCCTGAGACGGCGGAGAGGCAGAAGGGATTGCCTCGGAATGTGCGGCTCGTTGCAACCTCGGTGGGGCACGGGGCGTGGGGGAAGAGATTCTGGTGGGAGCAAGTCACTCTCCGTCGCTTCCTGCGCCGGGAGAGAGTGGATGTGTTATTCTCCACCGCCAACTTTGCGATGTTTCGTTGCCCGGTCAAGCAAATCCTGCTCGTCCGGAACGCTGTCTATTTCTCGAAGCTGTACCAAGAGATGATTGTGCCGAGGCAGAGCCTGAAGAGGAGGACTGCGTTCTGGTTGGGCCGGTGGCTGATTGGATGTAGCGTCCGCAATGCGGATGTGGTGATGACGCCGACGCAGGCTATGTTAGACGAACTGAGGGAGTACGTTGAGGTCCCGCCCCACAAGGCCATGGTCAATGCTTACGGGGCTGAAGTTCATAACGGGGTAGCCGGGACCTTCCCTGCACCATCCGGGCATGAAGACACGTCCGGGCCCTCCCCCATGAGACTGCTGTACGTATCCCTTTACGCCGAGCACAAGAACCTGGACACTCTCCTCAAAGCGATGCCCCTCTTGAACCGGGATGGCGGCAGGGGGTTCGTGTTGAAGACCACGGCCAACCCACATTGGGAATTGGTAAGGAACGCGGTCGGGCGGCTGGAGGACATAGCCCTCGCGCAAGCGCCCGAAATTGCCCGATGCGTTCAGTTCGTTGGTCCGTTAGGGAAGCGAGAGGTAGAACGCCTCTATCTCGGCTCCGACCTCTTTGTCTTTCCCTCCTTCATCGAGTCGTTCGGCTTCCCCATGGTCGAGGCAATGGCCTACGGTCTGCCCATCGTGGCCGCAGACACGCCTGTGAATCGGGAGATTTGTGGGGAATCGGCGCTTTACTTCCGGACATGGGACCCGGATGACTTGGCTGAGAAGGTCCGCTTACTGTCCGCCAACGAAGCTCTGCGGCAGCAGTGCAGCGAGAGTGGCCGCAGGCGCGCGGCCAGTCGCTTCAAATGGCAAGATCACGCCACTCGACTACTGGGGGCGGTGGGGCATCTCGTTCGTTGAGGGCATCACTCTGGCTGCGTCGGGAGGACTGGAGAGGTCGCCGATACGCCTTTGGCGCCCCGATCGCGTCTTTGCCCCGTGTCCCACACAGCCTGGCGACCCAAAATCCGCCACTGCCGTGACCTCGTTTTCCTAATGTTCGTATGAGGGAAGGCGGATGGACTTAAGTAATTCGCAACGGGTAATGCTAGTGGGCAAGCATTTGCTCACCGGTCCCACCGACATACCACGCTATGTAAGATGGAGCCTAATAAACCTATGGTTCCGCAAGCAAGTCCCTGTCGACTTGGAGGTTCCCTGGCTGTCCTGGGAGGCTATCGATTTTTTGAAAAGTTTCCTGAGCGAAAGAATGCATGTGTTCGAATACGGAACCGGAGGGTCGACTTTATTCTTTGCACGTCGATGTCGCCGGGTGGTATCGGTCGAAGATGATCAGGCCTGGTTCAACCTCGTCAGCGACAGGCTGGCTCTGAATGGCATGACAAATGTCCAGATCCACCTTTGCCCGTTCGATTTCAGGAACCCAAACAATTTTGCGCGTTCCGCTTACCTGAACGCGATAGGCGAAGAAACCTACGACGTTGTTTTAATTGACGGGCAGGATTGGAGTTACAACGAGCGGCCTCTCTGCTTCAAGAGGGCGGAACAGAACATCGCTCGGGATGGGATCATCGTCGTGGACGACTCGTGGAGGCCCACCTACAGGGCGCTACGGAAGTCGGCGAAAAGAGTCCGCGTGTTTGAGGGGACTGGGCCCTGCCGCCTTGGGGTGACCAGCACTGACATCTACTTCTACTAAAGGCCGCGAGCGTTCGACAATGCCCTATGCGGGTGCAGCCTGACATTAAGCTGGGTGGAGGAGAGCCAGAGGCATGCTGCAGGTTGAAGGCATTCCCTTACCGCCTCCCAAGACATGCACGAGGAACTGCTTTGAAGATCACTATCGTCCAAGGAGGCACGTTGCCTATCCCCCCGATCCGTGGCGGAGCTATAGAGAAGGTGTGGTTTAGTCTTGGAAGAGAGTTCGCAAAGAGAGGGCACGAGGTAACGCACGTCTCCCGCACATTTTCAGAGCTTCCGGATGAGCAATGGCTGGATGGCGTCCATCATGTGCGGGTAAGGGGTTTTGAGTTCTCGTCGAAGAGACGCGTGGTCGTGTGGAGGGACCTCTGGTACGCACTGCGCGTGCTGAGGGTGCTCCCTAAAGCCGATATTTTGGTGACCAACAACCCCGTGCTTCCGCTCCTGATCCGCACCCGGCGATTCGGAGCACTCTACGTCCACGTGGCCCGGTATCCCAAAGGCCAGATGCGCTTTTACCGCCACGCAAGCCGCATTCAGACTATTTCGCGAGCCGTCGCGGACGCGATCCGCAAAGAAATCCCTGCCGACGGGGGGAAGGTGTGCCATATTCCGTATCCAATCATGCGTGGGGACTTCACCGGTGGCGACTCTGCCTCCGAGAAAACGGAGAAGCTGGTTCTTTACGTGGGACGCATTCACCCCGAAAAAGGCCTTGATTATTTGGTAGAAGCTTTCGGCCTCCTGAAGGGGGGCACTGGGTGGCGCCTCGCCATCGTTGGCCCATGGGAAGAGGCGAGCGGGGGGGGAGGAGAAGCTTACCGCCGGCGTTTGGAGGAGCGGTCCGTCGCATTGGGCCCCCCGGTGGAATGGGTGGGGCCGGTTTTCAATGAGGACGAGCTTGAGGCTTGGTACCGGCGGGCGGCTCTATTTGTCTACCCGTCCCTCGCAGACCAGGGAGAGGCGCTTGGGCTGGCCCCGCTGGAAGCCATGGCCTTTGGGTGTCCGATCCTGGTCTCGCGCCTCGCGTGCTTTCGGGACTTTCTCGCGGAGGGGACGAACGGTCTTTCCTTTGACCACCGCGCGCCAGAGCCAGTCGCCGAGCTTGCCAAGACGCTCGAATCCGCGCTGCGCTCGTGGGACTGGCTAAGTCAGGCAGGCCAAGCGGCGAGGCAGACAGCTTCCGACTTTGCCCTTCCCGTAATCGCATCTACCTACTTGAAGGACTTTGAGCGGGTTGTATCGCTCGGTGCCTGACATCGTGCATAGCGAGATGGAGCCCGCACGACTCGCCCCCGTAAGTGTTCTGATAATCACTTACAACGAGGAAGCCAATATTGCACGCTGTCTCGAGAGTCTCCGCTGGGCGGGTGAGGTTTTCGTTGTCGACTCATTTAGTACGGATCGCACCGTTGAAATCGCCAAGGCGATGGGGGCTAAAGTCTACGTTCATCCTTTCGAGGGCTATGCCCGCCAGCGCAACTGGGCGCTTGATAACCTCCCGATTTCCAACCAGTGGGTACTGTTCCTGGACGCGGACGAGCAAATCCCTCCACCGCTCGCGGAGCAGATTCGCCGTGTGGCGAGCAGTCCCGATAGCCACTACGCGGGCTACTACCTGAATCGCAGGTTTTATTTTCTTGGGCGTTGGCTCAAGCATGGAGGGCTTTCACCTAGTTGGATCCTGCGGCTGTTCAGGCGGCAAGCCGGTCGGTACGAAGACCGCGAAGTGAATGAGCACGTCCTGTTGACCGGGGCAGCAGGCCGACTTGATGAGCCGTTCGACCATCGAGATAATCGCCCGCTTTCTGCCTGGATCGAACGACATGATGCGTATTCCGATCTGGAGGCTGAGGAGTACTTTTCTGAGCGATTCCGGGGAGGGTACGAGGCTTCGATCCCGGCTAGCCTCTGGGGCGCCCAGCCTGAAAGGAAACGCTGGATCAAGCTGCACCTGTGGAACCGACTGCCATTACTCCTGCGTCCGTTTCTGTTCTTATTGCGAAACTACTTCCTCAAGGGCGGCTTTCTGGACGGTCGCGAGGGGTTCATCTACCACGTGTTGTGGAGCTTCTGGGTGAGGTTCCTGATCGACGCCAAGATTATCGAGCGAGAGATTCGCAATGAACCCGTCCAGCCATGAATTCAGGGCTCTCTGGAACGGACGGAGAACGCGCTGCCTTGAGCCGGGAATGGGATGGTGTGCTTTGTGACTCTGGTAGATTACTTCGACGGCCTCGCCTGCCAGTGGAGCAACAAGTATGCTGAGGGCGGGAGCATGCATCACAGGATCGAGGCGGTTACCCGGCCGCTGCGGCAGCGCCTCTCCACGGGCTCTCGGGTACTGGATTTTGGTTGTGGCAGCGGCGATGTGACGCTGGCCCTGAAGCGCGCCGGTTTCAACGTATCCGGATTCGACATTTCCAGGGCTATGCTCGCGGCAGCTCGACAGCGGTGCGAGGGCCAGGAGATTGAATTCGTGCAGGGCGAACCGGGCGAATACTCTCGCCTTCCGTTCGGCCCAGGGACATTTCGAGGGGTAGTGGCGTCGAGCGTGCTCGAGTATGTACCCAATCCACTCGCCCAAATTGCAGAGCTTGCAAGGGTACTAGGAGACAACGGCGTACTAGTGATCACCGTGCCCAATCCCTCTCATTGGCGCAGGAGGCTCGAAGGCTTTCTCCAGGCACTTATGAAATTTCCTCCGGTCTGCCGTCTAGGTTACCTATTCAGCGCTAGGGGTATGGCTTACCTGGGCTACCTCGCTCTGTCCGTCAATCGCTTTTCATTTGGTAGATGGGCGGCGATGCTGAGCGACAACGGGATGCGAACCGAGCAGGTGGGGAGGGACAGCTCGGCCATGGCCACGATCATCGCCACCAAGTTGGAGGATAGGACTGCCACAGCGCCATAGTTCAAGGGGGCAGAATATCCCGACCGGATGCACTGGAAGAACTGATTCGGGATTTCATTCGCGGCCGGCGAGACTATCCTCTCCACCTCTGGGCGCTGATTTCATTCGAAGAATGGCACTGACAATACCTGGACTCGAACCGCAGCCCGCAGTCAGCCGAGACGGCGAAGTCCGCCTACCAGAGTTCGCACCCCGGGTGACAACGCCTGGCGTGGGGACCTACTGGCGGACGGTGCGGCACTTGCGCTGGGCGCAACTTGCCGCTTTGGCTCAGCGGCGTATGCTGCCGCGCCACAAGCTCCGAGGGTGGAAGCCCGCCCCCGTGACCCTGCGGAAAGTTTCGCCACCTCCGACGTTCCCGGAGTGGCAGCGGGCTTCAGCCCTTCAGATGCTCGAGGCTGGCGAGTTCTGTTTTCTGAACGTCACCCATGCGCCCTCCGGATGCATTCCTTGGTCATCGGAGGGATTCAGCCGGCTTTGGCTGTACCACCTCAATTACTTTGACTTTGTCAATTTGGATCTCAGCGCCCCGCAGCATAGGATGCACCTGCGCAAGGCGCTGGAGCTGGCGGGAGACTGGTGCAGGCAAAACCAGACGGGCGGGGAGATTGGGTGGGAGCCCTATCCTCTCTCCTTACGGATAGTCAATTGGTTGAAGTTCTTAATCCGAAACGCCGAAAGGGCGGACGCCCTGGGAGAAGGCGGGGCCGTCAGCTTTGTCCTTGCCAGCCTGCGAATCCAGGCGCTGGCGCTTGAAACGCGCCTGGAAACGGATCTTTTGGCAAATCACCTCATGAAAAATATCAAGGCGTTGATGTTTGCCGGCGCGCTGCTCGAGGCGCCCGAAAGCTCGCGCTGGTGGGGGAAGGGAGAAAAGCTGCTGGGGCGAGAACTGGCGGAACAAATTCTTCCCGATGGCGGGCATGTCGAACGATCTCCCATGTACCACGCGGAAGTGTTGGAGGATCTTATGGACCTCCAGGTCTTGGTCGAGGCGTGTGGGAGGACGGCTAATTCTGCGGAGCTGCTGTCGCGAGGGGTGACCCGGATGGCTGATTTCCTGCGCTGCATGCTTCATCCCGACGGTGAGATACCGGTTCTCAATGACGCGGCATTCGGCATCGCGCGACCTGCGGGTGAGCTCCTGGCGCGGGCAAACCAGTCGGCCAAAGCATCATCGAGCTCCTGCCCGGAGGTGAGGGTTTTTCCCGAAAGCGGGTACGCTGTGCTTCGCGCTCCGCGTTCTGAAAGCTGCTTGATTTTCGATTGTGGACCTCTGGGGCCCGACTACCAGCCGGGGCACGGCCATTGCGATGTCCTCAGCTACGAGCTTTCGCTGCACGGCCAGCGCGTGGTGGTTGACACCGGCGCGAGCACTTACGAGCGTTGCGCGGAGCGGCTCTACGAGCGTTCCACGGCAGCGCACAACACGCTGCGCATTGACGGAGAAGAGCAGGCCGAAGTCTGGGCGAGCTTTCGCGTGGGGCGGCGTCCCAGGGTGGGACGACTCCAAGCAGGCGAAATTAACAAGCTCTACTTCGTGCAAGGAGTGCATTATGCCTACCAGCATCGCGGCGTCATTCACTCGCGCATGATCGCCCTGACACCCAGGAACAGTTGGTTGGTGATCGACTCACTAAACGGCAAGGGGAAGCACGTCGTCGAGTCCTTCATCCACTTCCACCCAGCGGTTCGGGTGGAGATTCAGAACAACTCCGCGCCTGGTGGCGCCGGCGCGGGCGCCACGGGCTGGACAATACGATTCGGTGGACATGAGTATTTTTTGACGACCCATTGGTCTGGAGAATTGGCGGCGCGAGAAAGCTGGTACGCGCCTGAGTTCGGTGTGCGGCAGCGCCAAACAACGCTCCATTGGACCTGGAAAGGTGATTTGCCTGTGCGCCTTGTGTACGCGTTCACGCCGGCTGGGCAAAGGCTGCCTTTCATCCCGCTGGATTTGGCCCAGGAAGGCGTTGAAATTGTTCCAACGGCCCTTGCCTTGGTCTGAGGAAGGTTTCTCTTCTCGCATGAACATCCTTTACATGTCGCAATATTTTCCGCCCGAGGCTTGTGCCCCTGCGGCGCGGGTTGACAGTTTTAGCCGTGAGTGGGCTCGGGCTGGCGCGGAAGTCAGAGTCTTAACCGGTTTTCCCAATCATCCCGAGGGGACCTTGCACCCGGAATACAGGAGACTGTGGAGGCATGGGTTTGTGCGCGAGGAGCGCGAGGGAGTCAAGGTTTACCGGACGTGGCTCTACCCTTCTGCCAATCGGAGGTTGTGGGGCCGGGGGGCAAATTTCGCTTCCTTCGCGCTTTCCGCCGCTGTGGCGGGAAGCTGCGTGGCCCCGAGTAAGGGGGTGGTCATCGCCACCTCGCCGCAGATTCTGGTCGGGGTGTCGGGCTGGGTGGTGGGAAGCCTGCGGTCCTTGCCCTGGGTGTTCGAGGTGAGGGACCTGTGGCCGGAGTCGCTGGTGGGGGTGGGACAAACGACCGCCGGGTCCTTGCTCTACCGGAGCGTGGGGCAGGTCGCCAATTTTCTCTATCGGCGGGCCACGCATATTGTCGTGGATGGGGAATGGAAGCGCCGGCACTTGATCCAACAGGGCCTCGAGGAGAGAAGAATCTCGGTGATGCGGAACGCCATTGAGGAGGATTACGGCTTGGATCCCCAGTCCCACAGGGGCCAACAGGCGCGCCAGGAGCTACGACAAGAACTGGGGCTCCGAGACCAATTCGTGCTCCTCTACGCGGGAACGCTCGGCATGGCGCATGGCCTGGAGACGGTGCTGCTCGCCGCCGAGCGGCTGCGTGACCGGGGCGACGTGGTCTTCCTCCTGATCGGCGAGGGGGCAGAACGCGAGCAACTGCTGGAGCGGAGCCGGGAGCTGCGCCTCCCGAATGTGCATTTTCTCGGCAAGCAGCCGCGGGAGAGGGTTCCTGTCTACCTGGCGGCGGCGGATGCATGTGTGGTGCCCCTGCGCCGAAGCGAGGTCTTCAAAACGGCCATCCCCTCCAAGATGCTTGAGGCAATGGCTGCCGCAAAACCCGTAATCCTGGGCGTGGAAGGCGAAGCAAAAGAAATATTGCTCGGCGCACGGGCTGGGATCGCCGTCCCTCCGGACGACTCCGACGCCCTCGCAAAAGCGATCCTCAGGCTCTGGCAACACCCGGAACTGGGCCGCGCGCTGGGCGCGAACGGCAGGCGTGCAGTGCGCGAGAAATATTCCCGCCCGCAGCAGGCGAAAGCCTATTTCGAGCTACTCGCGGGGCTGGTGAGCGCACCCCGGGGCCATACCGTGTCAGAGCCGTTGCAAGCGCCGGAGCTTGCTCCGGAGAGCAACCCGGAGACCTTGACTGCGAGGAAACCATGAGAAGCTACCTCGGACTGTTCTTTCTTGGCGCGCTGTTTAGCCTGCTGGTGACGCCGGCGGTGAGGAGGCTGGGCTGGCGCTTGCGCGCCTATGGCGAGGCGCGCGATGGCCAGGAACATCGGCAAATTCCGCGCTTGGGGGGTCTTGCGATCTTCCTGGCGGCGCTTGCGGCCTGGGGCGTGTTGCTGCTGGTACCGAATGATGTGCGAGCGCGGTTCCTGTCAGAGTGGCGCACCTTGGCCACCTTATTGGTCCCCGGTACGTTGGTGCTGCTTGTCGGCGTGTACGACGATCTCGCAGGCGTAGCCCCATGGCAAAAGCTGATAGCCGAGACGCTGGCAGCAGGGATGGTCTGGTGGGCGGGCTTTCGGATCGTTGGCCTACCCATCCTTGGATATGGCATCCACAGCCCCGTCTTGAGCTTGGCGCTGACTGCGTTCTGGATAGTCGCGGTGACAAACTCTCTCAACCTGATTGACGGGTTGGACGGTCTGGCCGCGGGTATCGCCTTCTTCGTCACCGTTTCCGTCTTTGTGGTTTCGCTGATCCAAGGCAACCACTTCGTATGCATTCTGGCCATCACGCTGGCGGGCGCGTTGCTGGGATTCTTGCGCTTCAATTTTGCCCCTGCCACGATTTTCCTGGGTGATGCGGGCAGCCTTTTCTTGGGATTTTTCTTGGCCAGCTTGGCCATTCATACCTCGCAGAAAAGTTCGACATTGCTGGCCATCGTGGTGCCTTTTGTGGCCTTCGGCCTTCCCTTGCTCGATACTGTGCTCACCGTGCTGCGCCGCCTTCTGAGCGGCCGGCCGTTGTTTACTGCCGACCGGGATCACATCCACCACCGGCTGCTCCAAAGCAGGCTCACGCCACGCGTGGCAGTCCTGGGGCTCTACGCGCTGGCAGCGCTGTTTTCACTCGGGTCGCTCCTTATCCTTCAGTCCACCGGAAGCCTGATTGCGTTGGTGGCGGTGTTGGCCGGCGCCTCAGGCTGGTTTCTGACTAGCCGGCTTCATTACGAGGAATTGTCGGAATTGAACGTATACCTGTCCCGAGCCGTGCAATCGCAACGGCGGGTGCTGGTTAACGAAATCCTGATTCGCAAAGCCTCGAGGCAATTAGAGGTGAGCCCCGCATTGGAGGAAAGCTGGCAGGCGTTGGTGGAGGCCATGGAAGCTTTGGACTTTGACGGAGTCGCATGTCAGCTTTCGGGCTGGCCGAATGACTCTGCGCCTCTCCTAGCCCCCTGGTCGCGCTCTGGAGAGAAGGAATCGAAGGATTGCTGGAGCGCCTCCATCCCACTGCGCGCTGGGGAGAAAGCTCTGGGGATGTTACATCTTTGGCGCGCCCTCACTAAGGACCGCCTCCTCTTCCAGTTTTCCTCGCTTCTGGACACCCTCATACCGCCCTTTGAGAAGCAACTGAAGCGCCGCTACGATGCCGAGGAAGCGAGTCCGGCGGTGGCACAGAGTGTGCGGCGAAGTCCTGCCTTGCAACCCGATCTCCTGGCAAACGGAAGGGAAGGATGAAGCAACTTCTGCAAGATCTTCGCTCGCACGAATTACGAGTGGAGGACGTGCCACCCCCTTGCTGCTTGCCGGGAGGGGTGTTGGTCAAGAATGAGGCTTCGCTGATCAGCAGTGGGACTGAACGTGCGACGATCGACCTGGGAAGCAAAACGCTGCTGGGCAAAGCGCTTGAGCGGCCGGACCTTGTGCGGCAACTCTTTCGTCGCCTTAAGACAAGTGGTATCGCGGACGTGGTTGCGACAGTGCGCGCCCGTCTGGATACCGCCGTAGCCCTGGGCTACAGCTCCGCCGGCGTGGTTCTGGAGGTGGGAGAAGGGGCAGGAGAGTTTTCCGTGGGCGACCGCGTGGCCTGTGCTGGAGCGGGACACGCCGGCCATGCCGAGGTAAATTGGATTCCCAAAAACCTGTGTGTGAAGATTCCACCCAACGTTAACTTCGAGTCGGCAGCTTCGGTAGCGCTGGGGTCTATTGCCCTGCAGGGAGTGAGGGTGGCAGAGGCGAAGCTGGGAGAGCGAGTGGCGGTAGTCGGGTTGGGACTGGTGGGGCAGCTCGTGGCACAAATTCTCCGCGCGGCTGGGTGTGTAGTCTGGGGGCTGGACCCGGACCCGGATCGCGTGAGATTGGCCCGTGAACTTGGCGTGGATTTCGCTTGCCAGAACCGGGAGTGGGAACAGAGCCCTTGCAGCGCCTTATGCCAGCGCGGCGAGGGAGCCGACGCGGTGATCCTTACGGCGTCGACCCGCTCAGCGGAGCCTATCCAGTTGGCGGGAGAGCTGGCGCGTGACCGAGGTGTGGTAGTGGTGGTGGGCGATGTGCGTGCCGATATTCCTCGCGGCCCCTATTACACGAAAGAACTGCAGGTGCGCTACTCACGCTCCTACGGGCCGGGCCGCTACGATCCTGAGTACGAGGAGCGAGGCGCCGACTACCCCTACGGTTTTGTGCGTTGGACAGAGAAGAGAAATATGGAAGCTTTTCTGGAGCTGGTGGCGCAGCAAAAGGTGCGTGTTGAGCCACTGCTGACGCATCGCTTCAGCATCGACGAAGCCTTGCAAGCTTACAAGTTGCTTTCAGGCGAGACCAAAGAGAGGTACGTGGGCATTCTTCTCACTTATCCTCACACCGCGCCGCTTTCGAACCGGGTAGCACTCCAGCAACTGTCGCTGCGCCCCGATCCAACAAGGGTAACCCGTGAGACCATCGGTGCGGGATGGATTGGGGCGGGAAGCTTCAGCCGTGCGAGATTGCTGCCGAGCCTGCGGAAGGTCGCGGGCGTCGAGTTCTTGGGCTTAGCCAACGCTACGGGTGCTTCGGCGCGGAGGGTCGCCAAGAGTTTCGGCTTTCGCTATTGTTCGACCGATCCCAATGAGATTCTGAACGACCCGGCCGTCCACGCGGTCTTTATTGCTACCCGGCATCACCTGCACGCCCCTTTGGTCATCGCAGCCCTCGAACATGGCAAACACGTTTTTGTGGAGAAGCCTTTGTGCGTCAATGAGGCGGAACTGAATCAAATTGCAGAGGCGTTTGGCAGCTCAGGGCGCATACTCAGCGTGGGCTTCAATCGCCGCTTCTCCCCCTTTGCCCGCGAATGCAGGAAGTTCTTCGAGGGACGTCGTGAGCCGCTATCAATTATCTACCGGGTGAATGCAGGTCGCTTGCCGCACGCCCACTGGATCAATGACCCTGCGCAAGGACATGGCCGGGTGATCGGCGAAGTCTGCCACTTCATTGATCTGGTGGGGTTCCTGACCTCCTCGCTACCCACAGAAATCCAGGCTTGGCCAGTAAAAGGCGCCAGCGACAGCGCTGAAGATAACCTTCACATTCAGGTTCTCCTTGCCGACGGCTCGCGGGCTGAGATCTTCTATCTCTCTTCTGGCGACCCAAGCGTTCCGAAAGAGCGCTTAGAAGTCTATGGCCAAGCGCGAACCGCAATTTCCGATGACTTTCGGAAAGCGTGGTTTTATTTCGATAACCACTGCCGGTCCAGGTCCCTCTTCTCTCAGGACAAAGGGCATCGAGAGGAACTGCGAGCTTTCGTTGCGGCGGTGGCAAGCGGCGGGGAACCGCCCATTCCCTTCGAAAGTCTCCGCGCAACGACTCTGGCCACTTTTCGCGTCCGCGAGTCGCTGCGATGCGGCAAGGCGTTGCCGGTTTCTCCCTCTGACCCCGCCTAGGCTTTAGATTCGACTTCCACACCCAAAGCTTTCTAACAACCTTCCACAGCGTATTCAGATCGCCAAGCGATGGAAGTTCTTGGCGTCTGTCCACAATTTAAAAGCAAATCCCTTCCTCGTTGTCTGCTCTTTCAGGAGCTTGCCATCCCCTTCGGCCTTTCGCGCCTTTCCAGCCTTGAGCTCCTGAGCCATTCCCTTAGCCCATTCTGATTCCGCCATCGAAATCCTCCGCTCGGAGATGTGTTTCCTTGGCGATCTGCCATCGAGATCCGAGTCTAGGGTGAGATTCAATCTCATCATGGTCGGTCCCCTTTTGAGGTTAAGCCAAAACGGCGTTTCGTTGGCCAGACCGAGCCGGCGTGGCTCACAAAAGTAGCCAATCAACATAGGCTACTGATCGCTGCTGGCCGGGCGGTGAACGAGGTTTAGGGTTCAGGCCTCGGCGTGCTTTGCCCTACGGTGGGGGAAAAACACGGAGCGCCTTAACAATTTCACCGCCGTGTGGAGAATTCTTCCTCTTCCAGTTAATGTGCCCCCCCTGTCCAGCCGAAGATAGGGGTAAAGGCCAGTGGGGCTTGCAAGGTATTCCCCTGTAAGTCACAGGGCGGAGCTGCGTCCTGCTTTGCAACCCAATCTCCTGGCAAGAGGAAGGAAAAGGATGAAACAGTTCCTGCAAGCTCTTTGCTCCGACGAAGTGCCAGTTTACGAAGTTTGACCCCCTTGCGGCTTGCCGGGAGGGATGTTGGTCAAGAATGTGGAAGTTGTCTTAAGGAGTAGAGATCATGGCATGGGGAGCAAAAGGTCCGCTTTTGAGGGTTATGTCGCTTGGCGGGGCTGGCGGTAGGACAGGTGGCCGTTTACTTTACGGCGCGGCGCGCCCGGGAAGGGGGGCTGAGGTTGGGGTGGTGTTGGCTGTGGTTGGCTTAATTTGCCTGAGTGGACTCGCGTGGGCGCAGAATCCAGTTCCGCCTACGACTGTGGCCCCGGTCTCCTCCCTGAGGCCGGCAGCCTCGAGCGCCTCTCCGAACACCCGGGCGGGAGCGCGGTATGTGGTCGCCAAGGACGATCTTCTGGAAGTCTACGTCATAGATGCACAAGAGCTTTCGCGCGAGTATCTGGTAGACGAGGATGGGATGATAACTCTTCCGATGCTGCCGCGACCGGTCATGGCGGAAGGCCTGACGCTCGACCAGCTTTCGGAAGCCATTCGTAGGGATCTTCTTGACGCCGGACTGCTTACCGACCCCCAAGTGGTCGTTACGGTAAAATCTTCACCATTAAATTCGGTAATACTTTCCGGCGCTGTAAAAAAACCGGGCATTTATCCGGTCAACGTTCACACCACGTTGCTCGATGTATTGGCGCAAGGTGAAGGTCTTAGCGACGATGCGGGCGGCACGGCGATTGTCACCCGCGCGGAGAATGCTCCGGTGGGGCCGGGGCCTAACACTGCCCGGGCCGCGCAGAATGCCAATCCAGCGATCTCACGCACGGTGAAGGTTGACGTCTGGCGACTCTGGCAGAACGGCGACGCGAGCCTTAACGTGGATTTGTACGCGGGGGATCGGGTTATGGTTCAACGGGCAGGAATTGTCTACGTGGTGGGAGGTGTGAACCGGGCTGGGGGTTTTGTCCTCAGCAACGACCAGGAGCAAATGACGGTGCTGAAGGCTATTGCCTTGGCGGGCAACTTCACGCACGAGGCAAAGCCAGCAAAAGCCGTAATCATCCGGAGGGCCTCAAACGCTCCCGGCGGAAGGCAGGAAGTTCCCATAGACCTCAAAAAGGTCCTGTCGAACCGGGCTCCGGATCAACAACTGCTGGCTAGCGACATCCTTTATGTGCCCGAGAGCGGGGTCAAGAGAACCCTCGACACAGTTTTCAACACCGCGGTCTATGCTTCGATTTGGCGTATCCCATTTTAGAGATTGACTACGGCTGGTGAAGGCGCGAACTCTGCACATGGGCGCGTTTCATGCCATGCAGCCCTTCAGGGGGGCGAGCAAGAAGCGCAGTCGGGGATGGGGCGAGAGAGATGGCAGAAAATGACAAGCTAATGCCGACGAACGGCGTTCTTCCTGACCGCCCGACGTATCCGGTATACCCTGTCTCGGACCTCGAGCCTTCGGGGCCGGACGCATACTCGTTCCATGTCTACTGGGAAATTCTTAGAAAGCGCCGGGGCACCGTTTTCACGGTTGCCTTCATTATTACAATTTTGGTGACGCTCGTTGTCTTCCGCATGAAGCCGGTGTACCGCGCCACAGCTCGCATGGAGGTCCAGGCGGAGACGCCCCAACTGCAAACGCTCACCGAGCTTAACCCGGGTGCGGCCACCGACGCAGCATTCCTCCAAACTCAAGTGGACCTCTTGCAGAACAACAACTTGGCCTGGGAAACGATACAGCAGTTGGGGCTTGCGGCTGGGAACCCGGAGTTCAGGGCTGCCGGGAAGGGCGGGCCAGCCAGCACCGACGGGTCTCCCGCCGCAGCTCAATCAAGTCTGATCCGGGCTTTTAAGAAGCATCTTCATATCGAGCTGCTGAATGAAAGCCGGTTGGTGGAGGTCAGCTTCGAGAGTGTTGACCCGAGCTTGGCGGCGCGTGAAGCCAACGCCCTTGTGAAGAATTACGTGGAGTCCAATTTTCGTTCCAAATACGAAACGACCCGGCAAGCCTCGGCGTGGATGGAACAGCAACTCGACGAGCTCAAAGCCAAGGTTGAGAAATCTCAGCAGGCGCTGGTTGACTATGAGCGCGAGAACTCGATGGCCGATATCGGGAACAAAGAGAACGTGGTGGGACAACGGCTTTCGGATTTGAGCAAAGACCTCACCACGGCACAGACTGACCGCGCCAACAAGCAATCCGTGTACGATTCGGTGCAGAACAACAAAGCCGAGGCGGCCATCATTGCCAACGACGCCCTGCTGGAGCAGTTGGACTCGAAATACGCTGATCTCCAGACCCAGTATGCCGCGACGACTTCTCATTATGGGCCGAACTTCTACCGAGTGAAGGAACTGCGCAACCAGATCAATGAGGTGGAGTCGCTCATGGACCGAGAACGCAAGCTGATAATTGAGCGGATCGGGAGCGATTACCGCACCGCCCTGCGCCGTGAGCAGCTTCTCTCCCTGGAGGTAGCTCAGCAAAGAGCCGAAGTCGAAAAACTGAACCAGCTTCTCATTAAGTACACCATCTTGAAGGGGGAGTTCGAGACCAACCAGCAGCTTTACAACGATCTGCTGAAACGTCTCAAAGATGCCACCGTCTCGGTAAGCTTGCGCGCGACGAACGTCCGCCTGGCCGATGAGGCGTTGGTTCCCAGTATTCCCATCCGCCCGGACAAGCCAGTGGATATTGCCGTCGGACTCCTGGTGGGCTTGATTCTCGGAGTCACGCTGGCGTTTACCCGGGAAAGCCTGGATCGCACCATCAAGACAGCGGAGGACATCGAGAGGGAGATAACTGTTCCCACTTTGGCCGTGATTCCGCTCGGAACAACATCGCGCGGGCGGTACGGCCGGTACTTCCCGCGCGATGCCAAGAGAGCAGCGGGAAATGGAGACCTGGCATTGGCCGTCCTCAATGCGCCCGGGTCGGAAATGGCGGAATCTTTCAGGGTCTTGCGAACCTCGATTCTGCTCTCCAACGCGCCGCAGCCGCCTCAAGTGCTGCTGGTCACGAGTGCACATCCCAGTGAAGGGAAGACATTCGCTTCTGTCAACCTCGCTTTGGCGCTGGCCCAGCGTGGCAGCCGCGTGCTGCTGGTTGATGCGGATCTGCGAAAGCCAAATGTCTTAAAGGTCCTCGGCCTGTCGGATGGTGAGGGACCCGGACTGAGTAGCTTTCTCACGGGCGGGCACGACATCGACCAGGCACTCCAGGCCCTCACAACAGCCCCGAATATGTCGGTGCTTCCCTCGGGACCGATTCCCCCAAACCCGGCCGAGCTGCTGTCCTCACCTGCTATGGAGGGGTTGGTACGGGACCTCCGCCAGCGCTTCGAACACATTGTGCTCGATTCACCGCCCTTGTTGCTGGTGACGGATGGAATCCTTCTTTCAGCCTTGGCGGATGGCGTGGTTCTGGTTGTGGAAAGCGGCGCCACCTCGCGCGGCGCATTGAATCGGGTTCGTCGAATCCTGGACCGGGCCGGAGCAAATACTCTAGGTGCTGTCCTCAACAAGCTGGAGGATCGAGTTGACGGGTATTATAGTTCGCGTTACCGGTATTACAATTATTACTACTCCCGGGATCACTCAACCTCGAAAGTCGCTGAAGCAGCTTCTGCCAACGATCAGCCACCCACCCTCACACACAGATAAGATGACCCTTGTTTTAAAATCTCGTGACCGGAGGTGAAACGACGGTGATGCGCGATGTTGCTGTGATCGGGGCGGGTCCGGCTGGGTTGTACGCGGCTTATCAACTCGCCTCGGCGGGCCTGGGTGTCACGGTGCTGGATGCCCAGGAGAGGATCGGTGAACACGCCGTCTGTTCTGGCGTCATCGGGGAAGAGGCGTTTGCTCGTTTTGGTCTGCCCAGCCAATCGGTCTTGAACCGTACTTGCTGCATCCGGGCGATCTCGCCTGCTGGAAGAACCTTGGAATATCGCTCGGCGACGCCCCTGGCTCGCGTGGTCGATAAGGCGAATTTCAACCGCGACCTTGCGAACCTGGCTCGTTCGGCGGGCGCAGAACTGTGCTTAGGCCGGTTTGTTGAGGCCCTCGAGCGCGAAAAGGACGGGGTGCTTTTGCAGTTCCGCTCGCGCCAGCCGGCGGTTGGGAAACTGCGGGCGCGAGTCGCCGTGATTGCATCCGGAGTGAACGGTTCCCTCAACGGAGCCCTGGGGCTGGTGAAAGCTCACGAATTCTTGCGGGCCATCCAGGCTGATATCCCGCTGGGGAAGGATGGGATCTCCAACCCGACCGAGGTGTACGTGGGGCGGTCTGTCGCGCCCGGGGCCTTCGGCTGGAAAATCCCTTTGGGACACGGCCGCGTCCGCGTCGGTCTTATGTGCGTGGAAGATCCCCGGCCATACTTCAGCGCACTCTTGCAAAGAGTGGCGCCCGGACTGGATCGGGGTGAGGTGAAGGTCCGGCAGAAGGCCATAGGACAGATGCCGGTCGGAAATTGTGTTGGGGAACGGATTGTGGCGATCGGGGAGGCCGCAGCTCACGTTAAGACTTCAACGGGAGGCGGGATTTTCTTCGGTCTTCTTTCAGCGCAAATGGCCACCGACGTCATCCTTCGTGCCTTTCGAAAGGGCGACTTCAGCGTTCACACCTTGGGCGAGTTTGAGCGCTTCTGGCGCTCGGCTTTCGGCATCGAGCTGTGGACGGGTTACCTCGCCCGAAAGTTCGCGGCACGCCTTTCCGACAGCCTCATCGAAAGGGCCTTTGATAGGGCAAAGGGAATCGATCTGCTGTCCAGGCTGAATGGGAACCTGAGGTTTGACTGGCATCATAAAGCCATACTGGCGTCCATTCATAGTTTGTTCGCTCCGGCGGCAGGTGCCTGATTCCTTCTTAAATCCACGAAACGAGGAAGCCGCGTGCTCAAAAAGGGCTTTGATATCATATTGTCCGGGGTGGGGCTCATCGTATCGCTGCCGTTGTGGGGGATTATTGCCCTGGCGGTGAAGCTCCACGACGGCGGCCCCGTCTTCTATCGGCAAGAGCGCGTGGGGAAAGATGGGCGGGTCTTTACGAGCCTGAAGTTCCGCTCCATGGTTCCTGACTCCGACAAAAAGTGGGGCGTAGTACCCGCCGCTGCAAACGATCCCAGGATAACGAAGGTTGGAAGAATCCTGCGGGCCACGGCTATGGACGAACTCCCGCAACTCTGGAGTATCTTCCGGGGTGATATGAGCTTTGTAGGCCCACGGCCGGAGTGGGTCGAGCTGGTGAAAAAGTTCCGGGCAGAGATTCCTTGCTTCGATTTGCGCCACCAGGTTCGGCCTGGCCTCACCGGGCTGGCCCAGGTCTACGGGCACAGCGAAATATCTCGGCGGCACAAGCTTCGCTACGACCTGCTCTACGCGCGCCGGCAAAGTTTCTGGTTGGACATTCGCTTGGTCCTCATATCGTTTGCCGTTACCTTCACGGGCCGGTGGGAGCGCCGGGAAGGGAAGATCTTGCGCCGCGCTCCACGCCGATATCGAAAGCCAGACTCTGCCGGGATTGCCCGGCCGGTTAATGCGCCACTTTCAAAAAGTCCCTCGCCATCACCGCCCTCCTTGGGAGCATATCCGTGGAGTGAGCATGAGGGCTGAGAATCACCTCGCGAGTGACGGAAATGTTCCTCGGGCACGTGTCTTGCGAGTTCCCGTGCATGTGATCAGCCTGCACGATGTGGTGCGGCAGATCGATCGGTGGATTCAAAAAGGGGACGGCCAGCGGTGGATTGCCGTGACCGGCTCACACGGCATCATGGAGGGATTCGAGCATCCGGAGTTCAAGCAGATCCTCGAGTCGGCCGCCCTATCGGTTCCCGACGGCAAGTGGGCGGCGCGCGCCGCGGCGGCGCGGCTCTCCCTTGAACCCCAGCAGGTGCGCGGAGCCGACTTGATGTTGGCGTTCTGCGCGCTTGCCAACGAATGTGGCTATAGCGCTTACTTCTTGGGCGATACGGGTGACGTGCTTGAACGCCTCATCTCGAAACTCCGCGGCCAGTTCCCCGGCATGCGAATTGCCGGCGCTTATTCACCCCCCTTCCGGCCTCTGAGCAGGGAAGAGAACGACCAGCTAATCAAGAGAATCAACGACGCCAAGCCCCATGTGCTATGGGTATGCCTGGGGCTGCCGAAACAAGAGAGATGGATCTTCGCCAACCGGCAAAAGCTCGACGTACCTATCGTGATCGCGGCAGGAGCTGCGGCCAAGTTCGTGAGCGGCAGCGTCGCGCCTGCGCCCGCCTGGATCAGGGAGCATGGATTTGAGTGGCTCTGGCGGCTCATCCGGGAGCCAAGGCGCTGCTGGCACCGCTCGATGGTCTATGGGCCGCAGTTTGCCGCTTATACAATCCTGGAGATCTGCGGCCTCAGAAGATATGAGTGAGCCACGGGGGACCTCGTAAGAACTGGCGGAGGAAAAAGGATCTGGTGAGCGGAGGTGCTTCGTATCCGATAGAGCGCGTGGATGACCATTCGCTCGGCAAGAGAATTCTCGGCTCGGACGCCAAGGTTTAGTTCAGGGACGGCTTACGCCGGGGCGTAGATTCGTTCTCGGCACGCGTGAACCGGGATCAGTTCAAGTCCCGATCGCCAAAACATACTCACGGAACGGGTGGCGAGTCTCGTCAGGAGATCAGCCTTGGCAGCATGACTTCATCAACTTCATGAGCGCGGTGAAAGCCAGCCCCGTAATGGCTCCTGAAAACGGATTCCACATCCGCGGCAGCCTGTTGGCGCGCAACACGGTGCTGAACTTCATCTGCGCGACGGTGCCGCTTGCGATCGGGGTCGTAAGCATTCCTTACGTCATTCACGGGCTCGGCGTGGATCGCTTCGGCGTCCTCTCTCTCGCCTGGGTAATGGCGGGCTACTTCAACTTCTTGAACCTTGGCCTGGGACCGGCCACGACCAAATTCGTGGCGGAACTCCTCGGCAAAGAAGAATCCCACCGACTCCCTCTGGTGGTGTGGACCTCCGTATCCCTGAGCACCGCTCTCGGTGCCCTGGGCGCAGTTGCTCTGACCGCCGCAACCCCCCTTTTCATCGAACGCGTTTTCAAGCTTTCACCCAGCCTCACAGGGGAGGCGCACCTCGTGTTCTTGCTCATCGCCTGGTCCTTTCCGGTGGTCTTTGCCATGGGCTCTTTGCGGGGGGTGCTGGAGGCCGCGCAGCGCTTCGACCTCACGAATGCCGTAACCCTGCCCCTGAACTCAGCGATTTACCTCATCCCGGCGCTGGCCGTTTGGCTGGGCTTTGGACTTCCTGCTATCGTCGGTTTCCTGTTGTTGTCAAGACTGGTCGCGGTGTTGGCGTACCTGGTGCTGGGGTTACGCCTTTTCCCGAGCCTGCGGCAGACCTTTGTCTTCGACCGCAAGGTGCTGCGGCCTCTGCTCAGTTTCGGGGGATGGGTCAGCGTCGGCAGCGTGGTCGGGCCGATCATCACCTATCTCGACCGTTTCCTCATCGGAGCTCTCATTTCTATGGCCGCGGTTGGGTATTATGCCGCCCCTTACGAAGCCATCTCGCGGACCGCAGTGCTTCCAGGTGCCCTGGTTGGCGTGCTCTTTCCCGCCTTTTCCGCTCTCGGGGCCAGCCAGCGGCACGCCGACATAGAGAATTTCTTTGTACGTTCTGTAAGATTTGTGTCGCTGGGTATGGGCGCACTCGTGATTCTAATGGTTTTTTTCGCACGCGATATTCTGAAGATCTGGTTGGGAACTGACTTCGCCAACCGCAGCACCTCGGCGTTCCAAATCATTTCCCTATGTATGCTGCTCATGTCGGTATTCTGGGTTCCACACGTGCTTCTCCAGGCTGTTGGTCGACCTGATATCCCCTCCAAGTTCCTCTTGTGGGAACTTCCCCTTTATGCGGGCTTGGCTTGGTACCTCATTTTGCGGTTGGGCATTACCGGCGCAGCGTTGGCCTGGATGATCCGGGTGGTCGTGCACGATTGTCTCTTGGCGTGGATGTGTGCGCGGCTCGGACTCGTGCCTCTACGTTCCTGGGTTGCGGGGCGCATGGCGATCGCCCTGAGTTCGCTGGCCGGCTTGGCCGCGCTGCTGGCCGGCCTTTCAATTCTGGGGTTGGGGTTGCCGGCCCGCGCTGCCGTCGCCGTTGTGTTAACGGTCCTATTCAGCCTGGCAGCCTGGCGGCATGGCTTGCAGGTGGACGAGAAACAGAGCCTGAGGCGGGGCCTAATGCGGGTGCATCCTTTTGTCCCATTTCGGAGCGTCAGGGAGGCCCGATAAGCACGGACCGCGGCGGGGCAACAGAGTGCCGCCGGGGATTCGCCCTGATCAGATGGCTCGCCGCGCATACATCGCTATTCCCAGGCGCATCTTGAAAGGCGAGTTCGTGAGGATGAAATGAACGCCTTGAGACGTTTGGCTTATCGCTCCGACCTGCTGGCACTGGCCCGATTCTTACGTCTTACGGACGTCCTTAGGGAATCCTACTACCGATGGGCGGTATCGCCAGGCAATATACTTCGCGCCAGCTTGGGCGGAATTGGCGTGCAGTTCCGTGCTTGCACCCCCGCCGAGCTCAGAGCAGTGGAGGGAACTCTTGTGGCGGAACAGGATTTCATGCGAGTGTTGATCTCCACCCTTCGCCCGGGCGACGTCTTCTTCGACGTGGGGAGCCATATCGGCCAATTCACGATCCCGATGTCCAAAGTTGTCGGTGACGAGGGCCAAGTGATCGCCTTCGAACCTGAAGTGAAAGCTTGCGAGCGACTTCTAGATCACCTGAAGCTAAACACACTGTCAAATGTTCGGATTTTCAGACAAGCGTTGGGGGACCAAAACGGGTCGGGGCGGCTCTTTGTGGGGGGAGGAGCGTGCCCGTCCCTGGTCGCCCACGAAGGCGACTCCGAGCAGCAGCGTGCCGCGGAAGAGGTTGATATCGTGCAAGGTGACTGCGTGGTGCGCGCAGAAGGCCTTCCCATTCCCCGCGCCGTAAAAATCGACGTCGAAGGATACGAGTACTCTGTCCTTCGCGGTTTGCAGCAAACTTTGGCCCACCCGGCTTGCAAGCTGCTGTGCTGCGAAATTCATCCATCCTTTTTGCCACCTGAGGTGAATGTGACGGTGATTGTAGAATTCGTAAGAACCTTGGGATTTACCCATATTGACATGCCCCCCCGCTGGACCCAGATTCACATGATCGCGTACAAAGAAAGGGCGGAGGCAAAGACTTGCGACGCCCCAGCGTAGCCGTCATTCATCCCCGGCTTGGGTACGGGGGCTCGGAGACTGGAGCTTTGTGGACCATCCAGGCGCTGAAGCGCGACCACGACGTAACGCTCATCACAGGCGGCAAGGTCGACGTGCCCAGCCTGAACGCGTACTACGGCACCGACCTGCGGCCGGGGGAATTCACCATCCATGAGGTGCGGTTGCCCCTGGGGCTGCACCGCATCGCGAAGTTTGCAGGGTTGCGCGGCGCGCTGTTCACGCGCGAATGCCGCCGATTGGCGCCCGGCTTCGATGTGATCACTTCCCACTACAATCCTTGCGATTTCGGCGTACCGCTCATCCAGTTCGTGGCGGACTTCTCTTTCGCCCCCAAGCTCCAACGAGCGCTCCATCCCAGCCTGACCACTGTGCGGGCCTGGTGGTATGGCGACACGATCTTGCGAAGGGCCTACCTGGGACTTTGCGACAGGCTCGCGCCCAGCCGCGCGGAGAATTGGAAGAAGAATGTCACCGTGGCGAACTCGCAGTGGACGGCCGGCCTTTTGGAAAGGGAGTTTGGATTGATCGCTCGCCGGGTTCAGTTCCCTCCCGTGCCGGGCAATTTTCCGGTCGTTTCCTGGGATGAAAGAGAAAACGGATTTGTGTGCATTGGCCGGGTGGTCCCGGAAAAGCGCATGGACGCCGTAATCGGCATTCTCGACCAGGTGCGGCAGCGGGGGTTTGATATTCATCTTCACATCCTCGGCGGCCTGGATCATTCACCCTTTGCCAAGAAGGTGCAAGCGCTGGCTTCGCGGCACCGCGATTGGGTGTTCCTTGAAGGCCGCGTAGCGGGGAAGGCAAAACGTGAGTTGATGGCCCGGCATAAGTTCGGGATCAATGGTTGTGAGCGCGAGGCGTTCGGGATCGCGGTGGCGGAGTTGGTGAAGGCAGATTGCCTCACGTTTGTGCCCAATGGCGGCGGCCAGACCGAAATTGTCGATCATCCGTCACTCACTTTCGAGAACGACGACGATGCCATTCACAAAATTGTGTCCGCGCTGGAAAACCCAGTTCTGCAAGCGGCACTCGTAGAGCACCTGCGCGAAAGGAGCCGTGAGCTTTCCACAGAACGCTTCCAGGATACCGTCCGGAGCCTCGTGACGGAATTCCTTGCGACAAACGGATCCTAGCGATCGTGTTCATGATGGTCAAAACACGACACTCCTGGTTCCCTGGGGTGAGCGCGGCGGCCCTGCTGGCTGCCATGCTTGGCGGAATGGTAACCGATCGTCCTGCCGCGGCGAAGGGCGCAGAGACAAAGGTCCTGGGCCTGGACAAAGTGATCGCTTTCACCTACAGCCCGACGAAGGACTTTGATCCCAAGCAACTGCGCTCGGTGACGTTCATCGGGCCGACGAAGCCGGAGGACTGGCAGTATTGGCGGGTGCGGGGTGTGGTGATGGGGGTCGGCCACACCTGGTTCGACCTGTTGCGCTCGCCCATCGAGAAAGCAGTCGACAACCTGGTGGGTCAGAACTACGGCGGAAACCCACGGCCGGTGGTCATGATCGACGAGTTCGGCTTCGACTATGGCGGCCGGATGGATGAGAAATCTGCCCAGATTCTTCGCCAGACGAAGCGCCAGAAACCGGAGTTGGCCCTCGCGGTCTGGGAGATGCGCGGCCCCATCCCCAAGGTTCTGGCGGAGGCGTACCGCGACGTGGCAGACCTCGTCATGATGGAGAGCTACGTGGGCGACAAGAGGCAGTACTGGTGGATCGCCAGCCAAGTCTGGTCGGCGCGGAGGTACGGCATCCTGGCGAAAACGATCGTCGTTCTCGGGGTCGGGAAAGGCGGCAATCCCGGCGAGAACTGGGCTCAAACGAAGGAGGAGCTCGAACAGCAGATCCGCTTCGTCCGCCTGATCGCCCCCGAATTACCCGGGGTGGGGTTCTTCGGCGGCACCGCCGAACTGCTGGCCCGTGCGGACGCCTTGTGCGCAGGGTTCTCCGACCTTCCCACCGACGGCGCAGGATTGCCCCCTGACACCCTTTCTCTCGCCGCGACCTTCTCCAGCCGGCATGAGAAACCGACTTTGGTCGTATCCCCCGACTTGGTGGAGCCCAACTACAACGAGGATGGCTCGGGGCGGCTGGTCGAGCCGAAGACGATGCGGCCCTACCTGATAAACCTGGGCGACCGGGACGCCCAAAACGTCAAGGTCCGCTTGCGCAATCCGCCCGACAAGGGCGGCGACGTGTTTGCGGAGGGTGTCGTTCCGCTCATCCCGAAGCGGAGTGAAGCGATTGGCGTCCTCCCCGTGACCGCCGACTGGCACGTCTGGGTGGGGGAGTGGGAAATGGAGGTCGTGGCCCCAGGCTGCGAGGTGCTCGTCTTCAGGCTCGGGCGCTGATCTGGTATCGCCGTCGACGAGTACCGGGGCCGGAGCGCACTCCTGGTCTTCAGTGACCCTCAATGCGGACCTTGCGATGAACTCGCCCCCCATTTGGTCCGCCTGCATCGAGAATACGCCAATGACGGCTTGGGCGTGATCCTCGTCGGACGGGGCAATGCGGAGGAGAACCACCGCAAGGCAGCGCAGCACGGTTTTGAGTTTCCGGTGCTGCTTCAGGATAGGAAGTGGGAGGTTTCAAGAGAGTACGGGATTCTGGCGACGCCGGTAGCTTTTCTGATTGGGGAAGACGGTGTGATCGCCAGGGACGCGGCAGTCGGGAGAGACGCACTATCGGCTCTCGTCCGTGACGGCCGGGGTGGTCAAGAGGAGGAGTGAAATGAACGCGCTATTGGACGACATATCGAGAATTACTGCCAGCTCGATTTCGAGACGAGAAGCATTCAAGCTGGTCGGCGGAGCCGTGGGTGGCGCCCTATTAGCTTCCTTGGGCTTAGGGAGGGCTTCCCGTGGCCTGGGGGTGCCTGCCGGGGGCGCACAGGCCCCAGAATTCATCAAGTGTCCGTCCGGTGAATTCCGCTGCGGCGCGACATGCTGCAAAAACGGCTTGACGTGCTGCAATGGGAAGTGCTGTGCCTCAGGCCAGACGTGCTGCGGCACGACATGCTGCGACAGGCGCCAGTGCTGCCGTGAGATCTGCTGTACCTCAGGCGAGAGGTGCATTGATGGAAGGTGCTGTCCCTCAGCTCAGGCCTGCTTTGGGAGGTGCTGTCCCTCAGGCCAGACGTGCTGCAATGCGTTCCTCTGCTGCCCCTCAGGCCAGTGCTGCAATCATGGGCAGCGCTGCTGCCCGCCGAGCGAAGCGTGCTGCAATAACAGGTGCGTCAAGCGGGCCCCGTCCGGAAGCAGTCCTTGTGTTGGTTAATCCGCGTCGCATGGCGAGGCTTGTCCTGGTTGCAGAAAGCAGAACCCGGATAGGCTGCGGGGTCACATGATTCGGCCGCAGTTGGGGGACGCGCGAACCGAAATCTCGCTGCGCGCGCACTCTCATGTACGGCGGGAACCTTAACCGGAGTAGGAACCTCTCGCCCGTGGAACCATCGGCAGTTTTGGGCGCACGCCTTTCCAGGCTGTTTCCTTCAAGGGTGACAAGAATGGCATCGGGCATGGCTAGGGTTCTGTCAAAAGTTTTGTGAAAGAGCCATGAGAAATAAGCGTGCCACAGGCGGAAGGACTCTGGGGAAGGAGAGGGAAATGCAAGTGGTTATCTTTGCCACTTCCACGCCTTGGCTTGGCGGCGTCGGGCAGTACATCAGCTACGTCCTGCCCCACCTGTTATCGCGACTCCGCGCCAAGGGCTGCCGATCGGTGGTTCTGCTATCTCATGACTCACTCCTGAAGTGTGAGCCGCACGGAGGTCGAGGAGTCTACCTCCCTTCAGCGAGGGGCAACAGAGTCGCGAGGGTGGCGCTTGACGATTTCTATTGTTGGTTCTTGAGCTGGGGGGCAGATGTGTTCGTTTCACTGCAGAATGTGTTGCCGCTCGTGCCTCTTCCCGCCCGGCGGACTCTTGCTGTAGTTCACGATCTCCGACAATTGTTGGGCCGTGCCTTCTTGCGACAGTGGGGACCGAATGTTCCCGGATCGAGCGAGCGCTACTGGCGGGCGTGTCATGTCAGAACCGTTAGGATGGCGGACCGTATCGTCGCAGACTCCGATTATGTGTCCGGGGAGCTGCGCACGGCAGGCAAGGTGTCCTCAGACAGAATCGCGAGGGTCTACGCAGGTGTAGACCGCACCCGTTTTCGCCCCATAACGAATTCGGAGCTCGTGGAGGGGGTTCGAAGGCGTTACCACCTGCCCGATCAGTTCTATATTTTCGTCGGCGGGCTTGCCAGGGGATGGAAGAATCTGGAGTTGATTGTTAGGAGTTACATCCTCTCCCGCGGGGAGCCTGGTCTGTGCCTTCCTGTGGTTATCACCTCTGGTCGCCCTGCTGGTACGCGCGGCTACAGGGCGCTTGAACTGATTGAGGAGAATCAGATGGGACACTTGTTTCGATTTGTAGGCCACATAGCGGACGACGACCTTCCCGCGGCCTACAGCATGGCAAGGGGTTTACTTTATCCATCGCTGTACGAAGGCTTCGGTATGCCGCCACTGGAGGCCATGGCCTGCGGCACCCCTGTCGTAGCTTCAAACACGACAGCGCTGCCCGAGATAATCGCCGACGCTGGAATCTTGATCGATCCTACGTCACCAGAGTCCCTTCTGGCGGCGCTTGGAAGGTTGAATGACCCAACGGTTCGGGGACAAATGATCCAGAAAGGATTCAACCGCGCACGCCAGTTCCCGTGGGAGCAGACGGCAGAGGAGCTGGCCAACGAGATCGTCACGCTTGGGGCGTGATGTTGCGTCAGCATACGCGCCAACTCGGCCCAATTTCGTACAACGTGCTCGCTATGCGTGACGGCTCTTTGTTTGGACGCTTGTTCCAGCAGCAGGATGGTCCCGGGAAAGACACGGGCCATCTGGAAAGAGTCAGGCTGTGAAGGTCGTCATCTTAGCCGCTGCCATCGGAATGACCAGTGGCGGCGCAGGCCAGTATGAACGGCAAGTACTTCCGCACCTACTTCCGATTTTAAAGGCCGCAGGGTGTGAGGTCACCTTGCTGCTCTGTAGGGACGCGCATCTTCGGTTGCCCTCGAATCTCGCCACGGTCGTACATTCACCGCAGGCCGTGAACAGAAAAATATCCAGGCTTCTGCTGGAGGAGTTGTGGCCCTCTTTCATCACTTGGGGAACAGATATCTTCTTCTCCATGGACTCGCGGTTCCCGCTAAGCCCTCTTTGGGCAAGAAAGAAGCTGGCGGTTGTGCATGACATCCAGATCCTGCGGCATCTCGCTGCTCCCCACCAATATCCCATCGACGCGCCGTGGGCCAACCTGAAGTACTTTTCTGCGGGCATGAGCAAGGCACTGAGAACAGCGGATACCATCATAACGGTCTCACAGTTCACGGCGAACGAACTGGTGAGCTTCGCTGGGGTCAGGCCTGCCCGAATTAGTGTTATCCCTAACGGCATCGACCACGAACGCTTTCATCCCCCAGGGGACAGCTCGCGGATTGAAGAGGTGCGAAGCCGCTACAATCTTCCCGCCGCTTTCTATCTTTTTCTCGGCCAGCCCAGCAGGCAAAAGAATTTGCGTTTGATTGTCGAAAGCTATGCCTCGGGAAACACGGGGAGTGAGTTTCGGTTGCCGGTGGTGGTCACATGGGACCTGCGCAGACGTACCCTCTTTGAAGATACGCTGGCGCGCATCGAGCAAACCGGACTGTCGGGCCTGTTCCAATTCGCCGGTTACGTCCGAGACGAGGACCTGCCATTAGTGTACGCCGCAGCCCGAGCGCTTCTTTATCCCTCGCGGTACGAAGGGTTTGGCTTGCCACCTCTCGAGGCCATGGCTTGTGGCGCCCCCGTCATTTCTTCTAACCGCACGTCGCTGCCGGAGGTGGTGGGAGACGCAACTTTGTTGATCGATCCGGAACAGCCCGGGTCGCTCAGCGAAGCTCTGTGCAAAGTGAATCAGGAATCAACTCGTCGGGAGCTGGTCAAGAAGGGTCTAGTGCGGGCCCAAGCGTTCTCGTGGCAGAGCACGGCGAAGCAAGTGGCTCATCAGATCCTTGGCGCGAGGGAATCAATCAGTGGGGTACAGGCGTGAGATTTCTGACGGAGCCGACAGAAAGGTATCCTTGAAATCTTGCGCGAATTCCTCGAGCGCAAGTGCGGAAGAATCTCTAGTGTCCTGAGTCAGAAGTTCGTTGATGAAGTCAGCCCCGACTTGTCGGGGCGAAAGAGGGTAGCCCAGGGCGTCAGCCGTGAGTAGGAGAACCCTCCCTCTCCCCCGTCCCCTCTCCCGCCCGCCCGGGAGAGGGGTGACCCGCTCTGCGGGACGGGGTGAGGGCTCCTTCCCCCAGGGCTGGCGCCCAGGGCTACCCTCTTACGCCCCTGCCGGGGCTGTGGAACGACCACCCGAAAGGGGAAGACTTTGTTGGCTAACTTCTGACTCAGGATACTAGGAAAGCATGGACGATGAGCTCTTATTAGGTCCCTCTGGGTCACCGGACCCTCATTCCTCCTCCTCGCCGTTGGGGCAACATCTTCCAAATCTTCGATCACAACCATGCGCATTCTGATGGTTTCCCCGTATCTTCCCTGGCCCTTGCGGGGTGGTGGCGCGATACGAATCTACCACCTGCTGAAAGAGATGGCCGGCCACGGACACGAGATAGTGTTGCTGGCGGGCAGCCCGGACCCTGGCGCCTCCGTTGACCCGGCCGTCAGTTCGCTTTGCGAGGAAGTGCGTCTCTATTTGGCGCGGCAAACTGGGGGTCCTTCGGCCTATATCCGGTCGGTTTTCTCGCTCGCCCCATACCCGGTCGCGAAATTCGCCACGCCGCAGTACGGTGAGGTGTGGAGCGGCTTGGTCCATAGCCAAAACTTTGACCTGATCTGGGTCAACTTCACCATTATGGGCGGCGTGCTGGCCACGGATCCGGTGAAGGACACTGTGGTTGTGCTCGAAGAGCACGAGTCCCAGGAACTGGTCTGGCGAGACTTCACCCAGCACGGCAGCGCGGGCAAGCGGGTTTTTGCCTACCTCAATTGGTTGAAGCTCCGGCGTTTTGAGAACCGAGTGTTGAAGCATGTGCAAGCGGTGGTTTCGGTTTCAGATATGGAGGCGGACCTCATGAGGCGTCGGGTTCCTCCCGGCGTTACAGTCTGGACGGCGCCGAATGGCGCCGACACCGAATACTACCATCCCATCCCTATGGCGCAAAGGCAAGCGAACACCATCCTGCTTTCCGGCAACATGGGCGTGAAGCGAAACATCGATGCGGTGCTCTGGTTTGTCAACGGGGTTTTGCCGAAGGTGCGCGAGTCCCTGCCCGGGGTCCGGCTCTTGATTGTCGGCGCCAGCCCCACCCCCGAGATACTGGCTCTCAAGCGGCGTCCGGGCATTCAGGTCACTGGAACCGTAGCCGACATGCGGGACTATCACGCCAAGGTCCGTGTGGCCGCCGCGCCGTACCGTTTTGGCGCGGGCACCAAGCTGAAGGTGCTGGAAGCCATGGCTTGCGGCACTCCCGTGGTCTCGACGTCTGTTGGTTGCCGCGGTCTTGACGTCGTTGACAGCCGTCACCTGCTGATAGCCGACACTGAGGTGGAGTTCGCGGACCAGGTGGTCCGCCTGCTGCGGAACCCCGGCTTGTCACAGTTGTTCGCGGCCGCAGCACGGCAGCTCGTGGAAGAGAAGTACAGTTGGCGCAGTATTGTGGGAAAACTCGAAGGTAAGCTCGAGGGTCTCGTGGCCCGCATGGCCAACAGTCCTTCGCGTGAACGAGTGGCGCAGGATTGAGATCTGGAAGGTCTAGAATTGGACATTGTTCAAAGCGTTTCCTGCAACCCGATGGTAATTCGGGCCGCCCGGGCCTTAGGTCTACGCCGCAGCCTTCGGAAGTTGGACTTCTGGTTTTCCAGGCCGCGCGACGGCGTCATGCTCGTAAGGCTGGGATCCTTTGATTGCCGCTTCTACGCCCGCACGCCCGAGCAGCTCCGGATGCTGCGAAAGGGGCAAGCCGGGCACTGGAGGCTCGGAGTCATCGAGTTGCTGGACCGCCGCCTGCGTCCGGGCGACGTCGTTTACGATGTCGGAAGTAACATTGGTGTCTGCTCGGTTTTTGCCGCCAAGAAGGTTTCCGTGCGAGGCCAAGTGCTTACCTTTGAACCGGCGCCGCAAGCGCATGAGGACTTGCAGCACAATATAGAGCTAAACGGATTGTCGAACCTCTGTGCCTTCGAGCTGGCGCTGGCGGATTTCAGTGGCCACGCTGATCTATTCACTGGCGAAGACTTGCTCTTTTCCAGTCTTGCTACAGCCCGGAAGGGGCAAACCAGAACGCAGACCGTGCGGGTTGTCGAAGGAGACCGTTTTCGCGAAGAGATGAGCTTGGCGCAGCCGAACTTGGTCATGATCGACGTGGAGGGTTGCGAGTTCGCCGTGATCCGTGGCCTGCGAGGCACGCTTTCCAACCCGGCATGCACCGCCGTGATCTGTGAGGTTCATCCCACACTTCTGCCCTCGGGGGCCGAGCCCGGCGACGTACTTGAATTGCTTAGGTCTTGTGGTTTTACCAAGATGGACGTCCGTCGCTGGAGCGGCATTCGCGAGTTTTTGGCCTTTGCGTCAAAGCCGTAATCTTTCGCCGCAGGCGCGCTGCGCGGAGGACGCGAGTCCGTCGAGCGACAGCCGGCCGCAGGGCGAGTGTTGGGACACGAGCTCCATGAATCCGCTTAAGCGATTGACCTACCGCCCTGAGGTCATCAAGATTGCCCGCTGGCTGGGCCTGCGGCGTCTGCTGCGCAAGGGCTACTATTGGTGGGCCCGGCCGCGCAATGGGGTCCTCAGACTTCGGATCGCGGGCATCCCGCTGCAATTTCGGGTGCACACTTCGGAGGAGCTTCGCGTGCTCGAGTCTGAGGGGGGCGCCGGAGGGGAAGAGCGCGTCCTCGATCTGCTGGTTTCGTTCCTTAGGCCTGGCGACGTGGTCTACGACGTCGGCAGCAATGTAGGACTTTACGCAGTCCTGCTGGCGAAGAGGGTGGGCGCCCGGGGTCTGGTCATCGCTTTCGAACCCCAGGAGCAGAACTATATTCACTTGCAGGAGAACCTGGAGCTTAATTGCCTCGAGAACGTACGCAGTTATCGCAAAGCTCTCAGCGATCGCGGCGGCAGGGCGAAGCTTTACGCCAGCGAGGTGATCGGGAGCTCCAGCCTGGTAGAGCAACAACCTCGGGGCGCCGTCGCTGAGATGGTTGATGTGTCCACCGGGGACGATCTTGTAGCTGCGGAGCACTTGCCTGGCCCGCGGGTGGTCAAGATTGACGTCGAGGGGCACGAATATGCTGTCATCCGTGGGCTCCGGGAAACGCTCTCCCAACCTGGCTGCGAGCTGGTAAGCTGTGAGGTTCACCCTTCTCTCCTTCCTGCCGGCCTAACACCGAGCGCAGTGTCGTCATTGCTGAAGCAGCTCGGCTTCGTACGGTTTGACAGCTACCCCCGCTGGGATGAAACCTTTCATCTCGCAGCATACAAGGGGAGGCCGGCTCCCGTGTGATCGAACATGAAAGTGCACCACCGCGTGCTGATCTCCGCCTACTCCTGTTTGGGCAATGCCGGGCATCCTTTCCCTGGGGGTGGGGACCTCATGGCCTGGAATCTCATCAAGCGGCTGGCTGGGTTCTGTGACCTCTGGGTGCTTACCTGCGAGAAGAACCGCGAGGCAATCGAAAAGGCCCTTGCGAGGGAAGCAATTCCGGGAGTGGAGTTCCACTTTGCAGGGCTCCCCGCCTGGATGACTCCTTTGCTACGTTCTCCGGGAGGCCTCCACCTCTACGCCTACCTCTGGCAGTGGAGCGCCTATTTTGCAGCCTGCCGATTGCATCGCCACGTCCGGTTTGACCTCGCCCACCACCTAACCTATACGAACGATTGGATGGCCAGCATCATCGGAGCCTTGCTGCCCGTCCCCTACGTGCGCGGCCCCGGCGGGGGTGCTCACCGGATTCCCAAACCGTTCCTTAAGGGTTTTCGCCTGGGGAGTCGCCTCGTGGAGTTCCGGCGTTCATTCGGACAGTGGGTCTTCCGGCATGATCCTTTTTTTGTGTTGAGCCAGCACCGTGCTCGGGTGATCCTGGCTTGCAACCGCGAGGCCGTCGAGGGGGTGCCGGTCCGGTGGCGCCATAAAGTACAACTGCTTTCTGTAAACGGCATTTCAGCTCGTGAACTTACTTCCCCGCAGCAGCAGGCGCGAAGTGAGAAGTTTGCCGTCCTGTCCGCAGGCCGTTTGGTTCCGCTCAAGGGATTTGACCTTGCTTTGCGCGCCTTCGCGATTTTTGCGGAGAGGCGCCCGGAGGCGGAGTTTACGATCGTAGGGGAGGGCCCGGAGCTGAACCGCCTCGAAAGTCTGATCCACGAATTAGGTATCGAGAAGCAGGCGCGCATTGAAAGCTGGATGCCGCGCGAACGTCTGCTGGCCAGCATGCGCTCCTGTGACGTTTTTCTCTTCGCCAGCCTGCGTGACGGGGGCGGCTTGGTCGTGGTAGAGGCGATGGCATCTGGCAAACCCGTCGTCTGCTTCGACTTGGGGGGCCCGGGGCTGCACGTCAATGAGGAGTGCGGATTCAAAGTTCCAACCCGCGATCCCGACCAGGCCGTGCGCGACATGGCCGTTGCGCTCGAAAAACTCGCCAGTGATCGCAACTTGTGTGCGCAAATGGGTCGGGCCGCCCTCGAGCGCGCCCGCCAGGTTTACGACTGGGACCGCGTCGCCGAGCGTATCATCGAGGCCTATGAACAGGCCCTGGGGGTCTCTGCTTCAGATTGAGCAATTCGCCTCAAAACCCCGCCGCAGCACAGCGAAACTTTCGCCAACCGCTCGCCCCCTCCTCTCTGAGTCTGCGCCTCCGCACTGCAATGCCTGCCATGCGGAAGCACGAAGCTCGAGGACTGATGCTGACCTCGATGCTCTGCCTCTTGGTTTGGTCGGGCTACAACAGCACAATTTTCTACTCCATGGACCCGCTCTTCCCGAAGAACTTTGTCAATTTCGTCCACGGCGTGCGGGCTTTCTTTCCCATCCTCGCCGGCGTGATCGCTGTGGGCCAACTCGCCCAGCGCCGATCCCTCCCCAAATGGCTGGCGTTCAGCCCCCTTACCCTGCTGTTGCTTTACGCAGGGATCGGGTTGGCCTCTTCCATCTTTGTTTCTCCCGAGCCTATCGGCTCCGCTTATTGGGCGATCCAGTACATCTCTGTGATCGTTGTTGTGATCGCGGTTGCCTCTTGCTCCGAGCCAGAGGCGCACCTCGCGCGCTTTATTTCCGTCAACTGGGGTTGCTGCGCGGCGATTTGTTTGGGCTTGCTTGCCGGGATTCCCCTGTTGGGCGGGGGCACGACCACTCACACTGTCGGCAGCCCTTTGGGCGTGATGGCCTATGGCAGGGTCAAAGATGTGATGGGGGTGGCAGCACCGAGGAACACGGGGTTTGGGAGGTTTGCGGGAATCCTTGTTCTCGTAGGCCTGGCGAAACTCTTGCATGACCGAAAGGACAAGAAAACGGTGTTCATCTGGACACCCCTCACGCTGGCCGCAGGAGCGGCTTTACTGCTATCCCAGGCTCGAACGTCTTGGGTATCGGTCGTTGTCGCTGCCGCGGTGCTCCTGGTGCGTGCCCCCACGCGGTGGAGGGTTCCGATGATAATGCTCGCGCTCCTCGCCCTCCCGCTGGTGTGGCTCACCGGTTTTGGTCACGCCTTTATTCTCTACCTCACCCGCGGGAGGGGGTTTGACCCGACGCTTACAGGGCGCACAGCGACGTGGGCGAACGGTTGGCAGGCCTTACAGCAATCGCCGTGGGTCGGGCTCGGTTTTTGGGCAGATCGCTACTTTCTTAATGGCCAGAACATGCAGAACACCTTCCTTGACGCTCTGATCCAGAGCGGTTTTCTGGGCGCAATCCCGTTTGTGATCGCCATCGTTTGGGTGTGGATCGGCATCCTGCGTTTCTACTCCACCAAGCCCGCTGGAGAAACCAGTTCACTGCCAGGCGAACTCCTGGGCGTCATGACTTTCTTCACCGTATACTCCATAACAGAGATTACCTGTAGCTTTTACTCGGTCGGCTGGATGGCGATGGCCCCCCTCTTTGCCCACGTTCAACTTCGCGCCTACCAGGACGCCAGGAAGCGCCAATCCACGCGCTTATCGTTAGCCCCCGTCCGCGGCCCGGCTGTGTGCGTCGCGCGGCGCATCGGTCCCACTCCCGGAGGAGATTTGGCGTCGCGTTAGCAGTGGAGAGGGGCCAGGCCTCGGCCCCCACAAACACTAACTCATTCACCCCGAACTGTTCCTTCACCACCCGGATCTGCTCCGGCATGCCGCCCTGCGGGATGAGAACGTATCCGACGATGCGGAGGCCCAGCTCGCCTCGCAGGTCGGCGAGCGTGATGGCGAATTCGCGCTTAAACCGCTCCGAGTCGAAGAGGCGGGCGCGATCTCCGGTGCTCTTCCCCACCTACCACCCACCTCCTTTCTTTTCAACGACATTCCCGCTTCCAGCGCGTAACTATCTTTGTTTTCTATGGCATTCCGGCTTCGCCCGCAAGTTTTCCACAGCGGTCCTTTGTTTTCATAGACATTCCCGCGTCGGTCGTTCATTTTTGAAGAATTCTTTCTTGCTTCCGTCCAGGCCACTCCGGTGGCCTTTGGAGTGCGGCAGCTTGCTGCCGCTTTTCTTCGCCGGAAGCTTGCTTCCGGCAGCACCCCGAGCAAGCTCGACCCGCAAAAGCGGCAGCAAGCTGCCGCACTCCAAAGCGCTTCGCGCCTGCCAACGGTCTTGTCAATTCCAGTTCCCTATTCCCTGTTCCCTATTCCCTATTCCCTGTTCTTTTCCCCCGTCCCCAGCCCTTCCCGCCCTGACTCCTGACTCCTGACTCCTGACTCCTGACTCCTATCGCGTACTATTCTAGCCTATCTCGTTCCGCTTGTCAAGAGACAGGAAGTCTGGTTACCGGTATGAGTTGCGCGACATGGGCGTCGCAAGTCGCAGTAGGCAGTCGGCAGTAAGCAGAAGGCAGAAAGCGGATGCTTTTCCTTTTGTCTCCTCACTTCTGTCTCCGGTTCTTTCGTTCTGTGTCCTGAATACGGACTCCCGAATCCCCGTTTGAGCCCCCAGCACCTGACACCTGACACCTGACACCTGCTCTTCCGTCTCCAGCCCCCAGCCCCTGACACCTGACACCCGACACCTGCTCTTCCGTCTCCAGCCCCCAGCCCCTGACACCTGACACCTGACACCTGAAACCTGCCTTTCTGGTGGTCACGTAATGAAGACGATAGAGGCCGCCAGAATGCCGCAGATGAGGCATTCAAAGATTCCACTTCATAGCTGCTACTCTCTTGCTCATTGAGGTCTCCACCCGCTTTTTAACCTCAATGGGTCGAGCATATTCCTTGCCTCTTGGTCTCCGCCTTGAGCACGCCGCAGGACGAACTCATAAAGTTTCGGCGAGCCTGCGATCAGCCGGCCGTTGGCCCTGACCATTCTTGGCTTCCAGTAGTTCGTCGTCACTATGGCAACCTCGAATCCGCTTTGGAAGTCGGTGTCGCCGGTATCGCCTGCCGGGACAAAGGCGCTGACCGTCCCGGCCTTGGGGTCATAAACCCACGGCCCCGGCGTGAAGAAGTTCTCCCTGTCAGTGCTTCCTATACTGGCCTTCGGCGCGGTTGCAATCATGGCAACCGGCGGCTGCCAAGGAATGGGTCTCTTGGCAACGTGCTCCCAGTTGAGTGCGGCAAGCTGCTGGAGCACAACAAGGGCAACAGTGAGAACGGCAATCAGGTATTTCATGGTTTCTTCCCCTCCTGTCCGGGCGGGCAGGTCAAATGCATGTCTGTCAGCCGCTTGTAGTCCGTTTCAATCTTGCCGAAGACGGGGGCAATCAGATAGCCCGTGCGATATTCCTTCAACGCGCCGCAAAGGTCGCCCTTGTGCTCCAGGACCGTACCAATGTACCCATGGACCTCGGGAGCTTTGCGGTTGTTGGGGTCCAGGCGCAGCGCCGTGCGTCCCTCCGTAATCGCACCATCCCAGTCGTCCGTCCACAAAAGCGCCCAGCTAAGGCGGATATGGATAGCCGCATTGTCCGGGTCTAGCTCTTCTGCCTTGCGGTATTCAACGATTGCCCCTTTCCAGTCGCCCCTCGCCCAGAGGTCGCCGCCTTGGCTGAAGCAGGCCCGTGCCTTGCGGTTCAGCGAGACCGGCTCTGAATACTTCCAGTCTGGGCGGATGCAAGCGCTGAGGAACAATGCAGCCATGATGATAGCGATAAGGATGCCTAGACGTTTCATTGTTTTCCTCCTAGGTCGGCGGCCGCGGCAAGGAAGGAGGTAGCGCATCGCGGTACGCTCTTATCTTTGCCAGAAGTAAGTAGTATCATTCCCTGTGCTGCCATCAGAAAGCAGGCCATGAAAGATTACACTGTCGCCGTCTTCGCTGATTATGAACGCGAGCGACAGTGTCCAGACCTCCAGACCGGATCTTCGCGCTCTCTCGGCCACCTCGGGTACCGGCACCGTAATCTCCCGGCTACGGATCCTAATATGGTTGGCGTAGTAATCAGGCCGGTAGCCTTCGCCGCCGGCATAACCCGGGGGAAAGATCGTTCCCCACGTGAGAAGCCCTCCCCTTATGTCTATTACGCTGGTTGCCGCCCCTGGGTTTGGAGGGGTATAGGTATATCTCCTGCCATCCAGCTTCTTGAGCCACTCGTCGAACTCGTTTTGCTTCTTTGCCGCTATTGCTTCCGGACTGGATTCCTTCGCCTTGGCTTCTGCTTCTTTCGCTGCTTTCTCCTTGCGGTACTCGACCTTGGACTTCAGGTCTTCGGCCCAGTCCGCGTCGGACGATGACGGCTTCGTGAGGAGGTACAGACGGAGGCTGGCCAGGGCCTCGTCGTACATTCCGGCTTTATCTTGGGCGATGGCGAGATTGCGGTAAGCGTCCGCCAGCCAGGGAGCCAGCGTGGTCGCCTGCCGGAACTCGTTGCAGGCGTCCTTGAAGTCGTCGGGGGTCTTGGCATCTTCCACGGCTGCCACGCCGCGCGACATATGCCTCTTGGCCTCGGCCGGCGTCTCGGGCGCAGGGCTCATTTCCAGCACCAGCTTGATGATCTTCTCCCGCAGCGCCGTGTCGTCAGGGCTTTTCTGAAGGTCGGCAACGTATTGGTCGAGCGTTTCCTGTGGGCTGGCTGTCTGCGCCTGCGCGGGAATGACGATTGCGCACAACAGCAGAATAAGTATGGTTCCGGAAAAAATCGTTCTTGTCTTCATGGAATGACTCCTTATCTTTGCCAGAGGAAAACCATATCGTTTGTGTTCCCATCACTAAACCGGGTTCGCCAAGTCACACTGTAGCCATCTTCACTAATTATGAAGGTAGCTTCCGTGTGATAAGCAATTCCTGGGGCATACCCAGGGTTGGGCAACGGCACGGTGGTTTCGAAACCTTGGATGGCAACGGGATCAGGTCCCCATTTTTCAAAACCTGGGTGAAACTCCCCATTTGCCATTCTCGTGTCGATCTGTCCCGTTACGAGGAATCTCCCCCTTACGTCTATTGCCAAAGGCCCCACTCCGTGGCCCCTCTGCCATGTGTATCTTCGGCCGTCAATTTTAGCCAGAAAGGCGTCGAACTCCGCTTGCTTCCTTGCCGCTATTGCTTCCGGACTGGATTCCCTTGCCTTGGCTTCTGCTTCTTTTGCCGCCAACTCCTTATCTTCTTCGGCCGACTGCTTCAGCGCCTTGACCTTGTAGATTTCGTCCTGGGCGTCGCGGGCGTCGGCAGGTTGGGTCAGCAGGTACAGGTTCAGGCTGGCGATGGCATCGTCGTATCGGTCCGCCGCCTCCTGGGCGAGCGCCTGCTTCTTGTACGCATCTGCCCACCAGGGAGCGGCCACCAAAGCCGCTTTATACTGCTCGATGGCGCGCTCAAACCCGCTGTTTGCCTGCCTTAACTCGCTCTCGCCCTTCGCCTTCTCCGTGTCGTCCTTCGCCTTTTGCGCGAAGGTCGTCGCCATTACGTAGTGCTCGCGTGCCTCCTCCGGGATAGCCGGAGCAGGCTTCATCTCCTGGACCAGCTTGATGATCTTCTCGCGCAGCGCCGTGTCGTCAGGGTTTTTCTGGAGGTCGGCGACGTACTGGTCGAGCGTTTGCTGCGAGCTGGCCGTCTGCGCCCGCGCGGGAATGACAATTGCGCACAACACCAGAATAAGTAGATTTCCGGAAAAAATCATTCTTGTCTTCATGGTTTTACTCACCTTGGTACTGCATGTTCCCGCCCCTCCCAACCTTCGCTGCGCGAGGCGCACCCGGCAAGTAAAGGTCCCTTCATAACTTCCTCCACGTGAAGGGCTACTCTTCCGCTCCGGCTTGTCTAAGAAGACGAATGACTTCGGGCTTATCGCGCTCAAATTGGGATTTCCGACTTTCGGGCCAGAACCCGTTCCCACCCTCTTCGACCAGGCGTCTTAGGGCTGTTAGGCCCCTATTATCCTTGGCATGTACATCCGCACCTTCCTTGAGCAGGAGTCGCACGATGTCCAGATCGGCGTTCTGGGCCGCCGCCATCAACGCGGTTTCTCCATCATGGACTTTCGCATTCACGTCTGCGCCCTTGTCAATCAGCAGCTTGACCATGTCCACATCCTCGCAATTAACGGCCTGGTTTAATGCATCCCCGTCCTTGGCGACCGCACCGTTTTCGAGTAAGAGCCGCACAATGTTCGCCTGACAGCACACTGCCGCGTATACCAAAGCCGTGTAGTCTATGCCCTCAGGCTTGGCGTTTACATCCGCCCCTTTTTCTATTGCTGCCCGCACGTCATATTCGCTTACGCGACCACGGCGGAGTTCTACAGGCCCGGGCTTTCCGGTGAAGCCGAAGGCTTCAAACAATTCCTTCGTGGCTGCGACTTTCGCTACCGCCTTATCTTTCCGGTACTCAACCTTCTCCATCAGTGCTTTCGCCGCCTCTGCGTCTGGCGTTGAAGGCTGTGTCAAAAGATAAAACGTTAGGTTTTGCACCGCCCCAGAGTATTGGCCGACCTTATCCTGCATGACCGCAAGATTGCGATAACCGACGCCCAGCCACGGTGCGCTATTCACTGCCTTTTGGAATTCTTTGATGGCGTCCTTGAAGTCATTGTCGTTCTTTGCATCCTCGGCTGCTGCCATCCCCCGATTCATATGTCTTTTCGCCTCCTCCGGCATCGCCGGCGGGGGGTTCATCTCCAGCGCCAGCTTGATGATCTTCTCCCGCAGCGCCGTGTCGTCAGGGTTTTTCTGAAGATCGGCGACGTACTGGTCGAGCGTCTGCTGCGGGTTGTCGGACTGCGCCCGCGTGGGGATGACGATTGCGAATAACGGCAGAAAGAGTAGGGTTCCGGAAAGAATCGTTCTTGCCTTCATGGTTTATCCTCCTGAGTACTGCGTGTTTTGGGGTACCCAAACCTTCGCTGCGCGAAAGGGCAGGAGCACCCGGCAATCATGGCTTGCTTCCGATGGCCTCACAGGGCATGGGTGGTTCGGGAAGCTCGTCCTTGCCGTGAAGCGCGGTCCCTGGCACCGCCTTTCCCGAGGACTTACCAGTGCAATTCACCTTTGACTTGTACATCGACATCGCGTGACATTCGAACGAAAGCCGGTCGCGCGCGCAAGGAAATGTCTCAACCAGAAGCCTCGGGCTTGTCTCGTTGATGGTGCGCTTGAGCGAGTCGATCTCAAAAAGTGGAGCTTCCTCGATCACCTTGGCGGCACCATAACCACCTGGTGAAACCGCTGCTCCAACAACCTGGTGCGCCTGCGTCTCTTTTAAGTCCGCAAAGGCGATGGAAACCCCGGGAACGATGTCATTTTCGTTAATATAGACTTTGACGGATTTCACGCGTCTGAAGCGCACCAACTTGTCCCACATCTCGAGGCTCTCCCGCGTCACCTGCGGACCGTAAAGCACAACATGCTCGGCTTTGATGTCCTCATTCTCGAGTGCGGCCAGGCAGATCATGGCGCCGTTGCTGTGGCATCCCAACTCGTCGAATTGTTTGCCCCGGAGCTTGTCATAAAGGCTCTGCTCGTTGGCGGAGAACTGGCCGTTGGTCAGCTCGTCGAATACCACGCGACTCTTCAGGTCCGTGGACCAATCAAGCGAAGCCGCCATGCCCAGAACAAATTGATAGCGGGTGCAGTCCACTCCCAGATCGTAGGACGACCTTGCGAGCTTGGCTTGATGCTTGATGGCATCGCACATGCGCTGCTCCGGCTCGCCGGGCTTGCGGCTCGCGTAGAGCGACCAGGAGGTCCCTGCAATTAGTCCATTGCCGGCGTATGTGTATTGACGCTCAATCCCTTTGTGTGGCGAGGGCGAGTTAAGAGCATCCTTGAGGCCGAGGCCGCCTCCGCCGGTGTCGCCAATGTCCTTGAGCCCGAGATCACCCGCTCCAGCGCCTTTCAGCCCCAGTTCGTTTTCGGAAATGCCCTTCATGCTGCTCAGCGCTTCCCGCTTTTTCCGCTCGAATTCCTCTTGCTTGCGCTTGGCTTCTTCCTCATCGTGCTTCCTTTGCGCTTCGATCTCCTGCTGCCTCTGCCGCTCGGCCTCAACCTTTCGCCGTTCGGCTTCTTGTTGCCGCTGGCGTTCGGCTTCGGCTGCCGCTGCGGAATTGTCGGGGGGTGGCTGGCTGGGCTGATTGACCCTCGGATTTCCGCCGCCAGCCGGGCAGCCCCCGGAGGGAACGAATACCCATTTACCGCCTATAAAGCACTGAGTTCCGCCCGTGGGCTTCCCGCTGCCTTGCGCGAACGCGGCTGGGGAACTCATGACCACCACGGCCAACCCGAGAAGAACCGCCGCAAACAAATGTCTTTTCATTTTCTCCTCCAAGGCGCGAAGGTCAACTCTTCGCGCCTACTTCTTGTACGGGGTCACGCTGGCGGGCGTCAGACCCATAGCGTTAACGTTCGGGTCCCGCACCGCATTCACCACGCCGCTGTCGAACTTCATTTGGCGCCTTTCTCCCGCAGCAGGTTCACAACCTCGGTATCGCCCCCGGAGGTTGCCAGCTCCAGCGCCGTCTTGCCGTTGCTGTCCTTGGCCTCGAGGTTGGCGCCTTTATTCAGCAACAGCTTCACAATCTCGGTCTTGCCATTTGAGGCCGCCCAAAGCAGCGCCGTGTTGCCGTAGATGTCATCCTTGGCCTCGGTGTTCGCGCCTTTACCCAGCAGCAGCTTCACCACCTCGCCCTCGCCGCGGTAGGCCGCGTGGAGCAGCGCCGTGTCGCCGTCTTTGCCCTTGGTCTCGATCTTGGCGCCTTTGTCCAGCAGCAGCTTTACCATCGCGGTATGGCCGCCGCCGGCCGCCCGGAGCAACGCCGTGGAGCCGCTGTTGTCCTTGGCCTCGAGGTTGGCGCCTTTATCCAACAGCAGCTTCACCACCTCAGTCTGGCTTGTGTCAGCCGCCCAGCGCAGCGCCGTCTCGCCGTCGTTGTCCTTAGCCTCGAGGTTGGCGCCTTTTTCCAACAGCAGCTTCACCACCTCGGTCTGCCCAAACTCGGCCGCCCAGAACAGCGCCGTCTTGCCATTTTCATCCTTGGCCTCGAGGTTGGCGCCTTTTTCCAGTAGCAGCTTCACCATCTCGGTTTGGCCCCCGGAGGCCGCCCAGCGCAGCGCCGCGAAGCCCTCGTTGTCCTTGGCCTCGATGCTGGCGCCTTTATCCAGCAGCAGCTTTACGACCTCGGTCCTGCCCCAGAAGGCCGCGTGGAGCAGCGCCGTGCCGCCGAAGTTGTCCTTGGCCTCGACGTTGGCGCCCTTCTGGAGAAGCTGTTGGACGGCCGCAGCGTCGCCTCGGTGGGCGGCTTGGATCAGATCGGTATCCAGGCTGCTGGAGCCGGCCTGGCCTGCTGCCAGATGACTCAATGACAAAACAATGACTAGAAGAATTATTGCTACCAGGACTTTCTTCATTGTTTCCTCCGCACCTGCCCTGGGGGACAGTGCGATTTACCTCTCGTGCCGCTCCAACTTATCGAGGCTATGCATTCCGCTGCCGTTCCCGCCCGACTTGCATTGCACCCCATCGATGATGCCGCCGGTGGACAGTGGTGCAGGGCCCTGTCCCCGTGTGACGCTGCATGTGGTCAGGAGTGCAAGGCCAAGGAAGAGTGGAGTTCCAAGACGTGGGTTGCGGCTCGGAGTGAAGGGTGCAAAAAGAGGCATGTGGGCCTACACAGGGCACTCCGATGAATCCTGTAAGAAGTATGGCGCCACTCCAGCATGTTGTCAACAATCTTTAGTACTGCTGTGTTGTTAGCACATCAAATGTCCGGGTCAATTAGGTCGCCGCGGCGACATCTGTCCGCCTAAGGGAGAATTCGATTAGAGCTAATAGCCAGCAGGCTGTGATGGATCGCTGGTCGGAAGACGCCTGGGAGCGGGCGATGAAGGTACAAGACGCGATATTGCGGGCGGTGGCGAAACGGATCATCCGCCTGGCTGACCAACTGGCTGCCGCTCCAGGCAGATGCCGAGCCAGGATAGCCGATCACCATGACCGTGACCTGAAGGCGCACCTGGTCGGAGTTGCCGAGCGCAACCGTGGGCAGGCTGGCGCCGCCGATTTGACGCGGACCCGTCAGTATGCCTTTGATTCGGCGGATATGTTATTGTGCGATACTTGCGAAGAGTGGTTCCGACCAGATTACTACCAGGAAATGGTGCTATGGAGGCTGTATGCATAAACCCTTATCCAAGGCAAGCCAGTTGGGCCGGCGCGGCTTCCTTGGACTTGCCGGCGCAGCCGCCCTCTCCGATTCGCTACTCAGCCGAGAGCGAGTGGTCAGGGCACTGCTTGCGAAGGATACTCAGGCGGAGAACACAGGCTCGAGCGCCGGCTCCTCCCGAGGACTACCGCCCCTAAAGATTACTGACGTTCGGGTGATCGTCACCTGCCCGGACCGCAATTACGTCCTGGTGAAGGTTCTGACCAGCGAGCCCGGCCTGTACGGGGTTGGCGATGCCACGCTCAACGGCAGGGAATTGGCCGTGGCGGCGGATCTCGAACAACACATCTCCCCGCTGCTTGTCGACCGGGATCCGGAGCAGATCGAGGACATTTGGCAGTACCTTTATCGAGGGCCTTACTGGCGCGGCGGTCCCGTCCAAATGACGGCCCTGGCCGGCATTGACTTGGCGCTGTGGGACATCAAGGGCAAGCGTGCCAATATGCCTGTGTACCAGTTGTTGGGTGGCCGCACGCGGACCGGCGCTCTAGCTTACACCCACGCGAGTGGAAGAAGTCTCGTGGAAGTCGAAGGCGTTGCCCGCCGTGCGCTGGAGCGGGGCTTCAAATGCGTTCGTGCCCAGGTGGCAATCCCCGGCCTTGAAGGAACCTACGGGACTCCGGGAAACAAGACGCCCGAGGCGGCGGCCGGTCGCGTCGCGAACATGACGGAACTTCCGCAGACCGAAGTCTTCGAGCCTGCTCCATACCTGCGCGTAGTGCCCAGACTTTTTGAGTATCTGCGCGCCAAGCTCGGCCCCGAGGTTGAACTCCTGCACGACTGTCATGAAAAACTGGACCCGATTCAGGCGGCGCGTCTTGCCCACGACCTGGAGCCCTACCACCTCTTCTTTCTTGAAGACTGCTTGCGTCCCGAATACAAGGAGAGCTTCCGTCTCATTCGCGAGCACTCCACCACACCCCTGGCCATGGGAGAACTCTTCAACTCGCTCTGGGACTGTGTGCCGCTCATCAAGGAGCAGTTGATCGACTACATCCGCTGCGACCTGGGGCACATCGGAGGCATCACGGCGGCGCGCAAGGTAGCCGCCTTGGCCGAATTGTTTCAGGTCCGGACGGCCTGGCACGGTCCGGGCGACATCGGCCCGCCCACGCATGCCGCCAACGTACACGTCGACATCTCAATTCCTAACTTCGGCATTCAGGAAATGGTTTTCTTCCCCGACGTGACTCGCGAAGTGATTTCGGGCGGCCCCGAGTTCAAAGATGGTTACATGAACGTTTCAGACCTGCCGGGCCTCGGCTGCGATGTGAACGAAGAGGCGGCGAAGAAGTACCCTTACCGCCGTGCCTATCTGCCCACGGCCCGCAGGAAGGACGGCAGCGTGCAGGACTGGTAGTGTGCATTGAAACGACACGTTATCCGGGCGTAGCATCTAAGTGGACGAAGGTCGAACCAGGAGATCGCTAATGCGAGGGCTGCTCGTGGTGGTCATGGTGCTGGCCTGCGTGACGTGGGAATCCTCGGCGGTCTGGGCCAGCCAGAAACTCTTCCTGAAAGATGGGACTTACCAGCTTGTTTCCCGCTACGAGGTGCATGGGGACAGAGTGCGATACTACAGCGTTGAGCGCTCAGCATGGGAGGAAATCCCCGTGTCCCTCGTGGACTTCGAGGCCACGAAACGAGCCCAGGAGGAAGAAAAAGCCATCCAGAAGAAAGTACTTGAGGAAGGCCGTGAGATTGAGCAGCAACGCTTCGATAAGCCCGTGGAGGTGGGATTCGAAATTGCCCCTGGCATCCACCTGCCTCAGGAAGAAGGTGTTTATGCCTACGATGGATTGCGGGTGATCCGCCTGATTCAATCTTCCGCGGAGGTAGTCACCGACAAGAAGCGGGCGGCGCTTGTCCTGGCCATGCCCGCTCCCCTATTGAAAAGCCGCTCGATCGTCGTGCTGTCTGGCGCGAAAGCTGCGGTGCGGCTTCAGGAGGCGGAGCCGACCTTCTACGTTCAGTCTGCGGATGGGCTGGGCGCCAAGCTCGAGGTGATTTCGTTGAAGGTGGCGAAAGAGTCGCGGGTGGTGGAAAAGGTCGAGGCAGGCCGAGCCGGCACTGGGAAGCCGTCGGAGCTTCGCGCTGCCGTGCAGTTGGAGCGCACACAACTGGCGCCGGGGCTTTACCGTCTGAAGCCTCTCCACCCGCTCGACCCCGGAGAATACGCTCTGGGTGAACTGGTCCAGGAGAAACTTAGCTTGGAGCTTTGGGATTTCGGAGTCTTCGAGACCCCTGGAAGTAAAGGAAAGCGATAATTCAGCGCGGGGCCGGAGCTGAATTCGCAACCTGCGTGCAGCCCAGCGCGGCCTTGAAGATTTCTTGCCCGCGACCTCCGGCCCCGATGAGACCGAAGCGGGCACGGTCGTTCGCCCCCAGCACGCGGCCGGCGGGCAAGAAACTGTAAGCGGCGTAAGCGGCTGTTCCGCACACTCTCTGCTTCACAAATATGCGGCGCGTAAGTTTCGTAGCCCTCCTTGGCATTACACAGTTGAATATTTCTTGTTGAGCGCCTTGATCTTGGCGAGGAGTTTGGGTACGCCCGTCTTCGAGTCTTCATCGCCCTCGTATTCGGCGGATGTAAAACCCTTGTATCCGCCCTGCGCGAACAATTCCCACACCCGCTCGAGATCGAGAGGCTTTCTGGCAGCGCTGTAGAAATCGCGGATATGCGTGTGGGTCGCGTAGGGAATGCAGGCCTCAATCTGGGTGTAAGGATCATCTTGAAAATTGCTGATGTCCAGGTTGCATCCCGCGTAAGGTGAATCCACGCGACGCAGGATTTCGATAATGTTCGCAGCTTTAGAGGTAATCCCGCCGTGGCTTTCGATGCCGAGCGTGATTCCTTTCGTCGCCGCGTAATCGCAGGCGGGCTTCATGGTCTCCACCACCCACTGAATGCCCTGTTCGTCGCTCGCGCCCTTGGGAACGTCGCCGCCAAACACGCGCAGGTGGGAGGCGCCGAGCAGGTCAGTGACCTCGAGCCATTTCTTGATCTTCTCGATTTCCTCGGCGCGCTTCGTTGGGTCGGGCTGGCACATGTCGGTGCTGATCGCCGCCCCCGAAAACAGGACGCCGTCGCGGAAGGCCAGGCGCCGTAATCCCAGAAGGTAAGACGGCTCAGTGGATTTCAAATAGTACGTGGTCATGTCCACGCCGTCGATCTCCAACTCCACGGCCTCGAGGATGAAGTCTTCCATGGTCATGGGGCCGTTCTGGAGATATTTGCGGTACGAGTAAGCGCAGCAACCCGAGAGGAGCCTGGGGTGGCCGGGAGAATTCTTGATGAGCTCCGGCGCTCGGCCGTGAAGCGTGGTTGCGCCGAGAGATAAAGAAGCCGCGGCGAGGCCCGAGGCCTTTAGAAAATCTCGACGATGAATTGCGTTGGTCATGGGTCTCCTGGGGATTTGGCGGGGATTTCCATCTTGCACTCCCGAGCGGCTGGGAGTATACGCCAGGCCACTTTCCTTTGCACGGTGCGAGCTTGGAAGTTGCCGATTTTCCCGCCGCGGCGGGCGCCTGCCCTCAACTTCGGGTGGTTGTCGGGCCCGTATCAGGCCACGCATCGCCCTCCAAGTAGGGAGGGAGGCGGTTCCACTCACATTCTGCCAAAAAACTAACTAACTCGTTCATTTTCTATAACATTCCTGCTTTTGACTCGAATCTCCTTTGTTTTCATATACATTCCCGCTTTGGCCTCATTCCAAAAAGTGAAGTGCTTTGTTTTCTACTACATTCCAGCGTCGTGCGGTAAATTTTGAAGTTACTACGCTGTCGTAGCAAAGGGCGGGCAGCGACATGTTGTCGTTTTGGAGGAAACCTCGGGAATCATCCGTGAGCTCTCACCCGCGTGGCAGAATCGCTCAGCATCATTAAATAGCCTACTATATTGAGCGTAGTTTGTCAAGGGTTCTTTTCGAGCCGCATGAGAAGCAGGGGCCAGCCCCGGCCGGTTAGGGTCACGACCGGCGATGGTCCAGCGTGAACGAGTATTCCGGTAGCAGCGCGGGGCAACCAATGCGCCGCTGCGGGTTAACGATTACCAGTTTGCCCTTGGATTCGAAAGCGCGAATCTGAGGAAGAACCGCAGACCTCTTGGACGGAGGCCTGCGCTACGCTTGCTCGTAGTGCTGCCGTAGCGCTGACCCCGCAAGGCGGGGTCAGCACACCATGCTAGAGCAAGGAAATGCCGACCCCGCCTTGCGGGGTCGGCGCTACAAAACAAGCTGCCGCACTCCAAAGCCCGGGTAGACGGGCCGAGCAGCGCACGATCGACAGTTTTCTGCCAACGTAGGCGCCCAACCACCCCATAACCCTCTCCTTAACCAAGGAGGGAGGACTCCTCCAGCCACCCCTAACCCCCTCCTTAACCAAGCAGGGGGACTCAGCCAACCCCCTGGCCCCCTCCTTAACTAAGGAGGGGGAGTACGAGTGGCCAAAATCGACCAGCAGTGGTGGATTTCGGCCAGGCAGGGCGGATCGCGGCGAGCAGCGAATCAAATCAATCCCTTTCTTTTCAGCGAGGTAAAGGCTATACGAGGTTTGGAAGGGAAGATGCCTTACCATGCAACGAGACATGGAGAGGAGCTTGTATATGAGCTGCATACCAACCAAACCGATTCGGACTGTTGCTTACTGCATCGCGATGGGTTTGTTGGCCGCGTCGATCGTAGCGTTTGCGCAAGATCAGGCCACTCCGGCGCCGCCGAGTTCAGCGCCCAGTCCTGGATGGCACAGTTTTTCCAACCCGCCCGAGCCGCAGGCTAACTACCCGCAGGCCAACTACCCGCCGACTAACGACCCGTCGGCCAACTACCCGACGGGCCAAGCGGTGCCGTCGCGTTTGAGGCTTCAAGCGGGCACATTTGTCACGGTGCGGGTAGATCAGATGCTGTCTTCGGACCGGAATAAGGCAGGCGACGAGTTCTCCGCGACTCTGACTCGACCACTGGTAGCTGGCGGCGTGGTGGTAGCGCAGCGGGGCGAGATCCTCGGCGGTCGCGTAGCCGAAGCACAGAAGGCAGGCCGCGTAACGGGCGTTTCCCATCTGGCAGTCCAATTGACGGACTTGACGCTGGTGGATGGCCAACAGGTGCCCATAGAAACGGAGTTGACTAGCTTGGCTGGCCCCACCTCGAAGGCCCGGGATGCGGGTGCGATTGCGGGAACTACCGTCGTGGGCGCGGCGGTGGGCGGCGCTGCGGATTTCGGTGTGGGCGCCGCCATTGGCGCTGGGGCTGGCTTAATCGCGGGAACCGTGGGCGTGCTGGTGACGCGCGGCCACGCGACGGTGATCTATCCAGAGTCGGTGTTAACGTTCCGACTCTCGGAGCCGGTCACCATCTCCACTGACCGCGCGCCACAAGCCTTCCGCTATGTGGCTACAAACGAATACAACCGCGCTTCTAACGCGCAGGGCCCACCACCGACTGGTTCTGGCTGGACCTGCAAAGGGTACGGATACGGCTGGCCCCTTCCGACTGCTACTCCGCCACCCTACTATTATTCCCCCTATTACCCTTATCCTTGGGGAGCTAGCTTGGGGTTGTGGTACGGGCCGGGTTTCTTTTACGGCCGCCTATACTATGGCAGGGGCTATGGGTATCGCCGCTAGTGCCAATACTGTTCACAAAAGGGGTGCTTCAGGAAACTCCTTCCAATTCGTTCCGGGGTGACCCCCTCACCCGGTCCTCCCGTGCCGCCTTGCGGGAGGACGGGACCACCCTCTCCCCCAAGGGGGCGAGGGTAATAAATTCAAATGCGGAACTCGGGATCAAAGCCCCAAGCTAAGCGCCAGGCCTAACGCCAGTGCGCCCGCAACGCTGGTGCCCGCGAAGTTCACAATGCCATTTGTGACGAGACCTCGGCGCTGAATCGTGGCGCCTAGCAAGCTATCGAACAAGTTGCCCACGCAGGCGGCGCCAAGTGCGATGGCGGGGCCTGCGAACCTGTACGGCCCACACAACCCTAATCCAAGACCCAGCCCCATTATGATTGCTGAAGCCGCAAATCCTGCCGCGGTCCCACCCAGAGAAATTCCTCCGTCTTCGCCGGCCGGAACAGGCTCGAAGGTCGTAATCAGGTAAGCGCGGTCTGAAGCCCACTGGCCGATTTCGCTCGAGACCGTGTCGCCCGCTGCCTCTGCCAGCGCCGCCACCAACGCAATCAGGAAGGCAGCTTCGTGATGGGTTGTAATCACCAGGAGAGCGAAAAATGCCGCCGCGAGCAGATTGGCCAGCGCCTCGCGCCAGCTTCGTGCCCCTCCCCTGCGCTCTGCGACAGCACGAGCCGCTTTCTTCGAAAAGCCGAGGCGCGTGGCAACCGAACCCAGCAGAACAAACGCGAAAAGGAGAAGGAAGCTCTTGTAACCGTATCCGAGATAGATCGCCGTTCCGAGGAAAAAGCCGCAGACTGCGCCGGAGCGCGACGCGGCTTTCAGCGCGCAGGCTAACAATGCAAACGCCAGATTCACAGCAATCGCCAGGAATATGCGGCGGCCGAGGTAGGGCAGGTTGCTGTTGAGCGCGGAACGTTCCACCAGGAAAGCGCAAAACATGAAGGCGCCCACAACCAGCGGCACCGTGAGGTTGTCGTCCAGGGGAATCGGAATACTCTCAACCACGGCGCCGAGCAATGAGGCGGCAGCGCAAACCGTCAGTGTTTTGTCCGGAGGAATCTCAGGAGCAATCCAGCGTGTGAGAAGGTACGCGCCCACCGTCCCCGCAACCGCGAAGCTAATAAAGCCGGGCCAAGTCTTTTGCCGGTTCCAGGGGAGCGCAGAGCCACGCAGAGCCTTCCCGACTACAGTCGCCATGCCGTCGCCCAGTGCCATGATGGCCCAGGCTGCTGCGGCAATGTGAAGGTGGTTACGGTAAAGGACAATGAGCGCCAAAACGGAGATGGGGTAGAGAACAATCCCGGCTCGCGCCCTGTCCCCAGGTGAGCGAGAAGAAATTGAGTTCTCGCCCTCTCCCAAGGGGAGAGGGTGGCCCGCGACTGGCGCTTTCACCGGCCGGCGCGGGCCGGGTGAGGGGTCACTTGCGGGGCGAGGAAGGGCCAGGGCGGCCAACCTAAGCAAGAAACCCCTCACCCGGCTCGCTACGCTCGCCACCCTCTCCCCAGGGGAGAGGGCTGTTTCTTCAGACACACCCACATCCAGCCAGGGCAGAATTAGCGTGTTGAACAGCAGGAGCAGGAGGGCGCAGCCTGCCGCTTGTTTCCAGGTGAAATAAGGGAACAGAAAAGCGAACAGGAGTGAGGCCATGAATAACCGCTTCCGTGCGGAGAAAAGCGGCGGACGCCTCCTCGAATTATCAGGTGCCTGCATCGTCAAGACAGTGCCTTGGCTCGTGGAGGATTGCTGGGGGCTAAACAAGAATCCTCGCCCGCGGCTGGCAAATCCCCAAGGATTTCCCGCTCATGGCGAGTATAGCAGACCGATCCCGCACTGCGAGCCGAAGGGCCTCTAGTTTTTGTGACAGCGTTCTCCACCCGGACCTCCGGATTCCCTGAGCCGCGCGAGAAGACACATTGTGGCTGCGTCCAGCCATTGTTCATGCGGTCGCATCACGCCAGTACAACAATCGCGCAACTCTTTGGGCATCATAGCAAGCGAAACAGGTTCACCATTGGAGGCGCAGACACAGTGTCCCTTGACAGTATGCAACCAGTATGTTACCGATACCCGGATTTTACGCCATCCCACTGTTTGGAGGTATGTATGTCTCGACCCGGATTTTCTTTCCTGGGGCTCATGACCCTTTTCGGAGCTTTCCTTGCCCTCATGCTTGCAGTATTTCTGCCTGCCGGAGCACGCGCACAAGCCGCAGCTCCCCTAACCAACGACGATGTGATCAAGATGGTGCAGGCCAAACTTCCCGATGGGGTTATCGTTGCCAAGATCAAGTCCTCGCCCTGCAAGTTCGACACCTCGCTGGATGCGCTGATCAAGCTGAAACAGGCGGGCATCAGCGACGCCGTTATGCAAGCCATGGCGGAGGCGGGGGCGTCTGCGGCATCTACCACCTCAGGACCGGCTGTCAAGCAGCCTCCTCCGGATCCCAACGATCCTCTTGCCGAACACGATCCCGGCATCTACTACGTCCGGCAGAACCCGGGAGGCCGCCGAATGACTCAATTGGAGCCGACGGCATATTCGGGAGGGAAACTGACGGGGATGTTCACCACCGGGCTGACTTACGGCATCAAGAAAACAAAATGGAAAGCTGTGGTGCGAGGACGGCTGGCGCGCGTTCGCATCACCGAGCACGCACCGACATTCTATTTCTACTTCGAACAGAAGCACGGCACCCTCAGCTATTCAGGTGTACCGGGGGGTGCGTTTATGTTTGGGGGGCTTTCCGCTCCAAGTCAATTCACCTTGGTCCGGTTTGACCCGAAGAAGGACCATCGCGAACTAATTGTAGGCGAGTGGGGCGCCTATCGGGCTTCCTCAGGGACACGCGAGAAGGATGTTCAGGATTTCGACTTCGAGAGAGTGGCGCCGGGGACCTACAAGGTGACTCTACGCAAAGACCTTGAGCCTGGAGAATACTGTTTCTTCAACACTGGCCAAGCCACGCCAGCGGGGCCCATGGGTGGCTATGGCGGCGGCATGTTGTTCGACTTCGGTATTAACCCGGCGGAGTAGGCGCGGGAGAGTCATGACACAATTCGTTTACATCGCGAAAAGCATCGCGAACGCGCCTCCCGCCGCTTGTCATTGTGAGTCTTCTCTTCTCATCGCCGGGCCAAGAAGCCCCTGACACCCGACACCTGAAACCTGTCCGTCTGACTCCTGCCCGTCCCGCCACGGCGAGCGAGAAGAAGCTGTCGGCTATCAGCCGTCAGCTATCAGCTTCTGGAATCACTCCGTTCGCTTTTTGCTGATTGCTGAAGGCTGAAAGCTGAGGGCTGAAGGGCAGTGACGAGTGACGAGTGACGAGCAGAAGAGCAGGTGTCGGGTTTCAGGTGTCCGGGGGAGGAAAAGCACCACTGGGGGACGAGCACGTGTCACGGGGGGCAGAAGCGCACTGACAAGGGAGGGGTAGGAGACAGAAGAGCTGGTGAAAGGTTACAATCCAAGTGTCACGCGATTCGGATGCATTGTGAAGGGCGCGATGTATGCTCGACGAAAAGTCTCAGGCGTTAGGGAGACTGTGAGGAGATGAGGAGGTAATTTCATGGCCGGATTCTGCACCAAGTGTGGTTCACCGATAGGAGACGACGTTCGGTTTTGCTTACAGTGCGGTACGCCCGTTGCGCCGCCACCCACAGCAGCACAGGGACCTGCGCCCGCGGCGCCTGCCGTGGTCGGGGCAGCGGGCGCCGCGCCTGGCGCTGCACCCGCCAAGTCGGGAAGTGCCGCGGTGAAAATCATTGTCGGATTGCTGGCGTTCTTTGCTCTGGTCACGCTTCTGGGAATTGGGAGCTGTGTGTATGTAGGTTACCGGGTGCGGAAAAGAGCCAGGGAACTGTCCCAAACGTATCGTTTCGACACGACGCAGAGCGCAACTTCGAGGCGGGCGGCTACCGCGCGCGATGTGTGTTCGCTGGTTACGAAAGAAGAGGTGGGCGAAGCGCTGGGAACAACTATCTCCGAGGCCAGCGGTGGGACATCGAGCTGTCAATATACGGCAGCAGCGGGCAATAACCAAGCCTTGGGGGTTGTAGTGACGTGGCAGGGTGGCGCGTTGGCCATGAAGTTTGCAGGGATGGCCTTCAAAGGGGTCGGAGGAGGCCAAGGTTCCTTCCAGCCGCTTGCGGGAATCGGTGATGAAGCCTACATCGGACCCATGGGCTCCACGTTGATGTTCCGGAAGGGCGACGTCATGGTCAACATCGACTTGCGCATGATTGGAAACAACGTCGACGCGGCCAAGGTCATCGCCCAGAAGATCGCTGCGAGGTTATAATGAATCTGCTATTACGCTGGGTGGTGAGCAGTCTCTCGTTATTCGTGGCCGCATGGCTGGTCCCAGGCATCCATGCGGAGAAAAATAGCTGGACCCTATTCGCGGTGATGGCGATCATTTTGGGTTTGGTGAACGCGATTGTGCGGCCGCTGCTGAAACTGCTGTCGTGCCCGCTGGTGATCCTTACCCTGGGCCTGTTCGTCCTGGTGATCAACGGAATCACGTTGTGGCTGGCTTCCTATATGGCGGTCAACTGGTTTCACGTGGGGTTTTACGTGGACGGTTTCTGGGCGGCATTTTGGGGCGCCTTGGTGGTCAGCATCGTGTCCGTGATACTCACGGCGACGCTCAGGGAGGAGCGACAAAGACAGTGACAAGTGACAAGTGACGAGTGACGAGCAGAGGACCTGGTTCCAGGTGTCGGGTTTCAGGTGTCAGGTGTCAGAAAGGCAGTGGCGAGTGATCCCGCAGGGTGGGAGCGAGTGACAGGGATATGAAAGGACCCGTGAGGCGGCTGTTGATCTGGTCACCGAGGGTTTTGTGCATCGCGTTTGCACTCTTCCTGAGCCTGTTTGCCCTGGATGTCTTTAGCGAAGGCCTCGGCTTGTGGAAAACCATCCTTGCGCTCGCCATACATCTTATTCCGACTGCCTTCGTTGTGGTCGTGCTCGCCCTTTCCTGGCGTTGGGAGTGGGTTGGGGCAATCCTTTACATTAGTGCGGGAATACTCTATCTAATTGAGGCCCGGCATCATCCCGATTGGGTCGTCGTCATCTCCGGGCCCTTATTCCTGGTGGGCGTGCTCTTTCTCCTTAATTGGCTGAAGAGGGCGGAGATTCGAGCCCAAGGGCAGTGACAAGTGACGAGTGACGAGTGAGAAGCAAGAGCTCGAGGAGACTGGCCATGGAGACCTACTATCATCCCGGAGATCTCGGTAAGTTTGCCGAGGTTGGGAGAGGGAACAAAGAACTCTGGGAGAAGTTCCAGACCTATTACGCTGCTGTTTTCGCGGATGGTGCCCTGACCGAACGAGAAAAAGCACTCATCGCCCTGGGAGTGGCGCATGCCGTGCAATGTCCTTATTGTATTGACGCTTACTCGCAAGCGTGCTTGGAAAAGGGCTCCAACATCGAGGAAATGACTGAGGCAGTACACGTGGCCTGCGCCCTTCGGGGCGGTGCCTCACTGGTGCATGGGGTTCAGATGCGCAACGTGGTGGAGAAGCTTTCGATGTGAAGTTTCCACTCGTCATGGGCATCCGTGAGGCCAAATATGGGACTCAGTTTACAATCACGCGCCAGCCCGTTAGCTAAGACTTCTGAGCAGTTGCGCATCCTCGGCCAGGCGAATGGCATCCCCCCTTTTGAGGAAAAGATGCGCACAGCGGGTCTCGATCCGCTTCGCGCTATCGGTATAACCGTCTTTCAGATCAACGTCGGGAAACTGTGTAACCAGACCTGTCATCACTGCCATGTGGACGCGGGGCCTGACCGCAAAGAGGTCATGGGGCGAGAGACCGCTGAGCTTTGCATTCGCGCCTTGGCGAAGACGGAAATTCCCAATGTGGACATCACCGGCGGGGCCCCGGAGTTGAACCCCAACTTCCGTTGGCTTGTGGAGCAGGCTGTGGCGCTGAGTCGCCATGTGATGGACCGCTGCAACTTGAGTGTGCTTCTCCTGCCTGGGCAAGCTGACTTGGCCAGGTTCCTGGCGCAAAACAGGGTGGAGGTGATCGCTTCGCTCCCCTATTATCGAGAAGCCCAGACGGACGCCCAGCGTGGCGACGGTGTGTTCGCGAAATCCATTTCCGCGCTTCGTAAGCTGAACGAATGGGGTTACGGTCAGCCAGAATCCGGCTTGGTTCTGAACCTGGTCCATAATCCCGTGGGAGCATTTCTACCCCCCAAGCAGCAGCCCCTCGAGGCGCAGTTCCGGCGCGAACTCGAGTGGCGTCACGGTGTCGTGTTCAATAACCTCTACACCATGACCAATATGCCCATCGGCCGCTTTCTGGAGTTTCTCTGGGCAAGCGGAAACTATGATGGCTATATGCAAAGGTTGGTTAACGCTTTTAATCCCGTCGCCGCAGCCGGAGTGATGTGTCGGTACATCATCTCGGTCGGCTGGGATGGCACCCTTTACGACTGCGACTTCAACCAGATGCTCGGTCTACCGTTAGGTTTCGGCTCGCTCCAGCACGTGCGGGACTTTGATGCGGTGCTCCTTGACGAACGACGCATCGCCACTCGCAACCATTGCTACGGTTGTACTGCGGGACCCGGCTCTTCATGCGGTGGAAGCATTGCTTAATCTTCATGGGAATTCCAAACTGGGAGGCTCTCATGGGATCTTGGTCACGAGGATTCCGCGCTATTCTATTCAGCCTGGGCACAATTCTAGTTCTGGCTTTATCTTCGTCAGGAGCGGAAAAGAAAGTGATGTCGCAAAAGCAAACCGAAGAAGCAAAGAAATTCATCGAGGACGCGGAGGCAAAGCTGCTCGAGGTCAACGTGGAGGCCAGCCGCGCGGACTGGGTAAAAGATACTTACATCACTGAGGATACGGAGATTCTCGCGGCTAAGGCCGACGAGCGCGCCATCAACGCCGGGGTGGAACTGGCCAAGCAAGCGACGCGCTTCGACCACTTGAAACTGCCCGAGGATCTGGCGCGCAAGATGAAACTGCTCAAGCTCTCGCTGACGCTGGCGACGCCGTCGGACCCCAAAGAAAGCGCTGAGCTGACGCAGATTGTCTCCTCCTTGGAGGGGACCTATGGCAAGGGCAAGTGGTGCCCGCCCGGCAAAGACAAGTGCCTGGACATCGAGGATATTACCCGCGTGATGGCCAACAGCCGCGACCCAAAGGAGTTGCGCGATGCCTGGGTTGGCTGGCATGCCATTTCCCGTCCCATGCGGAAGGACTTCGTCCGCTACGTCGAGCTTGCCAACAAGGGGGCGCGAGAACTCGGCTTCAAAGATGATGGCGCCATGTGGCGCTCGAAATACGACATGCCGCCGGACGAGTTCGCGCAAGAACTTGACCGGCTTTGGGAGCAGGTCCGCCCCCTCTACCTGGCCCTGCATGCTTATGTCAGGAACAAGCTGCGTGAGAAATATGGCGACCCGGTGGTTCCGGCCAACGGTCCCATTCCAGCCCACCTGCTGGGAAACTTGTGGGCCCAGGAGTGGGGGAACATCTACCCGCTGGTGGCTCCGCAAGATGCCGACGCGGGCTACGATCTCACCTCCATCCTGAAAAGCCGGAACACGGACGCCCGGCAGATGGTCCGCTATGGCGAACGCTTTTTCACTTCCTTGGGTTTTGCGCCCTTGCCTGAAAGTTTCTGGCAGCGTTCGCTTTTCGTCAAGCCCCAGGACCGCGATGTGGTCTGCCACGCCAGCGCCTGGGACGTTGATTTCGTCAACGATTTGCGCGTCAAGATGTGCATTGACATCACGGGCGAATACTTCGCGACCATCCACCACGAGCTTGGTCACAACTTTTACCAGCGCGCTTATAACCTCCAGCCCTACCTCTTCCGCGACAGCGCCAACGACGGCTTCCACGAGGCTGTGGGCGACACCATTGCGCTTTCCGTAACTCCGGAATACCTGGTCCAAATCGGCCTGCTCGACAAGGCGCCGGACTCCTCGAAAGACATCGGCTTCCTGTTGAACAAAGCTCTGGAGAAAATCGCCTTCCTGCCCTTTGGCCTGCTGATTGACCAGTGGCGTTGGAAGGTGTTCTCCGGCCAAATACCACCGGAGAAGTACAACCAGACATGGTGGGGACTGAAGCTGAAATACCAGGGCGTGGCTCCTCCTGTAGACCGGAGCGAGGAGGATTTCGACCCCGGCGCCAAGTATCACGTGGCCGCTAACGTTCCCTACATGCGCTACTTTCTCGCCGACATTCTGCAATTCCAATTTCATCGCGCGCTTGCCCAGGCGGCGGGGTGCAAAGGGCCGTTGCACCGTTGCTCCATTTACGGAAATAAGGAAGCCGGCAAGCGCCTGAACGCCATGCTCGAGATGGGATTGAGCCGCCCGTGGCCGGATGCCCTCGAGGCCATCACCGGCCAGCGGCAAATGGACGCTACGGCCATTCGCGATTACTTTGCTCCGCTCGAGAAATGGCTCAACGAGCAGAACAAGGGGAAGCCGGTGGGCTGGTAGCTGGCCGCCCCAGGCACAACGTTTGCGTTGTGGGGCATAAGCATCAGCTTAATCGGTTGTTTCGCAGCGCGGCCTACGGCCGCAAGCGACGAACCAAGCTGAACAATTTGGAGTTTCAGGAGAGGGAAGGGGAATGCACTGAACTCGAATTCCCCTCGGCGTTCGTCGGCATGGAGGCACTCGACCTGCTAGGGAAGTTCTTCATAGGCGCACTCGTCCTGGGTGAGTTGAGGGACAAGCTCGCGCCCGCAACCGGTGAGCCCTTCGCTGAATCCCGGCAGAGGTTGACAGCCCTTGAGTAATTCTCGTCTGCAACCTTTGACTTTCGACCTTCGACTTTTGATTGTCTACTTATTTTGATAAAGCGCGATGAACTGCTTAAGCGCTCCAGCGTTCATCTTCAGTTCCCCGGATTGCATGAGCTGGAGCATCAGATTCCGGCGGTACAGTTCATAGGCCAAGCTCCGCTTGCGGTCCAGCAGTTCTTCTGTGATTCGATCCCGCTGCGAGGCGAAGTCCGCGTCATTCGCCGGCGTGTGCGAGACAACGCGGAACACCACGCTGTTCTCCCTCAGGGGGATAACATCGCTGGTCTGGCCTACCTGCAACGTGAAGGCCGCCGAAAGCTGCGAACCTGAACCCACACCCTCGATGAAATCTTGCTGCGTGAAATCCTTGCTCTCTTTCGCAGTCAGGCCATCAGCCTTCGCGATCTTGGCGAAGTCACCCGTTTTGACCTGAGCCGCAAATTGCTTGGCTTTGTCCCCTGCCAGCACCTTCGACTGCTCGGTGCGGTAATCTTCTTCGGCGCGCGTGCGGACCTCCTCGAGAGTCGGAACATGCTCCGGGACGATGTCTGCCAATTGAATAATGGCCTGGCCCTTCGGAACGCTGATGGGAGTGCCAACCTCGCCTTTGTGAAGCTGGAAGGCCAGGTTTTCAAACGTGTCTCCACTTCCCAGGTCGGCAACTGCCTGGCCATACCGGAACAGGGGAGACATCTGGGGCTCCAGGCCCGCTTTGCGCACCACATCCTCAAATGCGTCCGGCTTGAGCCGAAGTCCAAGCAACAGATCGTCAGCCAGCTTATCCTGGGCATCGGCCACTCTCTGCTTTTCGAGTTCCACAAGGATGGAATCCTTCACCTCGCCAAAGGATTGGAGGTGGGCCATCTGCTTGTCCTCCAGCTTTAGGATATGGATTCCGTAAACTGTCTTGATGAGGTCGCTGACCTGCCCCGGCTTCATCGAGAAGGCAGTATCCTCAAATTCCTTCACAGTCTGTCCCCGCACCACCCAACCAAGCTCTCCTCCGTTGGAGGCCGAAGTGTCTTCCGAGTACTTCTTGGCCAAGTCCGGAAAATTCGCGCCCCCTTTAATCTGGTTGAGGACGTCGCGGGCCTTTTTTTCAATGGTCGCAGCCTCGGCGGGAGCCTTACCCGCGGTCTTGAAGAGAATATGCGCCACTTTCACCCGGTCTGAAATCCTGTAATCGGAAAGGTGTTGGGTGTAGTACTGGCGGGCTTCCTCGTCCGTCACCTTAACCTGCCCCCTGACGTGATCCGGGTCAATCAACACGTAGCGGACTTTCCGTTGCTCCGGAAGCTTATAGCGGTCGGGATCCCTCTTGAAGAAGGCTTCCAGAGCTTCTGACGAGACCGGAACGGCTTTGATGAACTGGCTGGGATCAAACAGAACATATTCAATCTTGGCCCTGGCATTGCGATGCTGGAACTCCTCCAGCACCTCCTGGGGCGGCACCTCGACTCCATCCGTCACCACGCCCCGAATCTTGTCCTGTAAGAGTTTGTCCCGGAGTCCTGCTTCAAACTCCGGCACTGACATCCCCGTCTGCTGGTAAATCACGTCCTGGTAGCGGTCCATCCCAATGAAAGACCCGTTCTGCGTAAGCCAGGGAATGGATTGCAGGGTCTGGCCAAGCTCAGCGTCAGAGACTTCGATTCCCATTTTCTTGGCCTGACTCATAAGGGCCCGCTGGAGGACCATCTCATCCAGCAGGCTGCCAGCGACCATTGGAATCATCTTCGATTCGTTCATCTGCGGGGAATTCCGAAACCGCATTTGGACAGTCCGCTGCAAGTCCGTCGTGGTGATGTTAGACCCACCTATGGACGCCAAAACGTTGGACTCCGCGCGACTCGTATCGCCCGTGTTGATCGGCGCCAGCGTAATCACCATGCCAATGGACACGATGCTGAGAAAGAAAATCAGCAGGTACTTCTTCACCGCTTCTCGATTTCTTTTGAAGAATCTATACATGAAAGCTCCTCGACCTTAGCCAAGACCCTTCATTATAGAGGAGAGTACGCGACTCCGGCAACCAGTAAGGCAGTGGCCAGCGCAGCGCGTTTAGCCCTTCTTTACAATAGGCGGCTCCGCTCGCCTGCCCCAGAGCGCGGCTCTGCGCCCGGCGGATTCCTCATGCCTGGAGACGTCCAATCCGAAGCTCGTGTAGCCCCCCTTGTACTCGCCCGCCCGCTGCCGCCTTTCGATTCGCAGATTCCGGTTCGATACCCCACAAAAGGCCGCTTTTTGGCCCCTTTTTGGGGTTGATTTGCGTTCGTTTGCACTCAAAAACCAGTTCGTTTTCACCCTTTCAAAAATGCTAAGTCCTGTGTTTGCACTAGATCGGTAGGTTCGTTCCCACTATTTAGTATCTTTTTTGCGTTTCCCTGCCTTTTTCCCCCTTGCCAGGTCCATTCCGTTCCCTTGCCGCCGCCGCTTGCCGGCGCTCTCTTGCGACAACTCTAATAGGCTACCACAAGTCGGTGGGCGTGTCAAGAGCAAAGTGCGGGCGTCAGGCGTCGGGCGGCAGGGGTTAACTGGCAGGGGCAGGGCACTGGGGAGTCAGGGGATGGTTTTGACCCATCAACACACATTTAGGGCACTACCCAACACACAATTAGCACACCACCATCACGTCTGGACAATTGAGACACTACTGGCGTAGTATATGAGCGGATAGATATTGAGAGTCAAAGGCTGTTCGGTGCAAAAGGTGTGAGCGCACCCTTTGCACCTAATTTACGGCCCCGCATTATTGTTTCATGTGGAGGCCGAAAAATGAAGCGTTTATTTTCAGGTGCTAAGATGTGGATTCTTGATTTCCTAGCACGCATTCGCCAACACATTCCCATCCAATCGACGTGGAAATTTGTGGCTGCCTGCGCCCTGGTTGGAGCCATCATCTTGGGATTCTTGGGATGGATCGCAGACAGAGAATCTCAAGCCAAGTTGCGCCAAAACGCGCCCGCTCAGTCAGTCCCACCGACAGTTCAGCAAAAGGCCGAAGACAGCAACTGCTCAAATGTCATCGCGGGCAAGGACGCTAATGTGAACTGCTCGTCGGAAGAGGTGAAGGGAAATGCCAAGAGAACTACTTCCAAAAGCCCTTGAAGTTATCCTGGCGCTTCTCGCCACGGCCACCTATGGTCCTAGCCAAACACCGTCAACCGTCACTCAAAAATCCAAAGATAGTGCATGCAGTAATATCGTGGCCCTCGCTGGCAATGTAGATGTCAAATGCTCCAGCCTCACGCCCGCCCAACAAAAAATAATTGATGGCATTCCCGGAGTTCTAAACAAAATCCTTTCTAACCAACTAGACGTAAGTCTTGTCATGGCGAAGCTGGACGAGCTCTTATCAGAAACCAAAAACATTAAGCAGGGGGTGGATGAAATCCGAAAGAAGCAAGAAGGGCGTCGGCTTTCGGAGGAGCAAAAGGAGTTTCTGAAAGGAGAGGTACCCAAACAATTTGGGAAAAATGGAGAAAGCCCGATCAGCGCCATAATGGGAGATCCTGAAAGTATTACGCTAGCTATGGACTTCGTAGACGTGTTTCGGCGTGCCGGTTGGAACTTTACTGGATCAGGATTCAATCAATTAGTTTTAAACGGGCTTCCGCGCGGAGTGATTATAAGGGTACACTCCAAGGAGGACAATGTCGTTCCTTCCTTAACGAAGATTTTGGAAGCACTACACCAATGGGGACTGGACCCGCACGGAGAGCTTGATCCCAAAATCCCCCCGGGTGAATTTGAAATTGTCATCGGAGCACAGCCATAACCGCATTTTCAAATTGAGTCACTACCGCGGGGCCGGCAAGCTTCCTGGGGATCGTCAAGGGCCGTACAAACTAACGCCCGAGACCTGGCGCTCATCGAGCACTGGGACGAGACCAGATGGAGCGTGGAAGCTACCCCGAATGCCAACAACGGGGAACGTGGCCACCGGCTTGCTCGGCTTTCCTCAGCCCAGCTCAAATCGCCGCGGGCGTGTAGTTTTTTCTTTACCGCTGTAATTTCGCCGTAAACGGCTTCAACATATCGTGCTGCGATGCCTCTTAACTCTTCAATCCACAAGTGGTTATAAGGTCCCCTCTTTGGCAAAGTATTTGCTTCTCGCCTTTCGTTAGTGTCTGACCGGAAAGAACAGAACATTCGAGATTTCCAGCCCCTTGAATCCTCTTGACCCTATTGCTGGATTGGTCAAGAATAAGTAGGCGAGTGCGAAACCACCATGGGCGTACCACCTCGGCCGCCGGTGGACCAATCAGAGCGGTCGCTCGAAGTCGAGGGGACGACTATTTCTTGTCGCACCACAGCTTTTTGCGCAGTCCCGGCTCGGTACTTCCGCGCCTTCCTCTCTGTTTTATATCTCCCGAGTACTTTGAGAAAGAGGTAACGAGGCGGGCTGGAATCAATCTCGGGGAGACTCGGGCAGAGCGCGGACGACGAAGCGCGCAGTTCAAAGCGCGAAGCACACTTCGCGAGCTTTGACGGTTCTGTGCGCTTCAAATGGGCGGATTTTCTCCATTGCGCGGGAGGGAACTCGATGGCATTTCAGGTCGCCGCTGCCCAAGTCCGGGTCAAACGAAATCACGATTACGGCGCGATACCGTAAGAGGGACACGAATGCGATCCCAAAGACCATTATGATGGAATGATAAACCCCTCCGGGCGATTTCAGACTCCATCGAGGCAGGAGTAGACGACGCAATGAATGTGCGTTCTTTGTTCAGTGTTTTCTCATCCGACCTCGCGATTGACCTTGGAACCGCGAACACCCTTGTCTTCGCGCGGGGCAAAGGCATTGTGGTTAACGAACCGTCTATCGTCGCCATCAACAAAGTCAATGGAGAAATCGAGGCGGTGGGACGCGAAGCTAAGGATATGCTTGGGCGCACGCCGGGAAACATCGTCGCCATTCGCCCTTTGAAAGACGGCGTCATCGCGGACTTCAAAGTCACCGAGAAGATGCTCAACTACTTCATCCAGAAAGCGCACAACCGCAAGATGTTCGTACACCCCCGCATCGTCATCGGAGTGCCTTCGGAAATCACTCAGGTGGAAAAGCGCGCCGTGCAGGACTCCGCCATGCGCGCCAGGGCCAGCGAAGTGTTCCTGGTGGAGCAGGCGATGATGGCGGCCATTGGCGCCGGGCTGCCCATTACAGAGCCCTCAGGCAGCATGATTGTGGATATCGGCGGCGGTACGACCGACATCGCCGTGATATCCCTCTCTGGCATCGTCTACGCCCGCTCCGTGCGGGTGGCAGGAAATGAGATGGACGAGGCTGTTACAGCTTACCTCAAGCGCAAGTACAACTTGCTGATTGGCGAACGCACGGCCGAACAAATCAAAATCGAGGTCGGCTCGGCTTATCCGCTCGAGAACCCCCTAAGCATGGAAATCAAGGGGCGCCATTTGCTGGAGGGAATTCCTAAGACTATCACCGTAGACGACTCCGAGATCCGTGACTCGCTTTCCGAATGCGTGGCGACTATCCTGAACGCCATCCGTGTGGCCCTGGAGCGCACACCCCCTGAACTCTCTGCGGACATTTCCGACCGTGGCATTGTGTTGACCGGCGGCGGGGCGCTACTGAAGAACTTTGATAAGAGGATTCGCGAGGAAACTGGTTTGCCTGTTTCTATTGCCGAAGACCCCCTGGCGTCGGTGGTGCTGGGAACTGGCAGAATGCTGACGGATTTTAACCTTTTGCGCCGAGTTGCGATAGAATGACCCTGGACACCGCGGGTGAATCGTCCTGGGGGGCCGCTGGATTGACTCCCCGGGCCAGTTTGGCATCGAACGTGCTTAACCGAAAGGAGGCGAAGGCGCAAGAGAGGCAGAGCGGCCTGCTTTCTAGTGACGACGGACGACTGAGCACTTCCGGCGGACGCTTATTTCATGTTTGATCCAAACTCTCCGGAACTAACGGCGTCAACACAGCCCGTCACGCGGGAAGGCCCCGATATGCAGGCCTTCATCGCGCGCCACCGCCCGGTTTTTATCCTGGCGGCGGTCCTGCTTGCGCAACTTTTGCTCCTCTCGTTACAAATCACCCGCAACCGTGACGTGCGCCTTATTCGGGTCTGGGCGGTGGCCGTGATCGACCCGTTCCAACGTTCGCTGCGCGGGATAATGGATATCTCCCTTGGGGCCTGGCGAACTTATCGCAGCCTTCTGCGCGCTCAACAAGAGAATCAGGAACTCCATACGGAGCTTGTATCGGCGCAATCCCAGATCCAGCAGCTTTCCGAACAGGGGGCGGAATCTTTGCGGCTGCGCACACTGCTGGAGTTCAAGAACCAGCTCCCGTTTCAGACCGTTGCGGCCGAAGTCATTGCCTCCAGCCCGGGTGAGAACTCCAACGCCATTTTCATCGGCAAGGGAGCGGATGAGGGTCTTACCTCGGACCTCGCGGTGATTACTCCTCAAGGCATAGTGGGCAAGACTATCGCCGTCTTCTCCCACTCTTCCCAGGTCCTCCTGCTCACCGATCCCTCCAGCGGAGTGGGCGTAATGCTGGAAAAGACCCGCGTCCAGGGCGTCCTTAAGGGCGATGGCCAGAACCTCTGCCTTATTCGCTACATTATGAATGAAGAGCCCGTCTCCTCCGGCGAGGCCATTCTAACCTCGGGCCTCGACCAGATTTACCCCAAGGGCCTTCGTGTTGGAACGGTCGTTAGGACCAGCGCGGGCAACATTTATAAGAACGTTGAGGTTAAGCCAGCCGCAGACCTGAACCGTCTCGAAACCGTGCTGGTGGTTTTGAAGCCCAATTCGATACAGCAACAAGCCTTAAACGTTAACCCTCATTCTTAATTCAAACCACCACAAGTTGGCCGGCGAAGAAGAAAGAGTGATTCACACGCTCAGCGTCCTTCTGATAGTCTAAGAGCACGATGCCAGTTGCTCCCCAGCGAGAAGTCGAGGCTTTTCGAGTCCATCCAGCTACCCTCTGGGTGACCATCCTGGTGGCGCTTTTGCTCCAGACCTTCCTACCCCTCAAGATCCCTCTGGCAGGACTCATGGACTTTCCGTTGCTGGTGACCGTGTATTTCACCTTGGTTCGCCAGAATAAGATTTTCGGCATCGCATTGGGCACCGGTTTAGGCCTGATGCAGGACGCGCTCTCGCATGGTTACGTAGGCATGTTCGGAATGGCGAAAGCACTGGTCGGCTATCTGGCTGCACTCGCCGCTATCCGCTTCAACGTTGAATCGCTTTTCGCCCGATCCGTGGTGACCGCTTCTCTCATCCTACTCCACAACCTCTGCATGGCAGGGCTTCAGCACGCCTTGCTCGAATCGCCACCTGCTTTCATGGCGCTGGACCTAGCTAGCGCGGTTCTGGTCAATGTGGCCCTGAGCTTGATTGTCTTCCCGGTGCTGGACCGGATGCGGTAGCCAACCTGAACTACGGCGACGAGTGTCGCCCTTAGGATTGCCGACTCGTCGTGGCGAGACGAGCGTCTTGAATCTTTTGGAGATTAAATCCCTTTGAATGCACCTTCGTATTAGACGCTCGCGCTCCACAGGGCGTGTTGCGTTGGCTTGACTTTCCGTAGCATGCGGGTAAGAATCAGTAGCAAGGGAGGCGTGCTTCCCGTTACGAGCGGCGCAGGTGGGCGCCGCGTCTGGCGATCATCCCCAAGTTCGAGGTGAATTGAACATGTGCAGAGTCAATGCAAGCTCCCCCTTTCGCAGGCTCCTCATCCTCGCGAGCCTCGCGTCGTTGGCCCTTGTCTTCCCCAGCCTCCGAGTCGCGTCTGGACAGGGCGCCGACGAGGCCGCGCCCAAGACTCCGCTGGTGGCGCCGGTCCGCCCGGTGACGGAGGAATATTTCGGCACCAAAGTCGTTGATCCCTACCGTTACATGGAGAATCTGAAGGACCCCGAGGTCGCCGGTTGGTTCAAGGCGCAAAACGATTACACCCACGCCGTCCTGGCGCACATTGCCGGGCGAGATGCCCTTCTGAGCAGAATTAAAGAGCTTGATGAAGCAGCGCGGGCGCGGGTTTTTGACGTCCGGCGATTGCCGAATGGCCGCTACTTTTACCAAGAACGCCTGGCCACAGAAGACGTTCCGAAGATCTATATGCGCAACGGGCTCGCTGGAGAAGAGAAGTTGCTGGTGGATCCCGCAACATTCGCCAAATCCGGCGGCCCTCACTACTCTATCAACTACTACGCTCCGTCCTTTGACGGCCGCTACGTGGCCTTCGGTGTCTCGCCCGCCGGCTCTGAGGATGCTGTCCTTCATGTGCTGGATACAAACACGGGAAAAGAAACGGGCGACGTGATTGACCGAGCGCAATTCGGGAGCCCCTACTGGCTGCCGGACGGCCGCTCATTCCTTTACAACCGACTGCAAAAGTCGGGGCCGAACGCGGCCCCCACGGACCGCTATCTCAAGAGCCGCTCCTACCTGCATGTGCTGGGTGCAGACCCGGACAGGGACCCCGCGGTTTTCGGCTTTGAAATTTCGCCCGCGATCAAGGTGCGGGCGGAGGACATCCCGTTTGCGGCTACAGTGCCGGGTTCATCCTATGCGTTCGCGGTAGTGGCGCACGGCGTCCAGAACGAAATCACGATGTATTCAGCGCCGCTCGCTTCGCTTGACAAGCCCGGCATTCCCTGGAAAAAGATCTGCGACGTTGATGACGACGTGACGAACGCCGACCTTCATGGCGAAGACCTCTATCTGCTCTCGCACAAGGGCGCGTCGCGATTCAAGGTGCTCCACACCAGGCTGTCGAACCCGGATATGGCCAGGGCGGAGGTGATCGTGCCGGCGAGCGAGGCGGTCATCCGGAATATCGCGGCAGCTCGAGACGCCCTTTATGTACAGGAACTGGACGGCGGCATCGGGCGTCTGCTGCGTGTGCCGTACGGATCAAAGCCCGAACCTGTCGCCCTGCCGTTCGACGGCAGCGTGAGCTTGGCCGCTACCGACCAGCGGGTGCTTGGGACACTTCTCGAAATGACTTCGTGGACGAAGGCCAACAAGATCTACGCATATGATCCCCATTCCAAGCAAGTCACGGATACTCAGCTGCAGCCCATCGGCCCTTACGACGATCCCAAGGACCTCGAATCCGTCGAGGTAAAAGCAAAGAGCTACGACGGGACCATGGTTCCGCTCTCCATCGTTTACAAGAGAGGTCTAAAGCTGAATGGCTCAAATCCCACGCAGCTTCGGGGATATGGCGCCTACGGCATCACCGAGGATCCCGGATTCGATCCCAAGCTACTCGCGTGGTACGACCTCGGTGGGGTTTTTGCTGTCGCCCACGTTCGCGGCGGCGGAGAATACGGTGAGGATTGGCACTTGGCAGGGAAAGGACTGACCAAGCAAAATACCTGGAAAGACTTCGTCGCCTGCGGGCAATACTTGATTGAGCACAAGTATACCGATTCGGCGCATCTTGGCGGCCTGGGCGGGAGCGCGGGCGGCATCACCATTGGCCGCTCCATCACTGAAAGCCCGGGCCTATTCGCGGCGGTAATCGACGCGGTGCCGATGTCCGACGTGGTGCGGGCTGAGTTCACGCCCAATGGGCCCCCGAACATTCCTGAATTTGGCACCGTCAAGACAGAAGATGGCTTCAAAGGCCTCTATGCCATGAGCGCCTATCACCATGTGAAGGATGGCACGGCGTACCCCGCCGTTATGCTTACCACCGGCTTCAACGATCCCCGCGTAATCTCGTGGGAACCTGGGAAGCTGGCCGCTCGCCTGCAAGCGGCCACGGCGAGCGGCAAGCCGATTTTGCTGCGCGTCGACTACGAAGCCGGCCACGGCTTCGGCTCCACAAAGACACAGCGCCAGCAGGAGCAGGCCGATGAGTGGAGTTTTCTGCTCTGGCAATTCGGCGCGCCGGGGTTCCAACTGAAAAAGCAATAACCATGCATTTATGACTTAATGAAACGACCAATCAATTCGGTTGGCTCGTCCCGCCGCGGCGGGTCATTCATCGCTTGTCACTCCTCCCCCGTCTCGTGCTAAAATGCCCCGCTGGCCTGACCTCGTTGGAAGACTTTACAGGCCACCTCAAGGAGGATTTTCCCATGGCAACAACTTTAGGCGTCATTATCGGCAATCGTGGTTTCTTTCCCGCTATTCTGGCCCGCGACGGGCGGGAGGAAGTCTTGCGCACGCTCGAGCAGCAAGGCTACAAGAGCATCTGCCTGACTCCGCAAGAAACTAAACACGGCGCGGTTGAAACCCTTCAGGACGCGCGCAAATGCGCGGCCCTGTTCAAACAGCATGGCGAAGAGATTGACGGCATTCTCGTCAGCCTTCCCAACTTCGGTGACGAGCGCGGCGTGGCCAACTCCATCCGCATGTCGGGGTTGGAAGTGCCCGTCCTGATCCATGCTTTTCCGGATGAGCCGGGCAAGATGCTGGTGAGCACGCGCCGGGACAGCTTCTGCGGAAAGATGTCGGCCTGCAACAACCTCTGGCAGTACGGAATCCGCTATACGCTCACCTCGCTGCATACGGAAGCCCCTTCCTCTCCGGTCTTTGCGGACGACTTGAAGGCATTTGCCGCCACCTGCCGGATTGTGAAGGGGCTCAAGTACGTCCGGGTGGGCGTGATCGGCGCACGACCTGCGGCCTTCAACACCGTGCGGTTCAGCGAGAAACTGATGGAGAACCATGGAATCAGCGTCGAAACGCTGGACCTCTCCGATGTCCTGGGGCGCGCTCAGCGTCTGAAGGACGACGACCCGGATGTGCAGGCGAAAATGGCCTCCATTCAAGGCTATGTCCCCACGCAGGGTGTTCCCTCCGCCTCCCTATTGAAAATGGCAAAGTTCGGCTTGGTGGTGGACGAATGGCTCAAGGCTAACGAACTCGTAGGCTCCTCCGTTCAGTGCTGGACGGGCATGGAGGAGTTCTTCGGCGTCGTACCCTGCACGCTGATGAGCATGATGTCCAACAACCTCATGCCCAGCGCTTGCGAGACGGACATGGTCGGAATGGTTTCGATGTACATCCTGCAGCTTGCCGCGGGCGAGCCCAGCGCCATCGTAGACTGGAACAACAACTACGGCGAGGACCCCGATAAGGCCGTGATCTTCCACTGCTCAAATCTCCCCAAGCACTTTTTCGAAGATTTCAAGATGGATTTCCAGGAGATCATCGCGGGCTCGGTGGGCAAGGAAAACACCTTTGGAACCGTAGTCGGCAAACTGAAGAGCGGCCCGCTCACCTATTGCCGCGTTTCCACAGACGACCTGAACGGCAAGCTACGCGCCTACGTCGGCGAGGGCGAAATCACCAGCGACCGACCCAAGAGTTTCGGCGGCTACGGTGTGGTCAGAGTCCCGCAAATGCAAAAGTTGCTGAAACACATCTGCAACCACGGCTACGAGCATCACGTGGCCGTCAACCGCAGCCATTATGGCCGCGCCGTCGCGGAGGCACTGACAAATTACAAGCGCTGGGATGTCTATCACCACCAGCCCGACGGCTGTTGATCAGAGCCGCGTAGCGGGCTCTGGAGTGCGGCGGCTTGCTGCCGCTTTGATCCTGCGAGCTTGCTCGCAGCCTCATGGGCCCAAATACGGCGCGCCAGTACACGCCCAGCAATCTGGCCTGAGCAAAAGCGGCAGCAAGCTGCCGCATTCCAGATCCAGAGGTCTGGGGGCTTTGCAGCCACGAACCGCCGAGCTTGCGCCCCAGAGCCGCGCTACTGCTCTCTCGTCAGCGGCTGGGAGCCCCGCCACGGGCGGACCGGAACAGACTTCATACAAACAGACTTCCTGTCTCTTGACAAGCGAGACAAGATAGGCTACAATATTATCTTGAGGTTGCGCAGGAGGTCACACTCTCCTCGGAACACCATGCTGCAGTCCCCCTCTGCCGCACCAACCCACTCCCGAACCTGTGTCTGCACGACGGAAAGCCCGCAAATGGGCTCGTCGTGCCACGGACAACAGGTCTATCCTTTCATGGCAAGCAGAAAAGAATTCTTCAAAATTGAACGAACGAAGCTGGGATGTCTATGAAAACAAAGGGCGGCTATGGAAAACTTGGGGTTGAAGCCTGAATGTTATAGAAAACAAAGCTACTTACGGTTTTAATCCGGGAATATTTTTGAAAGCAAACGACTTATACCATGCTCGTCTGTTGACATGAAAACTCAGGATGGCAGCGAACGGGCTCAGCATGACAGGGACGCGGGCGATTGCTACGATGACGGGGTTTCAAGCAAGCCTGCGGTGGAAAAGGAACAAGGTCAGCGAATGGACCCTGCCCAACTCATTTGATTTTGCGTGTAGTGGTCATTATAATGTGACCATGGGCGACAGGAGGTGGCCATGAAGACGATGGGGGCGGGGGAGTTCAAGGCAAGATGCTTGAAAGTTATGGACCAGGTTCGCGCTACCCGGGAGCCCGTGACAATCACGAAGCGGGGACGGCCGGTGGCCAAGCTGGTTCCAGTTGACACGCGCGGCGACGACATCTTTGGCTGTCTTAAAGGCGTGATGGAAATCGTGGGGGACATTGAATCGCCCGCCGTGGCGCCTGAAGAATGGGAGGCGAACCGGTGATCCTTCTTGACACGCACGTGCTGGCCTGGCTGCTGCTGGAACCTCAGAACCTCTCGCCAGCGGCGGCTTCAGCCATCCGCCGGGCGAGGAGAAACCAAGGAATTGCTTTGGCTGCCATCAGTCTCTGGGAACTCGCGAGGCTATTTTCGCAAGGACTTGTGAAGGGACGAGGTACTGTCGAGACATCCGTACGGACGCTTATCGAGGAGTCCGGCGCGGAAATCAGGCCCATTACACCGGAAATTGCGGCGCTGGCCTGGCAGTTTCCTGAGGATTTTCCGCACGATCCCGCCGATCGCCTCATCGCTGCCACTGCGCGGGCTGAGGGAATGACATTGATAACCCACGACCAGCGAATCCGCCAAAGCCCTCTTCTCAAGACGGTTTGGTAGCCCTGGGAAGTGGAGCCGCGGGCATTGCCACCTGCAAACGGCAATGCTATGATTTCGCCGCGTTACGCAACGTCCGACTTCGCGTGCGCCACAACCCCATTTGATCGGGAGGAACAGATGCAGCGGAGAATCATGTTGATAGCGGTTTTCGCGGCGGTACTCGCAATGTTGACGTCAGCGAGTTCTGTCCGAGGACAAACGGCGGCAACGGCAGCGCCGCAGACACCAACGGGCGCGGTTGCCACGACGTCAACTAGCGAGCACTTTGATCCCGCGGCCGCGACCAATGCCTACCTGGCGAAAGTGCCGCCGGATAAGAAGGCCAAGTCAGACGCCTACTTCGAGGGCGGGTACTGGCTCATCCTGTGGGATTTCCTGGCTTCCTCAATTGTCTTCTTGTTATTGCTGGTGACAGGCTTGTCGGCGCGCATGCGCGACTTGGCAGAGAGAATCACGCGTTTCAAACCGATCCAAACTTTCCTATACTGGGTCCAGTTCCTGGTGCTCACCTCGCTGCTTACCTTCCCTCTCACTGTTTACGAAGGTGTCGGCGCGCATTTAAAAACGTAGAAAATTGAACAGAAGCCGGTAGGGCGCGATGGTGGTGTACCTCAGCACCCGGTTGAGGCTGCGCGGTCGGCTCCAGTGTCAGCATTGGGATAAAAGGGAGCCAAAGCCGTCAGCCTGATGGGAGCCACGTGCTCAGAGCCTCATCTAGAGCAGTCGAAATTTCCGGGCCCACTGCAGTCAAATTGATGATGTATAATTGTGTGGCTGCCGCAACTGGCAACCATTAGAACGTATGCAGGAGCTATCCTCATGAGAAAGACAGCAGCCTTCCTACTGGTCGCCACCGCCGCCCTTTTCCAATTGGGTACCGGATGCACCTCGGAAGCAGCCCAGCTCTCTCGGTCAGTTCACATCCAAAATGAACCCGGGAAGCTCGAAACATTTCTTCTCTCTAAGCCAAACGCCTCTATCAAGGAGCAGCCTCTCGGAGCGTTGCCCGCTCCCGAAGACACCATAGCCAGGTTCACGGGCATCGTCGCGGAGGACCCTCTCTCAAAAAACAAGGCAAAGGGACTTAAGGTCGAACTGAAAAATGGTGAGCACGCAGATGTAGTTTACCTGGACGAGGAAGGTTTGAAGGAACTGCAGCAGCGGCTTATAGCGCAGATGGGGAGCCAACGCTTCCTCCAAGAGCACTTAGATAAGTTTAGTCCCTCGGACCTTGAAGTGAATCACGCGGTCAACCAATCCCCGGCTACCGGCGAGTGGTACGCCCCACTGGTTGTGGGTTTCTATCGAAACGGCGACCACTTTGGGGTCTACCTTAATGCTCCCTGGGGCACCCGTCATCAGGACGTGCAACTCCGGTTGGCGGACGCCAACACAGGCCAAGTGGTCGACCTTCTCGCAAAAGCTCGCGCATTCCTCCAGGCAAATTAAAAACAAATCTACCTTGAAGGTCACGAGTCCATCCTTCTCACGTCAAGGGCTAAGCTCTCTGCCCGATTTTCCGGCGTTCCTTCCTCACTTGTGGGCATCCAGCGGTTGAGACAAAAATTAAGCCGAGCGGATCGTTTCAATGTCAACTCCCGATTATTCGGGTGCTCTTTCAGACCCGTGCTAAAACTGCAGGTCGCAGGCGGATCTTGCTGCGCAGGTAAGCAAGGTAAGCGTCGCCGTGAGGGAGGGGAGTGTGGAGCAACTCTTCAATCACGGGTAAAAAATAATGCAGCGAGCGAATCGGTCCGAGGGGAATGGCGTCAGGGCGGCGGGCGGCGCGTCGGACGGAAGCCAGCAAGAGGGCGGTCTCCGCCGTCGTCAGAGGGATGTGCCGCTCCCAGAGTTGGCGAACCAAACACACGTCATGGCGGCTGACACGGCAGGGCGTGTCGGGTAAGCGGAGATAGAGGTCCAGGAGCGTTTGGCGGTAGCCTTCAAGATCGTTGGGCATGGGCGTCCCTTTTGGAGTTTTTCTTGGCCGCCTCCGCTTCCATCTGGCTTTCCCGCATGCGGTAGGAATCGCCTTCGATCAAGGTGACATCCGCATGATGGGTGAGGCGGTCGAGCAGCGCAGCGATACAGGTGGCATTGGGGAAGACGGTATTCCATTCCTTAAAGCCTTTGTTGGTGGTCAGGACCACGGAATTGCGTTCATAGCGGTGGTTGACGATTTCGAACAGCAGGTCGGCGGCGTGGGCGTCATAGGCCAGATAACCCACCTCGTCGAGCACCAGCAAGGTGGGGCGGGCGTAGAAACGGAACTTGCGACGCTGCGCGGCGGGCGAATCTCGGTCGAGGTCGGCCAGCAGGTCCGAGACGGTGCGGAACAGGGCGGTGTGGCCGGCCAGGATGGCTGCGTGCGCGATGTTTTTGGCGATCATGGTCTTGCCCAAGCCCGCCGTGCCGCACAGGATAAGGTTGCGGCCCCGGCTGAGGAAGTCGAGGGTGAGGGCACGCTCGATCAAGGGGCGGTCGATTTTCTTGGGCCAGTTCCACTCAAACTCGGCCAGGGGTTTGAAGCGGTCCAGCTTGGCCAGGGCGAGGCGGCGTTCCAGGCTGCGGCGGGCCGCAGCTTCGGTTTCGGAGCGAGCGATTTCTTCCAGCAGTTGGCGCGGACTCCAGCGCCCGGTGGCGGCGCGGGCCACCAGGTCGTCGAGCGAGTCGGCGGTAAGGACCAGACCGAGCTGCTTCAATTGTGCGACCAGATCACTGCTCGGGGTCGGGATCTTCTTCGGGGTCTTGGGTGAGATCATCGTAAGCCTCCAGAGAAGGATCTGAGACCGTCAGATTTTCCAGATCGGGGCGGCGCGAGAGGTTGACGGCGAGCGGGGTGCGTTGCCGCCGCTGGCGATGGCGGCGGGCCAGGATAAAGGCCACCGAGGAAAGCCGCGGGGTCTGCTGCTCGAGGGCTTCGCGGAGGGCGGCGGTGAGTTCTGCGAGGCCATAGTCATCGAGCAGACGAAGCAGTTGAGCGGTGAGCCGGCCGGCGGATTCGCCGCGCTCGAAGGCAGCCTGAAGGAACGTCTGGCTTTCTGGAACCAGAGCGGCCAGACGACCGGAAGCGGTCGAGCCCAGAGCCTTGCGTTTTCGCTCGAGCAAGGCTTGACGGTGCGCGGGGTCTTCGATCTGCTCGTGCCGGTCGTAGGAGCGGCGATGGGAAGCGATTTCGGTCGCGCCGTCGAGCAGGCGAACGGTCGTGGGAGAAGCCACCAAGGTTAGAGCGCGGCCCAAGGCTTGAGGTGGCACGGAATAATCGTTGAGGTCGAAGCGCACCCAGAGGGTCTTATCGGCGTACACGGTGCGCACCAGCTCGCAGGAGAACGGGTGGGCGGGAAGAGGCAGCAAGCGCGGTTTCTCTTCCTGGAAGACTTGAGCCACGCTGCGGGAGTCACCACCCGGCCAAGGCCGTTGATGAGCGATCTGGTCGCGCCAAGCGAGCGCCTGGCGATTGAAATCCTCCAGGGTGGTGAAGGGGCGGGCGGCGAAGAAGCTGGAACGTACGTACTGGATAGCGCGCTCCACACGCCCTTTTTCATTTCCGCGGGCGGGGCGGCAAGGAAGCGTGGCGAAGTGATAGTGGGCGGAGAGTTCCAGGAAGCGGGGGTGGAAATGAATGGCATCGCCGCGGCGTTCCAAGACCACGCTGCGGAGATTATCGGTTTGCAAGCTCCTGGGCGTTCCACCCCAATCGTGAAAGGCATGCACGTGGCCGAGGAGAAAATTCTCCAGGCTCTGGTCGAAAAAGAACTCGAGCCACAAGGCTCGGCTATAGGAGAGAGTGAGGACGAAGCCGGACAAACGCCGGCGGGCGCGGCCCATGCGGACTTCGCCGAAGTACGCCCAGTCCGACTGTGCCTGCTCACCGGGGAAAACGCGCAGACGCAGAAAGGCTTCCCGGCGTGGAGGTCGCAGGTCGGCTACCACCCGGCGGAGTTGGCTGACACTGCCCGTGTAGCCACGCGGCTGAATCATCTGCAAGAGGCGGGTGGTGCGCAGGCGAGGATATTGCTGCAAGGTCTGGCGCAGGAAGTCGAGGTAAGGATCGGTCAACTGCGCGCGCAGTCGGGGCTGGCTGCGGAAGCGGCCGGTCTCCAGCGCCCGACGCACGGTATCGGGATGGAGAAGGAGTTCGGCCGCAATCGTGCCGATCTTCCAATGCTCGGCGTGGAACAGATGGCGGATGCGAGCGACTTGTTCATCGGGAATCATGCTGCACCTCGGGAAAAGGATTCACCCAGCGCCCCCAGCGACCGCAGATCTGACAGACGACCCAGCCGGGGGAGGTCTCTCCGTCGGGCGAAGGGCCAAGATCGGGTGCCGGAGTGGCCTCCACCGGCTCAGGCGCTGGGGGCACCCTCAGATTCACACAGGGAGAAGTCTGCAGGGAAGATTGATCTGTCACGCGAGCTTTTAAGCGCTGGCGATATTCGCGTTGGCGCTGGCGATGGTCGAGACGCCCTTCCGGGCCGAGACTTTGTTCATAGCGGCGGTTGGCCTCGCGGCGCTGGAGGCGGCGGGACTTTTCACGACAGCGCGGGGTGCAATACTGCTGACCTCGATCACAGTGAGGGCAGAGGTAAAACACCGCCCGGCAGGGAGGAAAGCGGCACACCCGCTGACGAAAGACTGTGGAACAAGCCACCGGCACCGGCTCTGCGAGGGAGCACTGGACAACCGGCGCCGATCATGGCAGGATGACTCTCGCGTACTTGGAGGTCCTTTTTTGATCGGGGCCACCAATGAAAAACCCCGGTTGCGCAAACAACCGGGGTTCCCCTTTATACGCCTCCGCGTACTCATCCTACCAAATCTTTTGGTTCCCGAAGGCGCCTGCGGCGATGATGCTGATCCACTCTCCTACCGGCCTCTGTTCAGATATCTACGTTATTAAATGCGTGCGGACAACGAAGGGTTCATCCGCGAGCACAAGTACGGCCTGGCAACACAAACCTTCGGCCCTTGGTTGGGCGATCAATTAAAGGGATTGGGGCTAGGTGTGGTTCTTGGCGGGCTGCTGTTGATGGCGCTTTACGGCATCGTGCGGCGCCTGCCGCGCACTTGGTGGATCTGGGGAGCGATTACGAGCCTCGTCTTCCTCACTTTCTTATCCTTGATCTCACCTGTGTTCATCGCCCCGCTGTTCAATAAGTACACGAGACTGGAAGACCCCGCCATCCGCGACCCGATTCTCAGCATGGCGCGCGCCAACGGCATCTCCGCAAAGGAGGTTTTTGTTCAGGACGCTTCGCGGCAGTCCACACGCATTAGCGCGTTCGTCACCGGGTTCCTAAACACGGAGCGCATTGTCCTTAATGATAACCTGCTGAAGCGCTGCTCGGTCGCCGAAATCGAATCGGTGATGGGCCATGAAATGGGTCACTACGTCATGCATCACGCTTACAAATATTTGATGTTCTTCGGCATCGTCATTGTCCTGGGTTTTGCCTTGCTGCGCAAAAGCTCCGAATGGGCCTTGGGGCGTTGGGGGGACAAGTGGAGAGCCCACGCGGCCGGAGACTTGGCCGCACTGCCGCTTTTCGCCCTCCTCATTTCTTCCTACTTCTTCGTGCTTACCCCAATCGACAACACCTACTCGCGAGTCGAGGAATACGAAGCGGACATCTTCGGGCTGAATGCGGCTCGCCAGCCGGATGCCGAAGCTGAGGTTGACCTGAAGCTCGCTGATTACCGCAAGCTCGATCCCGGCCCTATTGAGGAGTTCCTCTTCTACGATCACCCGAGCGGCCGGACACGCATCTACGCTGCTATGCGCTGGAAAGCAGAGCACCTGCACGAACTCGAGAACCCTGTCCCGCAACCCAAGCCATAAGGACGCGGGTCTCTTCATTTCTCATCGACTGACCCGCAGCACCACAGCATGCTGTGGCTGCTCCTTCGACCGGCCGCATTAGTGAGCGAAGTAATTACCTTGAATTGCAACACTCCGTGTGCTATCTTGCAGAAGAGATAAGTCGCCGGGGAGGGGGTGGCAGTGCGCGGTGCAACTGACCTGAGCATCTAGGTTGGTTCGCTCGGACCAAGCGTATTCTCGGCCCCGGTGGTTTCATGTAAATGGAAGTTCGATTTCCGGAACATGGACGCCTTCCTGCCTGGAAGATTGCTTTCTTCCAATACGCCGTGGCTCTGACCTTCCTCGGGCTGCTGGTGGGATACTGGCGGATACAAATCGGCCAGCATCGTTTTTACCTCGAACAAGCTGAACGCAATCGGGTTCGCAACCTGCCGGTCATCGCTCCACGCGGGAGGATTCTGGACCGCGAAGGGCGCGTGCTGGCGGACAATTTCCCGGCATTCAGTGTGCAACTGATGCGCGAGAGCGCGTCCGTCCTGCCGCCCGAGCGCCTGGAAGGAATCGCGCGTGGATTGGGTCTTGACCCTGTCGAGATGCAACGCCTGATGGAGCATGCGGCCCGGCTGCCGCGGTTTCAACCCATTCTTCTGAAGCAGTCAGCGACTCTCGATGATATCGCCTTTGTGGAATCTCACCGGCTTGAGTATCCCGAATTGGTCCTCATCCAGGTTCAGCAGCGCCTTTACCCCAAGCGCGAAGTAGCCGCAGCAACCCTGGGTTACGTGGGCGAGGTGTCGGAGGATATGATCGCCAAGCCCGGCTCACCTTATCGGCCCGGTGACGTGGTGGGCAAGTTCGGAATCGAGCGTCAGTACGACCAAGTCCTGTCCGGACGTGACGGCATGAGGCGGGTGATTGTGAATAGCCGCGGTGAGGAAGTGGGTTCGCTCACCACCATCAACGCCCTGCCGGGAAACGATCTGAGACTGACGATTGACCTTGATCTACAGATGGCGGCAGAAGCCTCTTTGGGCGACCAGCCCGGCGCCGTCGTGGCTCTTGACCCCCGGACCGGCGAGGTGCTGGCAATGGTCAGCCACCCTTCGTTTGACCCCAACGATTTCGCCAAGCGCATCGACCTCGGGGAATGGGAAAAACTCACCGACGATCCAATGAAACCCATGATGAACAAAGCCATACAGGCCCAACTGGCGCCGGGCTCGGTCTTCAAAGTCGTTACTGCTACCGCCGCCTTGGAAACAGGGACCATCCAACCAGACTTCACCTTGAATTGCGCGGGCGCGGTTAATATCTACGGCCACACCTACCACGACTGGGTCTGGGAGAAGCACAGGGGACATGGAAGCGTTGACCTGCACCGCGCTATTATTGTCTCTTGCGATGTGTACTTTTACACGCTGGGAAAGCTCCTGGGAATCGAGAAAATCGACTATTTTGCCAAGCAACTGGGGTTAGGCGCACGAACCGGAATCGATTTGCCTGCGGAGGCGACAGGACTGATCCCCTCGCCCGAATGGGTACAAAAGGCTTTTAAGCGAAAATGGTGGGCGGGCGAGACTATTTCTGTAGCCATCGGACAAGGAGCGGTGGCGGTTACGCCTTTGCAGCTAGCTCATACAATGGGCGCAATCGCCTGGGGCGGAACCTTCTCCCGCCCCCATCTGGCTTTCAGGAACCAATTGCTGGCCCTGGGAGTGGATCTCCCCGATGATCGCGAGCAGAGCTTTCCTCTGAGCGAGAGTACGCTGGAGGCGTTAACGCGCGGCATGTGGGGTGTTGTCAACGAAGGCGAAGGGACGGGCGCCAGCGCTCGCTGCCCGGGAATAGATATTGCCGGCAAGACCGGGACCGCCCAGGTTGTCAGTGTTGACTTGCAGAAATCGGAGCGGAACGCAAGTTTCAAGAACAACGCATGGTTTGTCGGCTTTGCTCCCAGCAGTAAACCTGAGATCGTCGTGGCCGCGCTTGTCATGCAGGGCGAACACTCGACCGTGGCAGCCCCCCTGGCGCGCGAGGTGATTAAAGCTTATTTCGACAAGAAGACCGCGCAGAAGCCTCCGCTGGTACAAACCCAGAACCAAGTGCGAATGCTGAGCAAAGCCATCGCGGTGCAATCCACAAAGCCAGCCACACTCGCGGGATTTCGCTAGGAGGAGTTCGCAAAAGGATGAGCATGCGGTTTCGGTTTCGCGATATAGATTGGCTGCTTCTTGGACTGGCTATTGCTATTGCCGTGATTGGAGTTGTCGAAATTTACAGCACCACGGTGCATTCCGCCCTCGAAGGCCAGCACAAAAAACAGATTTATTGGTTAATCCTAAGCGTCGTTCTGGCGTTAGTGATCAGCCACCTCGACTACCACTTCCTTCTCGAGCAAACTCCGTGGCTGTACATCTTGTCAGTGCTCGTCTTGGGAGAGATGTTAGTTGCTGGCCATGCCGTCGCCAGGGCCAAGAGGTGGATACATCTTGGTGGATTTACTTTCCAAGTGTCAGAGTTAGTCAAATTAGTTATAATACTGTCGGTGGCGGCCTACTTTGCCGAAAGGCGAAGCACCTCCGCTACCTGGGGCGACTTGGTCAAGCTAGGCTTGTTGGCTGGAGTGCCGGCAATCCTGGTAGCCTTAGAACCTGACCTCGGTACGGCTTTGACATTCTTAGCGATTGTCACGGCGGCCATTCTGCTCGCTGGCATTCGGTGGCAGCAGGTTGCCGTGCTTTTCTTGTTGGGGGCGCTGATCTTGCCGGTGGGATGGCACTTCCTACGGCCTTATCAGCGCGACAGGTTAATGACCTACATTCATCCGTCACAGGACACGCAAGGCACCAGCTACCAGGTAACCCAAACAAAGATTGCTATCGGCTCGGGCGGCCTTTGGGGAAAAGGCATCGGAAACGGCACCCAAAGCCGTCTGGGCTTCATACCTGTCTCCCATGCGGATTCCATTTTTGCGGCCCATGCGGAGGAACAGGGGTTCGTCGGTACGCTGTTTGTTTTGCTACTTTATTTCGCGTTGCTGCTCCGCCTGCTGGATGGGGCGCAAATGGCGCCAGATCGTGCCGGAGCGTTTCTGTTGGTTGGGCTTGCGTCGGTGTTGTTCTTCCAGGTTGCCATCAACACGGGGATGATGATCGGGCTCTTCCCGGTGACGGGCATTCCACTGCCGCTCATGAGCCAGGGAGGATCTTCCCTACTTTTCACCTTTCTGGGCCTGGGCGTGGCTATGAATGTCCGGGCAAGGCGATTCGTCAATTAGGTGGACCCCCGGTTCAAGGGTAACTGGGAAAGCTATCCGGCGTGCGGCTTAGGAGTTTGAACCTTGGAACTGGCAGCGTTAGCGCCAGTTGATCTGCGGACAGGGTGGGTCCGCAATGCTCCGCGCTTGTAGGCGCGACATCAGAGCCACCTGAGATCGATGTAGCCCGGTCTCGCTTGCGATGAGCTTCATAGCTCGATGAAGCGACCGGGCCAGGGAAGCTGAGGGTTGATCCCCGCCCCTGCGGGTGGATCCCCCGGCAAACCCTGAAAAGGAGTTTCCATGTCAAAGGAGATGTTCATCTCTTCGTCTCCTCACGAGACGAAGTTGGCCGTCGTGGAAGACGACCAGTTGGTGGAAGTGTATTATGAGCGCGACACGGACGTGGGGTTAGTGGGCGGGATCTATAAGGGCCGCGTCAGCCGGGTGCTTCCCGGGATGCAATCTGCTTTCGTGGACATTGGGCTGGACCGAGACGCCTTCCTCTACGTTTCGGATTTCTTTTTCGAGGACCAGGAAGATTACGACAAGATCCTCGAGGAGGCGGAAGCTTGCGCGGTGGGCTTTACAGCAGAACAGGCGCAGGCAGCGGTGGGGGCTACTCCACCTGCCGAGGCGGCGAACAAAGAAGCAACGCCTCGGATGGTTGCTCCTGTTCCGGCAATCTCACAAATACCCAGCGGGGCCGCGCCACCCCCAGCGCCACTCGAAAGCCTACCTGTCGAGATAATCACGCCTGAGACCACCGTCACCCCCGCAGCAGGGGCAACCCCTGCCGCTTCCATTTCACCCGGGCCCACGGGAGAAGCGCATGAACAGAGTCATTTCGAGCCGCGCGGTCGCCGCTGGCGGCATCGGGGGCGAAGGTTTGGCGAGCATCGCCAGGGAGAGCACAAGTTCATCCCACGGCAGGAGAGTTCTGCTCCTCCCTCGTTCGAGATCTTGCCTGGAGAGTCTCTGGCGAAGTATAGCCATGCGGTCCCAGAGTCGCCAGGCCTTGCATTTGAGGAGGGCATCCCCGCCGAGCAAGAGGCAGTGGAGGCCGAGGCCCTAGAACAAGCCGAAGGCGGTGGTGCCGCAGAGATTGGTCCGGCAGAATCTGAGGGTCTGGAGCCGTCGTCGGCGGAGGCTTCTTCCTCCGCAACTGACCAGCCGGAAATCGCATTTTCCCCTGAATCGACGGTGGGGGAGGAACTGTATCCCACCCCCGCGACGGCAAGTGAGACACTTGGCCCAAGCGCGGAAGCGGAGTTTGTCGAGGAGAGCGCTCGGGTGATACCTCCCGCGCCTTCTGCAGCCTCGGAGGGCGAGCCTGTCATCGGTCACACGGAACGAGCGAGACCTTCAGCAACCCCAGGGGCAGAAGGTCACACTGCGACTGAACGGCCGGGAGCAGAACCCGGCCCGGTCGGTCTGGAAACAGGACATGCCTTTGCCGCGCCACGAATGGTCGAGGCGGAGGCAACCCCACAGACTCCCGAGACGCCTTGCGTCGAGCCGGCGGACGAGCTCGCGACCGCCGAGTCTGATGTCGAGGCTCCCTACAAAACCGCCAGCCCGTCGGACGAGCGGATGGCAGGAGGGGCCGCAGAACTCGCTTCTGTCGGCGAGAGCACGCAGGAAGCCCTCGCCGAACCTAGCCAGGAAACAGATCAACCCTCCGAGACGATTCCTGAGCCTGCCTCACCCGCGGTAGACGAGGAAACGCGGGTGCCGCAGGAGCCTGGGCCCGTTCAGGCAGGAACAGCCGAGACTCCTGGCGCGCCCAGTGAGGGAACGTACACGTTGCGGGAGCCTCACCAACGCCCGCGCTTCGCGCCCCGGCGTGGTCGGAGAGGGCGCCGAGGAACGGGCTATCAGGGCCGGAGCGAGCCCCGGCGGGAGTCACGGCCCGGCAACAATCAGCCGGTCCAGATCTCGAAGCTGCTCAAAGAGGGTCAGGAAATTCTCGTGCAGATCTCCAAAGAGCCGCTGGGTACGAAGGGTGCGCGCATTACTTCTCACATCGCGCTGCCCGGTCGCTACCTGGTCTACATGCCCACCGTCGACCACATCGGCGTGTCGCGGAAGATCTTATCTGAAGAGGAGCGCCTGCGTTTGAGGAACATCGTCCTCGAACACAAAGGCTCCTTGACCGGCGGGTTCATCGTGCGCACAGCCGGCCAGGGCCGTGACGAGGAAGAGTTGAAAGCGGACCTGAAATTCCTCTCCACGCTCTGGAATGAAATACGGAGCAATACGGAACGCGTAAAAGCTCCTGCGCTGATCCGCCGCGACCTCGATCTGGTGCAGCGGGTCCTGCGCGATACGCTTACACCCGATTTCAAATGCGTGCGTGTGGACAATGAGATCGAATATGAGCGCGTGCTGGGTTTTGTGAACCGCAGTCAACCCTCTTTGATCGGCAAGGTCAGACTCTCCACCCGGGAGACGCCGCTGTTCGAGGAGTTTGGCATCCAGGCGGAAATCGAAAAGGCGCTCAAGCCCAAAGTGTGGCTCAAGTCCGGAGGCTATATCGTTATCAACCAGACCGAGGCCTTGGTGGCCATTGACGTTAACACGGGCAAATACGTGGGCAAGACCAACCGTCTGGAAGACACTATCCTGAAGACCAACGTCGATGCCGTGAACGAGATCGTGCGCCAGATCCGCTTGCGGGACCTGGGCGGTATCATCGTCATCGACTTTATTGACATGGACGAGCGCAAGAACCGCGCCAAGGTGACCCAGGCATTGGAGGAGGCCCTGCGCAACGACCGGGCGCCGACCAAGGTCATCGCCTTCCACGATTTTGGTCTGGTGGCCATCACCAGGAAGCGAGTCAAGCAATCCCTGGAACGGACGCTGTGCGAGCGTTGCAGCTACTGCTCCGGCTCAGGGTGGGTCAAGTCTACCACCACGGTTTGCTATGAGATTCTGGCTGAAGCTCGGAAGATGGCCAGCCAGATCGAAGGTAAGGTAATGACCCTCCGCGTGAACCCCGAAGTGGCCAAGGCTCTCAAGTCTCGCGAAGGGGTGTTGGTTTCCGAGCTCGAATCACTCACCCATAAAGACGTTATCATCAAGAGCGATCCGGTCGTGCATCAGGAAAGGTTCGAGATTTTCTGAAAACGGGGTTATGTGGTAGGCGGTAGGTTGGATGCTACGAGAACCTTGTGCGTTTCCAAAGTAGCCTGCCGCAGGCGACGAGAAAGCCCAGCATGGCGAGGGCGAGCAGTGCCGTCCAAGAAAGGTTTATCGCCATCGGGGGGCGTCGCGCTCCTCGCGCCAGCCAGAGGAAGACCCCCACGGCCGCGACGACGATCGGAACATCCCACCAATGGCGGGCTACTCCCTGCTTTGCGACGGTGTCCTCCCCCGGCGCGGCCGCCTCCGGTGGTGGGGGATCGAGTTGGTAGCGCTCCCATTCGCGCCATTGACTTGCCCGCCACGATTCCTGTTCGGAGGCCGGCACCTGGGCCAGGCTGATTGCCACGGCGCCCGCGATCATCATGATTGAACCCGCAACAATCAGTCCTTGGGTGGCCCCGCCCTTCCCGCTGAGTTCCCCGAAAACCAGGGCGCCCCACGCCAGGCCCCAGAGCTGGTTCGTGTTCGACAAAGGGATGCCACGCCCAATGCCAATATATTTTGCCGCGTATTGCTGAAACAGGTCTCCCAATACCCAGCAGAATCCGCCCAAGAAGAGCCAAAAAAGCGCCGGACGCGCGCGGGCGAGTTCCTGCCGAAGTGGCGCAAGGCCACCGTGAAAAACCAGTGCCAGAGCCGACATGGTGAAGAGCTCTCCTATCGTAAAAACCGTCACGAAGGAGAGCGGGTTCATGCCGCTGATGTAGGCCTTGCGATAGGGAATGTACATCGTCCCCCAGAGCAGTCCCGCGCCCAGCGCCGCCAGGATGCCAGCCGCCGCGCGATGCGGCGCCCCAATACCATGTTGCCCGGTGGCATAGGCCAGGAGGCAAGCTCCGAGTACGATGGCGAATGCGCCGCCCAGGACCTTCATCGACTGGCGGGCACCCGCGCCGCGCAGCTCGTTGAACAAAAACCATCCCCAGAACAAACCCACCAGGCTGTTGATGTTCCATAACGCGAAAGCCACGGAGAGCCCCACGTCCCGTATGGCGAAAACCGTCAGGGTATTTGCAACCGCCCACAGGGCCCCTGCAAGGATCGCCCATATCACCAGATGAGCTCTTGCCCGGAGGTCATGGAATACGTAACCCGTGCCTTTCAGGACGGTGGGAAGCGTCCAACGGGCAACGAACACACCCGCGACCATGGTGAGCGAAATCACATAGGGTGATATGCCCACGCTCACTAGCTTCGTCGGAGCTTCCGCCCCCCCAAGCCAAGCGCCGGCAGCGAGACCGGAAAACACCCCAACCACGTGCAGCGAACGAGCTCTGGCTTGAGGTGGAGTTCCGGCTCTTGTGGACAGGTGGGTAACCTCTCAATGAAGGTAAACAAGAAGCAGAGCACCAAGAATCAGGACAACCGCCGGCACCCAGAAATGACTGTCAGTGATAATCGCTTTAAATTGCCCTGACCTCAATGCTCTTTGCCTCTCATCTGCAATCCTTCAGTCTCGGGTAGTGAAGCGCCGCCCTTTAGAGCCTGCCCTGAGCGCAGCGAAGGGGCGGCACGTGCCGGTCCCGCGCCTGCGGGACCGGCGCTACGCCCTTGCCTCAAAAGCATAAGATTGTACACTAATTGAGCTTGAGACTCGTGGTTGCGTAAAGGAGTTCGCCATGCCCAACAAGCATTACCATGTCGCCCTTATTCCCGGTGACGGGATCGGCAAGGAAGTGATTCCTGCCGCCGTTAAAGTCCTGCAAACGGCGGCAAGGACTTTGGACGAGTGCTTCAGCCTGTCCTTCGAAGCATTCGAGTGGGGATGCGAGTACTATCTCCGCACCGGCCGCATGATGCCGGAGGACGGGCTTGAACAGCTTCGCTCGTTCGACGCCATTCTTCTCGGTGCCATTGGACATCCGACAGTTCCGGATCACGTATCGCTCCGCCAACTCTTGCTGCGCATTCGCTTCGGGTTTGACCTGTACGTCAATTTGCGCCCCATTGAAATTCTCCCCGGCCTTGAGCCGCCGCTGCGTGGGAAAGGGGCCGAGGACATTCGGATGCTCTTCATTCGTGAAAACACGGAGGGAGAATATTGTGGCCTGGGTGGCAGGTTCAAGCGCGGCACACCCGATGAAGTCGCCGTCCAGCACTCCATCTTCACCCGGCGGGGCGTGGAGCGCGTGATTCGCTATGCCTTCCAGCAGGCACGCAATCGGCCTCGCAAGCGCCTGGCGAGCGCCACCAAGTCGAATGCCATGGCCTATACGATGGTCTTGTGGGATGAAGTGCTCCACGAGGTCGCCGGGGATTATCCCGACGTCCACGTGGCGAACTACCATGTGGATGCGCTCGCCGCCCGCATGATTACCCACCCGGAAAGCCTGGACGTGGTGGTGGGCTCGAACCTGTTTGCAGATATCCTCACCGACCTTGGCGCCGCCCTGCAAGGAAGCCTCGGTCTGGCGGCGAGTGCCAACCTGAACCCGGCTCAGCGGATCGGTCCTCCCATGTTCGAGCCCGTGCACGGCAGCGCCCCGGACATCGCTGGGCGTGGCATCGCGAACCCCATCGCCGCCATTTGGACTGCGGCGTTGATGATGGAGCATCTTGGAGAACCAGAAGCAGGCACGCGCATTCTTGAGGCTCTCAAGAAAGTGACTGGGGAGCGACGTGTCCGCACTCCTGACCTGGGCGGCAGCAGTACGACGGAAGAATTTGCAGCGGCAGTGATCACCAGTATAGTTCCATAGTGGAACTCTTCACTCTGAGCGTCGAGTCCCTCCTAAGTAACCCCTCACCCGGCCCGCTTCCCGATGAAGTGCATCGGGACAGCGGGCCACCCTCTCCCCAAGGGAGAGGGCGGTTTTCGTAAGTTCAACGCGCCCCAAAAATGATAGCCCTCTCCCCGGGGAGAGGGTGCCCGACGGAGGAGGGCGGGTGAGGGGTTCTTCCATTCAATGGGACCAGCCATCTCGTTCAACACACGAATTCGGGATAATGTGAGTTCCAGGCCGTGCGCCATCTCCGGGTTGTTAAAGCGGCCTCAGGCGGGAGGAGCCTGAAACCCCGGCAAGCGGGGATCTCGTTACATTGTGCTGGGGTTTTCCTGAGCGGCGCTTCCAGCGCGGAAGGGAGCGCCGCTAGAGAGTTGAGAAAGCCAGGGCCTGATCGAGGTCCTGGATCAGATCCTCCACTGCTTCTATGCCTGCCGAGAGCCGCACCAAACCTTCAGTAATGCCGATGGCCAGCCGCTGCTCGCGTGGAACTGCCCGGTGGCTCGTGGACGCGGCATGAACAATTAGCGAGCGGGTGTCGCCGAGGCTTGCAGCGCGGGCAAAAATCTTCACCCCATCCATGACTTTCTTTCCGCCCTCATATCCGCCTTTCACTTCAAAACTCATCATGGCCCCAAAAGCCTTCATCTGCTTCTTGGCTACATCGTGACCGGGATGGTTGGGCAAGCCCGGGTAGTTCACCCGCTCAACCCGGGGATGGTTAGCGAGAAACTCTGCAATCTTCCGGGCATTGGAGCATTGAGCAGGCACGCGGAGATGGAGTGTGCGGATGCCTCGCAGAATCAGCCAGGCATTGAATGGACTGAGGCATCCGCCGAAGTCGCGAATGATTTCTTGATTGAGATGGTGAACGTAATCTTTGGGGCCGATCACCGCCCCACCCATGGCGTCGCCGTGACCGCATAGGTACTTGGTGGCGGAGTGAACGACGACCGTCACACCCATCTTCAGAGGCTGCTGGAGAGCCGGTGAAGCAAAGGTGTTGTCAATCATGGAGGGAATGCCGCGCGCGCGGGCGAGTTGCGCGAGAGCCGCAATATCGAGGATCTCGAGGATGGGATTGCTGGGAGTTTCGAAGTAAATCAACTTGCTGTTGGGCCGAATAGCCTTTTCGAACTCTTCGACACGCGTGGACTGAACAAATGTGGTGGAAACGCCCAGGCTGGGGAGTTTCTTGTTGAGGAAGTCGTACGCCGCCCCGTAGAGCGATCGCGCCGCTACTACGTGGTCACCCGCTCGGACGTATCCTAGGATGGCCGAGGAGATGGCGGCCATCCCCGAGGAAAAAGCCTGGGCGGCTTCGCCGCACTCCAGCGCGGCCAGTTTTTCTTCCAGCGCGTGCACGGTGGGATTACCGTAACGCGTGTACATATAACCGGGCTTCTCTCCACCGTATACGGCGGCCATCTCATCCGCATCGGCGGATACAAAAGTCGTGGATTGATAGATCGGAGTATCGAGCGCTCCGGTCACACGGCACGGGGATTCCCCGGCGTGGACCGCCAAGGTCTCAAACCTATAACCTTCCTTCATTAGGCACCTCTCAATAGCATTGAGTGATTGATTCATTGAGCCATTGAATCATTGAAAAACGTGTGCGAGGGGTGAGGCAATCTCGGATTTTGAATTTGGAATTGCTCTCTGCCTTCCCGCCCCTGCCAACTGTTCTTCCCCAGCCCCTAGCCCCCAACACCCAGCCCCTGGAATGGCTTTCCTCCAGCTCCCCATTAGGGTAGCCTTCACACCCCACAATGGGAAGAGCCAATTGGCGGAATTTCAAAAAGTCCATTTCGGGTAATTGTGCTTGAATTAGAATTGAATCTCCCCTCTCCCCCTTGGGGGAGAGGGGAAAGGGGGTGAGGGGGTTCAACCGAATCGCTCTTGTAGTGAATTAAGTGTGACATGACACTAGGACCAGATTCTCGAAGCGCTGGACAGCGTTTCGGGAAATGTTCTAGACTTTTCTCTTGCGGGTGAAGGATACGTTGCCAGGGGGTGAGGCATGGCCTATTGTCCCGAATGCCGTACCGCAATTGACATCGAAGATGATGTCGAAGAAGGGCAGACGATGGACTGCCCCGAGTGCGGAGCTGAACTGCAAGTTGTGAACACAAATCCCGTGGAACTGGAGTTGGTCGCGGGCGAGGAAGAAGAAGAGGAGGGCTGGTAATTTGAGCACTCGTCTCCCATCGGTTTTTGCCCTCCCGTTGTTGCGAGCTCGCTCGAGCCGCTTCTCAACGCGGAGGATCAGTTGGGGCGTTCGCGTCCTGTGCGGCGTGCTTGCTGTTGCCTGGCTGCTCCACGCTCCGGGTCTGGCGGCGAAGCAAAAGGCCCCCACCACTAAGACGGTGAGTGGCGCGGTGACGGACAAGTCCGAGAACGGAATTAACGGCGCCACCGTGACGCTCAAGAACCTCCAGACGGGAAAGACTGTGGCCATATACACGGGGGCCAATGGGCAATACCAGTTCTCCGACCTCGATCCGCATCAGGATTACGAGATCCAGGCCAGCTTCAAAGGTGTGTCTTCGGAAACCAGACAGGTCAATTCCGTGGATACTCGCAGGAAGCTGGTTATAAACCTGACCATCCCCCCGCCAGGCTCTTAGGCTCCTCTCAAATCGCATCCCTCGTGGTCGTCGAGCGCGGTGAAGATGTCACCGGCACAATTACGGGTAGCGCGCGTGGAACAATCTCAATCGTGGCGGGGAGTTCCTGCATGAATTCTCCGTCCCCGAAAAGCTCCAGGCGGGAGGTAGTGCTCAAGGAGACCTTGTGGGCTTGAAAGTAGATGATGCGAGGATGTCTCAGGTGTTCCCCGCGGTAAGCGCGAGGGATCCATTGCAAGAGTTCCAATTTCCCCATGTAAGGGACGACGCAGACGTCCAATAAGCCATCATCGAGTTTTGCTCGCGGTGTGAGATGAATTCCCCCTCCGTAGGAAACGTTGTTTCCTACCACGGCAAAAACCACATCTCCCGAGAACTCCTGAACGTCTGAGACGATCTTGAGCGGCTCCGGACGATACGATTTGAGGCAGCGGAGAATTGACCAGGCATAGGCCCACGGGCCGCGCAGGCGGCGGACGCGCTCGTTGGCATACCGGGTTACAACCGAATCAAAACCTGCTCCGGCAATACAGCCGTAAACCGTGTTCCCCGCCCGCCCCAGGTCGATCCGGCGAATGTTGCCCGCGAACAGCACTTCCGCAGCCGCGCGCGCTTGGGCGGGAATTCCCAAACCCTTCGCGAAATCGTTCCCGCTCCCAGCGGGAATAATCCCCAACGGGATTTCACTCCCCACCATCCCGTTCAGGACGTAGTGGTGAGTGCCGTCACCACCGAGCGAAACGATGGCGTCAGGTTTTTCAGCCGCTGCCTGGCGCGCTAGTGCCAGCAGGTGCTGCGCATCGCGGCTCTCTTGCGCGTCGATCACGACGCCTTTGCGCTGCATGACCGCGAGCGCCTCGCGCAACATGAAGCGAGCTTTGCCTCGGCCAGCGTTAGGGTTGAGAAGAATGATAATCCGCATGAGTCGGAGCAGAAAGGATGCCCAAGCGGGGCGGCCAAGTCAAGCGTCCGCGAGGCAAGCCAGCAACTTCGGAATCCACAAGGAGGAAGGCGTTCGACTATGGCCCGCGCCGCATTCGAGGGCAAGCCGCCACGGCAGGACAGGGTGAGGCCTGTTTTCGCTGCCCGTTTTTTCGCTCTTCGCAGACACGGGCGCGGCAGCCTGGCGTGCCAGCAAGAGAAATGAAGAGAGGAACCTCTGGAGGTTACTCGGGCACGCCGTCAAGGATTTGTCCGCAGTCCATGCGCAGAGTGCCGTTATCGTCAAAAATCAGACCAGTGAATCGCAGGACACTGCCGGGGTCGATGGGTGTGGAGTTCAGGAGCTGTGTGTTCGCGTCGGCGTACACGAGGACGGTGTTGGGGTTCGTCAGCGGGTTGTAGCACCCAGAGCATGCCCATTGCTGGGCTGCGGGGATCGGGTCGTAGGGGGCAAGCGTTACGGTATACACCCCAAAGCCATTGTTGCTGGCGATCGCCCCAACCGTCCCGTTGATGGTCTGCGGCGCCAACGTCACGGTCGTGGCGGTTTCGACACCCTGGGAGTTGGGGTTCCCGGGGGAGAAAACATAGAGGTTCTGGCCTAGAAACAGGCTGGAAACGGTCAAGCTCGCTGCAAACGGAGGGTCCTGCAGGTTGTTGTACTCCCCGGAGACTCCGAAGGTCGTGCTGGGGTTATACAGTAACATGCTGTCGCAAGGCATAGGACCGGCGTTATTGCAGCCTAACGTGTTGGTCCACATGCCCCCGAACCAGTCTTGTGGGGAAGGGAAGGGTCCGTAATCCAGGGGACCGGCGAACGCTACGGGCGCGGCGGGGTCGGGCGCTTCCACGCGAGTCGCCAGCAGCGAAAGGTCGGGTTGGATGGCGAGGTCCATATCCACAATCATGCCGGAGGTGAGCGAAGTAAAGCCCTCGATGCCCTGATAGGTTGTACTGTCATCGCAGGTCACATTTATGGTAACTCCGTTGGCGGTTTGCGCCACGAAGCTGTTACCGGTGGAGTTGATAGAACTGATCAGGCTGAACATGGGTCCCATTTTTCCATTTCGCTGATTGGTGGGCGGAGAAGAAATAGCGACCGGGGTGAGAGTAAACACCGGCGTCATCGTAAGGCTGGCATTGGGGGAGCTTCCGGTAAGGGTGTAGGATTGGAACACCTGGAGGTTCAACGAGAGAACCATGTCCGGCCCGCTGACGGTGATGGGGGAGGGAAGATTGACGGCGGCCACTCCCGTGCCCTGCGCACATGTCCCCTGCTCGTAGATACTCGGCCCGATTACCGACTCGCCCGACTCTTCCGTGACCTTAAGAAGTCCAACTGAGCATTCACCTGCCGTGAGCGTAGCCGAGGTATAGGTGCCCTGGGGAACGCTCACCGTCGCTAGCGGTTCGGAGACGCCATTTAAATGCATCCACTCACCCGGCCCGCTAGCCGTTAGGCCCACAGCGTTGGGATTATTGTAAAGGACGGCCGATTTGCCGGCACTGTCGGCCAGGGCGATGCTGGCGATAGTCAAGGTGAAGCCAATCAGTTGGTCATTGGCGGTGCTGGTCATGAGCACCATGACGTTCGTGGTTCCAGTTGGCGCGGGCGAGCTCGCCCCGCAGCCTGTAAAGAAGCCTGTGGGGATTGCGAGAGCCAGGAGTGCCAGAAACGCGCGGCGCATGCTTTGCTGCGCCGTGAATGCTTTGCGGACTTTCATCTTCGAGGCTCCGCTTTGGACTCGTGAGCAATCGGCAGTGCTGAGCACTCCGGCACCCAACACGCAGGGCTTGGTTTCGCCCCACCCCCCAAGATACGCCGGTAGTTACATCAGTGCAAGCCAGTAGACCTGACGGTAGTGGGTCAATTTGATGTAGAGGCGGCTTTACGCCGCCATTTGGCGAGGTAAACTCGCCGCTACAGCATCAAATTGACCCACTGCCGACCTGACCGCAGCGGCTTCGGAATCCACGAGGAGGAAGGCGTCCGACTATGGCTGGGGGCGCATTCGAGGGCTGGCCGCCACGGCAGGCCAGGGGGGCCTTTTTTTTCGCTCCTCGCAGACACAGGCGCGGCACCCCGGCGCGCGAAGAAGAGAAACGGGGCGCTAAGCGACACGCCGTATCGCCATGACTGTCAGGTCATCCAGGAGCGGGGCTCCAGATCGGAACGCATCCAAATCGTCAATACAGGCGGCTACCAGGGCTTGTGCGGATAGCGCGCAGCTTGAAGCTGCCAATTCCTTGAGCCGTTCTGCGCCGTACTCTTCTTCATTTGCTGACTGCGCTTCGGAAACCCCATCCGTATAGAGAAGGAGCGCGTCGCCGGGGGCCATTTCCGCTTTCTGGGTCGGATAAGCTCCCTCGCAGAACAAGCCCAGGGGCACGCCTGTGGCTCGAAGTTCGATTACCTTTCCGCCTTGCAGCAACAGGGCAGGGCAATGACCGGCATTGCAGACCTCAATATTACCCGACCGTCCTGCTCGAACCAGGACAAGCGTGGCAAACAAACTTGATATCGTACTCTGGCAAAAGACACGGCTCGCCCGTTCGACCATGGCCTGAACAGTCAAGCCGGAGGCGATGAGCGTGCGGAAGATGGCGTGCAGTTGGCTCATCAACATGCAGGCGGCAACGCCTTTTCCAGAAACGTCTCCCAGCGCGAAGAAAATATCTTGGGACTCATTCTGGTGAGTTACCACATCACAGTAATCGCCACTCACGAGTCCAAGGGGTTGATAGTGAGAGTGGACCTCCCAGCCAGCAAAGGCCAGGTCCTGATTGGGGAGCAATCCTCTCTGGAGTTGTGAAGCAAGCTGCAAGTCCTGTTCCAGCGCCCGGCGCTGGCTTGTGGTGAGGTGATCCAGGCAATATCGGATCAAGGGGTCGGTAATTAATCGGTCTTTTTCAATGGTATCGTGGCAAGCTTCACAGATGCCATAGGTCCCGGCATTCATGCGTTCCAGCGCGGAATCAACCTCGTCTAAAAGCTGCAGTAGGCTCTCGCTCCCTCTGGAGCTGACTATGGCGGTTTCGAGCCTTTGGCGCCGCTCTAGCAATTGTCCGTGAAGGAAAGATTCCTGAACGTCGGCCATCGTTGTCCCCCTGTTGCCGAATGATCGCGCCCCAAGGCGCAGCTTCACCTCTCACCCCTGCAAGGGGTTTCCCTATTGGATTCTGCAAAGGGGATTTTGGCACACAGGACAGGGGGACTGAAAGCCGATTCTTGCTGTTTGCCTTGGCTTGAGGAGCCGCGCGTCAGGCGCTCACTCAAATTCGACGGGTTACCGCCATTCTGGGCCGGACGCTGCAAATGGATTCTGTCAGAATTCCTGTCCGGAACTAGGAATTATCGTAGGCATCCAAGAACTGATCCCTTGGAATACTCGCCTGGGTGCAGATTGTCCTTAGGGTCGAAGCTTTCAGCCTTGGGTGGTTCGGCATAGTTAACGGCGTGCTGCTCCCGTCAGCGTTCGTCCGGAGCATTGAAATATGCTCCCGCTCGCGGACAACCCTGAAGCCGAGGGATTCGAGCGTCCTGATGACTTTCTGCTTTGGCGCATCGACCGGGAATCTGGCCATTAGATCTCGACAGCGGCTTCAGCAACAAAAGCTTCAAGTACTGGAGGTTGGATTTCGAGAACATCCGCCCCAAAGCTCTCGATGTGAAATTTGATGGCCGACTTGACATCGGCAACCGCCGCCTCGTAAGTGTCGCCCTCTCCTACCACCACACCCTGGACGCCGAGTGGGTAGGCCACATAACCGTCCGGGTGCTTCTCGACAATGATTTTGATTTGCCGCATCGCAAGCATCTCCTCGTTTAGTTTAGCATGCTGGTAATCAGGAGCACCGTCGGAAAGATCAGCGGCTGAAGACGGTCCCCTTGTGTCTCTAACCTCCGAACACCACCTTCACAGGCGGTCGTGTGCCGATCCGGAAGATCACCACGGGGTATTGACGGGGATCGAAATCCCACGTTGGGTCGGTGAGTCGTTTCCAGTCGGGTTGCTTCGAGTCACCGACCGCCATGTAGACGGCGCCTTCCTTGATCTTTCGCTGGGCTTCGGAGTTTGAAGGGAACAGTCCCAGATCTACCAGCAAACGAAATAGTTTTCGCTTGCTTCCAAGTGGAAATGGGAACTGCTCGACCACGGACGGCAGGCCCTTGTCCCTGAATTGGGCTTCGAAGTCTCGCTGAGCTTGGGCTGCCGCTCCGGCGTCGTGGAAATCCGTGATGATGCGGCGGGCCAACGACTTCTTGACTTCAAGCGGATGGGCATGGCCCGAAGCAACTGCCGTTTTAAGCTCCTCGATCTGCGCCGGCGTCATATCCGTCAGGAGCAGGTAATACCGCCACATCAAGTCATCGGAAATTGACATCAGCTTGCCGAACATTTCGGCGGGTGCCTCGTTGATGCCGACGTAATTGCCCAGTGACTTCGACATTTTCTGGACGCCGTCGAGTCCTTCGAGAATCGGCATGGTCATGATGACCTGCGATTCCTGTCCGTACTCTTGCTGGAGCGCACGCCCCACCAGCAGATTGAATTTCTGATCGGTCCCGCCCAACTCTACATCCGCCTCGAGGGCAACGGAGTCGTAGGCTTGAGCCAGGGGATAGAGAAGCTCGTGGATGGCGATGGGGCGCTGCTCCTTGAGGCGTTTTGAGAAGTCATCACGCTCCAGCATTCGCGCCACCGTGTACTTGGAGCAGAGCGTGATCCAGTCCCGCCCCGTGAGCTTGCCGAGCCAGCGGTTGTTGAAATCCACCACGGTCTTTTCCGCATGGAGAATCTTGAAGACCTGCTTCTTGTAGGTCTCTGCGTTGGCAGCCACCTGCTCGGGCGTTATCGGCTTGCGCGTCACGTTCTGCCCGGACGGGTCGCCAATCAGGCCGGTGAAGTCGCCGATGAGAAAGATGACCGTGTGGCCGAGATCCTGGAAGTGTTTCATCTTGCGGATCACGACCGTGTGGCCGAGATGAATGTCCGGAGCCGTGGGGTCAAAACCCACTTTGACGCGGAGCGGCTTCCCGGTCTGGGCCGAGCGCTCGAGCTTGGCTCTAAGTTCTTCCACGCGGATAGTCTCCTCCGCGCCCTTAGTGAGGTAAGCAAGTTGTTCGTCTATGTCCACGGTGGCAGTCGAAGTCCTCTCAAAACTGTGAGTCACATAAGGAATGATACCCGGTGGAAAGCGATTTGGGGAGAAAACATTTTGGAAAAGCAGGTCAAATGGCAAAGGTCAAATTTCAAAGGTTTTCAATAGATTTGCCACTTGCCATTTGAATTTTGAAATTCCGCGAAGGAGCTGGGTCTCTGCCCTCTCCCGAGGGGAGAGGGTGGCCCGCCGCCGGCGTTTTCTTCAGCCGGGGCGGGCCGGGTGAGAGGTCACTTGCACAGCCATCACTCCACCACAGAGAACTCCAGCTTATTTTCCGAGCGGTCGATGCGGACCAGGCACACGCGGATTCGTTCCCCGAGGCGAAAGGAGCGCTTCGAGTGCTGGCCGATGATGGCGCGCAGGCGTTCGCGGTAGACGTAAACGTCGTCGTCGAGGCTGGAGAGTGGGACGAAGCCCTCCACGAAGAGGTCCGTCAGTTCCACGAAAAACCCTTGCTTGATCAGGCCGATGATGAGCGCCTCAAACTCGTCGCCGACGTGCTGCGCCATAAAGGAGACCTTCTTCCATTCCATCAGCTCGCGCTCGGCATCGGCGGCGCGGCGCTCCGATTCGGAAGTTTCAAGCCCCAGGGCGTGCAATTCTTGCGGATCCACAAACGCCGCACCAGGTAGGGGCGGGCTTTGCCCGCCCGGCCTAGCCCTTTCCAAATCGGAACTCGCAAAGGGGCGGAGTCCTTCCCTACCAAGCACGATGCGGACGCTGCCTCCCTCCTGCGCCAGCGCGGCCTTCAAAATCCGGTGCACGATCAAATCCGGATAGCGGCGGATGGGCGAAGTGAAATGAGTGTAGGTTGAAGCAGCCAGGGCGAAGTGGCCGACGTTTTCCTCCGAGTAGCGGGCCTGCTTGAGCGAGCGCAGCATCAGGTAGGAAAGAATCCGTTCCTCGGGTTTGCCTTCCAGGCGCTTGGTGAGCCGCTGGTAATTGAAAGGGCTGATCTTGAGCTCGCCCTCCAATACTTCGTGAAAGCGCGGGTAGCGGTCGCGCTCGTCGCGAAGCCGCAATCGAGTGCGCCGCGCGGCGGGCAGTTCGATGCCCAGCGAGTAGCCGAACGTGGCGGCGATCTCCTCAAACTCAATCACTTTTTTCGCGTCGGGCTTCTCGTGGATGCGGTAAAGCGAGGGAATGCCTTTGCCCTCGAGGTATGACGCCACGGCCTCGTTCGCCGCCAGCATGAATTCCTCGATGATGCGGTGGGCGAAGTTGCGCTCCGAGCGCGTAATGCCGGTCATGCGGCCATGCTCGTCAAACTCGATTTCGGGTTCAGGGAGGTCGAAGTCAATCGAGCCACGGTCCTCGCGGCGGCGGGCGAGGAGGCGCGCCAATTCTTCCATCAGCTTGAAGTTCGGGATCAGGGCAGCGTAGCGCTGGCAGGCGGCGGGCTCGCCGGCGAGGATGTCGCGCACGGCGGTGTAGGTCATCCGCTCGGCGCTGCGGATGATTCCGGGCAGGAGTTCGTATTCCACCAGGCGTCCCTCGGGATCAATTTCCAGCAGCGCGGACATCACCAGCCGGTCCACGTGGGGGTTCAGACTGCAGATGCCGCTCGAAAGCTCCAGAGGCAGCATGGGCACGGCGCGGTCGGGGAAGTAGACGCTCGTGCCCCGCAGGCGCGCTTCACGGTCGAGCGCCGAGCCGGGCCGGACGTAGTGGGCCACGTCGGCGATGTGAACGTGAAGCAAGTAATTGCCCCAGGCAAGTCGCTCCACGTACACGGCGTCGTCAAAATCCTTGGCCGTCTCGCCGTCAATGGTGACGATGGGCAGGCCGCGAAAGTCGCGGCGGTCCCGCAGGGCGGGATCGCGCTCGGGGATGCACTGTGGCGCGGCGCTCGCCTCCGCCAGCACCTCGGCTGGAAAACGATGCGGCAGGTGGAACTTGCGGATCATGATTTCCACGTCCACGCCGAACTCCTCACGGCGGCCCAGCACCTCGAGCACGCGCCCGCGCGGCAGGGCGGCGGGACCAGGGTAGGTAGTAATTTCGACGTCCACAATCAGCTCGTCGAGGTCGCGGGCACTCTGCCGGCGAGACGCCGGCGCTACGGCAGAGCGTCCCTCGGATTCCCCACCGAATTGGCGGTGACGGCTGAGCATCCCGGCTTGTAGGGGCGGTTCGCGAACCGCCCCTACCTCGGGGAATTCCTGGCCATGCGGAATGACAATCTCGAAGGGAATTCGCTGGTCGAACGGCATCACGTAGTTGTACTGCGGGCCGCAGTGGAATTGGCCCACCAGGGTCTTCTGCGCGCGCTCGGTGACTTGAATGACGCGGCCTTCCATCCGGCCATCGCCTTTAAAGCCCTTGGTGGACCGCTGCACATGCACTTCCACGCGGTCGCCGTGCAAGGCGGAACCCATGCCATCCGGCGGAATGAAGATGTCGAGGTCGGTGCCCGCCAGCGGAACGTCCGGCACGACGAAGCCGTAGCCGGCGCGGTGTCCGATCAAGCGGCCACTCACCACATTGGGGGATTTCGAGGGGCGCGCAGGGGGAATGGTGCGTCCGGGAGCTTCTTGCGCGGCGTGGCGGCCCTTGTGGACCAACGCATAGTGATTTTTCTTCAAGTAGACGAGTTTCCTGTCGCGGGCGAGGTCTTTCAGAACGCTTTTCAACTCGCGCGCCTGGCTCGAGCGCAACCCCAATTCGAGTACCAGCTCGCGCAGACGGAAAGTTCGTTGCGGGTCCTGATCGAAGAGTTTGAGGATTTCCTGCGGCGAGGGAAATTCGCGCATCGAGTCTCCTCACCTAGTTTACCACCCCCTGCGGTGCTTGCCCGAGAGCACTCGCAGCATTGCATCGCCAGGGTTTGAACGTGTGAAGAAATCAAACAGCTCACGCCAAGGCGCAAAGGCACGCAAAGGAAGGACAGCATTGTTTTCTTGCGCCTTCGGGTACTTTGTCCCGCGTCCGCGGGATGAAATGCCTTTCCTCTTCGGGGGATTCTCTCACGTTTTCAAATCGTCGGGGCGTAAGCGCCACGCGTCAAAAACACGAATCATTTGACATTTCATCTTTACTTGGTTTAGAATCACTCTTGCACAAGGAGGTTTCCACCGTGGCTGTAGTCACCAAATCCTGCATCAAGGTGGCTGACGAAGTTTGGGTAGCCGCCGCTCTGCTTCATCGGGAGCAGCCAGCGCAACCCGATTTTACAGTGGAAGAGATTGTCGAGCGAGCGGTGCGGGAAGGCATCGGAGGGCCGATTCGACCCGGTGTCTACGTCCATGTCGTTCAACATTGCGTAGCCAATCGTCCACCCAATCCGGGGCGCTACCGAATGCTTTTCGAGACGATGAATGGGCGGCGTCGCCTGTTCCGGAAGGGAGATGCGTATCACCCCGCGCGCGAAGGGGCCAAGATCACTCCCAACACGGAAGACATACCTGCCGCTTACCGTGGACTCTTGGCCTGGTATCGTGACTGGTGCTCTGCCGCAATCAACTGTGCCCCCGAAACAGACCCCCTGCTCTCGCTGGCCGGCTCGGGCAAGTATTTATGGGCCGACGAACACGCAGATGATTATGTGCAGCGACTCCGCGAGGGTTGGGAATGAGCCGAATCTTCTGGGATACCAATCTATTTATCTATCTATTTGAGGGTTATGGGGACTTTTCTGGCCGGGTAGCGGACCTTCGACGCAAAATGTTGGCGCGCGGCGATCAATTTCTGACCTCCACGCTGACGCTCGGCGAGGTTCTCGTTAAACCGGTCGAGCGTGGGGACGAGGATCTTTGCCGAAAGTACGAGGAAGCCATCACGGCGACGGCGCTGATGCTTCCCTTTGACGCCAAAGCGGCAAGAATGTACGCTCGACTCCGTTGTGAGCGATCGTTTCGCGCCCCGGACGCCATCCAACTGGCATGTGCTGCGGCAGCCCGAGTTGACCTCTTCATCACCAACGATTCACGTCTCCAGGGGAAACATGTGGAAGGCATTCAATTCATTGTTCCCCTGGAACACACGCCTTTCTGAGATTCTGCCGACCCCGGGACAGCAGGGAAGTGTCGTCAACAGCTCGCCCAGAGGGAGCTATTCCGAATGGTCCCGGCTGGGCGTTTGCCAGCCCCTCAGTCCCTGCTGTGACGACGCCGGCTGGCGCAGAGCGAAGCTCTTCGTTTTTGCCGCTTTTGCTCTTGACAGCAGGCTGGAAAAATGGTAGCCTATCTTGGTTGACCCATGGAGAGCGCCGGCAGAGAGCGCGGAAAGGAGATTCGAAAGCGGCCCGCAGGGAGTGGAAAACGGCACGAAAATGCAAAAAAGATACTAAATAGAGGGAACGAACCTAAAGATTTGTTGAAAACACAGCACTTATCGGTTTTTAGAGCGAAAAACGAACCCAAAACGAACTCAATTCTGTGCGCAAAAATGAGCGAATCATAACGAAAAAGCGGGTTTTAGGTGGCAGATTTCACGTGGCAGGCGACGGGGGCTCGAGCAAGGTTGAAGTATGAAGTGTGAAGGCTGAATTGTTGATTGGCTACCGGCGGGTGGGCGCATACCTCCTGACGGTTTTTGTCGGCATGCATGCGACGACCCGGTATAATGCTCGCGTGTCCAAGCCAAGGGATTACTACGGCCTCAATCATCATTGGCCATGGACAAAATGGTGTGATGGTACTGACCGAACGGGATTCCTCGCTCCGCTCGGAATGACAGCGTTCACAAAAGCCTTTCAGCATCCAGTTAGAGAGGCTTCGGCAGAGATAGAAAGATGATCGGAGTACACGACCAACCCGGAGTTTGTCGCGACGCCGCCCACGCCTCTTCGGCGGAACCTTCTGGCCTCCTCTTTGACATCATGCGCTATGCCCTGCACGACGGCCCTGGCATTCGAACCACGGTCTTTTTCAAAGGGTGTCCCCTGTCCTGCTGGTGGTGCCACAATCCTGAGGGCCAGAGCCCCAAGCCAAACCTGATGTTCTTCGAGAACCGCTGCCTGGGTTGCGGAGACTGCATCCAGGTTTGTCCCCATGGGGCGATATTGCGCCGGAATGGTGTAATCCACACCACAGCAGCATGTCATGTTTGCGGAACCTGTGCCGATACGTGTCCGAGCGCAGCCCGAAAAGTGGCCGGGCGCTGGATGACGGTTTCGGAAGCGATCCGTGACATAGAAAGAGACCTGATCTTCTGGGATGAATCAGGCGGCGGCGTTACATTCTCCGGCGGCGAGCCCCTGGCGCAGCCGCGCTTCCTCGAGTCACTCCTCGATGCGTGCCGCGAAAAACGTATCAACACGGTTGTTGAAACGTGTGGCTTGGCAAAGAAGGAGTTGGTGCTCGACCTCAGTGAGAAGGTGGACCTGTTCTTATTCGACTTGAAGATTCTCGATCCGTTGAAACACAAAAGGTACACCGGTGTGCCCAATGACTCCATTCTGGCGAACCTGGAGGCGCTTGCTCAACGAAAGAAGCCGGTGGTTGTTCGTTTCCCTGTCATTCCCGAAATAAATGATGATAGCGAGAACATCCGGCAGATGGTCGCGCTGCTCTTGCGGCTTCACCTCCGGCGGATCCATCTATTGCCGTACCATCAAACTGGAACCGAGAAATACAAGCGACTGGGTCTGGGTTTTCGTCTGGAAGATGTCAAAGCCCCTCCTCCAAGCCTGGTGGCAAAAATAGCACGAGAGTTTGAGGGAGCGGGCTTCAATGTGAAAATAGGTGGCTGACGATGAACGAACGAGTAGCAAGATTGCGGCAGAGAAGCCTCGAGGCCGAGCCCGCACTGTCCTTAGAGAGGGCAGCACTCATCACAGAGTACTATCGAGATTGCCGTACCGCTTCAGTGCCAATCCTACGGGCCCAGGCGCTGCGGCATTTGATGGAGAATAAGAACATTTATATTGGCAGCGACGAGCTGATTGTGGGCGAGCGCGGCCCCGCGCCCAAGGCTGCGCCTACCTATCCCGAACTCTGCTGCCACAGCATGGAAGACCTCGAGATCCTCGATTCGCGCCCGAAGATCTCCTACCATGTCGATGCAGAAGCGAAGACCATTCAACGCGAACAGATCATCCCTTACTGGCAAGGCCGCTCGATACGCGACCTCATTTTTCGGGAGATGTCTCAGGAATGGAAAGATGCCTACGAGGCCGGCATCTTTACGGAGTTCATGGAGCAGCGTGCCCCAGGCCACACGGCGTTGGGAGATGTCATCTACGGTAAGGGTCTGCTCGACCTGAAATCCGAAGTCGAAACGAGTCTCAGCCGCCTGGACTTCCTGAACGATCCCGAGGCTTTCCTTAAGCAAGAGGAGCTAAGGGCGATGTGGACAGCCGCCGGCGCCATCATCCACTTCGCGGAACGACATGCCGAAAAAGCCGAGGAGATGGCAGCGAATGAATCGAATCCTCAACGTCAAGCCGAGCTCAGAAAAATTGCAGACGTCTGCCGGCGTGTTCCTGCACACGCACCGCGAGATTTCTGGGAGGCCTTGCAGGCCTACTGGTTCACGCACCTGGGCGTAATCAGCGAACTGAATACCTGGGACTCCTTCTGCCCAGGGAGGTTGGACCAGCATCTTTACCCCTTTTACGAGCAGGGTCTCGCCGACGGAACGCTCACTCGTGACAGGGCCAAAGAACTGCTCGAATGCTTTTGGGTGAAATTCAACAATCAGCCCGCGCCGCCCAAGGTCGGCGTGACGGCTGCGGAGAGCGGCACTTACACCGACTTTGCCAACATCAACAACGGAGGCCTGAAAGCGGATGGCTCGGATGGCGTCAACGAGCTCACTTACCTGATCCTCGAGGTGGTCGACGAAATGCGGCTGCTTCAACCGTCTTCGAACTTGCAGTTGAGCAAGAAGAGCCCGGAGCGCTTCCTTAAGCGCGGCATCGAGATTATCCGTAAAGGTTGGGGACAACCCTCGATCTTCAACGCCGACCTGGTCGTGGAGGAACTGCTGCGGCAAGGGAAATCGATTGAAGACGCCCGCAGCGGAGGGACCTCCGGCTGCGTGGAGACGGGGGCATTTGGCAAGGAAGCCTATATCCTTACCGGTTACTTCAACCTGACCAAGGTGCTTGAAATCACGCTCAACAACGGACTCGATCCCCGTACCGGCAAGCGCATCGGGCTGGAGACTGGCAATCCGACGAACTTTGGTTCCTTCGATGAGTTGTTTGCCGCGTACCGGAAGCAGTTGCACCGCTTCATTGAAATCAAGGTGAGGGGAAACAACATCATCGAGCGGATTTACGCCAAGTATATGCCCGCTCCTTTCCTCTCTCTGCTCATCGAAGACTGCATTGCAAAAGGCAAGGATTACAACGATGGTGGTCCTCGCTACAACACCACTTACATCATGGCCGTGGGTCCAGGCAGTTGCACGGATAGCTTGGCTGCAATTCGCCATCACGTCTTTGATCGTAAGGACGTAACGATGGCGAAACTGCTCGAGGCGTTGGAAGCCAATTTCAAGGGGCATGAAAGAACCATGCAAGTGCTTTTGAACAAGACCCCCAAGTACGGCAACGATGACGAGTATGCGGACGCCCTTCTAACGGACTTGTTCAATGCCTTTTACGCTGAGGTAAACGGCCGGAAGAACACCAAGGGCGGCAACTACCGGGTGAATTACCTTTCAACCACCTGCCACGTCTATTTTGGGTCTGTAACCGGCGCCACACCCGATGGGCGGAAGGCGTATGAGCCGCTGTCGGACGGCATCTCTCCGGTGCAGGGCGCGGACCGGCGCGGCCCCACTGCTGTGCTCAAATCCGCGGCGAGGATGGATCACGCCCGCACCGGCGGCACCCTGTTGAACCAGAAGTTCACGCCACAACTACTCGAAGGCGAAGAGGGAATCGACAGGCTGGCACACTTGGTGCGTTCTTACTTCAGGCTGGACGGCCACCATATCCAGTTCAATGTGGTTACCGCGGATACCCTTCGGGCCGCTCAGGAAAACCCGGAGAAGCATCGCGACCTGATCGTCCGAGTTGCCGGCTACAGCGACTATTTCTGCGACTTAACTACGGCTTTGCAGAACGAGATAATTGCTCGGACTGAACATCAGGGCTTCTAACATTAGTCTGTTTGAGGAGAGATGGTGGGCCCAGCAGGACTCGAACCTGCGACCAACGGATTATGAGTCCGCTGCTCTAACCAACTGAGCTATGGGCCCGCCCTATAAGTATAGGAGAAAACGAAATTCATTGCACGCTCGCGGCAGAGGGCTTTGCCTGCTGCTTAGCCCACGCCAGCCAATCGCCCGTAGTGTCCCAATCTGAATGTAGAGCCGCCTCCTCTCCGGCCATGGCGGGGCGGGTATGGTTCCTGGGGCAGGCGTGCGTGCCTCCCTTGCAGGGCCGATTCCACTGCGTTGTTCAACTCCGACTTCTTCAAAGAGGCGTAGCTACTGTGGATGCGCAGGCCGAAGACGACGTTTTCGTAGACGGAAATGGGCAGAGGGTTGGGGCGTTGGAAGACCATGCCAACCGCTTTGCGCAACTCGATGAGCGAGACGTCTGGGGCGTAAATGTTCTGCCCGAGGACCTTGATCACGCCGCTGGTGGTGACGTAACCGTAGCGCTCGTTGATGCGGTTGAAGCAACGGAGCAGCGTCGTCTTGCCACACCCCGAGGGCCCGATCAGTCCTGTGATCTGGCCATGACGAACGCTGACGCAGACACTCTCCAACGCCTGAAAGCTGCCATACCAAAGACTAAGGCCGTTGGTTTCGATACTGTAATGAACTGCGGGCCCAGGGGTGCTCATCCGAACATTCCGTTGACGTAATCGTAGGTTTTGCGGTTGGCCGGGCGGTCGGAAAAGATCACCTCCGTGCGATCCAGTTCCACCAGTTCACCGTTAAGTAGGAAGCCCGTCCGGTCAGCGAGTCGCCGCGCCTGCTGAACCAGATTGGTGGCCAGGATGATGGTCATCTGGGCGCGCAAGTTCTTCAGCACGTTCTCAAAAGATATGGGCAAAGATCAGCCTTGGGGAGAGGGGCCCGCGATCCCGATGCACTTCATCGGGACGCGGGACGGGTAAGGGGTTACTCTCGCTGCCCGGCTAAGAACGAATCGGGGACCACAAAAACGGAGATCCGTGCTCCCTAGCTGGAGAGGCAAAGGGGGACGTTATGTCCCTTGCGTTTTCCGCCCAATTCGATGAGAATCTTTGGCCAAGCTCAAGCTGCTGAACAAGAGGGTGTAGCGTGCAACTTATCCCACGTGATGGTAAGTTCTACGACCTTTTCAACGAGCAGGCCAAGAATATCCACCAGGCGGCTCAACAGTTGGTTGTCCTTTTCGGGGATTTTCGCGAGGTCGAAAAACGGGTTGCGGAAATCAAGGCTGCGGAGCACAAAGGCGACCAATTAACGCGTTCCGTAATGACCAAACTGAACCAGACTTTCATTACTCCGTTTGACCGGGAGGACATCCATGCTCTAAGTTCGGCGCTTGACGACGTCATGGATCTTGTGGACGCGGCAGCGAGTCGGCTCATCACCTACAAAGTGAAATTCGTCACACCCGGGGCTTTTCAACTGGCCAACGTCATCCTGCGAGGGTCAGAGATACTGGTGAAAGCCGTTTCAGAACTCAGCAAGCCCCAAAACATCCTGAAATACTGCGAGCAGCTCAATCAGATCGAAGAAGAGAGCGACCGCATTAAAGGCGAATGCATCGCCAAGTTGTTCGAGGACTCGATGGAAGCCATCGAGATCATAAAATGGAAAGAGATTTACGAAGTGCTTGAAGCTGCCACCGACAAGTGCGAAGACGTATCGGACGTCCTGGCAGCGGTCGTTCTGAAAGGCTCATGAGAACTCAGGAAGTCTTGCCAGCAGGGTCTTAAAGACCGACCCAGCATCAATCTGAATCCGTATGGTTCGACGTGCGTGAGCCCCCTAAGGGGGACCGCGAAAGCTCCTTCCCGCGAAGAGATATGTTCTGGTTTGCTGTCTTTCTCACCTTGGTTGCGCTGACCTTCGATTTCTTGAACGGCTTCCACGATGCTGCCAACTCCATAGCCACCGTGGTGTCAACCAGAGTGCTGTCGCCGCGCGTTGCGGTCATTTGGGCGGCATTCTTCAACTTCGTCGCGGCCTTTACGTTTGGCACCGCGGTGGCCAGGACCATGGGACACGGCATGATCCGTCTCGAATTCGTCAACCTATACGTCATTCTCGCCGGCCTCCTCGGGGCGATTGTGTGGGACATACTCACCTGGTACTACGGCCTGCCCATCAGCTCCTCCCACGCGCTGATCGGTGGTTACGCCGGCGCAGCAGTGGCCAAGGCTGGATGGAAAGTGATCATCCCGGCAGGCTGGACGAGAACTCTCCTCTTCATCGGCATTTCACCGATCCTGGGAATGATTCTGGGCGGAGGCCTGATGATTGCTGTGTACTGGTTGTTCCGGAACTTTTCACCCCTGCGTGTCGACCGCTACTTCCGCAAGTTGCAGCTCCTTTCCGCTGCCGCTTACAGCTTCGGTCACGGTACGAATGACGCTCAGAAAACCATGGGGATCATTGCCGGAGTACTCTTCACGGCGGGAATTATTGACCACTTCTATATCCCTTTCTGGGTTGTGCTGATGGCCCATGCTGCCATTGGGCTGGGGACTTTGTCGGGGGGTTGGCGAATCGTCAGGACGATGGGAATGAGGATTACGCGGCTAAAGCCGGTGGGGGGATTCTGTGCCGAGACCGCAGCCGCCATCTGTCTCTTGGGATCTGCATCACGCGGCATTCCAGTTTCAACCACTCATACCATTGCCGGAGCCATCATGGGCGTGGGCAGCGTCCAGCGACTCACAGCCGTGCACTGGGGGGTGGCAAGGAAAATTGTCTGGGCGTGGGTGCTGACCATTCCCATCTCTGCCCTCCTTTCTTCGGTGTGCTTCCTTTTGCTGCACCACTTCATCCCTTCGGCCTGAGTTGGAACGTAGGGCAATAAGAAGGCTTAGGCAACTCCTGAAATGGAATTCCTGGCGATTCAGACTTTTTGCCTCGTGGGCAGATGCACGCAAATTGCGATCAGTACCGCCAAGAGGTTAGGTCGGCGCCCGGAGGTGCGGCTTTTTGCATGCGCTCGAGGATCTTGGGAAGATACATGGTGTGGTAGTGAAGGCGGGAGAGACAGTTTGGCAAACTCGGGTCGCCGTTCCAGCAATGTTCCGCACGATCACCGTACTTGACTTCACCCTCGTAGGGCGGATTCGTAGCCGACTTGAGAAAATCTTCTAAATAGTACACGGCGTCATTGAGAAAGTAAGTGTCCGCACTGCCCACATAAACGTGGAGTTTGCCCTGGAGTTTGGAGCCCAAGGTGGCCCAGTCGCGTTGCAGAATGGCGCTGAGATCGTAGTGCTCCTTCCAGTACGCGGCCACCGCGGGATCGATGTCGCCGGTTTGCTTGTTGAAGATCGGTTTGGGATAACCGTCTTGGCCCACCGGTCCGAAGACGGCCTGCCATATATCAAATTGCTCTCCCGAGCGAGCGTGCGAGCCCAGGGCAAGCTCGTACTGGTTCATGCTCTCCACGGTGGCAAAGGTGCGACCGAGGTAATCCCGCATCGCGGGCTGCGCGATCTGCGTGTGCGCTCCCTGAACATAGAAAGCATTCTTGTCGTTGTACAGGTTGATGGTGGTGTAGGCGCGAAAGTCCACCGGATCGGGACAGGCGATGAATGCGCCGTTATAGTGGTCCGGATAAAACATCTGGACGGCCATGGCTTCCCAGCCGCCGGTGGAACCGCCATAGACGAACCGCGCCCAGCCCTGGCCGATGCCCCGGAACTGTTTCTCAATCGCCGGGATCAGTTCCGTCTCGATCGCGTCGCCATAGGGGCCGAGGTTCTCGGAATTCACCGCGTAGGAGTCGTCATAGTAAGGATTGGCATGGTTGATTTCCGCAATCAGGATGCGTGGGAAGCCAGGCGAAATCCATTGCTGATAGAGCTTGTAGGCTTCTTCCTGCTGGATGCGGTTGTAACCGGAAATGTGGAATCGCTCGCTGTAATCGGGTTTTAGGTTGGGATCGGGTGGCTCGGTTCGAAAGCCCTCAAAATCCGCGTTGAAGTGGTCCTCGGAGATGATCAAAGGATAAGAAACATGGGGGTGGGTATCAAAGCCTTCCGGCACGAGCACATTGGCGCTGAGGTACATCGGGCGTCCCCAGAACTTGGTAAGGAGCTGGCTTTGAATCTTGAGGTGTCGGATGTACTTGGTGTCCTTGGGGGGCGGGATGGGTGAGATTTCCTGCTCGAGATCGATCGAGATGATCCCCGTAGAGGCCGCCAGCAAAACCTTGCGTGGAGCGGAATAGAGATTGCCGGGTGCGAGGTTCCAGTGCTGACCTTCGCCCCGGTCCATAGGAAGCTTGACCGTGTGGCCATCGGCGCGATGGAAGGTCTCGTAGCGGTGCAGGACGGCCTGAACGTAGTATTCCCCGGCCGGAACGTCCCGCAAATTGCGAACTGGATAGCCGAAGGCGGATTGGTCAACGATGACCGCTTGGCCGGGGCGCATCGCTTCGACATCCATCCCGAACACCATCTGGGTACGGGGAGATTCCCCGATTTGCATGCGGGGTTCCGCGGAAGCGTCGTTGGAGAGAATTAGAAGCAGGCGGCCGTCGATGGGCTGGTCGCCGTGAGCTTTCGTGAAAGAGATGGAGAAGCGTGCCTCGGTTTGGGAGGCAGCCACGCTCGGCAGAGCAAATACGAAACAAGTAAGACAAATGAGTGTGCGGTAAATTACTGGGCGCAAATGTGTGGGCATGAAGCCTCCTTGGGGCGGTGTCGAACCCAGCGGATTGTATACCAAATCACCCCGGCTAATGCCCGGTTTCTTCTTACACAGTTTTGGGGAAGCCTTCCAGACGTCGGTCAGTTGGGCAGTGATGTCATTTGGGGGAAGTTAATTTTTCGTGCTGGCCTGTGAAGTGCGCTCCAAATGACACCACTGCCGTCAGCTGCCGCGCTTTATGCGGTCAACAGGACCCTACTTGCCAGGAGATTCTGATACCCGAGGTTGAGCGGGGAATAATTCTCTTCGAACCAGTTGCTCTCCTCGCAAAGCATGAACGACGTAGACGACCTTTTTCTCTACACGATAGAAAATACGGCAAGGAGACACAACTAACTGGCGATAAGGTAAACCATGCAGTTCAGTTGGAAGGGAACCCATTTGGGGAAATTTCTGAAGCATTTCAACGGCCTTCAATACCTGGTGGACTAGTTGACGAGCAGCCGCAGGTTTGTCCAAGGCGATATAATCTGCGATCGCATCCAAATCCTGAATCGCCGGATCGGCCCAGATTACTTTAGCCATCGCTTTAATCGTTGTTTCGCCTGGAGGTGGGTGGAGATCCGCCCCTCCTGGACTGCTCTTTCGCCGCGCGCTATACCTTCCAAAAGCCGCATCCGATTCTGAAGGGCTTCGAAGGTGACGACATCGACCAGATAGGCAGTTGGCATTCCGTGTTGGGTGATGAGGACCGGAGACCGATCTTTCACCAGTTGCGTGAGAATTTCGGTGGCGTTCCGCTTCAATGTTGTAACCAGTTGGGTTTTCATAAAAGTGATACTAAAGTATCACTCTGTCGTTGGCAAGCCCAAACTTTAACCAGGCCGATTGACTCCTAACGTTGCTGGGATGCGGTCCATGCTCGTGGGCGCATAGGCAGCCTCTCGTCGGGGCGCAGACATAGAAGGTAATGTCTGCGCCACCCCCCGAAGCGGGCCGCTTGGTCTCTCACCGCTAGCCCACCATTGTGTTATGATCTTCCAGTAATGTGCTAACTTTGTGCTTCGCGAGTATTCGCGACTCACCTGCCGGAGAGCGGTTGCGACATCCGGGCGGTGCAAGAACTGCTGGGGCACAACCACATCAGAACGACGATGGTCTACTACTCAAGAGTTGGGCGCCTTATGGAGAGACTCAATGCATGATTTTCCCGCGTTCATGAAGAACCCAATCAATCGGATCGCTTCTTCCTCCCAACATACGGCGGGAGTTGAAGGTTACGTGTACGACGGCGCGGACGGGAGCCAGATGGCTTTCTGGACCTGCCGCGAGACCGCTAAATCAGCCGAACATGTTCATGACTACGATGAGTATATGATCGTTGTGGAGGGTTGTTTGCTGATTCCGATGAAGGTGGGCACTGATTCCGGTTTGATCCCGGGCAGTGATTCCGATGTCATCCCGGGCGTCTTCGGAGCGAAGCGACGCTGGCCCTCCTATCGTGCTTGAAGTGACCGGGA
>JBEKIZ010000001.1:0-257544 GCA_050011515.1 Terriglobia bacterium | reverse complement strand
CGATCGATAAAGTTCTGGGTCTGAAGATCGGGGCAGACGATTACGTTACGAAACCCTTCGACATGCTGGAACTGCTTGCCCGAATCGAAGCCCATTTGCGCCGCGCCCTGAGTGCAACCGGGAGGCCGGGTGCAATCTACCAATTCGGCCCCATCCGAGTGGATTTCCGCCGCACCGAGGTTTTTCGGCACGGATCACCGGTGGCTCTCTCGGCGCGGGAGTTTCAATTGATCAAATACTTCATCGAGCATCGGGGAGCAACGTTGCCTCGAAAGGAGCTTCTGAAGGAAGTGTGGGGGTACGTTGGAGTACCTTCTACGCGAACCGTGGATGTCCACGTCTTCACTCTGCGACAAAAGCTGGAGACTGATCCTAGGAATCCGCAATTCATTCAGACTATAATGGGGCTTGGCTACAAGTTTCTTGGATGAGTCCCTTACACGCGCTGGTCTTCCAAGGCGTTGCCGCCTTTTGCCGCCGCGAATGGGGCGGGGGCGTGGTCTTGGGAAACCTTCCTTGTGCGTGTGGGGGACAGCCTCCCCGGATGAGTAGTTCGGCGTAATGGAGTCCTTATCTGGTAACCACAATGCGCCTGCAAAACCCGAAACCAGGCAATCAGGAGATGCTGCGTCTTCCTGCCGCAAGGGTGCGAAAGAGGTCAAGCTACGCCTAGTCGAGGACCAGTCCGAAATAAATTGGCGCATCATAATTTGTGTTTTCGAACCGAGGAGATGAGTTAGCGTCGGAAGGCGTAAAAGTGAGCCGGAATATATGAAATGGGCGTAAGGAAATATTTACATCTAATTAACCAGAGCAGGAAAACCACTGTCGTCTTATAGCATTCCAACAGGATTACATTACTCTTGAAACCAGTAAGTTGCGTGCAGTTACGCAATATACGCCTATAACTGGACCACGGGTTAGGCTAAAGTCATGGGGTTGTTCCGGAGGGGGGAAGCGCCAAGGGAGGATTCAAGGCGGAGCTAGTCCTGGCAGTCCTACTACGTGAGCGGGCGACCATCGACTTGGCCGCACAGTTTGCGGTCCATCCGGCGTTGATCATGGGTGGAAGACAATCGGGCAGTGAGGAGTGGCAGGTATTTTCGCTGGGCAGCAGGAGGGCAAAGAATTCAGAGGCTGTTGGGAAACGTGCGGCAGCGCGTCGGAAGGGCGGGGTGGAGCCTGTCCCCAGCACAGCGGGAACGCCGCCGGAGGAGTGAATAAAAGGACAATTCGCCGATTTTCTTAGTGGCGCCGCTTGCAGCGGGGTTAAGGCCCCGCCCTTCCGACGCGCTGGGAAGGTTGAGCGTCGTACCCCCTGGCGTTTCTGCTTTGTCTCCGGTAGACTGAGGGATTGGCTTGGAGCACGGGTGTTTCGCCCGTGTCCGGACGCGGCCGGGGTGGCTATGCTCCGTCCACTATGCTTCCTGCGCACGACAGACCACAGAGTGACAGCAACGGGCAGACGCAGAGAGAGCTACGATGCCAAAGGCCAACGGAAGAGAAAACGATAACATAACTAGCTTATCTTAGCCCCAAAATGCCCTTGGTAATGGGGCATACCGTACCGTGAGAGGATACTGGAGGAATCATTGACACGAGCGATCTCAGGGTTCATCAGGTTGATGCAAACGAGTACCCTCCTGGTTTGCATTGTTTTCGGATGCGAATGCGCGTCCGCCCAAGTTGATTCAGGAACCGTTGTTGGGACAGTTAGAAACCCGGCAGGGGACGGAGCACACGGCGCCAAAGTCTTTCTCAAGAATGAAGGGACTTCCATTACGAAATCCACTTACACACGGGGGGACGGCACGTACATTTTCACGCCGGTCAAGATCGGCACTTATTCCGTATCGGTGGAGCTTCAAGGATTTGTTCCCGCTTTTCAGACCGGCGTTGCCGTAGAGATTCAGCAGCAGGCTGTCGTCAACTTCAATCTCGTTGCCTCCCAAGCTGCCTCGGGAGCCAGCGTTTCCTCAGGATCGACGGCGTCTCACACTTACGTGCCATCGGACAAGGTACTGACTGCTGAGGCGCTCCAGACTCTCCCGGTATTCAGCCGCAACTTCACCTTTTTGTCGCAGGTGGTTTCCGGCACCGCCCCCAGTGTAAAAACGTCCACCGGCTTGGCGACGACGGGGAGTTTCGCGGCCAACGGGGTCCAGCCTTACCAAAACAATTATCTCCTCGACGGAGCCGACAACAACGACCGCTTCCCGGACTTCGTTCCAGGCACAGCGTACGAGGTCCTTCCTGCCATGGACGCGATTGAAGAATTCAGGGTTCAGAGCCCCACGTACAGCGCGGCCATCGGAGGAGGGAGCGGAGTGGCTGTAAACGCGACGACAAAATCAGGCACGAACGAGTTTCATGGAAGCGCCTGGGACTACTTCAGTAATGACGCCATTAATGCCGCCGATTTCTTCGACAACGCCATGGCTCTCAAAAGGGCGGAATTGCGCAAGAACCAATTTGGCGCAACTCTCGGTGGTCCCCTGAACATCCCGAATTTCTACAATGGCAAGAACAAGACATTCTTCTTTGCGGACTACCAGGGAACGAAGTTTCGTCAGGGGGTTCCTACCGTTGCGACAGTTCCCACAGTCGCTGAGTCAACCAGCGGATATACGGATTTCTCAGACTTGATCAGCGGGCAGCCGAAATGCACCTCCGGACCCGACATATTAGGGCGCATCTGGAACTGTGGCACGATTCTTGACCCGGCAACCACACGGGAGTTGACCACCGGCCAGCCTGATCCGATTACAGGTTACAGCGCAAGCGCCACCGGCTACGTCCGCGATCCTTTTCCGGGCAACCTGATCCCTGTCAAACGAGTTGACCCGGTGGCGGCGGGGCTGCTTAAACTTTATCCAGTCCCCACCATCACGGGTATCTACAACAATTACACGACGAACTCGTACAGCCGCGGCGACGCCAACCAGTTTGATGCTCGGATCGATCACCACATGAGTGATCGCAACCAGGTCTTCGCTCGTCTTAGCTACTTAAACAATCCCCATTTGCAGTCGGGTCCTTTCCCGGGCGTGGCGGATGGCGGAGGATACACGCAGACCGCTACGGCACTGAATGGCGTCTTTAGCGAAACCCACGTCATCTCCACGACGCTGATCAATGACTTCCGGTTGGCGGCCGATTGGATGCATGCGGAAAGGGTGCAAGCCTACGTCAATGACCTCACCACCGATATTCCTGCGACGTATGGGATTACGGGTGTTCCACAAGTAACAGGCAACGGCGGGCTGCCTACCATCAACGTTGGGATTTACTCTCAACTGGGAAGCAGTCCTTACCTGTACGCGAATGACAACAACACGACCATTCAGGTGAGCGACAGCTTCTCCAAGATCAGGGGGCCTCGTCACACCATAAAGGGCGGGGTTGAGGGCCTGGAGATCAGGTCTGTGACCATTCAGCCTCCTTATTCCCGCGGGGAGTTCGATTTCTCAGGGAACTACACCTCCATCCCGAACGTGCTCGATGCCAGCACGGGCGCCGCCCAGTTTGTTACGATCCCTGAGGCGTCGTCGATTCCTTCCATCGGGCGGAGTTACGCGGGCGGGCCAAACCAGGTTTTTGCCTCCAACATCGTCAACATCGACAACCGGCGCAATTACGTCGCAGCCTACTTGCAAGACGAGTGGAAGAAGCGCCCAAACTTGACCATCACCCTGGGCGCAAGGTGGGAGTACTTCCAGCCTTGGAAGGAAAGGTATAGCGCCGAGGCTAACTTTGTCCCAGGGGCCTCAGGGAGTGCTTCGTATGTGATTCCTTCCGGTCGCGGATTCGATACCCTCCCTTGCGGCCCTTTGTACCCAACGACCTGCGCCGTATCTTATATCAATACACTCTCCACCAGCTTTACCAATACGCTCACGAACGACGGAATTACTCTCTCCTATGCACCCCGAGGAAGCATCGTTGAGACGCAGAGGTTTAATGTCGCTCCCCGCATCGCGTTTGCTTATCAACTCTCGCCTAAGGCTGTGGTTCGCCTTGGGTATGGGATGTTCTACGGTGGGCTGGAGAACGAGGGAGTTCAGGCGAACCTTGGCGGTAGCTATCCCTTCGAACTCAATTACAGGTACACCAGTCCCGATGATGGTACGCCCATCACCTTTCCCAGCACGGGCAAACCCGCGACTCTGGAACAGGGCCTTGCGCCAATATCGCTCACAGCTTTTACGGCTACGGCGAGCGAACTGGAATTACGAGGTATCCAACCCAATTTTAGGAATCCGTACACGCAGAGCGTTGACCTCACTGTACAATATCAACGGACGACCAATGACCTTATCGAGGTCTCTTTGGTCGGGTCGAAGGGCACTCATCTTCTCATCAATCCAGGATTTAATGAAGTCGGCGAAATGCTCCCCCCCTTCCAACAGCGCCAAGCCTATCAGCCTTTCCTGACCTTTGCCTACGGTTCAAGCTACCTGGCGACGACAGGGAACAACAAATACACTTCCGGTCAATTGCAATATGTGCGAAACCTTGGGCACGGACTAAGTTTCCTCGCCAATTATACGTATGCGGAGAACTGGACGGATGCTCTGGACTTTTTCAACGTCGCAAGCCCGCAAACTTACCGCGCACCTTATATCCAGTCTTTCGGTCTCGCGGGTGATTATCAACAGGCGGATTTCAATGTTCGGAACGCCTTACACTTCAGTGGTGGGTATGAGCTACCTCTTGGGCCGGGAAGACAATTCCTCGCAACGAAAGGCGACTTCAGGGGGAAAGTCCTCGGCGGCTGGACTATTAACTGGGTCCTGACAGTTGAGAGTGGTCAGCCGGTGACCATTCCCTGTACCATTACGACCGCTTCCGGCGCCGGTTGCGATGCTATGCTTGGACAGGGGGCAAATCCCAACGCCGGGCCGCACAATGTCAATCAGTTCTGGAATCCTGCGGCTTTCTATAATCCCGCGGTAACCACATCGACAGGGCAGAGCAACCTTTGGCCTCTGGGAGGTGCTCCCACCCAAGTTTACGGGCCGGACCTTCGCAGGCTCGACGCGGCCCTCCGAAGGAGCTTCCAGATTACGGAGAAAGTTCGGGTGGACATCCGTGCTGAAGTCTACAATGCGATGAACCACCCGTACTTCGCGCCACCGTCGAACCTGAATTTCCTGAACACGACGAACTTCGGCCAGATCAGTTCGACTCGCGATAACCCGAATGACGCGCGCGAGATCCAGTTTGGTATAAGATTTAACTTCTGAGTTTGACAATATGTAAGGCAGGCCTTTTGCCCCGGCCGACATCAAAGCGAAGCCGGAGCGGAATGGGCCGTGACTTATGAGAAAGAAGCCCACGGGTCAAATGACCTCTCAGGAAAAACAGGGACGCGGAGATCAGGAATATTCTCCTTTGCTCCGCCGCCAGAATTAGGAAGGTGGACATGTTGAGTATCTTTTTCTTATGGCTTTCCATTCTCCTCAGTGTTTTGAATCCTGTAGTCCACAAGCCAGCCGGGATGCCTTCCCCTACGCGAGACTCCTCTATGTCTAAAGCACGCGTTTTGAAATCATACCGCGCGTTGCCGATGAGTTTTGAGATGAACCAGGGGCAGGCGGACCGCACCGTCCGGTTTCTGGCGCGAGGCCAGGGCTACGCTATTTTCCTGCAACCGAGCGAAGCGCTGCTGGCGTTGCAACCGCCGGGCCAAGACACTCGGCTCCCCGAAAAGGCGGGAGAGCTGCCAAGACCACCCTATCGCGCGCTGAAAATGAGGATCGAGAGAGCGAATCTCTCTGCCCCCGCAACCGGTCTCCACCGCCTCCCCGGGATCAGTAACTATTTTATTGGCAATGACCCCAGCCGTTGGCACACCCATATTCCGACTTATGAGAAGGTGCAGTTTGAGAATGTTCGCCCCGGCGTAAATCTTGTTTACTACGGGAATCAAAGGCAACTGGAATACGATTTCGTCCTGTCGCCCGGCGTCAGGCCTGAGTCCTTGAGGCTGAGTTTCGAGGGCAGCGACGCCACAGTTGATGAGCAGGGTGATTTGGTCTTCACCTCGACCGGTGACAAGATAACTTTTCGCCGGCCGGTCGCCTACCAGTGTTACAAGCCTGACCCGGGAAAGAAGCATTTCCTTACCGCCTCCTATGTTCTCAAAGGGCACAACAGCGTGGGCTTTGTTGTCCCCGATTATGACCCGCGTGAGCCGCTCATTATTGATCCGGTTCTGAATTACTCGACCTACCTCGGTGGCAATGGAGGAGACGCAGGAAATGCTGTTGCCTTGGATACCCTATTTGATGCCTTTGTTACCGGCAGCACCGCCTCAACCAATTTCCCGACCAAAGGTCCTTACCAAAAGTCTTACGGGGGCGACACGGACGCATTTGTGACCATGGTGAGGTATGACGGCGAGGCAGTACTTTACTCCACCTATTTGGGTGGGAATAACTTTGACGTAGGCAACGGGATTGCCGTGGACAATTCAGGGGATGCCTATATTACGGGCAATACTTCCTCCGCGGATTTCCCAATTAGTTCCAGCAACGTCTTTCAGCCCACATTTGGCGGCAAAACAGACGCTTTTGTGGCCAAATTGGATCCCAGTGGCTCTCACTTGCTGTATTCGTCGTACCTCGGCGGAAGCGATGTTGATTACGGGCTGGGCATTGCTTTGGACCAATTTGGCAATACCTATGTGACAGGCTACACGCAATCCACCGATTTTCCCACCGTCAATCCGATTCAGTCCGGTAACGCTGGCAGTGGGGATGCCTTTGTGGCCGAAGTCAATCCTCAAGCGACGGAACTGGTCTATTCCACTTATCTGGGGGGGAGTAGCGCGGACTCGGGCCAGGGGATCGCAGTGGATCTCAGCGGCAGCGCCTATGTGGTCGGTTTTACTTATTCCACAAACTTTCCAACTTATAATCCCTACCAGGGCAAAAATGCGGGCGGCGTCGATGCCTTTATCACCAAGTTGAGTCCCGGTGGGTCCACCTTTGCGTTCTCGACCTACCTGGGCGGAAGCGGGGACGACAGAGGCTGGGCGATCGCGGTAGACAGCGACCTCGAAATTTACGTCGCCGGTAGCACGCTGACGCCGTGTGCTCCCGCCACGACCACAACAACCCTGTGCAATCCCACCGAGACCTTTCCCACTACTCCTGGTGCCTTTCAGACCCTCAACACTTCCCAGTCCCCGGGATATTCCGATGTGTTCGTCACTAAGCTTAACTATATAGGCAATGCCTTGCTTTATTCCACTCTGGTGGGCGGAGCCTGGACGGATTCGCCGGCGGGAATAGCGATCGACAGTTCGGGGGATGCCTACGTCACCGGATACACCGAATCGAATAACTTTCCCACAGCCAATGCCGTGCAGGCAAGCTATACCGGAGGCACCTGCGGGGCGAGCCCCTGTCCAGACGCCTTCATAACCGAAGTGAATCCCCAAGGATCGGCGCTGGTGTACTCCACATACCTGGGGGGAAGCCTCGCAAACTGGGGTAATGGTATTGCTCTGGACACCAACACCCCGCCGAACGCGTACGTCGTGGGGACGACGACCTCTTCCGATTTTCCTGCTATCGCGCTCGCTTATCAAAGCGCGCCGGGGAACACAACGGGGCTTGGGCAAGCCTTCGTCTCAGAGCTTGGGCAGGCCGATGCTGCGGGTGTTGCCCTGACGCCGCAAGCACTGGCCTTTGGAAATGTAAACCTTAACACGCCCAGTAATCTGACCTCCCTCGATGTTCCTGCCACGGTGACTCTCATGAACGCCGGCACGGTGCCGCTTCAGGTGACAAGCATTACCACGAGCGGCGATTTTTCTGAGACTAACAATTGCGGGGCAAGCGTCCCGGCCGGCGGAGGAATGTGCACCATCAACGTCACGTTCACTCCCACGGTGCTGGTGGCTGAAACCGAGCAGCTAGCCATCAACGACAATGCACCGGGAAGTCCGCATTTGGTCACTCTTACCGGCACCGGCATCAATGAGTATACGACGGTGCTGTTTACCCCCCCCAGTCTGGTGTTCCCCGCTCAAATTCTAAACACAACCAGCGCAGCGCTGGCTGTGACCATGACCAATAACGGTACCAGTAATGTCCCCCTGACAATTACCAACATTGAAGCGACTGGCGACTTCGCAGAAACCAACAACTGCCCCGCGACCCCCTTTACACTCGCCGTCGGCGCAAATTGCGTTTTCAAGGTAACTTTCACCCCCACGGCCACGGGCACGCGTACTGGAACTCTCACCATAACTGACAACGTAGCCAGCGGTGCATCGAGCGTTCCTTTGACGGGGGTTGGGAACCCTGTCTTTAGCCTGAGTTCTCCTACGCTTTCGCAGAATCTCTTCATCGGGATGACCACTACACCCTTTACCATTACCCTTTCGGCCCCCAGCTCCTTCACGGACACCATCGCACTCTCCTGCACGTCCGGGACGTGCTCCTTCAACCCAACGACGATCGCTTTGGGTCAGCCCACCATACCTACGACCAGCACCTTGACCCTCTCGGGACTATCGCCTTCAACTACGAACCCCTACACCTTCACCGTCAGTGGAACTGACACCACCACCAACATCGGGACGAACACGCTGACTTTAACGATATTTTTTGAGGACTTTACCGTTTCTGCCGCTCCAGCCGTTAACCAAGTAAGCTCTGGGGATTCGACAATCTATACGGTCACCGTGTCGCCCATCAATGGCTTTAACCAACCCGTGGATCTGAGTTGTCCCAGCAGCACCTTGCCGCAGGGAGTGTCATGTGTCTTCAATCCCGCGGGAGTGACGCCCATTGGTGGAGCTTTTACCTCCCGGTTATTGGTGAGCACAACGGCGCAATCAACCTCAACTTCAGGGTTGGTCCCGCGCGCCCGCCCGCGCATACCTCCAGGACCAATGATGATGCTTGTATTGTGGGGGGCATGCAATCTGATGGGGCTTAGCGCCTTGCTGCTCCGGCGCAAAATGGGGGGCCGTGGGACGGGGAGGCGCAAAGGACTCATTTACGCCCAGGTGGCTCTTGCCACGCTGGTTCTTGCCACAGCCTTCTGGATGAGCTGTGACACTCAGATCTACACCAATGTAATCCAGCCCTCTACGATCAACGGAACTCCGACCGGTAACTACCATATAACTATCAATGGAGCGTTTACCGGGACAACTGCGATTACTAACGGGACTACTACGACTGTCAACCGTATAACTACGGTCAACCTTACTGTGCAATGACAACTGTAAGGACGTATCCGCCAGCTCGATGGACTTGAACGAGTGCCATTACGGAGAGCGCGCAGGGAGTTGTTACTGCAAGGTTCTTGGAAACGAAACGGCGGCAGCGAGCGAGTAGCGGAGAGCTGCCTAGCCGTTTTCCAACAGCGTGTTGAATCTTCGCTTTTTCGAAATAGCGAATTTCGAGGGCGCCATCCAGACTCTAAAGCCGCCGTCAACAAACGGCCATCGAGTTCGGGTTTTTCAGAAACCTGCTAGAAGTTGAACATCACCTGAAAGTCGACGCGGCGGTTGGCTGCAGATGACGAGAAGAACCCTCCCACGAGCGAATTCGAATGTCCAAAGCCCGGTGAAGTGAGATCGCCAATCGGCGTCCCCAGGTTCACGGTGTTGAAGCAATTTCGCGCGTTGACGCTAAAAGTGAGGCTGTAGCGCGCGTTTACTGCGCTTCCCGGGCTGAAGAAACCCCCACCACCTCCTCCCCCACTCAGCCCGCGGCCGCCGAGGCCGGGACCGTAGCCCCCACCGCGTCCTCCTGGCCCGCCACCGGGTCCGCCACCAGGTCCGCGGGAGGAGCCAGGACCCTCAGGCTTTTTTCCGAAGCCAAACGTCTTGCTGAGGCGTAGGTTCACCGTGAATTGGCCGGGGCCGGTACCGTAGTTTGGTGGAATGATGGTCTCGCCGGAACTGGGCGTGGTGTCGAAAGTGCCCCAGCGAGTCACCACGACATTAGGTCCCGATGCGCCGGGGGCGGCGAAAGCAGGCCGCGCATTGTAGATACCTGTCCCATACACGTCCTGACCCAAAGTGATATTAAAGGGTGCGCCAGTGTTCGCGACCACGAAGGGGCTGATGCCAAACCCGCGCGGCAGGGTCCAGGTGCCGCCCACGAAGACACGGTGGCGGACATCGAACGCCGCCCGCCCGTAGTCTTCCTCGACATCGTACGGGTTCATCGGAGAACTCAAGACGCCGCCCGTGTTGCTGCGAGCGTAGCCGAGGGTGTACACGCCAAATAACATAAGCTTTGTTCCCATGCGCAGGTTGAAGTTCGCGATCAACTGATTCTGATTAAAGAGACCGGCGGACTCGTACTGGTAGATGTTTCCAGAGTTCGGGTACGGTAGCTGGCCGACCGAGGGCTCTCCCAGGGGATACGTTCCCGGAAGGGGAGCATTGATGTCACGGGTGAAAAGCTGATGAACCCCGTGCGCGTTGAGATAGGTGGCGGACACAGTGGCATTCTTGGATAATTGCCGCTCCAGGCCGACGCCCGCCTGCATTGTATACGGCGCTCGTAAGTTCGGATCAATCTGGTATTTAGAACTGCCCGCCAGCATGCTTAGGGTCGGAACGTTGGGGAAGAGGCTCAAGATGGTCGGCGATGTAACCACGAACTGCTGCTGGTTGCTGCCATTCAGCCGCTCCGCTTGGAGCAATTGGGTCTGCATGAAGCGGTCATAGAAGATGCCAAAGCCGGCCCGCAGGACGGTTTTGGGCGCCTTTCCGTGACCGAGGCCCCAGGCTAAACCCAGCCGCGGAGCAATGTCGGCGTGGTCGTGAATATCGTTCTGCGTCTCGAAGCGGAGGCCCAGGCTCAGCGTCATATTGGGACGGGCCCGCCAGTCATCCTCTCCGTAAAGTCCCAGGTCAAGGAGATTAACACTCGCGTGAGGGTTCCCAAAGCCGATCAAGAGCTGGCTCGGCTGAGCGGCTTGATATGCGGCGAGCGAAGGAAACGTAAACATGCCGTTGGAGTATGCGATCGAGCTGTTCGACTCGTCCACGTCCCGCAGGCGCCCTCCGAACCTTATGAAGTTCTTGCCCAGAGAAATGGAAGTGTAGTTCTGGAACTCGTAGTGATCCTCGGTGTCGATGACCTTTCCCATGCTATCGCCGCCGCTCGTGAATGCGCCTAGCACCGAGACCTCGCATGGCGGCACTTGCAGAAGGCAGCCAGCAGGATTGCCGCCGCCCGTGAATGCCGAGTACTGCGGCGTCTGGTTGCTACTGTCGTGAAGGTATTGGAAGCGGGCTTGGTTCACCGTCCTCTCGCTGAACACTTGCGTATCGCTCACCTGGATGGTGTGTTCGGTGCCGTTGGCGTCGTAGGCCTGCGAGGGGAGAGAAAACTGCCCGATTCCGTCGTTGGTATCATTGTTCTGCCAGAGCTGGTAGCGCACCGTCAAGACATTCTTCGAGCTGAGCTGATAGTCGAGCCGGGGACTGAGGTTCATGCGCATTTGGGGATGGAGTACGGATTGGCTGAATGGAACCGGAGTCAAATCGGGACTGAGAATGAAGGCGCTCACGACGTTCACGTCGTTAATGTCCCGGCGAAATACATTGAAGAAAAAAGATGCCTTCTTGCTGATGGGACCGCCGATGTTTCCATTGTAGAACTCCGAATGATAACCCGGCTCTTCGGTGGCGAAAGGGTTCCGCGTGTTGAAGGCGGAGGAATTCCCATTCACGAAGACTTGGCCGTGGTACTGGCTCATTCCGGGTTTGGTGGTGATTTCGATGCGGCCGTAGCCGAGCTTGTCGTATTCCGCCGAGAAGGGATTCTGGTTGACCCGGATCTCGAGAATCGAGGACTTGGGCGGAAGCTGGCCGCCGGTAAACCCGTCAATATAGATCTGGCCTCCGTTCGGCCCTGCCGAGGGTCCAGCCAGCGCCTCCAGCTCGGACTGCAATTCATCGGGGTCATCGGAGAGCGATTCGAGCTCCTTTCCCGAGATGACGAGCGAACTGGCGTTGTTCTCGGGATTGACGCTGACGGTTGGCGCCTCGCCCGAGACGGTGATCTTTTGCACTTCCTGCTCGATCTGAAGCGAGATGCTGAGCTTTTGAACCTGATCTGCGCTGATTTCAATTCCCTGCTGCTCATACACCGCGAAACCTTTTGCGATGGCCTTCACCGTGTACTTCCCGGGTGCCAGTGCTTTGAATTCGTAAATGCCGTCCCGGTTCCCTTGTACGGCTTGGGTCTGTCCCGTTGCTGAGGTCACCAGGACGGTCGCTTGCGTCACCGCCCCGCCCGAAGGGTCATTCACTTGGCAGCGCAGCGTCCCGGAAGGGGTTTGCGCGAACAAGGGGCTTGCCAGAATTGGCGCCAAGAAGAGCACCAGAGAGATAGAAGCGTCCTTCCCAAACAGCCGAAATTTCATTGAGTCTCCTGCGAAAGCGCCCACGCTTTACAACCGGGCGCAGAATTATTGCGTCGCCTCTTCTCCGCTTGGGGCGCCGCCGAGATTCCAGGGCGACATGAACATCGCTTGGCTGGCGCTTGGTGAGGACGCCAGAATGGCTTCCACACCGCTCAGTAGCGTGATTGCTGTGACCCCACCGGAAGCCGCGCCTTGCGTCGCCACAATCATCACGGCGTCACCCTTCTGCAAATCGGCAAGCGTCGCCGGCGGCATCCGGTTCAGGATTTGCTGGAGATCAGGCGCTCTGCCGGGTCGCGGTCCTCCTGGAACGCCGCCCGAGGGAGGGACGCCTGCCGGCGGTGCGGCGGGTGGGGGACCACCACCTGCGCCGGCGCCGTTCGGTGGTGCGCTGGTCTCCCCCCCTTTCAATCGCATGGCGATCCCTTGGGCCATTATCGGAGGCAGCTTGCGCAGTTGGGAGTCTGACGTAACGTTCACGAGCACGGGCTTCTTCGTCTTCAAATCCATAACGCTGATGGTGTTCTGGCTAACGTCAATCGAAGAGACCGTGCCGGCTATGTTTCGAAACGATCCCGAAACGATCTCCTCCGCGGCAAACTCGCTGCCGTCCTCGCTGCGCGTGCCACGCGCGCGAAGTTGATCTCCGGGTTTGATCTGGTCGAGTGGCGCGGGTTTTGCATCGTCGAACCTCACCGAGTCCGCTGCGTACCGGCGCAGGATCGTATCCTTGGTAATGTGAATCGCCACTTTTTTGACGGTGCCGAGGGCCGCCGTCGAAATCGCGATTGTGCTGGTGGCAGGATCGACGGAACTCACCAGTCCCCCCACCCCGCGCTTCTGCCAATCAGCGCGCTCTGCCTCCTGCTTCCGGGTAATGTCCACCTTGCTCATGACGATCGCGGCGGTGGCGAGGAGGGTCTTCTGGTCGTCCGAAATGTGTCCCCGGACCAGAATGCGGTCGCCTACGCTGATGTCCCCGGCCTTGATCTTCGTGGCATTCTTCAGGGTTTTCTCATTGGGAGCGACACGGAGAAGCGTGGCATTATCAGGGAGCAGCACGGTGAGGCGCGTTCCGGAATCGGTCTGGATGGTGAAGCCCGTCTGCTCGACACTCACCACTGCTCCCATGGCCTTGTAGGTGGGACTCGGCGCCTGGCTACGTCCTATCGCAACAAGACTGAATACGAGGAAGCCCCTGCAAAGAGATGTAATGACCCTCTTTGCATGGACGTCCATAAATCGCCGACAAGTTCCCTTCCTCATTATCAACCTCCACTGAAACAGGCGGTCGAGCGGGGCTGAGCCCTACCTTTCCTTTCAGAATTGCGAGTCGGTGAAGTTACGTGGCGGCAACTTCCAACCCGGTGTGAGTACTACCCATAACAATCGCACGACAACCAACGGAATCAGACTGTCGGCCGTCTGAAATTGCCTAATAAAGCTAATACGTTCCTGGGGGATAGACGGTTGCTCTTGCCATGTTAAATCCATGTAAAAGACCCTTGCGGGGGTGTTTTGTCCCTTTTCAGCCCGCATCTCGAACTGCCCAACGCCGCTGAGAGCTTCTGCACACAAGGACCAACGGATTGGGTCGCCCCTCAAGAACTCTGTCCGAAACAAGGTGCTTCGGAGGAAGAATCAACAGGTTACAGACTGCCGCAAGCCACTGGATTGTTGAATCGACGTGCGGCGAAATCTATCTCCGACAAACTCCTGGGGGCCAAGTCGTTTGTGCGTCTCGCGGTCACGTCTATATCGCGCACCCGAACTGACGGCGAACGTGTCAAAACGAGGCGGTAGGGTGTAAACTCACAACTTCCCGGGGTTCCGTGACGGGACTGCCGGCCGAGGGTACGGCCAGCCGACTCCACTAGGAAGGTTTCACTGTGAATAAACAACTCTCCAGCCTATTGTTTGCTCTGGTGTTTTTTAGTTCGGCCCTTTTCTCGTCCAGCCTCCCGCTCACCCCGTACCCGAACCAGCTTGAAATGGGTCAAGGAGTATTCCGGGTGGGGGCGCGCGTCAGTATCGAGATTGCAAGCAACGAGGAGGAAGACCGCTTTGCCGCTTCGCTTCTCACTCAGGAGCTGGATTCACTCTGTGGTGTTGCCGCCAGCGTTGGAGCGAAGGGAGCTGGTTGGCCCCGCATTGTGCTGGCACGCCCCGAAAGCCAGGCTGGCAGGCGCATTCTGGGCGAGTCGGGGTTGAGCCTGCCGCCCCAAACCGAAGAGGAAGGCTACATCCTGGTGGTGACTTCCCGCGAAGCCTCCATAGTGAGTAAGACCGCAGCGGGCGTCTTTTACGGCGTCCAGACGCTTCGGCAATTGCTTCACCGGACGCCGGGAGGTGGTGCAGAGGCCCCGGTCGTGCGAGTGGTGGATTGGCCCGCCATGCGTTGGCGCGGTGTGAGCGACATTAGCCGCGGCCCTATCCCCACACTGGCTTCCTTCGAGAGGGAAATCGCGTTGCTGGCTGAATACAAAGTGAACCTCTTCTCGCTCTACATGGAGAACACGTTTGCCTACCCCAGCCTGCCCCTGGTGGCAGCTCCGGGCGGCGCCATTACTCCGCAGGAAGCCACTGAACTCGTTAACTTCGCCAAACAATATCACGTGGTGGTCGTTCCTGAGCAGGAGGCCTTCGGGCACCTGCACCTGGCGCTTCAGAATGAGCAGTTCCAGGACATGGTCGAAGTCCCTTACGGCCACGTGCTCTCGCCCACTGCCCCTGCCTCCTTCACCTTCATTGGAAAAATGTTTGCAGACCTCGCTTCCGTCTTCCCGGGGCCGTTTTTCCATATCGGGGCCGATGAGACCTTTGAGCTGGGCCAGGGCCGGACCAAGGCAGAGATCGAGAAACTCGGCTATGGCAGCGTCTACATCGATTACCTTCGGAAAATCGACGAAAACTTGAGTGCCTACCATCGCAAGGTCCTTTTCTGGGGCGATATGGGCGTTCAGCACCCTGAGCATCTCAAGGACTTACCGCACGACATGATCGCGGTCCCCTGGGACTACGATGCGAAGCCATCGTTCGCGAACGAGATTAAGCCCTTCCGCGACGTGGGGCTTGAAACCTGGGTAGCACCGGGGGTGAGCAACTGGAGCCGCATTTTCCCGGACTACGCGGTGGCCCTGCCCAATATCCGGCAATTCGTGACGGACGGAAAAGAACTGGGCGCCTCCGGCGTCTTTAACACCACCTGGATGGACGATGGCGAAGGCATGGTGAACTTCACCTGGTACGGCCTGGTCTACGGTGCTGCTCAGTCCTGGCAGAAAACTGTGGATGACCAGCAGTTCTCCGATGCATGGGATTGGGTCTTTTACCGTGCGCTTGACCATCACTTCGCCACGGAGATCAAGACCCTTACAGAGGTCCATCGGCTGCTCCAGGGTGCTGTCCATTCGGACGGCGAGGACTGGCTGACCTGGGTTGACGCCTTGAGCCCGGAGGGGCAGCAGTTTTATGGCGAGATGGAGCCGGCCGCACATCAGATTCGGCTTATGGCTGAAGACGTGATTGCCGATCTCATCACTAATTCCCACCTCGCGCGCCGTAACCAGGACCTGCTGGACTATGTGGACTTTGCCGCTCGGCGGTTCGATTTCCTCGGCCAAAAGGCCATCTACGCAAAATACATTGTGGACCTCTACTCCCAAGCGCAAGCCAATTCTGCGCAAGCCGAGAAGGTCTACGATATCCTGGCCCGAATTAACGGAACCAATGGCTTGCTTCAGGACATGCGCGACCAGACTACCTTGCTGCGGGCCCACTACAGGAAACTTTGGCTGGCGGAAAACAGGCCGTATTTCCTCGACAATATCCTGGCTCGTTACGATGAAGAATTGGAGCGCTGGGAGCGGGCGGCCAATCACGTGAATCGTCTCCGAGAGGTCTATCGCCACCCCAGTCGGCTGCCACCTCTCATCGAACCGTAGGGTGCTGCGGCGAAACCTTCCTGAAACGAAGGCTGAGCAGACCACCTCGATAGATTCCTCAGAGAATTGGAAAACCCGCAGAGTGAAAGGACGCAGCCTGCCCTACATGGCAGCCTGTTCGGCCGCCCGGCGCTGGAAGATCTCGATGTAGCAGTTGACCAGAGAGACGGCGGCGGGCGTGATGCCGGGGATGCGGGAGGCTTGGCCGAGGGTGAGCGGACGCACGCGGGCAAGCTTTTCCACCACCTCGCGCGAGAGGCCGGAGACTTTCTTATAATCGAACCAGTCCGGGATGCGACGTGACTCGGCGCGCTTCATTCGCTCCATCTGTTTTTCTTGCTGTTGGAGATAGCCTTCGTACTTGAAATCGGTTTCGATGCGGCGGGCCTCCTCCCGGGAAAGTAGCGGCGATTTTACATCGCCATTCGTGGCTTGGCGGGGTAAACCCGCCGCTACATCGGGCGCTGGGCTGAAGTCGGACGCCGCGGCCCGGCAGTCATAGACCTCCGCGGTCGAACGCAGGCCCTCTGTGACCCATTCCATCAAGTCCCCGATGGTGACTTCGCTGCGCTTCAGGAGCTGCGCGCCGGTGAGCGGCGAGGGCGCGGTGAATTGTCCGCCGGCCATGAGCCCGAGCTGCGTGTAAATCTCGCGCCCCAGGCGCGAATCAGGGTCCAGGCGGGTTTCGAGCAGGAGCCTGGTGGCAGCGGAGATTCGCGCCTGCTTTTCCAGGAATGCTTCGTAATCCTTCTGCCGGATAGTCCCTACCTGGTAGCCGAGCGGCGTCAGGCGCTCGTCGGCGTTGTCGATGCGCAGGTGCAGGCGGAATTCGGCGCGCGAGGTGAACATGCGGTAGGGCTCATCCACGCCCTTGCTCACCAGATCGTCAATCAGGATGCCCGTGTAACCCTGTGTGCGCTCGATCATCACGGGGTCTTTGCCCTGCACGCGCAGCCCGGCGTTGATTCCCGCCATGATCCCCTGGCAGCCGGCCTCCTCATAGCCCGTCGTGCCGTTGATCTGGCCCGCCAGGAAGAGGTTGCGGAGCTTCTTCGTTTCGAGCCACGGGTAAAGCTCCGTGGGCTGCACCATGTCGTATTCGATGGCGTAGCCAGGGCGGATCATCTCCGCGTTCTCGAGGCCCGGGATGGACTTCACCATGGCCACCTGGACATCAATGGGCATCGAGGTGGACATGCCATTGACGTAAATCTCGTTCGTATCCATTCCCTCGGGCTCGAGAAAAAGCTGGTGCTGCGGCTTGTCCGGGAACTTGACGATTTTATCTTCGATGGAAGGACAGTAGCGCGGGCCGATGCCTTTGATCTGGCCGGAATAGAGAGGCGCGCGGTGGACGTTCTCGCGGATGATGCGGTGTGTCTCGGCGTTGGTGTAGCCGATCCAGCAGACGGTCTGCGGTTGCGTGATGGCCTTGGTGCGGAAGCTGAAGGGTGTGGGAATGGGGTCGCCCGCCTGCACTTGGAACCTGGAAAAGTCGATGGTGCGCGCGTCCAGACGTGGAGGCGTGCCGGTCTTGAGGCGGCCGATTTCAAAGCCCAACCGGCGCAGCGCCTCTCCGAGCATGACGGAGGGAGCCTCGCCCGAACGCCCGGCAGGATACTTGTTCTCCCCGCAGTGGATGAGGCCGTTCAGGAAGGTACCCGTGGTGACGACCACGGCGCCGGCCTCGACCCTGCGCCCGTCCAGCAGCCGGATGCCACGCACCCGTGGCGCCGGCCTCTGGCCGGCATTGCCGTCGGGCACGTGCGGGTGGCGGAGCCCTTCGGGCTCCCGAGGGAGGGCTGAGCCCTCCCCTACCAAGACCAAATCCACCACTTCGGCCTGCTTGATGCGCAGGTTCGGCTCGGATTCGAGCACCTGGCGCATCTTGGCGCGGTATTGCTTCTTGTCAGCCTGCGCGCGCGGCGACCAGACGGCCGGCCCGCGACTGGTGTTGAGCAAACGGAACTGGATGCCGACAGCGTCAATCACCTCGCCCATGACGCCGCCCAGCGCGTCGATCTCGCGCACCAAGTGGCCCTTGGCGATGCCGCCTACGGCAGGATTGCAGGACATCTGCGCGATCAGGTCGAGGTTGATCGTGTAGAGAGCGGTCTTCAGGCCCATGCGCGCCGCAGAGATCGCGGCCTCGCAGCCCGCGTGCCCCGCGCCCACAACCACCACGTCATATTTCTCTGTAAAGCCCGAGAACATAAGTTAGAACCCTGCCCGCAAGGCAAGAAACCATTCTAGTGTAGCGCGTCTAACGCTTCTTTGCATTTGGCGACCCCGGTCGAATGTCCCACAGCGAAGCTCCTGTACACGCTGCGGAAAAACCGTTCCAGGCTGTCATTCCGAGCGGAGCGAGGAATCTCGCTCTTAGTGTTTTCAAGACAATGCGAGATTCCTCGTCGCCTGCGGCTCCTCGGAATGACACGCCAAGCGAGTTTTTCCGCAGCCTGTGTAGCCCCCCTAGTACTCACCCACCCGCTGACCCCTTTCGACCCACGAATTTGACTTCGATTTCGCACAAAAGGTGGGTTTTTTGGCCGTTTTTTCGAGTTCGTTTTGGCGTTTTTGCACTCAAAAACCAGTTCGTTTTTGGCTCCTGAAAACGATAACTCCGTTGTTTTCCACACATTCTTAGGTTCGTTCCCACTATTTAGTATCTTTTTTCTGTTTTCTACGCATTTTCCCCTGCCGCCGCGCCGATCTGCAACCCCCTTCGCTCGCTGGCAGGTCTTCTCATGTGGCAACTCACATAGGCTACCATGAGTCGGTCCTCGGGTCAAGAGGAAAGTGCAGGAGACAAAAGGGCAGGTACCAGACGCCAGGGGTCGGGATACGGGGGCTGGGAAGCTTACTTGTTATAAGTGAGGACATCTATGACACATTACACTAGCAAGGCATGCGTCGCAGGACATCTGCGCGATTAGGTCGAGGTTGATCGAGTAGAGAGCGGTCTTCAGGCCCATGCGCGCCGCCGCCATGGCAGCCTCGCACTCCGCGTGCCCCGCGCCCACCACCACATCGTATTTTTCGGTAAACCCCGAAGCCATCGTTGGGAACCCCGCCCTGACGGCAAGAGACTATTCTAGCAGGGCGCGGCCCCTTCTCGCATCTCCCTCGCGAATTGGTTGATGTTATGGAGCCTGGATGCGCGAAGGAAAGCAGCACGCTGTAACGCAGAGTTGTTCTTCAAGTCTGCGGCTTTTTTCGGGGATAGGAGATTTCCACCCGCAGAGTTTCTGAGACGCGAGACCCTGGGCTACGTCGCTTTTCACTCTTCCTCGACATTGTCATCATCGTTCGGCGCGACCTGGCCAGGAAACAAGTACGAAAACATTTCCTTTTTGATCTCTTTGAGGACGCTGAGCGACCTTTTAGATCGCCGAACGCCGTAACCGGGGAACCCCAGCAAGAAATTTTGCAGGTCGTCGACCATTTCTGGGTCACGGACAGCTTTGTGATGAAGGGCATAGATAAAGTCAAATGATGCTGATTCAACCGAGTCAACCAGCGTTTCCAGCTCCTGAATGTTCACCACATTCAGAGGCAAGACTTCGATTTCGGTCCGTAGAGTGTGTGATCTCATCATGCGGATAAACTCTTTGTTAAGCCACCAATTGAGGAAGAGGCCTCGCAGCCCATGATCCTGAACAACCAAAACTGGCAATACACGAGTCACATGCCGTGCCGGTATGTCGGGTATTCGCATCTGACGAATTGGATCTGGGTTGAATAGGCGAGCGATCTTTGAAGAGAGTTGTTCACACCCAGGAAGAATCTTCCGAGTTAGGTCTTTTACTAGGGGTACAACTTTTCCGGAGTACTTGGCCTCTTGTGACAGGAACCCTCCCTTGTACTCCATCGGAACCAGCACCGTTCCCTTCAGAAAGGCGCCGTCAAACGATTCCTTCCCGTCCGCCCACTTTGGGAACGAGAAAAAAGATGTGTCTGATTGCGTACGCATGCCTTCGAATAGCCAATCCACGTAACGCTCGAAGAGTCTTCCCCAAGCTGTGAATAAGTCGTCGCGGGCACTCCGAGAAAGTCCATCATGGATAAGCCAATGAACACCGGTAACCATCTTCTCAAGGAGGAAGGCAGTGTCGATACAAGCGAAGTTTCCTTCTTCCAACTCGTACAATGGGCGAGAGCGGAAGGGAACCAAGTCGAACCTGGGGTCGGCTGGTCGCTCTGCACCAAGAGTGCGCTGCAAGCTTTCAAAGGGCATTGCGATCGTGGATATGAAATCGTCCATCTCCCGTTGGGACACTCCAGACGTACTAATGAAAAACTGTCGGTTTATGACAAAGAATTGGGGTTGCTCAACTAGTTCCTCTACGCGACGCGCCATATAGTAGGAGTAGGCTGCGAAGACCAAGGTCAACCATTTACTTAGGGGAATCCCCGCAATCTGTTGAAACCGATCCTCGATGTCGAACCCACGGCATTTTTTCTCGATATCATCTCGCACAGCCTGGTCCCGGAGGAGAATTCTAAAGAGGACATGCGAACGGAACATAAGATGCCGCGCTGGTGCCGGGTTTAGCAGTTCCAGGGGCGCGACCAAATGCGCCATTAGTTGGAGCTGCCGTTCCTCGTCCGTTCCGGTTTGGATAAGTAAGTCCTCCTCTTTACTTACGAGCAGATCGTTCATCATCAGACAGGCCGTCCCCAACTGGTACCGCAAATCTTCCCGCTGGTCCGGTCTCGACTCGTCGTCTCCCGCACAGACCGCAAGCGCGATCCGGAGTACGTTTAGGACCTGCAGGGGATGAAAAAGGGGGCGGTCCTCCATGCGGGTGGTCGGAAAGCGCTCCCGGAGCCGTGCTAATGCTGCGTCGTCGACGAAATTGCGAACCAAGAAGCCCTGCAGCCAGCCAACGCTCTTTCTTCCCGGCTCCTCAAAAGCATGCCGGATATGCGTATTTATCCGCGACATCATGAGGACCGTTTGAAGGGGGCTGAGGTTTTGAAGCTTGGCGACGATTTCCTCCCATGTAGGTCTTCGATCGAACAGCTCGGAGTACGTAATGTAGGCGCCGCCAGTGTACATGTGAGCCAATTTCCAGGGAAACCCGCTCGGAGCGCCGAGCAAGCAGTTCGACTCTCTCGAGCTCGCGGTCTATTTTATCAGGAGAGCCGCAGGGTGTGTGAGGCGCGAAAAAACGGCGCTCCCTTCTGCGATAGCGATCCGAAGGGGGCGGTTGCAGATGGCGCTAAAACCGTCCGCGAAAATCGAAGAGGTCACGGAGGGGCAGTTGCCACCCGGGAAAGAGATTGGAAGCGAGGACTTGATCGCCCGCGAGCGTGGCTTCCACAAAATACTTCCTCTCCTGGAGTCTCAAAACCTCCACGGTCCTGGCTTGTGAGTCAATGAGCCAGACCTCGGGCACGCTCGCCTCTGCATAGATGGGCAGTTTGGTGGCGCGGTCGTGCGCAGCGGTGGACTGCGAAAGGACTTCGACTGCGAGGTCGGGCGCGCCGGCAACGAAATTCTCCTGAACTATCGCGACTCGTTCTGCGGAGATGAAAATCAGATCGGGTTGAAGGGCGGTGTCTGAATTCAAGCAAACATCGAGCGGCGCAGAAAACAGTACACCGAGGCGGGCGCTCCTCACATAGGCTCCAAGGTTCCCGGAAACATTCCCAAGAATCAACTGGTGTTTAGTGCTTCGGCAGGGAGACAAGTGGACTTCTCCGTGTATCAGCTCGTAGTGCTTCCCGTCGTCAGGGAACTCGCGGAACTCCTCGTAGGTCAACTTGGGGATAACTTCGGCGCCCATAGAGTGATTGTACACCTCAACCAAACCCCTTCGCAGCCAGCGCAGTTCCAGTTCTCGGCATCGTAGAGATGACGTATTTCGGGAACGTGCGGGGAAGCGACTGTCCCTTGCCGCTCGCGGTGGTCGTGGACGGCTAGGAGTCGTCACGAAATAACCATATACAACGGTCGCTCAACAACCCCCTCACCCGTCCCGCGTCCCGATGAAGTGCATCGGGATCGCGGTCCACCCTCTCCCCCAAGGGGGAGAGGGCAACAGAAATCGAAACACTGTTCCCCTGCCCACGCAGGGGGAGAGGGCAACAGAAATCGAAACAATGCTCCCCTGTCCCCCAAGGGGGAGAGGGCAACAGAAATCGAAACACTGTTCCCCTGCCCACGCAGGGGGAGAGGGCAACAGAAATCGAAACAATGCTCCCCTGTCCACCAAGGGGGAGAGGGCAACAGAAATCGAAGCATCTCCCCTCTTTCCCTTGGGGCGAGGGGCCGGGGCGAGGGGGCATCGATTCGAAAATAGAACGGTTATCGCCTGAGGACGCCTTATTTGCGGGGCGATCATTTCTTTGATTGACAAAAACCTAAGTTCTCGTTAGTGTACGCCCCTCTATGAAGATACTGGTGATTGGTTCCGGAGGACGAGAGCACGCGCTGGCTTGGAAGTTGCGCGAGAGTCCGCTCATGGAAGAGATCTATTGCGCGCCGGGTAACGCCGGCATTGCGCAGGAGGCGGAGTGCCGACCCGTGGACGTCTCGAATCCCGCGCAGATCCTCGAACTGGCGAACGAGATCAAGGCTGACCTTACGGTTGTCGGGCCGGAAGCTCCGCTGGTGGTGGGCGTGGTGGATGAGTTCAGGCGGGCTGGCAGGGTGATTGTCGGCCCCACCCAGGCGGCAGCCCGGCTCGAGGGCAGCAAGATTTTTTCCAAGCAGTTCATGCAACGGCACTCGATCCCGACCGCGCGGTTCAAGGTTGCCGAGAGTTTTGAGCAGGCCGTCAAGGCTCTCGCGGAGTTTGGCTCCCCGGTGGTGATTAAAGCGGATGGATTAGCAGCGGGGAAAGGTGTGGTGATCGCTCACACGTGTGAAGAAGCTGAAAAGACTCTGGACGAGTTCATGCGCCAGCGGACGTTGGGTGCGGCGGGCGAGAGAGTTATTTTGGAAGAAACGCTGGTGGGCGAGGAAGTCTCCTTTATTGTCCTGACCGATGGCCGCGCCATTTTGCCGCTGGTCCCGACGCAGGACCACAAGGCCGTCTTTGACAATGACCAAGGCCCCAACACGGGGGGCATGGGCGCTTACAGTGAGGATTCGATTCTGGATGAATCCCTTCGTGCCGACATCATCAGAGAGATTGTTGCTCCTACGCTTGCCGGAATGGCGGCGGAGGACACGCCTTACCAAGGCTTCCTCTATTGTGGTTTGATGCTCACGGCGGAAGGGCCGAAGGTCCTCGAGTACAACGTGCGCATGGGCGACCCGGAGACTCAGCCCATCGTCATGCGCCTGCGTTCTGACATGGTGGAGCTGCTTATGGCATTGGGCGAGGGTCGTCTCGCGGCCCACGAACCCCATTGGAGCCCCAACCCTTCGGTGTGCGTGGTGCTTGCCTCCGAAGGTTACCCCGGTAAGCCGGCGGTCGGGAAAGTCATCAGCGGCATCGCTGGGGCTGAAACTCATGGCGGCGTCAAGGTGTTTCACGCGGGGACGAAGTTCCAGGACTTTCAATTGCTTTCCACAGGTGGGCGGGTGCTGGGGGTGACGGCGACGGCCGAAGATCTGCCTTCCGCCATCGCCTGCGCCTACACGGCGGTCAGCAAGGTCAACTTCGCAGGAATGCATTACCGTCGCGACATCGGCGCGAAAGGTCTGAGGCGACTTTCCCGTGACTCACGAACCAGCGTCTCCGGCGGGCGTACAGGAGAGGCGACGGTCCCGCGCGACGCAAGCTAACCTGAGATCTTCAACCCTCAAGAGGTGGCCGTTGCGGGAGGACTTGCATGTCTGAGAAGCCATTAGTGGGTATCGTCATGGGCAGTGACACGGACTTGCCCATCATGACGGAAACCGCGCGCATGCTGAAGAAGTTCGGCGTGCCCTTTGAGATTGAGATCACCTCCGCGCATCGCTCGCCGCTGCGCACTTCGGCGTATGCTCGGACGGCCATCCAGCGAGGCCTCAAAGTTATCATCGTGGGCGCCGGAGGAGCGTCTCATCTGGCGGGCGTGATCGCGGCCGAGACCACGCTGCCCGTCATCGGAGTTCCTATGGCCACCACCACGCTCGCAGGACTCGACGCGCTGCTCTCTACCGTGCAGATGCCTGCCGGAGTCCCCGTCGCTTGCACGGCCATCGGCAAACCGGGGGCCATCAACGCCGCCATTTTCGCCATTGAGATTATCGCCACCTCGGATGCCGAACTTGCCCAGAAGCTCGGCTCCTACAAGGAAGAGCTGGCGCGCTCAGTCGCCGAGAAATCGGAGAAGGTCAAGCGCGAGTTTCAGGTTTAATGTTCATTGGGCACATCGCAGTGGGGTTAGCGGCGAAGAGGGTAGCTCCCAGGACCTCATTAGGCACATTGGCTGTGGCCGTCGAATTCAGCGATCTGTTGTGGCCCATCTTTTTGCTCCTGGGGTGGGAACAGGTCCGAATCGCGCCGCGTATTACGGTGGTCACACCACTGGATTTTGTTTCCTATCCCATCTCGCACAGTCTCCTGGCTGATATAGGGTGGGCTTCATTATTTGTCGGGCTCTACCTGATCGTCAAACGCTACCCGAAAGGCGCTTTCGTGATCTGGGGTTGCGTGATGAGCCATTGGATTCTCGACGTTATTTCCCACCGGCCTGATATGCCGCTCTATCCCGGTGGGCGGGTCTTCATCGGCTTGGGCCTATGGAATTCGCTTCCTGCCACGCTGCTTATTGAAGGAGCGATGTTTGTTGCTGGTGTGGCGATCTACCTCAGGTGCACGCGGGCAAAGGACAAGACCGGAGTCCTCTCCTTCTGGGCCTTGATAATCGTTTTCGTCATTTTCTACCTTGGGAACCTCTTTGGCCCACCGCCGCCCAGCCTGAGGGCGCTGAAGATCACGGCTCTTGGTGGTTGGCTGTTCGTCCCCTGGTTTTACTGGATTGATCGCCACCGGCCAGGAATCTCTATTGCGGAATCTGGTACAGACGCAGACCGGTAAGACGTGAGATGTGGGCAAAATCCTTATCGAGAGAGAAGATCGCCACGTTATGTTCCTGGGCAATTGCTGCCAGGAGCGAATCTATCGTAGTTAAGCTGATGCCACGCGAGCGTCCGATCCGAAAGATGGAAGCGGCGGCGCGATAGGTGGACATGCCTTGGGGTTCCAGCACATCCCACATTGCCAGGAAGCGCTCCACTTCTTCGACATCGCGTGTAAGGCCCTGCAAGACCTCGCTCGCGATAATGCCGGTCAGGGCAATGGGCTCCGCGTCGGCAATCATCCGCCGCAGTTCCCCGCCCGCTGGGCCCGGCGAGGAACTGAGAAAATCAATCCAGACCGAACTATCCACCAGGGTCAAACGCGGTTCCTGCGCGCCGCCTTCAGGTCGCCTTCCCAGATGCCGCTGCCGTAATAGCGGAGCATCCCTTTCCGGCTCTCGGTTCGCACGAGGAGTTCCAGCGCCCGGTCCACAATGGCTCGCTTGGTGCTGAGTCTTGTGAGTTTGCGGGCCTTCTGGATCAGCGCGTCGTTGATTTCAATGTTGGTTCGGCTCACAATCGAATTATACACCAAAAACTGAATTCTCGGTGTATTGACCTACTTGGCTGAGAGATCTACCTCTACACCGTGCGGGGGCTTTGAACATCGTGGCCCGATGCGAGTATTATGGTTAGCGTATTTCGATCTTTTATCTAAGTCATTTAGTCATATAGGAGACATTCGTAATGAAACCAACTGCGATACCGAAATTCGAATCTGCCCATGACATCCTGCATCGTCGCAAGCACCCGCTGGACGTTTTCTTTTCGCCGGAAGCGGTTGCGGTGATTGGCGCCACGGAGAATCCTGGCAGCGTCGGCCGTACCACGTTTTGGAACCTGATCAGTAATCCTTTCGGAGGGACCGTCTTTCCGGTGAACCCCAAGCGGGCACAGGTTCTAGGAGTGAAAGCCTATCCCAATTTGCTCGAGATTCCGGAGCCGATCGATCTGGCTGTGATCGTCACTCCTGCCTCAACCGTATCGAGAGTCATGGACGATTGCGCCGCAGCGGGTGTGAAGGGTGTGATCATCATCTCCGCAGGGTTTAAGGAACTCGGCCCGGAAGGCGCCAGACTGGAAAATGAGATTGTTGCCAAGGCCCGGGCGGCCAAGATCCGCATCGTCGGCCCCAACTGTTTAGGCATCATGAGTCCCAACACCGGGCTCAATGCCACTTTCGCAAGCGCCATGGCTCGCCCCGGAAGCATTGGCTTCCTCAGCCAAAGCGGGGCCCTTTGTACCGCGGTTCTGGACTGGAGCTTCCGCGAAATGGTGGGCTTCAGTATTTTCAGCTCCATCGGCTCGATGGCGGATGTAGGCTGGGGCGACTTGATTGATTATCTCGGCGATGACCCGCGCACACGAAGCATCATCATCTACATGGAAACGATCGGCGACGCGCGCGCTTTCCTTTCGGCGGCGCGGGAAGTGGGGCTTTCCAAGCCCATCATTGTGATCAAGGCGGGTCGCAGTGCGGCAGCCGCCAAGGCCGCCGCCTCTCACACAGGTTCTCTGGCCGGAAGCGATGAAGTGCTGGATGCAGCTTTCCGGCGCACGGGCGTGTTGCGCGTGCAGAGTATCGGGGACCTATTCCACATGGCGGATGTGCTGGCCAAGCAGCCTCACCCCACGGGTCCGAGCCTTGCCATCCTCACCAACGCTGGCGGACCTGGAGTGCTGGCCACCGACTCGCTGATCGCAGAGGGCGGCGAGTTGGCGCAATTGGCTCCGCAAACGATGGATTCCCTGAACGGCTTCCTTCCCAAGGAGTGGAGTCACAACAACCCCATTGACATCCTGGGGGATGCCACCCCGGAGCGATACGCTCGGGCGGTGGAGATTGTCGCGAAAGATCCCAGCACGAACGGCCTGCTCGCGGTTCTTACCCCGCAGTCTATGACTGACCCGACGCGGATTGCCGAGCAACTCAAGCCTTACGCCAAGCTGCAAGGGAAGCCCCTCCTAGCCAGTTGGATGGGCGGCGCTGAGGTGTCGGCCGGGATTGACATCCTGAATCGTGCTGGAATCCCCACTTTCGCATTTCCCGACACTGCCGCCAAGATCTTCCACTACATGTGGCAATACAGTTACAACTTACAGGGTCTGTACCAAACCCCGGTACTGCCAGGTGACGTTAACGGCCTGGGCTCCGGCGCGGCGGAAGCTGCAAAAATAATTGAGAACGTTCGCAACTCAGGACGGACCATCCTCACTGAGGTGGAATCCAAGCGGCTTCTGAGTGCCTACGGTATTCCCACCGTCCCCACGGAGGTGGCCCCGAATGCCGAAGAGGCCGTCAAACTCGCGGAGAAATTCGGCTATCCGGTGGTGCTCAAACTCTACTCCGAGACCATCACTCACAAAACCGACGTGGGCGGGGTGCGTCTGAACCTGGGTGACCCCAAGGCCGTGCAGAATGCCTTCAACGACATTCAGTGCTCGGTGACTGAGAAGGCCGGCGCAATGCACTTCCAGGGTGTGGCGGTTCAGCCCATGGTCCGTTTGGATGGCTACGAGTTGATCATCGGCAGCAGCCTGGATTCGCAGTTTGGCCCTGTCCTGCTATTTGGAACCGGCGGGCAGTTGGTGGAAGTTTTCAAGGACAGCGCGCTGGCGCTTCCTCCGCTGAACACCACGCTGGCGCGTCGCATGATGGAACCGACGCGCATTTACCAAGCTCTCCAAGGGGTGCGCGGGCGCCAGCCGGTGGATATGGCCGCCCTCGAAAAGCTCATGGTTCAGTTCAGCTACCTGGTCGTGGAGCAACGCTGGATCAAGGAGATTGACATTAACCCACTCTTGGCTTCCTCCGAGCGGCTGGTCGCTCTGGACGCGCGTGTCGTCGTGCACGGGCCGGAGGTTACGGAAGACAAACTCCCCAAGCTCGCCATACGTCCGTACCCGTCGCAATACGTGGCCACTTTGACGATGAAGGATGGTACGAGGGCCACCATCCGACCCATTCGGCCCGAAGACGAGCCGCTCATGGTCAAGTTCCACAACATGCTCTCCGAGCGAAGCGTGATGATGCGCTACACGCACCAGATCGCGCTCAGCGAGCGCGTCGCGCACGAGCGGCTGGTTCGTATCTGCTTTAATGATTACGACCGCGAACTGGCCCTGGTGGTGGATCACGAGGATCCCTACAGCGGCGAGCCGGAAATCATGGCTGTAGGCAGAATGACCAAGGTCCCCGGCACCGACGATGCGCAGGTTGCCATCCTGGTCGCCGACCCATTCCAGCGCCGCGGTCTTGGCGCAGAACTGTTACGCCACTTGATGGCTGTCGCCAAGCAGGAAAAAATCCGGCACTTGACGGTCGAATTCCTCATTGATAACTCTGTTACCCGGCGCATGTGCGAGAAGCTGGGCTTCCGCCTTGAAAAAGTTCCCGGTGAGGGCATGGTGAAGGCGGAGATGACCATTCAGTAGCTCGGTTGCAGTGGACAGCGGGAGCTGGGTATTCCGGCTCCCCTTTCCTCTTTTCTGGTAGGGCTGCGATTTTCCTGCCTGCCGTTCTTCTTCTGCTTACCTGCTATAATCACGCCGTTTGGCTTTCATAGGAAACGGGCTGGGGAAAATGTTCAAAACCATTGAGTGGACCGAGGAAGGCGTGCGCATGATTGACCAGACGCGGCTGCCCACAGAGGAAATCTACCGCACGTATCGCGACTATGGTGAAGTGGCGGAAGCCATTCGCTCCATGGTGATCCGCGGGGCGCCAGCCATCGGTGTGGCGGCAGCGATGGGCGTTGCCCTGGGGATTAAGAATTCCGACGCCCGGACCATTCCTGCGCTACGCTCCGATTTTGACCGGATTGCGGAGACGCTTTCCAGCACGCGGCCCACCGCTGTCAATCTCTTTTGGGCCATCGAGAGAATGCGCAGGGTGTTTGAGGCTTCCCTCTCCTGTCACGATACCGACGCTCAGGTAGTGCAAGCGGTCAGGATCAACCTCAAGGAGGAGGCGAAGCGGATTCTCGCCGAAGATATCGCTACTAACGAAGCCATGGGCCGTCACGGCGCTCTCCTCCTGCCGGATTCGGGAACGGTTCTCACGCACTGCAACGCGGGCGCGTTGGCCACAGGAGGATACGGCACGGCCCTGGGCGTGATCCGTGCTGCCGTATCACAAGGGAAGAACATCCAGGTATTTGCCGACGAGACCCGGCCCTTCCTTCAGGGAGCGCGCCTGACGGCCTGGGAACTCGCTAAAGACGGTATCCCGGTGACTCTCATCACCGACAACATGGCGGGACATTTCATGCAGCAGGGCCAGATTAAGGCCGTGATCGTGGGCGCGGACCGCATCGCGGCAAACGGTGACACTGCGAATAAGATCGGGACCTACAGTCTTGCCGTTCTCGCCCATGAGAACCACGTCCCCTTTTACGTTGCGGCTCCGCTTTCGACGATTGACAGAAGCCTGCCCAGCGGGGAGGGGATTCCTATCGAGGAACGGTCCTCGACGGAGGTCACTCAGCTCGGCGGAGTGCAAATCGCTCCCCCATCCGTGCCCGCACGTCATCCGGCTTTTGACGTCACACCGCACCGCTACATTACCGCCATCATCACGGAGCGCGGAATTGCACGCGACCCCTACTCGGAGAGCTTGCGCGCTCTGTTTGGGTAGGGGATTTACCAGGCCAGGCGATTTTGATCTGGTCCGTTTGTAGCAAGGGCACCTGCCCCGGTCCCGCGAGGCGGGACGGGTCTTGCCCGTGTCCCCTGCCTCATGGCTTGGCCAATCCCCGGAGAAGAGAAGCTGTGAAATAATCCAGAATAGACATATCCCAACGCCGATTATTCAATAACTTACGCCGTGCGAAGGCCGCATCTTCGGTATTATTTCACAGCTTCAGACGCACGTTGTACGGGGTTGGCCTGCCCAGGATTTCCCGCAACATGCCAGGGATCTCAAAGACGGCCCGGTTGTTCATTGCTGCGGCGTTGCTACGGTAGCGGGCGAAATTGGCGGGATCAAGAAGGACCTGGACCGTTTGGGTGATTTGACGAAAACTGCGCACCACTAATCCCACCTGCTTCTCAAGGACCCACGCCGCGTTGTAGCGTTCCTGGGGGAGGGTCCTGGCATTGCACTCCACGATTACAGGCAGTTTCATGGTCAGGGCTTCGCTGATGCTGCCGGGACCAGGCTTGCCAATGAAGAAGTCAGAGAGGTGCATGTAGTAGGGAACTTCCGTCGTAAAGCTTTCAACGTATTTCCGTCCCTGGATTCCTCGCAGTTCTGCGGCCAGCCGTTCATTGTGGCCGCAAATGAGAATCAATTGAAGGTTCAGTTTGGAGGTTGCAAGCTTCCTGGCGATTTTAACCATGACGCTGGAGCCTTGTCCGCCAAACATTACCAGCCCGGTGGCCAAATCGGGATCCAGGCCCAGGCGCTGCCGTTCGGCAGCGCGGTCCGCTGTGATCGGCTGGAAGAATTTGGGGTGGAGAATCATTCCCGAGGTCTGGTAAATCTGGTCTTTGCGAAGACCCAAAGAGCACGCTTGCGCCACCGCGCGCTCGGAGCCGCAGATAAAAAACTGCTCCTGCCGCTCGAGCCAGAAGTGGGGAGGGTAATCGGCCAGATCCGTCAAGATTGTTACAAACGGCGTCGTGGGCGTAATCCGCCGCAGGCTCTCAAAGAGGGCTCGGTTGAAATGCGGGACAAGGGAGACGACCAGGGCGGGCTGGCTCTTCCGCCAGTACGCCTCCAGCAGGCGTACTTGATCTTGATGGTAGAGTCGGATGGCGGCCTGCAGCAAACGCAATCCAAATCCCGGCCCCCAAGTCCAGCCCTTTTTCAGCAACCCATTGTAGAGGTCTTGTAAACGGAGACCGGTAAGCTTGAGAACGGGGTCGATGCAATCGAGTAGCTCCTGGAGGTTCATCAGGTGGATGTTCCATTGGAGCTGTCGCTCGGTGACGCTGCGGAGGGCAGTTGCTGCGGCGCGATGCCCGCCTCCAGCGTCAAAATAGACGAACTCAACTCTTCCCATCTGCACGCATTCTCGCATAGCCCTAAGAGTATAAAGAAGCGAAAAGTATACCTTTAACCAACTCTTCATGTCCAAGCTACTGATTTGTAACATATGAAACGCAATCTAGAATGTGCGATGTGACTTACACGTCCACACTGTTCACTCCGGCATGGCTACCGTGCCGGTGCTGAGACGTTTTTGTCGCGAGTGCTATAACCCGCCCGAAGCCCTCTACGAGAGGCTCAAGCGCCTGGGGCTGGATTTGGTCACTGTAACCGATCACGATTCGATCGATGCGGGGGAGAGCCTTCGGCGGCACCCGGACTTTTTCGTTAGCGAGGAGGTTACCTGTCGGGCGCCCAGTGGGAACGAAGTCCACGTTGGGGTTTACGACATTACGGAAAGCCAGCACGTAGAGATTCAGCGCCGGCGAAATGACCTTCCGCGCCTGGTGGCCTATCTTGAGGAGCAGCGGGTGTTCTTCAGCGTTAACCACATCTTCTCGGCTCTGACCGGACGCCGCGCGGCGGAAGACTTCGACTGGTTCGAATCCTGTTTCCCCGCTGTCGAAGTCTTGAACGGACACTTGCCGGCCCGCAACAATCACCTTGCCGCCCGGCTGGCATCCCACGCTCGGAGGATCACGGTCGGCGGTAGCGACGCACATTCCTTGAGTTCGGCGGGCACTGTCTGGACGGAAGTTCGTGAGGCGCGCAACAAGGCTGAGTTCCTGGAGGGGCTGCGCCAGGGTTGCGCTCGAGTGCGTGGAGAGTCGGGGAATTACTGGAAACTGACTCTCGATATTCTAGCGGTCAGCGCCGAGATGTTCCGGGAGAACCCCTTCGCACTCCTTCTCGCCCCATTCCTGGTCGGTATCCCCGCCTTTACCCTCATCAATCACCTTCTGGAAGGGCGGTTCGCCCGCAAGTGGGGACAGACGTGGGCTTGCATGCGGGGATTGGATGCCGACGCGGCAGCCCGGCCCATCCGCCCCGCGGCCGGGGAGGCGACGGCATGACTTTCCCAGCCACCATGTTGACCATCATTTCCAGCGGTGATCAGCGCCTGATGCGGCGCGTGAACGGCTGGAAACCACCGCGCTGGATCAGGCTCTGGATGATTCTGGCAACACGGGCGGGCGACGGCTGGCTATGGTACCTTCTGGGGACGGTGGTTTTGGTTTTCGGCGGGCCGTCGCGATTTGCGGCGGTGACGGCTGCCGGCGTATCCTGCGGGCTAGGGACGGTTCTCTTCCTTGCCCTCAAAAAGCTGACTGGGCGTAAGCGGCCTTGCGCGGTTGCCCCCCATTGCTGGGCCACGCTCTTGCCCCCCGATCAGTTTTCTTTTCCCTCCGGCCACTCCATCAATGCTTTCGCCTTCGCCGTCTCCATCGGCCTGTTTGAGCCGTCCCTGATGTACGGATTAATCTTATGCGCCCTCAGCGTGGCGATTTCCCGGATCATTCTGGGCTTGCACTTCCTCAGCGATGTGGTAGTCGGGTCTTTAATCGGCGCCGGGCTGGGCTACGGGTGCTACCAGTTGCTTTTCTGAGGCTTTTGCGCAGCATCACTCATATCGCAGTGCCACGATGGGGTCGAGACGGGAGGCTTTGACGGCGGGCCACAGGCCGAAGAAGAGGCCAATACTGACCGAGACAACCAAACCGGCCATCACCGACCAGGGGGGAACGGTGGAGGGCAGGGACGGAACGAAGTATCGGATAAGGAAACTCACGGTGTAGCCGGCCAGGATTCCCATCACCCCACCCAACAGGGTAAGGGCCATAGCCTCCAGCAAGAATTGCCACGTGATATCGCTGCGACGGGCCCCGATGGCCTTGCGTACCCCGATTTCGCGCGTCCGTTCCGTCACTGAAACCAGCATGATATTCATCACGCCGATGCCGCCCACCATCAAGCCGATGGAGGAGACGACGATAGTGACCAGGACGACCGTGCCCATCATGTCCCGAAATTGCTTGATGAACGTATCAGCGGTGGCGATGCCGAAGCTATCAGGGTCGGAGGGCTTGTCGTTCCTCAACCGCCTCAGCAAGCCTGTTATTTCGTCAATAGCCTGATTCACCTTCCCCGGATAGGCCAATGCGGTGATGACGTTCTCCTTGGCGTTTGGATATGTCTTCTTGTAGGTAAAATAAGGGATGCAGATGACTTTGTCGTCTCCGTTGTCGCCCAAAAATGCCTTGCGCTTTTCGAGAGCGCCGATGACTTGGTAAGTATGGCCGTCCACATTGATCTCTTTCCCAATAGGGTCTTCGTTGAGGAAAAGCCTCTGGACGACATCGTCCCCGACCACGGCCACGTCCCGGCGGTGTAAATCGTCAATGTCCGTGAACAGGCGACCATCCTTCAAAACAGTGTTAGTAATTTGGAAGTCTTCAGCCGTATTACCCTGTAACTGGGCATCCACCATTTCCTGGCCTTTGTACTTTGCTGTCATGGCGGGCCCCCACAGAAAGATCTCAACCGCCACAGATTCCACCGCGGGGCAATGTTCCTTGACGGCCATGCCCTGTTCGTAGTTCAGCGGCTTGCGCATCCGCTCTTCACGTGTAAGATTGAAATGGATCCCGAACTGAAACTTGTAAATATACAGGGTCCGAGTACCGTAGCCCTGTGCCATTTCCACAAGCTGTTGGTCGAGTCCCTTGAAGATTGAAGCCACTCCGATCACCGTCGCGGTGCCGATCAGCACGCCCAAAATCGTCAGGAAAGCACGGAATTTGTGGGTGCGGAGTGTGTCCAGCGCCAGAAGAAGGTTTTCGCGAATAGGCTGTCGTCGCTGGGTCATGCCTAGGCCTCCGTACGCAGGGCTTCGATGGGTTCGAGGTTCGCGGCCTTGCTGGCAGGATAGATTCCGAAGAACAGTCCCACCGCCGTGGAGAGGAACAGTCCGACCAATACTGCGCTCAAGGGCACCGAGGAGGTGAAAAACACATCCACAATCTTACTGATAATGAGGGCCAGCAGGATGCCGATGGCTCCTCCTGCACCCGCCATCACTGCCGATTCGATCACGAACTGCATCAGAATATCTCGGTGCCGGGCTCCCAGGGATTTGCGGATGCCGATCTCGTGGGTGCGCTCCGTCACACTAGCCAGCATGATGTTCATAATCACGATACCGCCCACTACCATAAACACGGCAACGATTCCGATGGTCACAGCGAAGATTGAGCCGGTCAATTTATGCCACGAGTCCATCAGCGTTTCTGAAGCATTAATGCCAAAGGTGTCATCCTCGCTGTAGGGCGTGTGCCGCCTGGCACGCAAGAGAGCCCTGACCTCGTCCTCAAGCACTGACATCTGAAGGGAATTCGATGCCTGGACGCTCACCGCCAGAGAGGGGCGAGATCGGAATGCCTTGCGGAAGGTCGTAAGTGGTATTTGAACGAAATTATCTTGGCTCTGCCCAAACATCGACCCGAGTTTTTGTGCGGTTCCGATGACCCGGAAAGGAATGCCGTTAACCTGAATCTCTTTGTCAATGGGATCGACACTCGGAAAGAACTCATTGACCAAATCCTGGCCCGTGAAACACACCATCGACTCGTGAGTGTAGTCGGTATCGTTGAGGTAGCGCCCCAATTCGACCTTGGTTTGCCCAATGTCGATCATGTTGGGGGTCTCGCCGGAGATTTGGACCTCGTAAATGGTGCGTCCTTTGTAACGCGCCTGATTGTCGGAACTGTTAATCCAGGCTTCGGCGCCTATGTTCTTATAACCCTTCAGGTTGTCTCTCAGGAATTCGAAATCTTCAATACGAATGGCCTGGTTACGGCGCCGCGCCTTCAGCCACGCCTCGTATCCCTGGGCCCACTTGAACTGGTGGACGATGAAGACGTTGGCCCCCAGGTTGGCGACGCGATCGGCGATGTAGCGGTTCATGCCATTGATGACTGACATCACGACAATCAGCGTGGTGGTGGCAATCACCACACCCAGCAGGGTGAGGAAGGAACGAAGCTTGTGCGTGCGCAACGCCTCCAGCGCAATCCAAAAGGCCTCGCGGGATGTGACCCAGACGCCGGTCCTCCGACCCACTCGGGGGCTCAGCTTGTGCAAAAGCGCTTGCGGTTGCCTGAGTACAGCCACGAGACCTCCTCCAGTTATCATTCGTACCGCAATGCCACGATGGGGTCGAGGCGGGAGGCTTTAATGGCGGGCCATAGGCCGAAGAAGAGGCCGATACTGACCGAGACAATAAAGCCCGCGATCGCCGACCAGAGGGGAACGGTGGAAGGCAGGGACGGAACGAGGGCTCGGATAAGGAAACTCAGGGTATAGCCAGCCAGGATTCCCATCACCCCACCTGCTCCCGTAAGGCTCATGGCCTCCAGCAGGAATTGCCAGGTGATATCGCTGCGGCGAGCGCCGATGGCTTTACGCACGCCGATCTCCCGCGTCCGTTCCGTCACAGAAACCAGCATGATATTCATCACGCCGATGCCGCCCACCATCAAGCCGATAGAGGAGATCACGATGGTCACGAGGACTACGGTTCCCATAATGTCACGGAACTGCTGGATGATGGAGTCTGCCGAGGCGATGCCGAAGTTATTAGGCTCAGACCACTTCACGTTTCGCCGGCGGCGCAGCAAACCCGTCACCTCATCCTTGGCCTGTTCGAGCTTGCCGGGATAAGCCATTGCCGTGATGAGGTTTTCCTTGGCGTCCGGATAGTATTTCCTGAACGTAAAATAGGGCACATACACGATACGATCGTTGCCATTCTCGCCCAGGAATTGCTTGCGTTTCCCCAGCGTGCCGATAACCTCGTAATTGTGGCCATCGACGTTGATGGTTTTGCCGATGGGATCTTCGTTCGCGAACAAACGCTTGACGACGTCGGGGCCTAGCACGGCAACATCCCGCCGGTGGAGATCGTCAACGGTGGTGTAGAGGCGGCCGTCCACCAGCTCGGAGTTCATTGTCTGGAAGTGTTCGGGCGATGGGCCGAAGAAATTAGTGTCCACCATCTCCTGGCCCTTATACTTGGCAGTGACTGCGGGTCCCCAACGACGGGCCTCTACCGCAACCGATTCCACCGAGGGGCACAGCTCACGGATGGCCATAGCGTCTTCGTAAGTCAGGGGCTTCCGCATGGCCTCTTCGTGCGTCAGACTGGTCTTGATCCCGGGATCGAACTTGTAGATGAACAGGGTGCGGGTCCCGAAACCCTCCATCATCTCCACCACCTGCTGGTCGAGGCCTTTGAAGATAGAAGCCACTCCGATGACCGTAGCCGTTCCGATCAGCACGCCCAAAATAGTCAGGAAAGCGCGGAACTTGTGAGTCCGAAGCGTATCGAGGGCCAGGAGGAGGTTTTCGCGAACAGGTTGGCGTCGTTGGGTCATGCCTACGCCTCCGTGCGCAGGGCTTCAATGGGTTCGAGGTTCGCGGCCTTGCTGGCTGGATAGATCCCAAAGAAGAGCCCCACCGCCGTGGAGAGGACCAGTCCCACCAGCACCGCGTTCAAGGGGACGCTGGAGGTGAAAAAGATATTCACGATCTTGCTGATCATGAGGGACAGCAAGACGCCGGTGGCGCCCCCCGTCAGCGCCATAAGGCTGGCCTCAATGATGAATTGCATCAGGATATCGCCCCGCCGGGCGCCCAGGGATTTCCGGATGCCGATCTCGTGCGTGCGCTCCGTCACACTGGCGAGCATGATGTTCATGATGACGATCCCGCCCACCACCATAAAAACGGCCACGATCCCCACGGTGACCGCGAAGACGGACGCCGTCAATTGATGCCACATGGCCATGATGGTGTCCGAGGCGTTAAGCCCGAAATTATCGTCCTCTTTGTACGGAATGTGGCGCCGGGCCCGCATCAACGCCCGGACCTGGTCCTCGAGGACCATCATCTGCTGAGCATCCCAGGCCTGCACATTCACGGCCAGCTCCGGGCGCGCCATGAAGACCTTCTTAAAGGTGGTGAGAGGAATCTGGACGAACTTATCCTGGCTCTGGCCAAACGTTGTCCCGATGCGAGCCGCCACCCCGATCACTCGAAAAGGGATGCCGCGTACGTTGATCTCCTTGTCGATCGGGTCGAGGCTGGGGAAAAACTCGTCCGCGAGATCCTGGCCGATGAAACACACCATGGACTCGTGAGCGTAATCTGTGTCATTGATATAGCGCCCGGATTCCACCTTCGCCTGGCCGATATCAATCATGTTGGGGGTTTCAGCGGCGAGGTTCACCTCGTGCATGAGGTGTCCTTTGTACTTTACTTCGGCACCCCCATCAAGGCCGGCCTCTGCGCCGATATTCTTATAGCCCTTGATATTGTCGCGAAGGAATTCGAAGTCTTCGATGCGGATGGCCTTGTTGCGGCGGAGCGCCTTTAGGAACTCCTCATAGCTTGTGGTCCAGTTGAACTGGTATAGGATGAAGACATTGGCCCCCAGGTTAGCAATGTGGTCCTGGATGTAGCGGTTCATGCCGTTGATGACGGACATCACGACGATCAGCGTGGTGGTGGCAATCACCACGCCCAGCAGGGTGAGGAAGGAACGAAGCTTGTGCGCGCGCAGCGCCTCCAGCGCAATCCAAAAGGCCTCGCGGGATGTGACCCAAACGCCGGTGCTCCGACCCACTGGGGGGCTCAGCTTGTGGAGAAGCACTCGAGGTTGGCTGAGTACAGCCACCAGACCTCCTCCTGCCTGCTACTTTTGAGGTGCAATTTACTTGACCGTCTCGTCGCGTTCGATCTTTCCGTCGCGGACATGAATGATGCGATGAGCGTGAGCGGCGATATCGTGTTCGTGGGTCACCAGGACGATAGTGTTTCCGCCCTCATAGAGTCGCTCGAACACGCCCATGATTTCCTCGCCGGTGGCCGAGTCCAGATTCCCTGTGGGTTCGTCGGCCAGGATGATGGAAGGATTGTTCACCAGGGCGCGGGCAATCGCCACGCGCTGGCGCTGTCCCCCGGAAAGTTCGTTGGGCTTGTGGTGCATGCGTTCAATCAAGTCAACCTTACGCAGAGCCTCTTGAGCTTTTTCCAGACGCTCCTTGGCGGGGACTCCGCTGTAAACCAGAGGCAGTTCCACGTTGTGCAAGGCGCTGGCCCGGGAAAGAAGGTTGAAGGTCTGAAAGACGAACCCGATTTCCTTGTTGCGGATGTAAGCCAGCTCGTCGTCGGAGAGTTCGCTGACCAGTCGGCCGTTCAACCAATATTTCCCGCTGGTGGGGGTATCCAGGCAGCCGATCAAGTTCATCAGAGTGGATTTGCCGGAGCCCGAGGGGCCCATGATCGCCACATACTCGCCGCGCTCGAGTTCAAACGTCACTCCGCTGAGCGCGTGCACTGCAATGGCTTCGCCCATGTCGTAAGTTTTCCAGAGATCTTCCGTCCGGATCATTACCCCCACGGGTGGGGCCATGCTTACCTGAGTTGAAGACGTCGCCACTTGTGTTCCCATCGCTATGCGTGTTTCCTTTCCACTCGCCTCCGGCCCGTCCAGCATGTCATTCCGATCCCGCAGTCGCGGGAGGAGAATCTCTCAGTTCCTTTGTTTCCAGAGCGAGATTCCTCTCCCGCGACTGCGGGATCGGAATGACAGCGGATCCTGCTAGGAAGTAGATCCAGCCGGCTTGAGGGCGCTATTGTCCACCTTCACCTTGGTGTGGTTCTTCAACGTGCGGAGCACACTGAAAGGACCGGAAACAATCTCCTCATTGGGTTGGACGCCTTTGAGCACTTCCACATCTGATTGGCCCATGATGCCGGATTCGACGGGGACAAAGACCGCCCGACCGTCCTTAAGCTGGAAGGCTCCCTGCACTTCTTCCTTTCCTTTGTCTTTGGCCGCAGTGGTGGGCTGCGAAGTGGCGGCCTGCACCTTGCCTTTGGCCCCCTTGCTGCTCTCCTCTTCTTCCAATTGACGCCGCGTCCGGACAGTGAGTGCCTGGATGGGGATGGTCACAGCGTTCTGGCGCGTCGCGGTGGTGATCTTTGCGGTCGTAGAAAGCCCTGGGCGGAGACCCGGCGGGGGATCATCCAAGGTCACGACCACCTTGAAGTCCTTGGCTTCTTCCGTCGTAGATGTACTCGTTCCTGTGGTCACCCCGGAGGTGCGGCCAACGGCGCTCTGGCCGATCTCCGTGACTTTGCCCTTGAATGTCTTGTTCGGGATGGCGTCAATCGTCACCTCCGCCGTTTGCCCGAGCTTCACGTTGACGATGTCGGTTTCATCCACCTTGACCTCGGCGGTAATCACCGCCAGATCGGAAACCTGATAGAGCAAGCTTCCGACCGCGTTTTGAATTCCCGGCACCACGTTCTCGCCCACGTGTACCGGTAAGGACGTCACGATGCCATCGAGGGGGGAATTGTAAATGGTCTTGTCGCGGACATCCTCGGTGCTAACAAGTTGGGCCTCCTGCATTGCTACCTTGGCGCGCGCGCTGTCAAGATTGAACCTGGCCTGCTGAAGTAAGGCTCTTTGCTGGACCACCGCCGCCTGGTCTCCATCCAAGGTGGCCTGCGCCACCTTGACGTTGTCCAGGCGCGTGTCGAATTCATTTTGGGCAATCAGCTTATCGCGCAGCAAATCCTCCCCCCGCTTGAACTCCTGTTGGTTGCGGACAAGGTTCGCCTGGGCCGTTTGCACGTTGGCCAGCGCAGTGTTCAAAGCTGCTTGCTGCGCCTGCACTGTCGCCGCAAACTGCTCCACGTCTGCTTTGGCGCTAGAAACGGTTGCCTTTTGTGCATCAACGGTGGCATTCGCCTGGACCGCCTCCGTCTTCAAGAGGAGTTGGCCTTTCTTGACCGTATCGCCTTCCTTTACGAAAATATCGGTTATCTTGCCGTAGGAGTTCGCATTCACGTTGGCGAGGCTGGCCGTGGGCGGTTTAATCTCTCCCGAGGCCGTCACGATGGCCGAAAGCAAATCCGCCCGCGTGACCTTGAGAGTCTGAACAGTGACGACACCGCCCTTGCTCCAGATAATCCCGCCTGCCACAAGCCCCACCAGAGCTAGCGCTCCCACAATCACCAGGATCATCTTCTTTCTTGACTTCTTGCCCTTCCCATTGCGAGGCCGGGAAGGAGCCCCGCTGGTTTCGTTTGCCCCTTCAGGAGAAGTGGTTCGTCCGAGTTCCAGTCCAGTTACTTGGGCCACGGCTGTTTCATCCTTTTCTTCAAGTGTACGTGCAGACATCAAACTCCCCCTCGTCATGCTGGGCTACCAGGCGCCTACGAAGCCGCTGTCGCTTCGGACCGACACCCACACCCCATCGCCACGATGGCGGCTTCTAACCACACTACGCTTTTCAGGTCCAAAAAGTTTCCCCAAAAGATTGCCCGCGCCTACCGGTCGAACTCGAGGTTTATCCGCAAGGCTGGCGGGCCTCGCTCGCGTGTGTCCTACCAAGCAATAACAAGGAAGATTGAGTGACATCACTTTTCGTGCTCATTGCCTTGGGAGATTCTCCAGGGCGTTCCTATCTATTCTAACTCTACCCAGCGGCATAGAAAAGCCGAATTTGGCAGTCACAATCCGAGGCGTTAGTGGCGAACCTACCTGCTTTATTCGACCCTGTTTTTTATCACTTAACGCGTACAACGGCACGCCCCGTCATTTGCAGCGTCGGAGGGTAGGGTTCTGTCCGGGTTCTTTTTCCAGGGTACTGGAAAGGACCTCGGTTGTGTCCCTCCTTGCGCGGTCGAAGGGGAGTCCAGCCGAGTCCCCCTCTCCTATTAGACGTTCCTGCGGCGGAGATGTCAGCTCGTTTTCGATGGGCTGAGCTTCCCTCCTGGTCAAGCCACCCTTCATGCTTGGGCGGCATCAATATTCATGTCAGTCAAAAAGGGGTGCGCGACTATATCGTCAGGGGAGTATGTCCTTGACTTTTCAAACCTCAAAAAATACAATCGGCACTGACCGAGGTTGAGAAAGGAGAGCCGTTGGTGTTTAACCGGATTGAATTTATCAGCCGGCGCGGGTGGTGTGTTTGGCTTTGGGTGCTGTTTTCGGGATTCACGGCATTGGGGTTGGTTCTTCCCGTCTTAAATGCGGTACCTCAAGAGAGCGAGAAGCAAAGCAAGGCGGAAAAACGCCGCCAGAAGGCAATCCAGAAAGAAATGGAGAGCCCTTATAAGAAATGGCTCAGTGAAGAAGTCCCTTACATTATTACCGGGGAGGAAAGAGCGTCTTTCAAGAAGCTCACTACAGACGATGAAAGGGAACAATTCATTGAGGCGTTCTGGGAGCGGCGCAATCCGAATCCTAACAGTCCCGAGAATGAGTTCAAAGAGGAATACTACCGGCGCATTGCCTACGCAAACGAGCACTATGCCTCGGGTATCCAGGGTTGGAGAACCGACCGCGGGCGAATCTATATCATGTACGGCCCGGCGGACGAGGTAGATTCTCACCCCAGCGGCGGCAGCTACGTTCGACCTCAGGAAGAGGGTGGCGGAGAGACCGCCACTTACCCCTTCGAGCAATGGCGGTATCGTTATATTGACGGCATCGGGACCAATATAATTTTGGAATTCGTCGATCCGACGATGAGCGGAGAATATCACCTCACCATGGATCCAGGCGAGAAGGATGCTTTGCTCCACGTCCCGAACGCCGGATTAACTGACATGGAATCCATGGGCATGGCCAGCAAGGCAGACCGCTTTAGCCGGACTGACGGTATGACGATTGGCCAGTCCATGACTGGAGAACCCGAGAGCATGAATGAATTCACCCGCCTAGATCTGTACGCGAAGATCTGGAAACCGCCGGATGTCAAGTTTAAAGATTTGAAAGCTATTGTTACGTCTAAGATTTCCGCGCAGCTTTTACCCTTCGACGTTCGTACAGACTTTCTCCGCGTGACAGATGAGACCGTGCTCACTCCCATTACTCTTCAAGTAGCTTACCGAGACCTGCAATTTCAGAACAAGGACGGGGTGATGCATGGCGTCATGGATATCTATGGTGAGGTGACCAGCCTGGGTGGCAGGAATGTCAATACATTTGAAAAGAGCCTGGTCTTGGACGTTCCAGAGCATGAATTTCAGCGGTTTTTGGAACGCAAGGCAGTATATCAAGAAGCCATCCCATTGCGCCCGGGTCGCTACAAGCTGAGCTTGGTGATGAAGGACAACCTCAGCGGCCACGTGGGATCGATGGAAATCGGCCTGGTGGTCCCGCGGTTTGACGAAAATAAACTATCGAACAGTTCATTGATTCTCGCGGACCTCATTCAGCCTCTGCCTACGAATCAAGTTGGCACGGGCCCGTTCGTAATCGGGGGGACGAAGGTTCGCCCCAGCGTCAACCAAACCTTTACGCGCGACCAGAAGCTTGGCATCTATATGCAGGTTTATAACCTGGGTCTGGACGTGAAGACGCACAAGCCATCGTTGGATGTAGAATACGAACTGCTCAAGGATGGAAAATCCCTTCTAGCGCAATCAGAGGACGCAGCCAAACTGAAGGACGCCACGCAGCAGTTTACGCTGGAAAAGCAAATGCCATTGAGTGTGCTTCAACCTGGCAAATACACGGTGCAGATAAAGGTCACGGACAAAATAAATAAACAAACCCTTTTACCTTCGACCACTTTTGAGGTACAGTGAGCACGGCGTGTTATTTTGCCGGTCAGGTGTTGGGCGGTTTCGGGAGACCTAGACGATTCACATGAAAGCTCCAAAATCTGGAATCAGGCTGTCAGCCATTCTTCTGGCGGGGAGCCTTGTTTCCCCTTTGCTTAATCCGGTCCGGGCCCTCGCGTCGGAATATGGGCGTCTTTCGGGCATCGTCTCGGACAATCATGGCAATCCTTTGATGGGTGCCACGGTTCTGATCATCGGGCCGTTGTTGATTCCCACTGCCAGCGCCGGGGAACAGGTGGAGCGCGTCATCACTGACGCCAAAGGCAAGTTCGCAGTTGGGCACCTCATTCCGGGCTGGTACTCCCTTCAGATTATTTCCCCAACGCGGTTACCCGCTCATCGGAACGGGATTAAGGTGGAAGCCGGGCAGACGTCCACATTGAAATTTGTTTTAGGTGACGTCTTTGCTCCTTTGCGTTTTCAGATTCCCGATACTGGCGCAACCTCTTTGGGTGACGATTGGAAGTGGGTGCTAAGGACTTCCGCAGCCACCCGGCCTATCCTCAGATACCGGCAGGAGGTTGCAGAGACCACCCCGAATGCTGTAAACCCTCCTCTGCCTGCCAGCCAGCGTCTTGTTGGCATGGTGCCGGGTTCTTCTGGCTGGGAGCCACTGGCCACGGACCCAGGCATGGGAAGTGTTTTGGCTTATCTTCGCTCGCTGTCCCTGGACTCCGATCTTCTGGCGGTGGGTTCAGTCGCGGCCAACGGAACCCTGACATCTTCAGTGGGGACGGAGTATCGAAAGGGCTTGATCAAGGGTGATTCTGAGGAAATCTCTCTGGTCGTGCACCGATTGGGTTACGCAAGGGGCGTGACCGCTACGGGTGGCGGCGGACAGCTTCCCGATTCCTATGCGCAGGGATTAGTGGCAAGCTACACCCAAACCCGTCACATTTATCCTCACCTGACATTGACGGCGGGCATGGATATTGATTACCTAAATGCGCTTGGGGATGTGATGGCCGCCCAACCGCGAATCAAGCTGGCTTACCACCTTTCCCGTTCCACCGACGTTGCCCTGCAGGTTGGGAAGGGACCATCCGACGGTTCAGGGACTTTGCTGGAACGTGTCAGTAGGCTCGATTCTTTCCCGCTGCTGACGCTGCGAGGCTATCGGCCTGAGCTTGAGCAAGGCGTCCATTCCGAGATCTCCGTGAGCCGCCTTCTGAGTGGTTCCGCGCGGATCGAGCTCGCCGCTTACCACGATGGGGTCAGGAACGCGGCTGTTTGGGGATCGGCCAATGCCGCGGCAAGAAGCTGGCTTGCGGGTAATTACGTGGTGAACCCTGCCGTGGGTGGGATTTTTGTGAATGTGGGTGATTACCACTCTTCCGGATATCGGGCGGCCTATGTACAACGCATAGGAAATCACGTCGAAACTCTCGTCGCCTACTCCGTGGGGGATTCCCTGTCCGCACACGGACTCCTCAACCAGGCTCCAAAGGGAGATCTACAAGGTGTGCTCAAGCCCGTTCGCAGCGCCTCCTTGGCCGGAGGAGTTTCGGCCCGTATTCCTGTCACTCGGACTCAATTGACGACTTCGTACGAATGGGTTCAGCGTGGCCGCGTAACCATGGTGGATCCTTACGGCCAAGCCGATTTGCAACTGCAACCATTCTTGGATGTCCAGGTCCGCCAGCCCCTCCCTGCCCTTGCTTTCCTCCCCGCCCACATCGAAGCCGTCGCGGAATTCCGGAATTTATTAGCCCAGGGCTACTCGCCCTTGACGCAATCCGGCGAAATGACTCTGCTTTTGAGTTCAGCTTATAAGTCTCTCCGCGGGGGCTTTTCCGTAGAATTCTAACTTCTGGCGAATAGTTAGTGGGCTAAAAGTCTCTGCCTTGAAACCGATTCGTCATGGCGGCCTTCAGAAATCCAAGTGTTTCCGTACCTGTAGGTTTCCAAAGGACGGGAACAGAGTTACGGAAAAGTGGAGGCCATATCCCGAATTTTGTAGCGGGCGCTGCTACTACCCTGTTGACGTTATATATGATTGAAAATAGGAACTTTATTTGTTTCTTGGAACTCCGACTACTGGAATCTAACTTGCTAGGGGTCTGAGGTGGTAGTCTAAACGGCAGCGGACAGGTCGCTGCGTTCAGATGACAAAAGCTCCGCCTTACCGGTTTACGTCCGTTTCGCTGGCTATCCTTAGCCTGACGCTTATCGTGTTTGCCGTTGTCAATCTCCAGCAGCGGGTCCGCTATCGGCTGCCGGACGATGGGGTATCCTGGGTTGACTCCAAAAGGGGAGTGGAGGCATGGATTGTCACCCCCGATGGTCCAGGTGACCGGGCGGGGATCCGGGAGGGCGATCTCTTAGAGTCAGTCGACAGAAAACCGATTCACGCGGCGGCTGACGGCGGTCGTGAGATCTTCCGCGACGACGTATGGTCTCAGGCAAGCTATATCCTAGTGCGAAATGGCGAAAAGTTCCAAACCTCGCTGGTTCTTGTTCCGCAAAAAGCGGCCGCGACGGTGCGATATTATCTCAGCCTAGTGGGCCTGATATACCTGGTTATCGGGACTTTTATACTATTGCGACGCTGGACAGCTCCTAAATCACTTCATTTCTACATCTTTTGCTTGGCGTCCTTTATCCTTTACACGTTCTCCTATACCGGAAAGCTGAATCTGTTCGATTGGACGGTGTATTGGCTGCAAGTTCTTGCCTTGCTCCTTCAGCCCGCGCTCTTCCTGCATTTCTGCCTTGGTTTTCCCGAGCAAAAGACTTTCCTGCGCGGTCGGCGTTATGTGATTCCCTCCCTTTATGGGCCAGCGGTAGCCCTGGCGGCTGTTCATGTTCTTGTGGCCACGGAGCTCATGGTTCTCCCCATGCCCTTGCTCCAGGTGCGTTGGCTTCTTGACCGCGTCGAGTTCGTGTATCTAGCCGTCTACTTCTTAGCGGGGGCAGTGGTGCTCCAACAAGCCTATTCGCGAGCGCAGGTGCCTCTGCTGAAGCAGCAGTTGAAATGGGTGACGCGAGGGACCTGGCTTGCTATCGCACCCTTTGCGACCTTCTATGCGATTCCCTATTTCCTCGGGTTTATTCCCAACGCCTGGATGAACCTTTCTGCACTTTCACTTGTCTTTCTCCCCGTCACTTTTGGTTACGCCATCGTGCGTTACCGCCTGATGGACGTGGATGTCATTTTCCGCAGGGGGATCGCTTACACCTTGGCCACGGCCACCATTGTGGCCCTCTATTTCAGCGTGATCGGGTTATTCGCGGATTTCTTCCGATCCACGATCCCGATAACCAGCCGGAGTGGGTGGGTTTTGGCCGTCGTCGTCACCGCCTTGGTTTTCCAGCCCATGGTGAATTGGATCCAGGTGCGGCTGGATAGGTTCTTTAACCGCGAGCGTTATGACTATCGTCGCACCCTGCTGGAGTTTGCGCGCGAACTGAGCTCCGAGTTGCATGTTGATCGCCTCCTCGAACAGGTCACAGTAAAGCTGACTGAAACCCTTGGGGTCGATCGCCTAGCGGTTTTTTGGGCGACGGATTTGGACCAATTCCGCTTGGTCAAGTCGCGCGGCGTGAGCTACTCCGAGGGACTGGATACAAGTTTCCTTGACCCCGCGCGCAGCCAACAGGGCAAGGAGTATCTGTTTTTTGACAGTGTCAGGCGCCCGTTTGGCTTCGCGCCCTCGGCGCAGAAGACTATCGAGCAGTTGGACCTGCACTATTACTTGCCCTTTAAGGTGAAAGAGCGCACCTTGGGTTACCTCGGCCTGGGGAAAACGCGCGATGGGGACTTCCTCTCGAGCGAGGATATTGACCTTCTGCAGACCCTCACCGGGTACGTCTCCGTGGCGCTTGAGAATGCCCAGCTTTACGAATCGCTTGAGAAGAAAGCTCTTGAATACCAGGCACTGACGGATTTCAGCGAGAACATCATTGAATCGATTAACGCCGGCGTTCTCGCCTGCGACCTGGAAGGGAAAGTAGGGTCATGGAATTCCGCCATGGAGAAGCTTTACGGCCTAGTGCGAAATGATGCAGTGGGGAAATCGCTGCATGCCATTTTCCCACCCGAACTGTTGGCGGAATTGCCTGGAGCCTCGGATGCGCAGAGCGTCCTGAGTCTGTACAAGTTTCGCTTACATACTCCGGGCGGTCAGACCCTGATTGTGAACCTTTCGGCGGTCCCACTGGTAGGGAAAGATGGTCACGTACTCGGCAGGCTGCTGATTTTCAACGACTTGACCGACCGCGTGAACCTCGAGGACCAGTTGATTCAGGCGGAGAAACTCTCCTCCATCGGCTTGCTGGCGGCAGGCGTCGCTCACGAAGTGAACACGCCTTTGGCGGTTATCACTTCCCAGGCCCAAATGCTGATGAGGCAGTTATCGGCGGATGATTCTCTCTCCCGCACCCTCGACAAGATCATCAAGCAGGCGTTTCGCGCCTCCGAGATTGTCAACAACTTACTGAAGTTCTCGCGTGTCAGCGGCAGTGAGTATTCTGATCTGGATTTAAACAAGCTGGTCCGCGAGACCGTGTCGCTCGTTGAGCCGATGCTGCGCGCCTCCAAGATTTCCGTGAATGCGCAATTGTGTACCTCATTGCCCTTGGTTTACGCCAACCCCGGAAAACTCCAGCAGGTTTTCATGAATCTCATCATAAATGCGCGCGACGCGATGCCGCGTGGCGGCGAGCTGACCATCGCTACCCAATGCGAAGACTCCTCCGTTTGCGTCGAGGTTTCGGATAACGGGGTGGGAATTTCCCCTGAGCATCTCAGCAAGATTTTTGATCCCTTCTTCACTACCAAGTCGACGAGCCGCGGAACGGGTTTGGGCCTCGCGGTTACGTATGGAATCATTCGTGAGCATCTGGGGAAGATCGAGGTGCAGAGCGCGGTGGGACGCGGTACCTCGTTCCATGTGGAGTTGCCGGTTGCGAGGAAAGCAGTAAATGTCGCCTAAGGGCTGTATTCTCATCATTGATGACGAACAGGAGATCCGGGAGAGCCTGGAGCAATTGCTCAGGCTGGAGGGTTATCAGGCGGACTCCGCCTCGACCGGCGAAGAGGGTCTGAAGAGAATTGAAGGCGGAGTGTTCGACTTGGTTCTTCTGGATATTAACCTTCCTGACCGTAACGGCCTGGATTTGCTGAAATCTATAAAACATGACTCGCCGGAAGTCGGCGTTATCATGATTACCGCGTACGACTCCAGCCAGATGGCCTTCCAGGCCTCCAAGCAGGGCGCGGAGAGTTACGTCACCAAGCCCTGGGACAACGACAAACTGCTGCTCGAAGTCCGGAACCTCCTTGACAAATCGCGCCTTCAAGCGGAGAACCTCCAGCTTCGCCGGGCGCTGAAACGCTTCGCGCTTCCCAACATCGTGGGCAGAAGCGACAAGATGCAGAAGGTGATGGACCTCATCACCCAAGTAGCCATCAGCCGCGCCACAGTCCTGATTAGCGGCGAGAGCGGAACCGGTAAAGAGCTTGTCGCCAAGACCATCCATGCCATGAGCCCGCGCGCCGACCGAGCTTTTGTTCCTGTCAACACCGGCTCAATGCCTGTGGACCTCTTGGAGAGTACGCTGTTTGGCCATGTGAGGGGGGCCTTTACTTCTGCCATCGCCACCAAACGCGGATTGTTTGAATTGGCCGATCAGGGGACGATCTTCTTCGATGAAATCGGCACGGTGGGGGTTGAGACCCAGGCAAAACTGCTGCGGGTGATTCAGGAGCGCGAGTTCATGCGCCTGGGCGGGACGGAAACCATCAAGGTGGATGTGCGCATCCTCGCCGCCACCAACGCCGATTTGCGAAAGTTGGTCCTTGCGGGGCACTTCAGGGAAGACCTCTATTACCGTTTGAACGTTATCAGCATTTGTCTTCCCTCCTTGCGGGAGCGCAAGGAAGATATTCCTCACCTCGTGGAGCACTTTTTGAAGAAGTTTGGCGAAGAGAATGGTCGTCTCGGCCTCCAGTTCTCAGTGGAGGCAATGAAAGCCTTAATGGACTACGACTGGCCGGGTAACGTGCGCGAACTGGAAAACGCCGTGGAGCGAGCTGTGGTCCTCGCCTCCGGGCCCACACTGGGACTTGATCTCTTGCCTGAACAACTGTTTCAAGACGGCTCGCACGGCGCCCAGGGCCACCCCTCCCAGGACTTCGCAGGCCGGTCGCTTTTCGAAATCATGGAAACTTGCGAGCGCAGGGTCATTCTCGATATGCTGGCTCGTACCAACTGGAGCCAGACCGATGCCGCCGAGCACTTCAAGATCCCCCTTTCCACCCTCAACCAAAAGATCAAGCGACTCCAGATCGACGTTAAGCGCCGCGGGGAATCATAATCACTTTGGAGTGCGGCGGCTTGCCGCCGCTTTACCCGCCGCGAGCTTGCTCGCCGTCTGTCTCATTCGGTAAAATCGACCAGCCGTGGAACGCCCAGCAAGCTGGCCTGTAAGAAAGCGGCGGCAAGCCGCCGCACTCCAAAACACACCCGACTTTCGTGTCCAAAGATCAGTGGGGAAAAGGGTACCGTCGACTTGTCAGGGGGTAGGCAAAGCGTTCAAGTTTCGGAAGTGCTCAGTGGACAGGAACAGAATGATCATCATGCTGGCGTTATATCCCACATGAAGAAAAACGCTGGGCGCCAATGAACCGCTCTTACCTCGCGCCAGTGAAAACACCAGCCCTACGAGGAAAATCAGAAACATGTGGTTCCAGGCGCCCCAGTACTCAGGCACGTGCAATCCCCCGAATAGGATGGCAGTAGTCAGAATGGCGAAGCGGAGGCCGACTTGCGACTCGAAGATTGCAAAGAGGATGCCGCGAAAAATCATTTCCTCCATGACCGGGGCGACCAGAATGGCGAATGCTCCTATGGCATAAGCGGCAGCCCTTGAGTTGAACAGGCTTTCGAGGGGGAATTTAGTTGCATCCGGTAGAACCGGTGGAAATAAAGCAATGGCAACCGTCATGAGTGTTCCGCCGGCAAGGCAACCGAGTGCTTGCCAGACTGTGATACGTCGCCACCGAAGCGTTGGCCAAAATGGCTGCCGGTGGTCCACGGCCACGAGAAAAAAAATGAACGCGAGCATCAACCCGTAGAAGACCGTTTGCAGTGCCAGCAAGAAGAAGGGATCGGTGGAGAGTTGCTGTTTCGCCAAACGCCAGTGGAGAGTTGGCTGAATCAGCGCGTATCCCAGGAGGACGAGGATATTGGCGGCAAACAGCCCCACAGGCACAAAAGCGATGAAGAGGAAGAAATCGCGCAGCCCCCAGGGCTTGGGCAGGGATTCCTGTGCGTCCGTGAGTGTACTCTCCAGGGCTGGAGGCATATCCTGAGGTGGTGTCTGCTCCTGGGTTTCGTCTATCAAGACTTACTCTCCCGCACACTTGTCACTCGTCACTTGTCACTGCTTCTCTAGCGCCGCTGCCAACAAGGGGACCATCAGCTCGTGGTGCCCGGTGAGTGCATACCCATGGCTGCTGTCCTGCCCCTTTCCGGTCCCTGCTGTCGGCCGCAAGACCACGTTTTGCACGGGGCGGTAATGCTGGATGAAATCCATGTTCACAGTGGTGATGCCGCGCGGAGCTCGGCCGAGGTTGGCCACGAGACTCAAGCATTTCAAGAACACTTCGGGCAGCACGACCGCCGACCCGACGTTCAGGTAAACACCCCCGCGATGCATGCCTTTGACCAGCGAGGCAAGCAGAAGGAAATCGCGGTGAGAAGCGGCCCCCAGCGCGCGCGGATTGATGGCCGGATGATTATGGATAATGTCCGTTCCGATGGCCTCGTGCACCGTCACCGGAATCCGCCAGCGGTAGGCCTGCGCCAACAGGCTGAAGCGCCGGAAACGAGCCTGGCGACTGCCGGCTAGAAAGCGGCCGACAGATTCTCCGATACCCAACTCTTCCCGGTCGCCGGCCGCGATGGTATCATTAATAATCCGCCCGGTTTCCTCAGCCATGCCAAACTCCCCGCGACCTAGGACTGCTGGGACGTCTTCAGAAGTTGCACCCGCCAAGCCTATCTCGAAGTCATGAATCATCGCCGCGCCGTTCATCGCCACGGCCGTGAGATAGCCTCGCCTCATGAGGTCAATCAAGATGGGACCGAGACCGCACTTGATCACGTGCCCGCCAATCCCCCAGATGATCGGTTTGCGCTTAGCCTGCGCCTTTTCAAGGGCACTTACCACAGCGCGAAAGCTCTCCCCAGCCAGTATTTGGGGCAGGGAATTGAGCCACTCGCGAACGCCGGCGCCAGACCTCGAGACCTTTGCGAAGTCTCGAACCGTAACCTTGCTTGGCCGCGAGGCGAGCGGATAGGTGCTGACGTTATCCAGTTTGAGGGGTCTTTGTGAATAAATGGTCATCGGCTCCACGAGCCCGTTCAACGCGCGTTTCGTGGGCGTCTCTTCTTTGCGTTCCTTTGCGCCTTGGCGTCTTTGCGTGAGCTGTGTTTACTCCGCGAGTCCGTTCACCACGCGCGCAATGCCATCCTTGATCAGATCGACATCAAAATTGATCAGAATTCCTAGCCGCTTGTTGGCAAGGCGCAGATACGTTAGCAACTGCTTTCTGTGCACGGGCGCGATGGCTTCAACGGACTTGATCTCGACGATGACCTTATTCTCCACGATTAGGTCAACTCGGAACCCGGCCTCTAAGTGGATGTTCTCCCACACGACGGGAAGCGCTTGTTGCCTTACGAAGTGCAGTCCACGACTCGCCAGCTCTTGCGCCATGACTGCCTCGTAGACGGATTCGAACAAGCCCGGGCCGAGGGTTGTGTGGATTCTGAAGGCAGCATCAACGATGTGTTTGGCGATCTCATTCTCAGTCACGGTAAACATTCTCGCGCAAACATCCTGAAACCGCAAACAACGGTTTCACGCAAAGGCGCAAAGTACGCAAAGGACGCAAAGGATGCTGGCTGGTGCGGACTTTAGGTAGACACAATCCCCCTTCACAAGGGCACGGCCTCTTGAAGTACACGTTCCTTGAGAAAGGGGCTGAGGCCTTTCTCAGTCACCACCTCTACTTTGCACCCGAGGACGTCTTCCAGGTCAAGCACCAAACCGGCGGGAAACCAAGAGCTCGTCACGGGGCCGGTGTCCACCAGAAAATCGATATCACTATCGTTGCGAGCCTCGCCGCGTGCGACCGAACCAAACACGCGGATATTCCTCGCGTCGTGCTTTGTCGCGATGCGCTGAATCTCGTCGCGTTTCTCGTGGACTAGTTGCTCGATAGTCATGGTGCGAGTCTTTCCAAGGGCGGTCAGTGGCCATCGCTACTCCCGGCCGTTATTAAGCATAGCCGCCAGTGCTTGTCCCGTAAACGATTTCTTCACGCGCGCCACTTCTTCCGGTGTGCCCTGGGCGACGATTCGGCCTCCCTCGTCACCGCCTTCGGGTCCCAGGTCGATGACCCAATCGGCTTGTTTCACAACGTCCAGATGATGCTCGATGATAATGACGGTGTTGCCAAGGTCTGTCAAGCGACTGAGCACCTCCAGGAGTTGTTTCACGTCGTCGAAATGCAGGCCAGTAGTAGGCTCGTCAAGAATGTACAGGGTACGGCCGGTCTGGCGGCGGCTCAACTCACGTCCCAATTTGATGCGTTGGGCTTCGCCACCTGAAAGCGTGGTGGCGGGCTGGCCCAGGTGGACATAACCAAGCCCGACGTCCAGTAAGGTCTGGAGCCGCTGCTTGATTTGCGGAATGTTCTCGAGAATGGGCAGGGCATCCCGAACCGTGGTTTCAAGCAAGTCGGCGATGGATTGACCCTTGTATTTCACCGCCAGGGTTTCGGAGTTGTAGCGGCGGCCCCGGCAGACCTCGCAGGTCACGAAGACATCGGGCAGGAAATTCATCTCAATGCGCCGCAAGCCTTCACCCTGGCAGGCCTCGCAGCGGCCGCCTTTGACGTTGAAGCTGAACCGGCCGGCGCGATAGCCACGCTCGCGCGATTCGGGCAACATCGCAAAGAGCTCCCGGATGGGCGTAAACACGCCGGTATAAGTGGCCGGGTTGGAGCGCGGTGTGCGCCCGATCGGCGACTGGTCAATCACGATGACTTTATCAAGGTGTTCCAATCCCAGGATGGCCTTGTGCGCGCCCGGCTCCGCGATGGCCCGGTAGAGCTTCTTGGCGATGGCGTGATAGAGAATGTCGTTCACCAGGGTTGACTTGCCCGAGCCCGAAACGCCCGTCACCACGCTGAGCAAGCCCAGCGGAAACTGCACATCGATATTTTTCAAATTGTTAGCTCGCGCGCCGAGGACGGAAAGGAATTTGCCGTTCGGCGAGCGTCGCTTAGCAGGGACGGGGATTCGCAGCTTGCCCGAAAGATATTGCCCGGTAAGAGAATCCTCTGTGGTAGCGATCTGGCCGGGGGGCCCGGCGGCCACCAGAAAACCACCCTGCTTACCGGCCCCTGGCCCGAGATCAACCACGTAATCAGCCCGGCGTATTGTTTCCTCGTCATGCTCGACCACCAGCACGGTATTTTGCAGGTCACGCAATCGTTCCAGGGTTTGGAGCAGTCGCTGGTTGTCGCGAGGGTGCAGGCCAATGCTCGGTTCGTCGAGCACATAAAGCACGCCGCGCAACTTCGAACCGATTTGGGTGGCCAGCCGGACGCGTTGGCTCTCGCCGCTGGAGAGTGTGGCTGCTGACCGGTCAAGGCTCAGGTAACCCAACCCCACGGCTTCCAGGAATTCCAGGCGCTCGAAGATTGCGTTCAAGATGCGCTGCGCTATGAACGCTTGGCGGGGCGTCATGCGAAGTTCCTTCAAGACTCCTTGCACTCGGCTTACAGGAAGCGCCGTGAGGTCGGCAATGGAGAGGTCGACCACGGTCACGGCCAGGCTTTCCGGCCTCAAACGCTTGCCCTGGCATTTGGAGCAAGGGACCGCAGACATGTACTGCCCGAACCATTCACGATAATTCTCCGACGTAGTTTCCCCATACCAGCGCTGGAGCAGGGGCAGCACGCCGGGAAACACGGAAGGGGCTTTGGGTTGCTCCGGGTTGCGCCCGAAAAGAATCAGGTTCTGGATCTTCACGGGAAGGCGCTCGAAGGGGGTCTTTAAGTCGAACCCATAGTGTTCGGCCGCACGCATCAGGCCGCGCTGTATGGCCGACGAGCCGCCGCCCGGCCCCAGCCCTCCTTCCAGCAACGGCCGGGACCAATCGACGATCACCTTGGCAGGATCGAAAGTGTACTGGCTGCCCAGGCCCCGGCAAGCGGCGCAGGCCCCATAGACGCTGTTGAAGGAAAAGGAACGAGGCTCGAGCGAGGGAACACTGATGCCGCAGTCCACGCATGCCCACTCCTGCGAATAGAGCTGCTCCTCCCCATTGACGACGGCCACCTGGACAATGCCCTTGGCAAGCTTCATGGCCGTTTCGATGGATTGCGCCAGCCGACTCTCGATCCCGGACTTCAGCAGCAGGCGGTCCACCACCACCTCAATGGTATGGTTGCGTCGCCGGTCGAGGCGAATCTCCTCATCAACCTGCCGCAACTGCTTATCCACCCGGATGCGGACGAACCCCTCCTGCGACAGTTGCTCGAAGAGCTTGCGGAACTCCCCTTTCCGCCCGCGCACCACAGGGGCCAGAATCATGATGCGCTGGCCTTCGCCGTTTCCGGCGGAGCGGCCCTCCTGGTTCTGCGCCATGATGGAGGAGACAATCTGCTCCGTGGTCTGGCGGGAGATAGGCCGGCCGCACTGATGGCAATGTGGCTCGCCGATGGAGGAGTAAAGCAGACGGAGATAGTCGTAGATTTCTGTGATCGTGCCCACCGTCGAGCGCGGGCTGCGGCTGGTGGTTCTTTGCTCGATGGAGATGGCGGGACTCAAGCCCTCCACCGTGTCAACGTCAGGCCGCTCCATCTGGTCGAGGAATTGCCGGGCGTACGCCGACAGGGTCTGAACGTAACGGCGCTGGCCTTCAGCGTAAATCACGTCGAACGCCAGGCTGGACTTGCCGGAGCCGCTCAAGCCCGTCACCACCGTCAGGGTGTGGCGCGGAATCTCCACGTCGATGTTCTTGAGATTGTGCTGCCGCGCGCCACGAACCGTAATCCGCTCGATCATTCGCCCTGAGACCTACGGTGAGGAATTTCGGGAAAAGGCCAACCTTTCATGCTAGTTCCTGAGGGAAAGGGGAGTCAAGCGCATTCAAGACGGGGTGTTATCCTAAATCTGTGTTGCCGGTTTCCATTTTCCAGTGTACGAATCGTGTCTTTTTGCTACCATTTTTCGCTTCGTTTGGGGTTCTTGGCTTTGAAAAACCAGTTCGTTTTCGGCTCCTGAAAACGCTAACTTCTTTGCTTTCAATAGATCCTTAGGTTCGTTCCCTCTATTTAGTATCTTTTTTGTGTTTTCGCCCCATTTCCCTGCCCCGCCGGGCCGATTTCGAACCTCCTTCCCGCGCTCCCTTGCAAGCTTCCTCATACGACAACCCAGGTAGGCTATCGCAACCCCAGTCTCGTGTCAAGAACAAAATGCAGAGTCAAGCGTATTCAAAGACGGGCATTCAAAGACGGGTAGAAGAATTCGCTGTGGTGGGCACAAGCCGATGCGGGACGGCGGTTCGCCGCCTTTGCGCAGCCCCATTGAATTACCAGTCGCCCGCGGCTACCGCGCGGTCGTGGCTTATGCCTTATGAATTCGGCGGGTGACCACAAATGCCACGACACCCACAAGCACACCTGCCACGGTGTCGGCCATATAGTGGTAGCGGCCGTAAACGGTGGCGGCAGCAACGCTCAGCGCGGCGATGCAGAAGAGAATGCCGAGGCGTGGCATATAGGCGCGGACTGCCAACGCCGCCGCTGTGACCGCCGCCGCGTGGGCGCTCGGAAAGAGGCAGGCCTGCACGCTGAAGCGGTTCAGAACCCAGAGGTTCATGTTTCGTAGCAGCGGAGGAACAGTCGGCCCCGGAACATCGTTAAACAAGACGCGCGGCGGAGTCAGCGGAAAGAAGGGATAGACAGCGTAGCAGAATAGGGTGGCGAGGAGGACTGCGGTCCAGAACTTGTCAAACATCACCCTGCGAGATTCCTCGTCGTCCCGCGGATGTGGGACTCCTCGGAATGACAGGTCTTGCGGCATCCCGACAGGTTCGCGCTGCGCCGTGATCGAGGTCCGCGCCAGGTAAAGGGCCGCGAAGCCCAGTGGGACCAGGGGATAGCAGAGCAAGTAAAACATCTCGAGGTAATGTTGGAGCCAGGGAGCGCATGAATAGAGCGCCCATTCCACCCACCGGCTGTGAAGCATCGTTCGGTCCCACATGACGAACAGATGATCGAGCCGATGCGCAGGGTCGGCCTTGATAAACAATCCTGATTCACGGTAGGCCAGCAGCATGAGAAGCGTTGGGAGCCAATCGCGGATGGGTGAGGCTATCCGGCTTCGGTCGACCAGATCATCCTTGCTTAACGCCACGATGAGACAGCCAACGATGACGTTCAATACCGCCAGCACCCCGAGCGTAGCGCCAGGCAAAGAAAGGGTGAGGGAAGCTATAAAGAGGGCGGCGAAGAAGGCCAGAAGGGTTTTTTCTGCAATGCGCAATCGGATACCCAACGGCCTGCCTAAGAAAGTTTTCGCCATTTCATTCCTAATGGGGCTCTGCCCGGAAGATATTGCTGGCGCGAAGCGCTTTGGAGTGCGGCAGCTTGCTGCCGCTTTCAACCAGCCCAGCTTGCTGGCCGTACCTCTGCCCCTGTATCGACATTGAATTAGCCAGCCCGCGAGCAAGCTCGCGGCAAGACAAAGCGGCAGCAAGCTGCCGCACTCCAAAGCCCGCCGTTTCAACAACATAGTAACACGAAAGGGGTCGGCCAAGGCGCTGAACTCCTTGCCGTGCTGGCGTTGGAACGATATGTCGCCAGTAACCTTCGCGATGAAATATACGCAATCAGAAACATTCCTGTAACATTAGGGATGCTATACTTTTCGTGTGCGGCCACGCGTGGTCATCATTGAAGATGAGAAAGACATCGTCGAGCTAGTTCGCTACAACTTTCGCAAGGAAGGGTTCGAGGTCGAAAGTTTCGGGCGAGGACGTGAGGGGCTCGATTATCTGCGTCGTAACCCTGCCGACGTACTCCTTCTGGACATTCTGCTGCCGGACGAAGACGGGTTTGGCATTTGCAAGCGCCTCCGCGCCGACGATCGCCTGAGGGCTCTGCCTGTAATTTTCCTCACGGCCAAGGGTGAGGAAATGGATCGAGTTCTCGGCCTTGAGATTGGCGGCGACGACTATGTGGTCAAACCCTTCAGCCCGCGGGAGCTGGTGGCCCGCGTCCGAGCGGTTTTGCGCCGGCAGGAGCGCGTGGCAGAAAAGCGGGAGGTGGTGGAAGCCGCGGGCCTTCGGCTCGATTCGCGAACTCAGGAGGTGACCGTTCGTGGCCGGCCGGTGCAGTTGAGTACGCTGGAATTCAAGCTCCTGTACTATCTGGCTTCTCACCCGCGCCATGTATTCAACCGCGATCGGCTTCTTGACGAGGTCTGGGGCCGCGACCGCTTTGTCACTCCACGGACTGTGGACGTCCATATTCGCCGCCTGCGTGAAAAGATTGAAGCAGTTCCCCATCGGCCTCAGTTTTTGCAGACGGTGCGCGGAAGTGGCTACCGGTTCTCGCCGGAGCCGAAGGAAGTGGGCGAATCACTCTGACCCTATTCGACCTGCTGCCCGCAGCCTGATCTCTCCTCCGTGCTATAATCCGAGGATCGTTAATCCTTTTATCCTAGGTCGGCATGGTCTTCAGCAGCCCGATTTTCCGCAAGCTCCTCACCAGTGCCTTCGTCGTGATCGCTCTGACGCTGGCCGTGCTGGATTTCTACCTGACGCGATACACAGGCAAGCACGAAGTTCAGGAAGTGGAACAGCGGCTTGCCGCTTTGGCGAGGGTTTTGGCGGCCGAGCCGCCGAATCTTCCCCTGGAGCGGATGGAAGAATGGGCCAAATCCGCTTCCGTCCGAGCACAATCCCGCGTGACGGTTATAGACCCTCAGGGTGTGGTGCTGGCTGATTCCGACAATGACCCCAAGGGCATGGAGAACCACGCGGATCGTCCGGAGATTCAGGCAGCTTACCAGAACCGCACAGGTAGCGCCATCCGCCGCAGTCGCACCCTGGGCCGCGACTTGTGCTACTTGGCCATCCCGCTCCAATACCAGGGCCGTTCCGGGTATGTGCTCAGGCTGGCGCTGCCGCTTGAGAACCTTGACGACGCCATCGCGGCGGTCCGATGGCGGATCCTGACCGCTTCCTTGATTGCTATCTTCGTCGCCCTCTTTATTGCCTATTTTTTCTCTCGGCCCTTCACGCGCCGGATTGGCAGGCTGCGCGCTTTCGCCGAGGGGCTGGTGAAATCGAATTTCGCTGAAGGCCCGTTGCCGGACGCGGACGACGAGTTGGGGGCCCTAACACGCTCACTCAACTCGACGGCTTCCCAGTTACGCGAGCTCGTGGACCGGTTGAGCCTGGAGTCGGCGCGTCGCGAAGCGATTCTCACCAGTATGGTCGAAGGCGTTCTGGCGGTGGACCAAGACCTGAGAATCACCTTCTACAACGCCTCCTTTGCCCGCACGGTCGGGGCGCGCGCCGAGATCCCGGAAGGGTCGCCCCTGGTGGACGTTGTACGTGACCCGGTTCTGCGCGAGATTCTGTCGCGCGTCGTGACCACCGGCGAAACTTTGAAGCAGCGGTTGCAGCTTCCTGCCGCTGAAGGCCGCGCCTTTGAGGTCCAGGCCGCGCCGCTTCGAGTGGCTGGAGGGCGCGGCGCCATTGCGATCCTCCATGACATCACCGACCTGGAAAGACTGGAACGCGTGAGAAAAGACTTTGTCGCAAACGTCTCACACGAATTGCGTACGCCGCTGACCGCTATTCGCGGCTATACGGAAACGCTGCTGGAGGGTGCGCTCGAAGACCGGGAGAACAACCGCAAATTCCTCGAGATCATCAAAACTCATGCCATCCGCTTGAATAGCATCGCCTCCGATCTTCTGGCCCTGTCCGAACTGGAGTCCGGCAAGCCCGCGGCAGAGCAAGCACGAGTTTCGGTCCTGGCAGCTATGGAAGCCGCCTTGCGGACCGTGGAAGCGGAGGCGCACGGCCGTGGGGTCAAGCTCATTCGTGGCCAGGTCGAGGAAGTTACGGTCCTCGGTGAGCGGGTCCACCTCGAGCAGGCGCTGGTGAATCTCCTGGACAATGCCGTGAAGTTCAACCGTCCGGATGGCGAAGTGCGAGTGGAGGTCACGCGAACAAAGGACGATGAGGTGAGCGTCACGATCGCGGATAACGGTATCGGAATCCCCTCTGCTGATTTGCCCCGCCTTTTCGAGCGTTTTTATAGAGTTGACAAGGCGCGCTCCCGCGAGGTGGGGGGCACCGGCCTGGGACTCTCCATCGTTAAACATATCGTGGAGCGAATGCATGGTCGGGTAACAGTGGAGAGTCAATTGGGTAAAGGGTCTGTGTTCACCATCCTCTTTCCTTGTGCATCCTAGGTCTGTTCAGTCAGAATCTTCCATGAAAAATTCAATCGTCCTTCATGTTTCCTTAACAAGATAGAGTCAGAATTGTGCCCTAAAGAGTACGCGTTTAGAGGATGGCGATACCCGATGTGGTCACGTTACCTTGGAGTGCAGGTGATTCAGAGAGGATTCCACCATGCAAGAGAGGATTAGGGCACTGTTAGTCCACGACCGTCCTGAACCGATGGGATCCCTCAGGCGTGCGCTTGAGAGCCAGTCCATCGAAACCCAAAGCGTACGAACCTGCCACGAAGCCAGCCAGGCCCTGTGGGGGCGCCAGCCGCCACATCTGGTACTGGCTGATACCCGACTCCCCGACGGCTCATGGGAAGTCATCGTGAATCTGGCCGCGAGGGCTCCAGCGCCTGTCAACGTCATTGTGGTCTCTGAAGTTGTTGACATCGCCCTTTACCTGGAAGTTATCCAGCGCGGAGCATTCGATTTCATTGTTCCTCCCATGTCGTTGCCGGACTTTGCTCATGTTGTGTGGTCTGCAGTCGATAATGTGCTGCGGCGCAGGGAATCCCCGTTGTCAAACGCATCGCGGGCCGAGACAGTGGAATGGGAGGATGGCACCGACCCGGCCTTTGCCATTTCCGAGACGCCGCTGAAAAAGGAATTGTAATTACCCTGCTATTGGCGCTTGTATTCCTTCTCTCTCTGCATCTGCTCGTTCATCTCGACTAGGGATTTCAAGAGGCCGGGCGATAAACCTGCCGCTGCGCACAGCTCGTCCAGGCTTCTGAAGAAGCCGCGCGCCCGGCGTTCGGCCACCATCCGCCGGGCGGTGGCCAAGTCCACGCCAGGCAAAGTCATCAATTCAGCTTCGCTGGCGGAGTTGAGGTTGATCGTGAGCGGCAAGGTTCGGTCGCGCTCCCAGATTGCGGGAGCTATTTTGAAACTTGGGTTCAGCACCCATAACTCCGGCCCCAGGTTTGCATCCAATGCCAGCTTGCCATGCGCTATTTGATCGGTAGTGGCCCGAAGCAGAGAGAAGGCGGCGCCGGAGCGCTGGCGGAAGGCTTCGATGTCGCCCCTGCGGCCCGCGACGGCGGCGCTCTCAAAGGTGCTGGCGAGGTCCTGCGAAGCGGTGACTCCGTGCGTGGTCCGGAGAAAAACCCTGCAAATCGACTCGGCCTCCTCGGGGAACAGGCTCGCATAGGCCTTGACCAGTTCGATCATCAAAGGCTGGCGGGCACGGGCCGATTCCGCAGCCACCCTCCGCATGGCGGCGAAGAGCTTCAGGTTTACATTCTCGTACGGAGGGATCGCTTGTTTTATCTCATCGCGCGAAACTCCGGAGGCCAGAAACGGCTGATAAAACCCCACCTCGCGGTATTGATTGCGCAGGCGGTCGTCGTTCACGAAGCGATAGAACAAAGTGGCGATCACGCCTTCGCATGCCATCATCTCCTGCGCGTTTTTGAGTTCATCGGTGAGGAAATCCAGCGACGTTTCGCTGTCGAGATAGAGCTGGTAGCGGTCCGGGTCTGGCTGGAGCGCCGCGGCGGGCAGTGCTTTGCGATGAATGAACAAATTCCGCTTCACGCCGTCGGTGCGCATTTGCTGATCCAGCTCGCTGATCGATAGCAGATTCAGGTCGGTTGCGGTTGCCCCCTTGGTCAACTCTCGCAGGTAGGCGTTGTCGTTTGCATCGCGAACCAGGGGCTGGAAGTGCTCAGCGTAACCTTCATCGAAGGCTGTGGAGTAGTCTGTCACCGTCATGCTCTGGTGCATTTTGCGTGAAGGGCCGCTGTTGATGTCGCCCAGGAGAGATTTCAGGATCAAGTGCCCCAGCTCGTGGGAGAAGATTTCCTCCAGATTCCCAGTGGCGATGTCCTCTTCATCAACCACCAAATCCACATAACCCGCCAGGACCAACCGCCTGCCGCCGCGCTGGTCTTCGAGCCAGAAACCGTATCGGGCAAACCCACCCTCTTCCCCGGACAGGAGCAAGTACATCGGCTCCGTCAGGCGCTGTTCCCCGCCTCCGCCCGGCTCGTGGAGTAGAAGGTTGCGAGCATAGCGGTCAAGCCTCAGCGCCTGCTGCGCGAAGCTATTTTGCAGCACCTCGCGAACATGGTGTATCAACGGGGAGTCCTGGGGTGAACGAAACACCGGATACGCCTTGCCGTCGGGAGCAGTGGCTTGAATGATGCGCCCCTGAGCGTCTGTGGCGGGCAGGAGGATGCCCACCGGCACAATAGCGCCCTTCTGTGCCGCAAAGGCTGTGTGGAAAGGGTAAAGTGTCAAAGCAATGAGTATGCCCAACGTTGCCGTATGCTTGTCGAATCTATTCATGTCTGCTCCCTTCGAACATCGTCGCTACCTTATCAGAAGCACTTATACCCACGCTCGCCTCTTCAACGCACTGAGAGGAGCTCTGATTATACGCAACACGGGCTTGGGACGTTCCAGGTCGCTTTCCGGCCGGGTGGCCGCCAGCGGATTCCGTAAGTCAGGGTTATAATGGAGGTGTGGCCTGGCGGCAAACCGTAGCAGCAATGTGCTGCATCTAAATCCATACGGGCCGGAACAACGGTGTGTACAGGGTTGAATCCCGGAAGATTCGATGTTTCGCGTCGAGGGTGGCCATCCCGCCGGACCGTTGATAACCAGATGGGCGGGGCTACGTCGAATCTATTTGTGGGGGGACGTGAGTCCGCTGATCGCCTATGAGGGGCGGACGGCTACCCCTGGACGTTCTTTTTCGAGATGAAGACTCAGAGGTTGCTGACCAGCTTCTCCTGGGGGTCCTGAAGGCGTTCACGCCTTACCCACAACCCCCAAAAAAGCTGGTCCTGCTGAACAAAGGAGGAATACTTTCATGCGCGCCAATACAAAACAGTTTCTGCGCGAGAATCTATTTGGGCTGAGCTTGACGCTCATTGGTGTAGTTTGCCTGACCCTGTCGGGCTTGCTTTATGAAGGGCGCCGTGTTTTCCCACAATTCGCCTTGGCTGAGGGTTCAGGATTGGACGGACCGGAGATTGACACGCTGGAGCGGCAGAACAAAGCCTACGAGCGAATCGCCGAGTCGGTTACACCCGCGATTGTGGCCATCCAATCGACGCAAGTAATCAAGGTGCAACAGTCGCCGTTTATGATGGACCCCTTTTTCCGTCAGTTCTTCGGCAACATGGCTCCGCAGTTCGGTGTGCCTCGAGAGCAGCGCGAGCACGCGTTGGGAAGCGGCGTAATCGTCTCGGGGGACGGTTACATCGTGACCAACAACCACGTGGTCTCCAAGGCTACTCAGATCGAAGTTTTCCTCTCGGACAAGCGGACGTTCAAAGGCAAGGTTATGGGCGCTGACCCGCAGACCGACATCGCCGTTATCAAGATTGATGCACAGAACTTGCCCGTCGTGCCCTTCGGTGATTCCGGCCAAATGAAGGTCGGTGATACCGTGATGGCCTTCGGGAATCCCTTCGGGCAGTACTTCACGGTGACACGCGGGAGCGTGAGCGCGCTGGGTAGGTCCCTTTCTGACCCTGACAAGTTCGAAGATTTTATTCAGACGGACGCCGCCATTAATCCCGGGAATTCCGGGGGGGCGCTAGTGAACGTGCGCGGGCAGGTCATCGGCATCAATACGGCGATCGTTAGCGGAAACTCTGGTCCAGGAGGAGAGGGCGGCTTCATCGGAATTGGTTTTGCCATTCCCTCCAACACGGCCAAGCACGTCATGGAAGATCTGATCAAGACGGGTAAGGTATCGCGAGGGTACTTGGGCGTGAGCATCACGAGTTTGAGGGAGGACTTGGCTAAGCAGTTCAAGGTTCCAGATACCTCAGGAGCGTTGGTCAATGACGTTACCCCCGGCGGACCTGCCGATAAAGCCGGCATCAAGAACGGGGACGTGATCCGCAAGTTGGACGGCAAGAGGGTGGGAGACTCGGGTCAGTTGACGGCTATGGTCACCGACATGAACCCCGGGACCGAAGTGACGTTGGACATCCTCCGAGACGGCAAACCGATGACCATTCACCTCACGCTGGGTGAGCGGCCAGCCAATCTGAGCGTCACTCCGGGTGTCGGCAAAGCTCCCACGGAAGGAGCGCTGCGCGGAATCACGGTGCAGAACCTCACACCTGACGTCCGCGATCAGTTGGGCCTGCCACCGAGCGTCCGGGGCGTAGTGATCAGCGAACTTGATCCCAGCAGTCCCGCCGCTCAGGGCGGCCTACAGCCGGGCGATGTCATCGAGACTATCAATCGCCACCCGGTGAATTCCGTGGCAGACTTTAACCGCTTGGCGGCCGAGGCGAAGGGGCAAACGCTGCTGCGCATCAACCGGCAAGGCAACGGAATCTTTGTGGTGATCACTCCTGGCGACAGCGGGGGCGACGAAAATCAGTGAGTTTGCAGTACGAACATACGTGTGCAGCCATTTATCGACTGTGTGCGGATGAAAAAGCCCCCGTGTCATTCTGAGTCCCGACCTGTCGGGACGAAGAATCCCTGCAGTTTCTTCGCACGGCCAGTCCGTCAACTGACGGATGAAGGTGTCCTGCGAACTGGGGAGATCCTTCGTCGCACGCCAAAAAGAATGGCGTCCCGCCGCGGCGGGATCAGGATGACAAGCTTGGCGTGTGCGCCGTGTCTGCGCAACTCCAGCTTCCGAGTTCGGGATTAACCGATGCGGCGCCGGAAGAAGCTTGCGATGATGCTGGCCATGGGAGTAGCCGCGGGCCTTCTCTTGACTGTCGTAGGAATCCGCCTCTTCGAGAATTCTTTCATCTACTTCCCGCCGCGTTTCCCGGAAGGATTTTCCCCACCAGAACTTTACGGACTGCACGTTGAAGATGTCTGGCTAACCACGCTCGATAATGTCAGGGTGAATGCATGGTACTTGCCGAATCCCGCCTCCGAGCAAGTGCTCTTGTGGTTTCACGGGAACGCGGAGAACATCGGCCATGGGCTTGAACACTTGATGTTCTACTCGCGCCTCGCGGTCAATGTACTTGCCGTGGATTACCGGGGTTACGGGAAGAGCGAAGGTTCACCGGACGAAACAGGGGTGTATCGCGATGCCGACGCCGCCTACGACTACCTGCTCCGGGAGCGGCATTTCCAACCCAAGAACATAGTAGTCTTTGGGCATTCGCTGGGCGGTGCGGTGGCCATCGACCTTGCCTCGAGGCGTGAGTGCGGGGGCCTGATTGTGCAAAGCTCCTTCACTTCAGCGAAGGATATGGCGCGGCGGTTGTTTCGCATTCCGCTGTTCGAATATATCCCCAAGAGCCAGTTCGACTCGCTTGCCAAGATTCGGCGGGTTCGAGCCCCCATCTTAATCGTCCACGGGACCCGTGACGAAGTCGTCCCCTTTTCTATGGGACAGCGACTCTTCGCAGCGGCCCCCGAACCCAAATTCTTCTTTCCAGTGGAGGACGCCGGGCACAATGATCTAGTGGAGGTGGGTGGAGATCGCCTTCTCGACCATCTCAAGTCCTTCCTCGAGCAACACTAACCACCTCCTAGCCCCCTCCTTAAGGAAGGAGGGGAATTCGGGTTCCCCTGGGGCTTTGTGGTAAGATGTGTTTATGGCAAACACTCGGAGCACGACGTTTAGCATCCGGTTGAAACCCGCAGTCAAGAAGCGATTGGCAAAACTGGCGAAGGCCTCAGGTCGGAGTTCTAATTTCCTTATTTCCGACGCCGTGGAGTCTTATGTTGTCGACCAGGAAAGGTTGCTGGCCGAAATCCGCCAGGCCGACCGTCAAGTACGCGCCGGCCACTATATCAAGCACGAGGATATGAAAGCCTGGCTCCTGTCCTGGGGTACCGACCATGAGTTGCCGCCGCCTAAATGCGTGTGCGGCAAAGAGCATCACGACGAGGGTCTGTGCCAATAGAAATTACTTGGTCCCCTCTGGCCCGAGCCCGCCTGCATGAGATCCGCGCCTATGTGGCGCTGGAGAATCCCGGGGCCGCGGAGCGATTGGCCACGCGCATTGTGGCGGTCGTAGAAGCTTTAAGAGATTATCCCTATTTGGGTCGAGCAGGATCCGAGCCGGGAATTCGAGAGTTGGTTATCGGCGGGACGCCCTATATCGTTATTTACCGAGTGCGGGGCAAGCGAGTTACGATCAATACGATTTGGCACGGTGCGCAACGGAAAGAAGCCTGAAACAGCCGTCTGTACAGGCCTCAAGCTACTTGGCCCAGAATCCGGACGCGGCAATTACCAAACCGACAAGCCCTGCCAGACCTCCCAGCCGCCAGAACAGTTTTCGCCGGGTCAGCAACGTGAGGGAGGTCAAAATGATTCCTACTTCCAGGCAGACTTCTCCCAGGTCAAATCGGTTGGCTTTATGTTGTTGGGTCGCGACTTCTTTTTCAAGCTGCTGGGCCTCGGATTCGATGTCGTTCTGCTCGTCCTTGTAGCGTTTGATTTCGCTGCTATATTTCTCTTTGAGTTTTTCTGCGACCCCAGCGTCCTTTGGATTTGAGACCGAAAGAAGGTCTAGAAACAACTCGTAGGTGTGGCGGCGGATGTTCTTGGCCTGGAAATAGGCCCACTGATCGGTGGCCTTGTTTTGCAGTAGTAATTCCTCGGTGTGAGCGCGATGGCCAAGAAGTGAGATGGCGGCCAGCACGACGGCGAGGACTGCCATTGATAATGTAACAGGTGCGAGACCTGGGTCGCGATGGGCTTCTTCTGCGTTCTCGTGCAGCTCTTGAATTTCTTCGGTCATAGCCAATCCTCTGTGCCGGGGTTGTTTTGTGATTTGAGGAGCACTGCGACAAGCAAGAATATCAGAAGGGTAAGGGGTCTGTCTTTAACAGAATTCGAGTCGCCATTCAGGATTTCTCAGCGCTGTTGCCGGGTTTGCTGGCTCCTGCGGCAACGGGGGGCGAGGGGCGGCCTCCCGAGGATGGTGGGGAAGGCGGAGGCCCCGGCGCCCCATGGCACTTCTTATATTTCTTGCCGCTCCCGCAGGGGCAGGGATCGTTGCGTCCGATCTTCTCGCGACGGATGACCTGCTGGGGCTTTTCCGCGACCCCGCCGCCCACCATCTGCATCTCGGCCTGCTCGCGCCGCTTGCGCCGCTGGTACTGGCGGATCATTTCCTCTTGTTCTTCCGGAGTCTTCATCAGGAAGAGATAACGCAGGGTTTCGTCCTCGACCCGGTCCATCAAACTCTCGAACATATCAAAGGACTCGCGCTTATATTCCACCAGTGGGTCGCGCTGGCCGTAGCCACGCAGGCCGATACCTTCCTTCAAGTGGTCCATAGTGAGAAGGTGGTCTTTCCACTGCGCGTCCACTACTTGCAGCATGATCATGCGCTCGTGGAAGCGCATACGATCGGGGCCCCAGACCTGCTCGCGCTCCTCGTACTTTTCGCGGGCCTGGCGCCTCAGCTCCTCGGTGAGCTGGTCGAGGGACTTGGGGTCAAACTTCTTCAGGTCGTATTGGCGGAGATCGATTCCCAGCCGGCCCCAGAACTCCGTGCGAAGGCCATTGATATTCCACTGGTCGGCGTGCTGCGCCTTGGGGCAGAATTGGCTCACCAGCCAATCCACCATGCGGTCGCAAGCCTCCAGAACGAATTCCTTTTGCTCCTGTCCTTCGAGCAATTGACGGCGCAGACCGTAGATGGTCTCGCGCTGCTTGTTCATCACGTCGTCGTACTCGAGCAAATGCTTGCGGGACTCGAAATTCTGCGCTTCCACGGCCTTTTGCGCGGCCTCGATGCGCTTGCTGATCATTCTCGACTCGATGGCGGTGCCTTCTTCCATGCCCAGCCTCTGCATGAAGCCGGAGACCCAATCCTTGGCGAAGATGCGCATCAAGTCGTCTTGGAGCGAGAGATAGAAGCGCGAGGAGCCCGGGTCGCCCTGCCGGCCGGCGCGGCCACGCAATTGGTTGTCGATGCGCCGCGCTTCGTGGCGCTCGGTGCACAGAATGTGCAGCCCGCCCAGTTCAACCACGCGCTCGTGCTCCACATCGGTGACCGTCTTGAAGTGGCTGATGAATCCGTTCCACTTTTCCCGCCACTGCGAGTACTCCTCAACATAGGCCCGATAAATCTCATCCGGCGAGCCTTCCGGGGGGCGTTCCGGCGGCTCGGGATTGATTCCTTGTTCGCGGTACTTCTCCGGCGACTTGCGGAATTCCTCCCGCGCCATGGCCTCCGGGTTCCCGCCCAGCAGGATGTCCGTGCCGCGTCCGGCCATGTTGGTGGAGACGGTCACCGCTCCCTCGCGCCCGGCCTGCGCCACGACTTGCGCCTCGCGCTCATGCTGCTTGGCATTCAGGATGTTGTGTTTTATTTCCTTCATGCCCAGCACTTCCACAAGACGCGTGAGCGGACTCCTGATTTCAATCAAGTAATCCAAAACCGCCAGGTGTTTTTCGTCGGCGCTCTTGAGGAGTGCCACAATGCGCTCAGCGTAAGCATCATCAACGGGGGGAAGTTGGTGGGCGTGATAATCCTTGGGAGCCCGCTTCAGGATGGCCTGGAGAAAGGCGCGGCGCGTTCCGTTCACTCCCGCCAGCATCGACTTGTAGCGGTCGTCCTTAAGCATCTTCTGAACTGTGGTGGCAGGCACTCCTGCCCGAACCATCCATTCCACGGCCGGCCCGTGCGACTCAGCCAACCGCTCCGCCCAGATGCGCAGCTTGGGACCTTCCAGGCCTGCCTCTCGCGCCATCTCCTGGAGACGCACCGGCGCCACGCCGGACTTCTTGAGCGCGGCGCTCAGCCGCTCCGATTTTTCAATGGCGATACTGCCCACTAGCACCGGCTGGCCGCGCAGGTGGTACTCCTTGATTTCCTCGATTGCGGCGTTGAATTTCTCTCGCTCGGTGCGATAGACGACGTCCGGGAATTCATGCCGGATGAGTGTCTTATTGGTAGGGACAACAACTATTTCCAGATTATATATTTTCTCGAACTCCGCCGCCTCGGTTTCCGCAGTACCCGTCATTCCGGCCAACTTCTTGTACATGCGGAAGTAGTTCTGGAAGGTGATGGTGGCCAGCGTCTGGTTTTCCTTTTCGATCTTGACGCCTTCCTTGGCCTCGACCGCTTGGTGAAGTCCATCGCTCCAACGCCGGCCCGGCATCAGGCGGCCTGTAAACTCATCCACGATAATGACCTCGCCCTCTTTCACAACGTAGTCCTTGTCGAGCTTGAAGAGCGTATGCGCCTTGAGCGCCTGTTGCAGGTGGTGGACGAACTCCATGTTGGCGGGGTCGTAGAGGTTCTCCAGCCCCAGCAGCTTTTCTGCCTTGACGTTGCCGGACTCCGTAAAGGTGACCTGGCGCATCTTCTCGTCCACCTCAAAATCGGCGCCGGGCTCAAGGCGGGGGATGACCTTGTCAATCTTGTAGTACTTGTCCGTGGACTCATCGGAGGAGCCGGAAATGATGAGCGGGGTGCGTGCCTCGTCAATCAGGATGGAATCCACTTCGTCCACGATGGCGTAATGGTGCGGTCGCTGCACGTAATCCGCGAGGTCGAACTTCATATTGTCGCGGAGGTAATCAAACCCAAACTCGTTGTTGGTGCCGTAAGTGACGTCGCACTTGTAGGCGGCGCGCCGCTCGTCATCGTCCAGGTCGTGAACGATCACACCCACGCTCAGGCCCAAGAGCCGGTAGATGGGGCCCATCCAGCCCGCGTCGCGGTTGGCCAGGTAATCGTTCACCGTCACCACATGCACGCCCTTCCCCTCCAGCGCGTTCAGGTAGACCGGCAGGGTGGCCACCAGCGTTTTGCCTTCGCCCGTCTTCATTTCGGCGATCTTGCCCTCGTGCAGCACCATGCCGCCGATCAACTGCACGTCGAAGTGGCGCATGTTGAGGGTGCGGCGTCCCGCCTCGCGGCAGAGCGCAAAAGCTTCCGGCAGAATGTTGTCGAGCGGTTCACCGTTTGCGATCCGCTCCTTGAACTGCTTCGTACGGCTGGGGAAGTCGGAGTCCTTGAGAAGCTGCATCTCAGCCTCGAGCGCGTTCATTTCCTCTACACGCTCGGCAAGGCGCTTCAACTCGCGCTCGTTCTTGGTGCCGATGACCTTGCCTAAAACGAGTTGGAGATAGCTTCCCATCGGTGCCCTGTCGGCCTCTGGCCGGCGCGGTCCTCGCTGCTAAAGAGCATAGCGCTGCGGTCGCACGCCGCTCGCATGGCCTAACCCATCCATTCTAAGGCTCCGGGGCGATGTTGACAAGGAAGGTTCTCGCGCCGCAGTGGGTCAACTTGATGTAGAGGTCTGCCATGCTGTCATTCTGAGCGCAGCGGAGCGGAGCGAAGAATCTCGCTCTGGACTTTTCCGCCGACAAACAGTAGGGCGATCCCGCCGTAGCGGGACCGCAGGGGGGGCAGCATGACAGACCCGAAAGTAGTATAAGAAGATGGAGGCAACCTGCGTGATAGATCGTAAGTGGGGTTATAATGCGAAGGTATCCACCCTGCGGTGGTTTAGGCGCGCTGTCCACGGCGGGCGTGTCACCCTATGATTCAGCCCTGACGAGCGGGGATGGAAGGGAAACACAGTGTCCAAGATCGATGAACTCAAGGCAGATATTGACAGACTCCCCACTGAGGAGCTCGCGGAGCTTTTCCCGTCAGAAAAGGAATGGGAGAGCTGGGACAAGGAGATCGAAGCCGACTCTCAGGCTGGAAGGCTCGATTTCTTGGTGCGTGAGGCGCGCGAGGAGGCCGTTTGATGAAGCTGACGGCAATTATCGAAGCTGAAGGCGATGGCTATGTGTCGCTGTGTCCGGAGTTGGATATTGCCAGCCAAGGGGACAGTATTGAACAGGCCCGGGACAATCTTCGGGAGGCGCTGGAGTTGTTTTTCGAATGCGCATCTGCTGAAGAGGTGAAGCAGCGCCTCCGTGGCCACGTATACGTCACCCAAGTGGAGGTCGCCACTGGGTAAGCTGCGTGTCCTCTCAGGCAAAGAGGTCTGTGCGATCGTGGCTCGGCACGGCTTTGTGGAAGTTCGAAGACGCGGAAGCCACATCGTAATGCAGAAAAGTGTGCCTGGCGGCACGGTAACCCTCCCCGTGCCTGATCATAAGGAACTCCGCATTGGGACACTGCAATCCGTTATTCGACAGTCAGGTGTACCTCGAAGTGAGTTCGAGTCTTGATGACCAGAAAGGCAGCAGATGGAAACTCCCTTGCCCAGTGGGAGTTTTGGCTGTACAACGACGCCCAACCATGGTGTCCGGCGGACGCACCGCAAGCCGCGGAGCTATGATGAAAAAGGCTAGCGGTCACAATCGGAGAAGCGGGCTCGACACGATGCGGCCGGAGTACGACTTTTCGCACGGCGTCCGCGGGAAGCATTATGAGGCTTACCGCGCCGGCACAAACGTCGTGTTTCTCGAGCCCGATGTGGCCAAAGCGTTCGCCGATTCAGCGTCGGTCAATCAAGCCTTGCGCCTGCTCTTGCAGCTTGCTCGGACGAACATTCCTTTAGACATTCACCCTGACAAGGCGGTGCAGCCGACGAACCGCACCCAGCGCCGTGCCAAGAAGCCCAAGCCCGTTCGCGCCGCTCGCGGCTGAGCGCCTAGTTAGGCTGTTGACAATCAATGCCTGAGACTTCTCACATTGTCGAGGCGCGCTATGTGGCCGGCCACGTCGTGTGGCTGCGCTTTCGCGACGGGACGAGCGGCGAGATCGATCTGGCGCCGGCTCTCCGCGGCCCCGTCTTCGAACCGTTGCGCGATCCCGCGGTCTTCAGGCAGTTCCAGGTTCATCCTGAGTTTCACACGCTCGTCTGGCCGAATGGGGCCGACTTCGCGCCCGAGTTCTTGCACGATAATGTGCGCGTTACGGTATAACCAGCACATGGAGCCAACGCGCCAGCCGGCGACCGTTAAGAAGCCAGGACGGGCCGCGGACAGGACGTGGTGACAGAGATGTTGCGCGTGGCGTTAGCCGTCACGCGGAAAGGTCTCCGAGATGAAGCAGTTTATCCGACAACACCTGTGGTGGTTGACGTGCACGGTGGCGCTCCTGCTCCTGGTGGCGCATACGCTTCGGCTGGCGACCTTGACAGTCGACTCCACATCCATTCTTCTCCTTGCTGTGATTCTCGCGAGTCCCTTTGTTGCTGCCATTAAGAAGATCAAATTCGGCGAGTTCGAAGCCGAGATCGACCCGGCAGAAGTGAAGAAGCTAAAAGACGAGACCGAAGCAGCGCTTAGTCTCCAAGAAAACGTCCAGGAGAGGGTTCCGGAAATTCGGCGCACCGCGCAGGCAATCCGGGAGCTCGCCGGGTCGGACACAGTTCTGGCCCTCGCAAAGCTTAGGATTGAGCTGGAGAAGGTTCTTCGGAGGGTTTCTGTATCCGTGCCAGACCGCCCCACTCCCGAGAAGCAAGAGCCTCTGGGCCTCGTCGTTCAACGGCTGGCCCAGCAGGAAATCATCGCACGCGACCTTGCCAAGCCGCTGCGTGAGGTCCTGGGCATCTGTAACCGCGCTCTTCATGGTGAAGACATCAGAGACGCAGACGCGCGGGCGGTGATCGAGGTCGGCGCCGGCCTGTTGGAGACAATCTATTGGGACTCCAAGGACCTCCTCGATGGAGTGGTGTTATCGGAACGGGTCATCTCTCCGGCCGAGGCCGAGAGTTACTATAAGAAACGGTACCGGCTCACGACCATAATTCCCCTCGTCGGGGGGCCGAAGCGCGTTGTACGAGAAGTCACGCAGGAGCAACTCGAGGAGTATCTGGAGGGCTACTACGAGTTCGCTGAGTTCGTGGTTGATCTTCGTGAGGCCGGGGACTAGCGAGTCGTTAGGCGTAGCCGTATCCCACACCGTCCCGCTGGAGTCGCGGTAAAGTCGTCAGGCCGACCGCCGGAGCGCCTTAGATGGCGGCGTGACCTAGCTCTGATGCGCAGTCAGTGCTAGGATACGAGGGGAGATTGGGGAATTGCCGCGGGTGGCGCATATAGGCAATGACAATGAATGCGCCACCCGCGAAAGTGGGTTGGTTGGGTGCGCTATCTTGCCCATGACGAAATCTGTTCGCTTTTGCATCGGTTATCCTTCTGATTGGAGTAACTAAAATGGATGAAATCAAAACGGGAGATGTTGTCCAACTAAAGTCCGGCGGCCCCAGGATGACAGTCTCAGAAGTCGGCCGATCTATGGGTGGAGTGCCAACGGCTTGGTGCGACTGGTTCGAGGGCAATAAGGCTCTAAAAGGTAGCTTTCCGATATCCTCATTGAAACGTTCGGAAGAGTAAGACGGCCATAAGAGGACGCACAGAGGAAAAACTCGGACGGAGGCAATAAGAAGAGCCGCCAGGGAGTGAATCCGGTGACCCGAAATTATCTCTTTAGCCGCGTTTCAATCTTCGATGTCATTGAGAATCAGAAATCGGCCGCGAAGAAGGCGGTCCAAGAACTAGAGCCAAACTACCTACTTAACGCAAGCGAACACGATCTTGTTTCGTCGCTTGTGGCCCAGTTCCAACTGGACGTCCCCGTCATTAAGGATAACGAGATACATGTGGCCGATTTTCTTGAAACAGACGTCGATGTCAGCGGTGATCCTATCCGATTCATTACCGACCGCAGCCGCCCCTTTTACATAAAAGGCAATAAGACAATAATCGCAGTTCCTTTCAATGGGGATGCTAATTTTCTCGCGGTGCAACCACAAACCTACACGCTAAATCCACCAATGGGCGATATCGTGGGAGATGAGCTTCATCTCACGTACGTCCGCACAGACCAGAATGCTGAGGCGATTAAGACTGAGTACATTCAGGCAGTTGCCCAGATAAAAACTCATTTGGAATCCTTGCGCACCTCTGCGCGTTCATTCAACGAGCAGCTCGAATCGCTTGTGAGACAACTTGTTTCAGAACGTAAACAGAAACTTCTTGCCCATGCTGGGGTGGTTGCCGCCCTCGGTCTGCCCGTAAAGAAGCGGCAGGGGATGGCAACGACTTATGCAGTGCCGGTGCAGCGGAGGAAACCTCGCATCGAGCGGCCACACGTCGCGGTGTCTCAATTCAAGCCGGAACCGACTTTGGCGCAGGAAGAGTACGATGAAATCCTCAGGATCATGAAAAACATGGTGAGAGTGATGGAGCAAAGTCCCCGTGCCTTCGAAAAGATGGGTGAAGAAGATTTGCGGACACATTTTCTCGTACAGTTGAATGCTCAATACGAGCGTCAGGCAACCGGAGAGACCTTCAATTTCCAGGGGAAAACAGACATCATGGTCCGTGTGGAAGGTCGGAACGTGTTCATTGCTGAATGCAAGTTCTGGAAAGGAGAAAGGGAGCTTCAAAATACCATCGATCAACTCTTGTCGTACCTCAGCTGGCGGGATACAAAGACTGCGATCCTGATTTTCAATCGCAACGCTAACTTCACTGAGGTGCTTGCCAAGATTGGCGATGCTGCCCCGTCACATGCATGTTTCAAGCGAGATCTCGGGAAGAGTGACGAATCAATCTTCCGCTACGTCTTCCATCAGCCAGCCGACACCAACCGAGAACTGCTTCTCACGGTTATGGCATTTGATGTTCCAAGACCAAAGGGGCCATCAGGGGAATCTGAATAGTGGGGCTCGGCCAATCGTACGCTGATTCACCGTGGGCCTTCTCGCATGACCACTCCTGAGCAAGCGTAGCGCGGACCTGTTGTTTAGGTCCGCGGCTTTTTGTTGTCAATCGGGGACGAACCGCAGACCTTTAAGCCAGGTCTGCGCGAGCCCGCGGTAACTGCACTACCCTTTTTAAGCCCCAAAGGGGCGACTCATCATAGCCCAGGGCAACGCCCTGGGGATCACGGTGCGGTCACAGCCCGAAGCCCTGAAAGGGCGCGCCACTGTTTCGCCCTTTCAGGGCTCGCTCGCATAAATGGAGGGATTGTTAACCCAGGCCGATGGCCTGGGCTAGATTAGGTCGCCCCTTTGGGGCTCAAGTGAGTGAGGCGCGGAGATAATGCCTGTAGCGGCGCTCTCTAAGTGTCGAATCGCAGGCCCGGAGGGTCTGCGCCAGCCGCCCTCAGGCAAACACTTGTTGCAGTGTTTTCAGCGTCGAAGCCAAAACCACCGGTCTAATGTTTCCCAGTCGTTTGACGAGCCCGATCTTGTCCAACTTTCGGAGCAAGCGGAGCGCAGACCTCCGTCGGTGAGGTCTGCGGCTATTCCTAAAGAAGAACCGCGGACCCCAAGAACGGGGGTTCGCGCTACCCACTTCAGTCCACAGATTTCGCAGATGACGCAGATGAAAGACGGAGAGAGCAAGAGTTAATGCATGGGCTCTTAGGTTGTCGGCCCTCGTGGAGGCACCCACTTGGGTCGCCGGAGTTTGTGTTCGCTCTTAAGCTCCTATATCTGCGAAATCTGCGCAATCTGCGGATGATGCAGGAGGGTAGGTGGCGAAAGAAATTGGTTTGAGGTGGGAGATTCCGAGGTTACAATCCGAGCAAGAGCGAAGGCTCTCGGCGAGGCTACGAATGGTAACGAATGAGCAAGTTTACGAAGTTTTGCGCAACTGTTACGACCCGGAAATTCCAGTCAATCTCGTGGACCTGGGATTGATTTACGACGTTCAAGTTGATGACGACCACGTCAATGTGGTGATGACCCTGACGGCAAGGGGTTGCCCTGCTCATAGCTTCATCAGCGAGCAGGTGAGGCAGCAGGTGGCAGAGATCCCAGGGGTGAAGTCCGCCAACGTGCAGGTGGTGTGGGACCCGCCCTGGGACATCAGCCGCCTGAGCGAGGCGGCAAAGAAGCAACTGGGGCTGGGCTAGAACAGGGAATAGGGAACAGGGGACAGGGAACAGAGAATAGGGAACAGGGGACAGGGAACAGAGAATAGGGAACAGGGAACAGGTGACAGGGAACAGGACCTCGCGACCTCAACCTGTTCCCTACCTGCTATTCCGTGTTCACTATTCTCTGTTCCCTGTTCCCTATTCCCTACCCCCTATTCCCTGTTCCCATTGTCAGTTCATCATGCCTCGAATGCGGTGCAGTAACTGCGCGATCTCCACTGCTTGCGGATGGTCGCGAGGAGTAAGGTTGAGATAGGTTTTGAAATCTGCCTGGGCTTCTCCGAATCGGCGCATCAGGAAATAGATCATCCCTCGGTCGTGGAGCTGCTGGCTTGACTCCGGATCGACCCCCAGGGCGAGCTGGATCAGGGTGAGAACTTTGGTGAAGTCGTGCCGGCGAACGTACGATCCCTTAAGGTTGTTGAGCATCCTGGCCAGGATCTGCTTCTTTGTCGGTGCCGCGAAGTATTCCGGCTTCAGTTCCGCCTCGTCACCGAATTGCGCTTTCAACAATTCCTGGCAATCCTGGCGCGTCAAAATCCTCCCTCGGCGATAGGGATCGATCAGGATCTCATTGTGGTCGGTCCGGTATTTCACCAGGAAATGTCCGGGAAAGCTCACGCCCATCACGGGCAGACCGCGCCGCCTGGCCACTTCGATGTAAATGAGCGACAGGGAGATGGGAATCCCAAGCTTCCGGTCCAGAACGTCGTTGAGATAGCTGTTCCGCGGGTCGTCGTATTCCTCTTCGTTGCCACGGAATTGTTCCTTCTCGAAGAGAAGCTTGTTCAGGCTCGCGATGATTTCGATGGCGGGGCGCGAGAGGTCGCAGTCCAAGTGCAAGGCAAGGGCGTCGAGCCGCGCGAGCTGTTCAGGCACATTGAGGTAAGGGTATTCGGTGCGGGCGATGAGCAGCGCCGCTTCGTCAAGGTTGAACTCTTCCTCTGCCCGCTGCATCAGGCGCGCGAAGTCTTGGATGGGGTCGAAAACCTTCATCGAGAGGCGTAGAGACTGCTCAGGAAGTCACCCGCGGGGATCAGGCGCGGAAAAGATTGCGAAGCAAGAATAACAGGTTGGCCGGTCTTTCGGCCAGCCGCCGCATGAAGTAAGCATACCAATGACGCCCATAGGGAACGTAAAGGCGCACCCGCGCGCCCTGGCGGAGCAGGTCGCGCTGCAAGTGGCGTCGGATCCCGTACAGCAATTGGAATTCGTAGCGATCGGGGGAGATGTCGTGCGCCCGCGCGTACTCCTGCGCAGCGGCAATGAGGCGCTCGTCATGCGTGGCGATGGCGTGATAGATCCCGCTGGAAAGCATCATCACCATCAACCTCGAAAAGCTGCGGTCTACATCCCTTTTGCGCGGATAGGCGATTTCGCGAGGCTCGTCGTAAGCGCCCTTAACCAGCCGGATGCGGGCTCCGCACTTCAGCAACTCTTCGACGTCCTTGTCGCTGCGGTAAAGATATGATTGGATGACGATGCCCGCCACATGGCGCGGCGCACTCACAGCTCGGAAAACCCGGAGCGTCGCTTCGGTGAAGGCCGAACCCTCCATATCCACGCGCACAAAGTTGTGGTGCTTGGCAGCGCACGCGCAGAGCAATTTCAGATGACGGCACGCCAACCCTTCATCAATCGCCAATCCCAGTTGAGTGAGCTTTACAGACACGTGGGAATTCAAGCCTTCAACCGCGAGCCTATCAAGGATGTGGACGTAAGCCTGGCAAGCAGCTTCAGCTTCCGCGGCTTCCTCCACGCTCTCACCCAGCAGGTCGAGGGTCACCATAAACCCTTCGGCGTTCAACCGCCGGACCACTTGGAGCGCGTCTTCCAATTCTTCGCCGGCAATGAACCGGGCGGCCATGCGGCGCCCCAAGGCGTGGCCTGTGAGGATCTTCTTGGGGGTTTGTTTCTGGGAAAGGTAGAGCAGAATGGAGCGAAGCATAAGTGCAGGTCCTAGGTGTCAGTGTTCAGCTTCCAGAAATCTCTCGGCGTCAATGGCCGCCATGCAGCCGGAACCAGCCGCGGTGATGGCCTGCCGATAAATGTGGTCCTGGACGTCACCCGCGGCGAAGACGCCCGGCACGTTGGTCTTGCTTCCGTCGTGCGTAATCAGATAACCCACTTCGTTCATCTCGAGCTGCCCGCGGAACAAAGAGGTATTGGGCGAATGGCCGATTCCCATGAACACCCCGTCACAGCTCTTAATGGTTTCACCGCCGGTCTTGTTATTCTTCAGCTTAATTCCCGTGACTTCGCCTCGGTTTACGTCCAGGACGTCCACCACCAGCGAATCCCAGATGAACTTGATCTTTGGATTGCGATAAAGCCGGTCCTGCATGATTTTGGAGGCGCGTAACTGGTCGCGGCGGTGAATAATACTCACTTGCGTGGCAAAGCGCGTAAGGAACATCGCCTCTTCCGCAGCCGTATCGCCGCCTCCCACGACCACCACCTCTTTGCCACGATAGAAATATCCATCGCAGGTTGCGCAGGTCGATACACCGTGGCCGAGCAGTTTGCGCTCCGATTCCAGTCCCAACATTTTTGCTGAAGCGCCGGAAGCAATGATCAGCGTGCGCGCCTCGACCGTTGCGCTCCCCAGGTCAATCACAAAGGGGCGACGGGAAAGGTCAGCGCCACTAGCATGGCCTTCCATGAATTCGGCGCCAAATTCGGCAGCTTGGTTCTGCATCCGTTCAATCAACTCCGGCCCTTGCACCCCTTTGGGAAAGCCGGGGAAATTCTCCACCGAAGTCGTCAAGGTCAACTGTCCGCCGGCTTCCAGCCCCCGGATAACCAGCGGCTTCAAGTTGGCGCGCGCGGCATAAATAGCTGCAGTCAATCCCGCGCATCCTGAACCCATAATCACCACGTTTCGCATTGCGTATGCTTCTCCGGTACTTGGCGGCTTACCCGCAGTCGCCTATCTTACTCCCAGGAAATAACTTCGTACAGCATGTTTTGAGCGCCCCAGCGTAGGCCCATGGCCTGGGAGGAACTCGATTTTGTGATTGCCTCCAATGCATTTTGATGCTACAAACGTAAATCCGCTTCGAAGCACAAGGTGTGGGTTAAGTGAAGGTCACCGGGTTCAAAAGAGAGCAATCTGCGGGAATATTCGCAGGGTAAGCTCCCCACGGTTTCGCAGGCAGGACGGGTTCACCGATGGATGCAGTGGTTCTCGATGGAGTTACCAAACGGTTTGACACGCTGACCGCCGTCAGCAATTTGAGCTTGCGGATCAGGGAAGGCGCCGTCTTCGGTCTGCTCGGCCCCAACGGAGCCGGCAAGACCACCTCGCTCCGCATGATCATGCGTGTGCTGATTCCTGACGAAGGATCAATTCAGGTTCTGGGGGAGCCCGTCAGCGATCGCACCCAGGACCGCGTCGGCTATCTCCCCGAGGAACGAGGCCTCTACACCAAAATGAAGGTGCGGGAGGTGCTGCGATTCTTGGGAGCCCTGAAAGGACTCTCCGAGAGCGAGGCGGGGCAGCGCGCCCAATCCTGGCTGGAACGCCTGGAATTGGCAGCTTGGTCAGAAAAGAAGATCCAGGATCTTTCGAAAGGAATGCAGCAAAAGGTTCAGTTCATCGCCACGGTGATTCATAAGCCCCCGCTGCTGATTCTTGATGAACCTTTCGCCGGCCTTGACCCGGTGAATGCCAGCCTGATCAAAGACATCATGCTGGAGTTGCGCGACCAGGGTTCCACGATCATTCTTTCCACTCACCGCATGGAGCAGGTGGAGATGATGTGCGACGCCATCTGTCTGATCAACAAAGGACGCAGTGTGTTGGACGGGGAGCTCCGCGCCATCAAGCAGTCCTACGGGAAGAACACGCTTCGCATCGAATATTCAGGGGACGGGGACTTTCTGGAAGGTACGGGACTGATCGAAAAAGTGAACCGCTTTGGGGCAGTCGTGGAGGCCCGGCTCAGGCCAGGCGCCGATCCCCAGGAAATTCTTAAAGCCGCTGTGCTGCGCGGCGTGCGCATCAGCCGCTTCGAACTGGTCGAACCGCCTCTGAACGACATCTTCATCGAAATGGTTGCAGGAGCCCATGCGTAAAGTCTGGCTGGTGGTCAAACGGGAGTACCTGACGCGCGTCCGCACCAAGGGATTTATCTTCACCACGATCGGCCTGCCTCTGTTCAGTGCGGGTCTGCTGATTTTCACCATGATGGTGGCGACGCGGGAGTCCGACCACACCCTCAAGATCGCCCTCCTCGACAATGCCAGCTTCGCGAAAATCATCGCGGCGGGATTCACAGAGAAATTGAAGAATGGCCAGCCGCTCTTCCAGTTGGTTCGCACGCTCGAGCAGCCCCAGTCCGACCAGAAGGCGCGGGACGAACTTGCCGACCAGGTTCGGCGGGGACTGCTGGATTGTTACCTGGTGGTGCCCAAGGAAGTCCTCGAAAAGGGAGTAGTGGAGTTTCACACCCAGAACGCCGGTGATTATCAAGCCGCCAGTTCTATCCGGAGGGCGGTTGATCATGCTGTGATTTCCCGGCGCTTGAGCACTCGAGGGATTCAAATTGATAATTTGAGCGAACTGGTTCGCGGGGTGAATTTCACCCTGGTCAAAGTTGGTAGGGGAGGAGAGTCGGAAGAAAAAGGTCAAACTCTTCTGACGGCGGTCGCCGTCGCCATGGTCCTCTACATCACGTTGTTGGTTTATGGTGTGGCAACCATGCGATCCGTTCTGGAAGAGAAAACCACGCGCATTGTTGAAATCCTCGCTTCCTCGGCACGTCCATTTCAATTGCTCGCGGGAAAGATTCTGGGCGTTGCCGGGGTAGGCTTCACGCAATACCTCATCTGGACACTCACCGGCGTACTTATATCAACTTACGGGGCAGCCGCCATGGCCGCTTTCAGGCCGGGCGCGTCCGTGCACCAGTCTCATATTCCACTTTCTCTTTTGATCTATGCCGTGCTGTTCTTCCTGGCTGGTTATTTTCTTTATGCGTCTCTCTACGCTGCCGTTGGGGCAATGGTTTCCAGCGATGAGGAGGCACAGCAAGTGCAACTGCCCGTCACCCTGGTCATCGTGGCCGCCTTCATTTTTTATCCCGCCGTGATGCGCGACCCGGCCTCACGGCTCTCGGTTGTCGTGTCGTTGATCCCTTTTCTGTCCCCCATTCTCATGACTTTTCGCATTGCGCTCCAGACTCCACCCTTCTGGCAAATCGCCCTCTCGCTGGCCCTCAGCATTGCTACGACCATTGGCGTGGTGTATGTCGCCGCCAAGATCTACCGGGTGGGCATCTTGATGTATGGCAAGAGACCGTCGCTGGTGGAATTGCTCCGGTGGCTGAAGTACACCTAGAATAGCCCGCGCCAAAAAAGGACGGACGTGCGGTTCGGACCGAGGCTGGCAGCGGTCGGTTGAAAAGTCAGTACTTCCGCAGCACCCCAACCACCTTCCCTTGAATCTTCACCTCTCGCGCCGAAACGATGATGGGGTCCATTTGCGCATTGGCGGGCTGCAAGCGGATTTTCCCATTGGGGACGCGGAAGAATCGCTTGAGTGTGGCGTCGGTACCCTCGATAAGAGCCACCACGATCTCTCCGTTCTCTGCCGTCTGCGTTCCTTCCACCAGGATGTAGTCTCCATTGCAAATGTGGTCATCAATCATCGAGTCGCCCTTTACCCGCAGGACGAAGAGGCTTCCTCGGCCAGCGGTGAAATCGCCGAAGGAGAAGGTCTCGGCATTGGGCACAGCTTCAACCGGCTGGCCGGCAGCGATTCGCCCCAGCAGGGGGAACTCCATGTTGCCTAAAACCGTGGCGGGTATTGGAATGGGGACTGCTCCAACCGGCTCAACTCCGGCTCTCGTCTCGAACGGCGCCTTCCTCCGCCCGAAGGGACGAACCGCTGTCTTGGCAAACGGCACAGAGCCCGGCACGGCAACAACCTCCACAGACCGGCTCTGGTTGTAGCTGCGGCGGATGAAACCCTTCTTTTCCAGGGTCTGCATGTGCTTGTGCACCGTCGCGAGTGACGACAGCCCCAAACCTCCGCCGATCTCCTCGAAACTCGGCGAGTACCCATTGCGATTGATGAAATCCACCAGGAAATCAAAGACCTGTTTCTGCCGACGCGTCAAAGCCATGTTCGCACCATTTCAGAAATAATTCCCCCCAGCTCCATTGGTCACGGGGGCAGCCATGGTTGGTATTATAGGCGAATGAAAAGCGAATAGCAAGTGAAAAATGCGCCGGCTCATTTTGACTCCCGCAGTCAAGAAAAGGCCCCGCAAGGCAGGATTCAGGAGTCAGGAGCCAGAAGACAGCAGGTGGCGCGTAGCGTCTGCCCCGGTGCACCAGAGTCTTGCGGGCTCGTGCCTCTCTGAGATCTGGAATCTGCAACCTCGAATCGCCTCCAGGTGGTGCGGTCGTCTGCCCCGCCGCGCCAGAGCCTTGCGGGCTAGTGCCTCTCTGAAATCTGGAATCTGCAATCTCGAATGCGCTCATCCTGTGCGCCGCGACTGGGTGGCTTGCACCGCCGCACCCGCCTTCAGCTACAATAGCGGAACGATGATTGATGTGGAGATTCGCGAGCTGATGGAAGGTGATGCGGCAGCCTATTGGAGTCTGCGGCTTGAGGCTCTCGAGCGGGAGCCGCAGTCGTTTGCCGAGTCCGCCGAGGAACACCGTGCAACCCCGATCGAGTTGGCCGCTGCGCGCTTGGGTCAGGCGGACGACGCCAGCTTTGTCCTGGGCGCATTCCTGGCCGGAGAACTCGTCGGCATGGCGGGTTTCTTCCGCGAAAAACATCTCAAGGCCCGCCACAAGGGCAGGATCTGGGGCGTCTACGTGAGGGTGAATCGCAGGCGGCAGGGCATCGGCCGAGCATTGTTCCGGGCGCTGTTGGAGAGGGTCAAGACCCTGCCCGGTTTAGAGCAGGTTATTCTAACCGTAACCGACCGCCAAGTCGCAGCGAAAACGCTCTATCGCTCGCTCGGCTTCGAAACCTTCGGAGTTGAACGCGCCGCGCTCAAGATCGGTGACCAATACTTTGACGAAGAGTACATGGTCTTACGGCTCAGGTGAAAGCGATTTCTCAGCGATGACCGCCGCCTGAGGCCGACCCGCCACCGCCGTGAGAGCCACCACCGATGCCGCCGCCCAAGCCCGACCCGCCACCACCGTGAGAGCCACCACCGATGCCGCCGCCCAAGCCCGACCCGCTACCCAGAGAGGCACCAGCCATGCGGCCGCCTCCACTCGCGGCCGCGCCACTCGTGGCGCCACCTCCCCAGAAGCCGCTGCCACCTGGCGCGTGGCCGCCCGCCGTTGCTCCTCCACTCCGAGACGCTACGGCCGAGCTGGAATCAGACCGAGGGGAAGAATGATGGAACCAATCCCAGGTATGACTTTGTGGGGCAGCCGTGGGTCCGACCTTTTGCGGAGTTCCTGACGACGGCTGAACAGCACGCAACCCCGAAGCCCCTGGAGCTGAAGGGAGTGGAAGGGTAGACAGTTCGTTCGACGCCTGAGCGGCCCCTGAGGGCAGGCGAGAGTTGTTTACATATCGCCCTGACGCCGGGTCGTAGACTATTCCGCCCGGTCCAGGTGCCGCATGCTGGGTGAAAAACCTAACCGCCGGCCTGCCCACGACGCCACTTGAGCCTGCGACCGCACCCGGTGCAGGGGTTGTCGGCTCCCTGTTTATAGTCTGTGAGGCTAAGGTTGCGCCGCGTGCACCTTTCAGAATCGGTTCAATCTTGGCGAAACCGGCGGGCTGGGGCACAATTCGGCCTGGAAGCATGGCTTGCCGGTCCGGCAAAATACCGGGCTGTTCCACCTTCTTGCCAGACGAAAAGTTCACTAGGAGGATGGTTCCAGGACCCACAGGACGGCCGCTCTGAAACCCAGTGGTGCTTACGGCAGTTCCGCAAGGGTGACCTTGTGGGCAGGGGTTAGTCTCACCTCCATGGTGATGGCCGGATCGCGGCATCCACCCAATCCATCCGGGGCCCGTATACCAGGTGACCAGTCCGGGTGACCAGGCGCCGAAACTCCCCGGGAACCACACCCAGCCCAGGCCTGGGACGAAGGTCCACCTGCCATAATGAAAGGGGAGCCAGCCCCAGGGATCCGCAGAAATCCACGTGTATCCAAAACCCGGATACCAGCACCAGCGGCCAAACGAATACGGGTACCATCCCGCATAGACATTCGGAGTCCACCCGTATCCGAAACCCGGCATGTAGGACCAATTCCCGTAATACGACAAATCAGACCAGCCATAAGAAGCGTCACTGGCGTTATTGGAATACGCTGTGGGCGCTGGGCCGTTTTGGGCGGCTTCCACTCGACTTTCTCGCGCCTGCACCCATTGATCCCAGTCGTCCTCGGTGATTCCTTCCGAGAGCTCTTCAGGCTGGTCAGTACCGGGACTCAATTCAAGGACCGAATTCTCGGCCAGCGTCCAGGAACCGAGAGAGCTCGCGACCTCCACCGAGCCGTGGAAGACCTCTACCCGTTCCTCTGAGGAATCCACATCAGCTCGGAACATCGCTTTCCCGCGCGCAGTAAGCGTTGCATTGGACGTGCGCACCTCGTACACGTCTTGTCCTTCGGGGGCCGCATGGAATGTCGCATAGCCCTGGGGCATCGTGAGGCAGTTGATCTTGCTTCCGTCGGAACCCAGGGCAAGTTGGGTGAATTCAAGCGTGGAAAGCTGGCCAAGCCGCACCGTCGACCCGTTCTCGAATTCAACTTCGGCAAAGCCGCCTTCCGCCGTCGAAAGTTTGAAGCCTTCCTGGATAGGGGTGTTGATCGGGGCTTCGGCCCAATCGGCAATGTCGGACCGCTGTACCGTGACATTGCCCTCGACAAAACTGAGGCGAACAATGCGGGCGTGAGAATAAGTCTGGCCCCAGGCTGCGGCAATCCCAAGAAAAACTGCCGCACCTAACCCCACCAAAACTCTTGCTGCCGGTTGTTTCATGGGTGTCATGGACCACCTCCCCAAAACCCCGAGAAAGGCCTAACAGGCCACCCTAACCTTACACCCGTCTAGACGAAGCGGATCGCCAATAGGTTGCCGGATGGCTGGAATTGCTGATTGACGATATTCGAAACTCGGAACTGGAAACTGGAAACTCGAAATTCGTAACTCGCCAAAGACGCTGCTGCAACACGGCGGACCCGAGTTTCGATTTTCGAGTTTCCTGCTAAGGGCTGGGTTGGATGCGTTCGATGATCTGCTGAGCGCGAAACTGCGCCAAGTGAAGAAAGTGCGAACCATGAGCAATCTTTTCGAGCGTCGGAAGGAGCATCACGGGGTCGGCCAAGCTCTTGTTGTTGAGTTCAATCTGGATTTGCAAAAGCTCCTGGGGGAGAGCCAACGGGTCATACTTCATCCCAAATTCAAGCGCCGCAATGTGCTCCTCAACCATGCCCACGCCTTCGAAGATGTCCACGAGCTCCCGTGCCATTCGGTCCTCAGTAAAATTGAAGACCACTCGGTTCACGTCCTCGCCCTGCTGGTAGGTGAAGGTCTTCTGGCCCAGGTTTGCCACCTTCTTGTGGCTGTCGAGGTTAACGGACTGGAAGTTGTGAAGTTGCCCGGCCAGCGCGAAGATTCGCTCCGTTGTGCCTACGGAAAGCTGAAAGGGGCGAGGGCTCTGTGCTTCGTCCAGTTTGTGGCCTTCGAAAGTCCCCGACCCTTTTGAGTCCACGGTAATCAGTAGATACTCGGGAGTGCTGCCCTTGAACGTCCTTGAATAAGTCAGCTTGGCCGGAACAGCGGCAGCTTGGGGAAAAATCGAGGCAGGGAAGCCGCCTGCCATGATGACAAGACCGCAGAAAGGGATGAGAACCCGGAATCTCCGAGGATGAATCACCATAGGCTCAACACGTGCAATGACGCATCTTCGTTCTTGCGGGTAAGAGAGGGCAACGGCTCGTCCACGAAGAGCTAAAACCCCGAGAGTCCGAAGCTGGAATTCCATGCCCGCGGCGGCCCACCCTGCCTTTTGCCCTGACCGCCATGCAAGGACGGGGGCCGGACGCAAGGCGGCGCTGGGGTGGTTTTCGGCGCCGCCGGGCGATTCCTTATTTCGCCTGGGTCAGGGCGTGAAGCTCCGCCTCCTCGATGTCGAAGTTCGCGAAGACGTGCTGGACGTCCTCGTGGTCTTCGAGCTCTTCGATGAGCCGGAGCATCTGATCCGCCTGTTTGCCGGTCAGCTTCACGTAAGACTGGGGGATCATGGAGACTTCCGCGGCAGCCGGCGTGATGTTGGCGGTCTTCAGGCGGTCAACCACCTGGTGCAATTGGGCAGGGGGTGAAAAGACTTCCCAGTTGCTGCCGTCCTCGGCCATGTCATCCGCGCCCGCCTCGGTCACCAATTCCAGCAGCGTCTCCTCGCTGGCCTTTCCCTTTTCCACCACAATGTAGCCTCGTTTGGTAAACATCCAGCCTACGGAACCGTGCTCCCCCAGGTTCCCGGCGTGCTTGGAGAAAATGTGACGGATTTCGGACAGGGTTCGGTTCTTGTTATCCGTCGTCACTTCCAGCAGCATCGCCACACCGCCCGGCCCGTAACCTTCGTAGACCACTTCCTCGTACGCGGCGCCGGGAAGTTCACCCGTCCCCTTCTGAATGGCGCGCTTGATGTTATCCGCCGGCATGTTCTCGGACTTGGCGGCCACGATGGCCGTTCGCAGGCGGGGATTGGCATCCGGGTCTCCACCAGCTATCCTCGCGGCGATGGTGATTTCCTTGATGATCTTTGTAAAGGCCTTTCCACGCTTCGCGTCTAAGGCCCCTTTTTTGTGTTTAATTGTCGCCCATTTAGAATGCCCCGACATAACATGACTTTCCTTTCGGTTCAATCAGTGCACGACCCCATAGAGAGTGATTCTATGGGGGTTGTCTTAACAAGGCACAGTAGCGGAGACATCGTATCACAATGCCGAATGGGAATCTATCGACTTCTGGTGATTTCCGGGGTCGCGGCAGAGCCGCTTTGGGATGTTACCATTCGAGGACTTTGACGCGACCCTGTGGTGATTTCCGGTCATATGTGAAATAATGCAAGTCCTACGGCGTTTCTCGTCTCCAGCACTCAATCCGCGCCGTGAATGACCCGCATCCTTTACTCGGAATCGGAGGGGAGTATGCGAATGACGATTGGCCGTAAGCTTTCCCGCTACGTCACCGTAATCGCCGTTCTGGCTTGTTCCATTTTTGTCCTTGCAGAACCCAAAGACAAAGAGAACAACTCTGAAGTCAAATTCACCTCGCGCACTGAACTGGTGCAGATCCCCACGCTGGTGACTGACAAGTCCGGCAATCACATCAGCGGACTAAAGAAGGAAGACTTCACGGTGCTGGAAAACGGCGCCGAGCAAAAGATTGCCACGTTCGAAGAAATCACCAGCGGCGCACACCGTTTGTCGCGTCCCAGGAATCCGAATGAGTTCAGCAATTCCCTGGCGGGCGGGCCGTCCGCCAATCGCATTACGCTTATCGTGCTCGACTTCATCAACACGCCCTTTCTGGATCAGACGGAGGCGCGCAAGGAATTGCTCAAGTATCTTACGCAATCGGTGGATCAGCGCGAGCCGATGGCCCTCTACACCCTCACCCGTAGCGGCATTCACGTGATCCATGACTTCACCACCGACCCTCGCGTCCTGGTAGCCGCACTGCATAAGGTGAAAGGCGACACGTTCCAGATGGTCGATAGCCAGGAAGATGTGGAAGCCATGACCGGAACTGCCAGCCCCGATGGCAGCGCGGGTGTCGACCCCAGCGCTGTGCAAAGCGAAGCCGGGAAAATCCAGACCATGATGGAAGACTCGGAACTGAATTTTCAATCGTTCGAGCAACGCCTTGCCATCACCTACACCTTGCAGGGAATGCAGCAGTTATCTCAGGCGTTGGCAGGATACCCTGGGCGCAAGTCGCTGATCTGGGCGGGCGGCGGATTCCCTTTCAGCGTGAGTGACAACACCATGCAGCTCGCGCCCGCCGGCCGCGATTCTCTCGTCGATGTACTGCCCATGTACGAGCACACCTGGCAACTGCTGAACGCCGCCCAGATTGCACTCTACCCACTGGATGTCAAAGGGCTGCAAGTGGTGACCATGCCTAGCGCCTCCGTGCGCAACCCGGGGAAAAATTTTGCGCGCAATATGAGCCGGAGACGGATGGATACCGAGTCGACCTTCCTGACCTTTGCGTCCATGACCGGGGGCCGCGCCTATTACAACTCCAACGATCTGGTGAAGGGCTTTCGCGATGCGGTTCGCGATTCTGCCGAATACTACATGCTTGGCTACTATCTTGATCGGTCGAATACCAAGTCTGGCTGGCGCAAGCTCGCGGTGAAAGTGAAGCGCGATCACGTGGAAGTGCGTGCGCGCAGCGGCTTCTTTGTGACGAATGCCACTATCGATCCCGACACCAGCCGTAACATTGACATTGCCTCGGCTTTGCAGTCGCCTTTGGATTACACATCGCTTGCGCTGGTGGCGCGGTGGGACAACATCGAACCCGGCAAGGTGCCGGGCAAGAAGCATGTAAATTATGAGATGCACCTGGCGGCAGATCCGGCGCTGATCAACGACGCCGACAATAACCATTTTGCGCTGGAATTCGTAGCGCTGGCGAAGACACCTGAAGGCAAACAGGTGGACCATCCCGTAGGCCAGAGATTTGATGCTCATCTGACCTCGGAGAAGGTGTCGTCGATACGCCAGCAAGGTGTTGCCCTCCGAGGCGCCCTGGATCTTGCTCCGGGGGAATACACAGTCCGTTTCGTTGTCCGTGACGACCTTAGCGGACGCGTCGGCTCGGTTGCCGCGCCCTTGAAGGTGGAATGAAGAAGAGTTGGTGCGTGGCTGTAGTTCGCCGGTGAACTTTACTTACATCTCATATTAGGACACTAGTGCTTAGTTGCAGAAGTTAGCGACCTTATTTGTCGGCGGATGGAGGGGCGGGGCTTCAGCCCCGCCGCAGGGCGCAGGCGGGATTTGGGGGCTTTAGCCCCTGAAGCGACGCGGCTTCAGGGCCTAAAGGCCCACTCAACTCTCCGCCCCGAGGCGGCGGGGCTAAAGCCCCGCCCTTCCGAGGGCCATGAATAATACCGGTTATTAATGCAACTAAGCACTAGTCCGGCCCAGTTATGCAGCGGCGCTATCGGCCGTCAGTAATTCCCCAGCGACCTGCCCGAGGGACCGACGGCAGGTGCATGGTTGCCTTCCCGAACGTGCGATTCGGGATGAAAAGAGGGACAAGAAACTAAATCCCCTGCCTTTGGACGGAAAGCCGTGGGATGGATGAACCTTGGAATTTCGCTGCAACTTATGGGACTTTGGGCGCATCGGATAATAACAGGGTGAAGTGTTGGCGGCAAACGTATCGCAGGGCAGCGCAGTTGGCGCGTCGATGAAGGTGCTGCTTCTCACCAAGTCAAGACAAAAAGGCACGATGAGGTGAGTTCTTTCCGAAGATGAGACGCAAAGGGGTAAAATTGCTGCGAGAGTTGATGGTCTGGGCAGCCGTGCTGGTCCAGGTTCATCTCTTCTTTGTTGGGGAACTTCACCATCACATCCTTGCTGATCCCCTTTCCGGAATCCAAGGGCAGGCGCGCGAAGGTGTCGGGTCAGCGAAAGCAACCCCAGATAATGACCCTCTGTGCGCAGCTTGCCAGATTGCTCGCCAGGGGTCTATTCACCCCGCGCTACAGAGCCTCGGCGTCCTGCACTTATCCGAGGAGCGAAGTAACCCCTCCTCACCGGCGCTTTACTTCTCCTCTATCTTTCAGATACCTCCTTCCGGACGAGACCCACCTCGCTCCTAAGCGACCTCACAGCTTTCTGCCGCTTTAAGCGGCCAAAATTCTTTCGCTTAGGAGAGACTTATGCACTTACTACCTCGCCGCCACAGTTCCCCTGAAAGTCTTGCCCCATCCCGCTTCACCTCAACAAATCTTCAGGAGCAAGGGGAGAGTTCTATGCATTCACTCAAGTTCGGACGGCCCTCGCAAGGGCCGGATTCTGGCAGTGGGTCTCGAAGGGTGTCCTACCTCAACGGCCGGGCGGGAAGGATCGCCGCCATCTTGTTTCTGCTGACGCTCGGAGTCGCACGCTTTGGGAGCGCACAGGGAAGTAATTCGGCGTCAATTTCAGGCACAGTCCTGGACCCCTCGGGCGCCGTGGTAGCCAACGCAACGGTCACCATCCAAAACCCGGTCAGCAGTTATGAGCGGTCAGCTACAACAGACGGTTCGGGTAGTTTCAGTTTCCCGAACGTACCGTTCAACCCGTACCATCTGGAGGTCACGGCTACCGGATTCGCTCCGTTTGTACGGGATGTCGAGGTCCGGTCCGCAGTACCTGTCAAGCTGAGGGTTGACCTGAAGATCAGCACCGCAGCAACCACCGTGACGGTCACGGGCGAGGCCGCGGACCTCATCGAGCAAACGCCGACCAACCACACCGATGTTGATCGCGACTTGTTCGACAAGCTTCCGCTTGAAAGTCAATCATCGTCCGTCAGCTCGCTCGTTACGCTTTCCACGCCGGGAATCTCGGCGGATTCCAACGGTCTCTTCCATGGCATGGGCGATCACGCGGAGAACTCGTTTTCGGTCGACGGACAGCCCATCACGGACCAGCAAAGCAAGGTTTTTTCCAATCAAATTCCCATGGACTCCATCCAGTCATTGGAGGTGGTCCCCGGCGCGCCGCCCGCCGAATTCGGGGACAAGACGAGCGTGCTGGTTAAAGTAACGACACGCTCCGGCCAGGGCGTCACGCCGCCTCATGGCGAAGTGACCGCGTCCTACGGCACTTTTGGCTCGTCCACGGGCGGCTTCCAACTTGGCTATGGCGGCCAGAATTGGGGGAATTTCATCGCCGTCAGCGGACTGGACACCTCGCGATTTCTAGACCCGCCGGAGTTTACCGTGATGCACGACAAGGGGAACGAAGAGAACCTGTTCGACCGCGTGGACTACAAGCCCGCGCAAGCCGACTCGCTCCAGCTAAACCTCGGCTACACGCGTTCCTGGTTTCAAAATCCCAATTCGTTCGACCAGCAACTTCACGTGGGTCTCACCAACCCTCTGACCGGTGGTCCCCTGGGCCCGACGGATGAGCGCTCACAAATCGGGACCATTAATGTGGCCCCAAGCTGGACGCGCCTGCTCAATGCGGACACCGCGTTTACGTTGGGCGGCTTTCTGCGGCGGGATCAGTATAACTATTACCCGAGCGCTGACCTTTTTGCGGATTTGGCTCCGGACCTCCAGTCCGAGACCATCGGTCAGGGCCGGACGCTCACCAACATGGGCCTTCGGTCGGACGTGACCTACGTGAAGGGCATCAACAACCTGAAAGCGGGCGTCACGTTTGAACACACACTGCTTACGGAGAATGACAACATCGGTATCGTCGATCCCACGCTCATCCCGTCGATCACGCCCTCCTGCTTGGATGCGAACGGCAACCCGCTGCCCGGCACTCCGTGCGCGATTCTCGCTCCCTACGACTTGACGCTCGGAGGAAGCCTTTTCTCTTTTCACGGGCACACGGACGTGAAGGAGGTCGCGCTCTACGTCGAGGATCAGATCACCAAGGGGGATTGGTCCTTTAACCTTGGACTTCGCGGGGATGCGTACAACGCCCTGGCGACCACCAAACAACTGGAACCGCGGCTCGGTATCGCCTACAACATTAAGCCGAGCACTACGGTGCTTCGCATCTCTTACGCCCGTTCCCTGGAGACTCCATTTAATGAGAATCTGGTCATCGCAAGCACCGGCTGTAACTACCCGTTCCTTGCCATCCTGATACCGCCGCCTGGCGTCACTTGCAACCTCGGACCGATCCATCCGGGCTTCCGCAATGAATTCCACGCCGGACTGCAACAAGCCTTCGGGCGGCACTTGGTGGTGGATGGCGAGTACGTTTGGAAGTACACCCACAACGGCTACGACTTCGGCACTGTGGGCGCCTCGCCCATCTACTTCCCCATCGAATGGACCCGCTCGAAGATTCCCGGATGGGACCTGCGCGCCACCGTGCCGAATTTTCACGGCTTCACCGCATTCGTGGTGATGTCCAGCGTGGCCGCGCGCTTCTTCGCGCCGCAAGTCGCCGGGGTACCCATCATCCCCCCGGTCAGCGGCGTCTTCCGCATTGACCACGACGAGCATCTGAACCAGACGACACACCTTGAGTACCAACCCTGGAAGCGCGGGCCCTGGTTCGCGTTTAACTGGAGATATGACAGCGGGCTTGTAGCCGGCGCGACGCCCTGCTATAACCCCTTTACTGCGACCTGCCAACCGACATCGACCATGCTGAATGGCCAACCCGCGGTGACTATGCTGAACACCATTACAAGCGCGTCTCTGACTGCTGATCAGGAGTTCGAGGCCGGGTTCACCTGCAACGGCGTAGGCGCAACCCCATTTCAAGCTCTGCCCAGCACGTGCCCGGCATCACAGTTCGGGTCTACGCTCATCAAGGTACCGGCGCCAGGGACGGAGAATGACGACCACAACCCGCAGCGAATCCAGCCGCGCAGCTTGTTTGACATGGCTGTGGGCGAAGACAACCTGTTGCACGGCGACCGCTACAAGTGGAGCCTGCGCTTCACGGTCGTCAACCTGGCCAACAAGGAAGCGCTCTACAACTTCCTTTCAACGTTCAGCGGCACGCACTATGTCACGCCGCGTACGTTTACCGCGGAGTTGGGGTTCCACTTCTAACATCACCACATCCTCATGCCGGCCCCGGCCCGGACAGAACTCCTGTCCGCCGGGGCCGTCAGTGGTCTCAAGTTCCGAAAGTCCTCGTTTTTTTGCGAAGAATCCCTGCGACCATCGCTTGGCCGAGGATGGCGGGAATTGGCGATTGGCGATTTGCAATTGGCGATTGTCGATTGCCGGGTGCTGATTGACGGCGGAGGATGTTGCAATACCAGTTTTTCAATCAGCAATCAGGCCGCCGCGGCGGGGCATTCACCAATCACCGATCACCAATCACCAATCGGCAATGAAAACCTGGTCTTCCGTTGCGGGCGAAGGCCGCGTTGTCTGGACTAACGCTAATAGCCCCGACCCCGGGCCCCCAGTCTCCTATCACTTATTCTTCCACACCGGTTTCCGTTTTTCGAGCAGTGCTCGCAGTCCCTCCTGCGAATCTTCGAGTTCAGACAATTGGTTGAGGTAGATGTCTTGGGCGTTCTTCAAAGCCTCGTTGAGGGGTCGCCAAGTCCCCTGGAAGATGACCTGCTTGAGAAGTTTCAGGACCGGCCCGCTGTGGTTGCAGATGCGTTTAGCTAGCGCGCCAACGGTTTCTTTGAGAGCCGTGCGCGGCACCACCTGGTTAACGAGGCCCATCGCAAGCGCCTGCTGCGCATTGATCGGGTCTCCGGTCAGGAGGAATTCCATGGCGCGCCTGGGGCCGATCACGCGCGGATAGATGACGGCGCCAAGGGGAGGGAACACTCCCAGCTTGATCTCCGGCTGGCGGAATTGCGCGCGTTCAGTGGCGATAACCAGGTCGCAAAAGGCGGCCAGTTCCGCTCCCGCGCCGGAAGCTACGCCATCGACGACGGCCAGCACCGGCGTCGAGGCCTCGTTCATGGTCCGAAAGACGTTGTGGAATGCATCCATCATCTGGAAAACCATCGGCGGGGCGTATCCCTCGGCCCCCACACCCATGGAGAAATAGCCTTCGCACTCCGGGGCGGAATCCAGAATGAGCAGCCGCACTTCGTTCCGGTTGAACAGGCTGTCGATCACTCCTGCCATCTCTTGCAGCATCTGGACGTTCATCACGTTCTGCTTGGGGCGGCAAAGGGTGAGGTGTGCCGCCGGTTCGGAATCGTCCCAGCGGATGAACTGGAGGTTCTTCTTCTTTTTTTTAATGTCTTTGGGCGTGGTGGCGTCGAGCGGTTCGCCCGGCATGATGTCCTCCTCCATCAACCGGCCCGCGGGCTAATGGTTCCCGCCTCGCCGCCGGCCGTCGTACCGAGGTTATTGCAACTTACTGCCGCACTTCCCGCAGTAATCAAACCCTTCCGGTATTCCTTTGGCGCCGCAGTTCTCGCACTTTTTTGTGGGCGCGCCCCAGACGGATTCGCTGGACCCTCCGGCGGCAGCGCGACTGCGGATAGATTTGTAATCTGCCGGCCGCTTGTCGATAAAAGCCTGGACGCCCTCGTAGGGCTCCCACGCGGTGGAGTGGACCGTCAACCAATCGCGTGCATGCCCGGCCGTCATTGCCCACGCGAGGTCCTTCCAGAAGCCCAGTTGTTGGCGAGCGTAGCGCGCGCACTCCGGCAGGTTCTGGACCAGCCTTGCCGCCAGCGCATTCACGGCGCGGTCCAGTTGCTTGTAGGGGACCACCTCGTTCACCAGGCCCCAACTCAGGGCCTGCTCGGCAGTGATCTCCTCGCCTTTCAGGAGCATTTCGCGCGCCCGCCGCTCGCCTACCACCAAGGGAAGCCACTGGGTTGTCCCCCACGCTTCCACCAGACCCACGCGCGTGCCGACCTGGATAAAACGCACGTGGTCGGCCGCGATGGCGAGGTCGGCGGCCAGATTCCAGTCGTTGCCCGCGCCTGCCACCACGCCGTTCAGGCGGGCCACGGTGGGCTTGCCGACGTGGCGGAAAAGCTCCAGGGCCTCCAGAAGCAAGCCTTGATACTTCCAGAAATTTCGCGGGCGGCGCAGGAATTGCTGCGCAAACTCCTTCGCGTCGCTGCCGGAACAGAAGGCCTTGTCGCCGGCCCCGGTCAAGACCACGACCGCCACGGAATCATCCCAGGAGGCGTCGCGAAAGGCTTCGACCATCTCCCGCAGGGTTTGCGCGGAAAAGGCGTTGTATACTTCCGGGCGGTTCAGAGTGACGCGAGCCACTCCGTCTTTCTTTTCGTAGAGGATCTCCTCAAAACGAAACCTGGAAGCGGGTTGTCGGGCGTATGGTTCGTTCAAGGTCTTCACTCCAGGGCGCAGAATGCGAGCAGCCCCCATTACCCTGCGATGCTATCACAACCGTTGGGTCTTATGTAGGGGCGGCTTGTGCCCGCCCACAACAGGCGTCTACCAGGGGCGCCCGTACGCGTTCCCCATCAACGACCAGGCAGGCCCGCTCTCAAACAGGGAGACTAGAGGTCCCCATTTGACGTATCATGGAGCTCAAAGGAGAGACCATGCTTCGCGCTAAGGATTTTCTGAGATTCCTGCCGCTTGTCCTACTGGCCGGCGTGACCATTGCCGCTGACCAGCCGCCTTATGATGAGAAGGCGGACGCACATCAGCAGATCACAACAGCGATCGCTGAAGCCTCGAAGGCCCACAAGAACCTCATCCTGGTTTTTGGCGCCAATTGGTGTGGGGATTGCCGCGCCCTGGACGCGCAGATGCACAAGGAGGACCTTGCCACTCTGATCGCGACGAATTACGAGGTCGTGAAAGTTGATGTGGGCCGGTTCGACAAGAACCAGGACATCGGCGAGAAGTATCACGTGCCCCTCAAGCACGGGATTCCTGCGCTGGCGGTGCTTGACCCCGATGGCAATCTCCTCTACGCCATGGACCAGGGCCAGTTCGCTGACGCCCGCCACATGAGCTACGAAAGCATCAAGGAATTCTTTGTGAAGTGGGAACCGAAAAGGTAGAAGAGGGTTTAATATCGCATTGCGTCGAGCCCAGGAGGCGTCTGCATCTTCACGGGCGCGAGACGCGCAAGCCGAGGTCACTGACCGCTCAGCCTCGGGTTTGGAAGCGGGTGGTGGCTTTGTGGCGGAGTGCCTGACGGGGAGCATTGTCACGCAGGCTGACGACTGGGGAATCTAACTCTGATGTGGACGGAATTTCCATTTTTCTGATTCATCTCGCTTTTTTGAAGTGTTCTGCGCCCGCGGCATCATATTCCCATGTGTGTTCAAGGGGTTAGAAGAGCGCTAAGGATATATGGAAAAGCGCATATGTGTATCATCTTGATACACTTTGCGGTTCGCGCGGGCTGGCGCAGAGAGCAGCTCTACGATCTGCGGAGGCACAGCGCGGAATCAGGGGAACTGGTCGAGGCTGAGGACGAATGCGCCATGGCTCGCAGTTGTCCGGGATGAAAACGCCCCCTAAGCGGGCATGATGCGTACCGCAAAGCTTCGCTCTGCGCCAGCCGGCGTACGTAAAGCCGCCTCTACATCAAATTGACCCACTACCGGCAGCCACAGGGACTTGACCTCATCCCATTTATAATCTAGACTGTCAGCTAGCTTGTTACAAGGAGGCCACACGCCCATGCGCAGCGTCGGACTATTCCAGGCCAAGAACGGACTTTCAGCGCTGGTTGAACAAGTGTCCAAGGGCGAGGAGATCATGATCACACGGCGAGGGCAGAATGTTGCGATGCTGGTGCCTGCGAGCCGGCGGTCCAGGCGCGCCCCGCGGGATGTGGTCGAGCGTATTCGGCAGACCAGGAAGGGCGCTCGCTTGCCCGCAGGCTACACTCTGAGGAGACTGATTGAGGAAGGGAGGCGGTTTTGACACGTTTCGTCCTCGATGCCTCGGTCGCCTTGTGCTGGTTCTTTGAGGGCCAGAAGACGGCATATACGGAAGCTGTTCTCGAGTGCTTGGCGAGGGGCGATGAGGCCCTCGTGCCCGTCGTTTGGCCCCTGGAAGTCGTCAACAGTCTGGTGGTAGCAGCGCGGCAGAAGACCATCACGGCTACGCAGTTGGAGACATTCGTCGCCGACCTCAAGGAGTTGCCAGTCGAAGTGGACCTCGAGGGCGTCGAGAGGACTTATTCGTCCATCCTACGGATCTCGCGCCAGCATCAGCTTTCATCTTACGATGCCGCTTACTTGGATCTGGCTCTCGTTGAAGGTCTGCCTCTCGCCACTTTGGACAAGAACTTGCGCGCCGCGGCAAAACACGCAGGGGTTGAGCTACTCAAGTTCGTGAACCCTTGATTAATTCGCCAGGCGAACCAGGCGCGGCTGCCACTTTTCATTGGCAGTCACGTGCCGGTCCAATACGCGCGCCAAATCGTGGTAGGGTCGAGCGCCTACAAGCTCTTCGACGACTTTCCCCTCGCGCAGCAGCAACAGAGTAGGGATCGAACGGATACCATACTGGCCGGCCACCTCGGGGAGTTCGTCAACATTGACCTTGGCGAAACTGATTTCGTCACCATAGGTCGCAGCGAGTCTCTCGAACGTCGGCGCCAGCAGGCGGCAGGGCGCGCACCATTCCGCCCAGAAATCTACCAAGACCGGCCTGGTGGTCGATTCCACATTCTGCCAGTCGCCCTGCTGAACATCCATAATGCTTCCCATTTTCGTCTCCTTGGTCCCTTTAGCAGGTTAGCGTGACATCCGTGCACCTGCCTGCCATGCTGTCATTCTGAGCGGAGGGAAGAATCTCGCTCTGGACTTTTCCGCCGACAACCAGCAGGGCGAGATGCTTCGCTGCGCTCAGCATGACAGTGAGCGGGCGTCTCGCGAACGTCGTAGCGTAGCCCCTTTGCTTTCAACGGGTCGATTGGGCCAGTCTCGCGCCGAACTCCTGACATCACGGATAGCCATCTTCGGCTATGCACGCTCAGAAGAAATTAGATGTAGTACGCAGCAAAGGGATTCGCGCCCCGGGGGACATTGGTCGACGGGGATAGCCGGCGTGGCATAATGAGTGCTCGAGGAATCGTAGGAGGTGCGATGACAGTGGATTCTACGCGCCAACTTGAAAAGCTCCAAAAACAGATCATCGCTTGTACCCAATGTCCCCGCCTTGTGCGCCATTGCCGAAAGGTAGCGAAGGAGAAGCGTCGAATGTACCGGGATTGGGAATACTGGGGAAAGCCGAATCCGAGCTTCGGCGATCCCAACGCGGAACTGCTGATCCTGGGCCTTGCGCCGGCCGCTCACGGCGGCAACCGCACGGGAAGGATGTTTACCGGCGACCGCTCGGGGGACTTTCTCTACCGCCGCCTTTACGAGGCCGGTTTGGCGAACCAGCCCACTTCCGTTTCCAGGGATGACGGTCTGGAGCTCCGGAACTGTTACATCACGGCTTCGCTACGGTGTGCGCCGCCCAAGAACAAGCCGCTGCCCCGTGAGGCGCGGAATTGCCAGCCATACCTCGAAGCGGAACTGCGGCTACTCACTCGAGTTCGCGCCGTCCTCGTCCTGGGTAGGATCGCGTTTGAGACTTATGTGCGGGTGGCGGCGTCGCAGCGCGAGGATTTTCCGCGCCGCTCGTCACTCAAATTCGCCCACGGCGCGAGTTTCTCGTTGCCGGGCGGCTTGCCGCGACTCTTCTGCTCCTACCATCCCAGCCAGCAGAATACCCAAACCGGACGCCTCACGGCGGAGATGTTTCAGAAGGTGCTTGGCGACATCCAAGAGTTCCTCGCGTCGGTCTGAGCGGCTGTAAACTGTCGACTGTCGACTATCGACTCTCAACTGCTCTTCTCAATCCATCAGCATTCCGCCGTTGACCTCGATGGTTTCGCCGATGATGTAACGGGCGGCGGGTGAGGCTAGAAACACGATGACGTCCGCGATTTCCTCTGCCGTACCCGCGCGACCCAAGGGAATTGATGCGATGAATCTCTGAAAGACTTCACCGGGGCTGTAACGCTCATGATAGGGCGTGGCGATCACACCCGGCGCGATACCGTTCACGCGGATGCCGTGCGGCGCAAGTTCCTTGGCAAGGCTCTTGGTGTACGTCAGGAGTGCTCCTTTGGCAGCGGAATAGGCGGCGGCGCCCGGACCCCCACCATTCCTCGCGGCGATGGAGGAAACGTTGATGATGCATCCGGTCTTCCGGGCCGCCATCTCCTCCCACACGGCTCTGACGCACAGGAACGCGCTCTTCAGGTTGAGCGCCATGATCTGGTCCCAGTATTCTTCGCTCATGTCGGCAAGCGTACGCCGCGCCAGCAAATCTCCGGCGTTATTCACCAGGATGTCGATTCGCCCCCACTCTTTGCGCACCGCTTCCACCATGGCGAGGACATCGGCGTTGCGGGTGACGTCCGCGCGGATGACCAGCGCCTCGCTCCCTGCGTTACGAATGGTTTCCGCCGCCTGTTCCGCCCCGACTTGATTCTTGCAATAGTTAACTCCGACGCGCGCGCCCTGCCGCGCCATGGCCTCTGCCGTCGCGCGGCCAATGCCGCTTGATGCGCCGGTAATGAGCGCCACTTGATCTTTGAAAAGCATGCCAGCCTCCGATTTTTTGGTTCTCAGTCGTCGTCGCGTAATAACCGTTCCATTCTCCAATCGAAACCCCCTCACCCCACAGCCCCTCTCCCCCAAGGGGGCTGAGCATGTCCCACATCTTTGGCTGGAGACGGCGGTCCGACCTCTGCCCTCTCATCCTCTCCCGAGGAGAAAGGGAGGGAATCGTGTCCTTGCCCTCTCCCGAGGGGAGAGGGTGCCCCGCTACCGGCGCTTTCACCAGCCGGAGCGGGACGGGTGAGGGGTCGCTGGGTCATCTTGGCGTCATCTGACCCATCCTCCCCTCGATAGCCTCCCGGACTCTGCGCACGAACTCCTCTGCATCTTCCAGCACCAACCCGTTCGGAATCCGCAGCAAGCTGATCCCGAGCGTTCTCAAATAATCCTCCTTCGTAGCGTCTTTCCGCATTTGGCTCGGCTGAGAATGAACACCGCCATCGAGCTCGATCGCCAGTCGATATTCAAAGCAGTAGAAATCGACAACCCAGTTTTCGATGCGGCATTGGCGGCGAAACTTCGCGTCCAGCCTTCGGCCGCGCAACACATACCATGCCGCTTTTTCGGCTTCGGTTTGGTTGCGCCGCAATTCGCGGACGCGTTGGGTTGGGATGCGCACGAGGAGAGTATAACAGCCTTGCGAAGACTTGGCCGGGCACAACAACTTTGCTTGGCTACGGAAGTAACCCCTCACCCGGCCCGCGTCCCGATGAAGTGCATCGGGAACGCGGTCCACCCTCTCCCCGTGGGAGAGGGCTGGGTTTCGACCCCGGCACCTTGCGCACTTCCCTGTGTTCATTATATATTTCAAGGCTTGCGCTTGTGCCTTCGGACTGGCGGGAGCAGGGTGATAAGTCGCGGTTCTGCGACGGCACTGGCCCCAGCAGTATTCCGGGGCGGCAGTAGTAAGGCAATTACCGTAGGGGCGGTTCGCGAACCGCCCCTACCCCTCCATGCGTCACGAGGGTCAGCAGTGGTAAGGCAATTACCTGGTGTGAGATTGCGGGCGGGTTGGGCCCTGCGAGGAAGGATCTCCTATGATCGAAGTTGAAAACCTGACGAAGCGCTACGGGCCGACTCTGGCCGTTTCTGATGTAACTTTCCAGGCCCAAAAGGGTGAAGTTCTCGGCTTTCTGGGCCCCAACGGAGCGGGAAAGACGACAACCATGCGTGTCATTACGGGCTATCTTCCGCCCAGCGAGGGCCGGGTGCGCGTGGCCGGATACGATGTGGTGGAAGAACCTTTGGAGGCCAAGCGGCGCACGGGCTATCTGCCGGAAGCGCCTCCCGTCTACCCGGATATGACCGTGACCGAGTACCTTGCCTTCGTGGGGCGGATTAAAGGTATATCGCGTCGCGAGCTAAAACCCCGCTTGGCGGAAATCTCGGAGAGGTGCGCAGTCACCGACGTGCTGAACCGCCAGATCGGCAAACTATCGAAAGGATACCGGCAGCGCGTCGGCTTGGCCCAGGCGCTGATCCACAACCCTGAGGTTCTGGTTCTCGACGAGCCGACGGCGGGCCTCGACCCCAAACAGATCATCGAAACGCGCCAGCTCATCAAGGGCTTGGCGGGTCGCCATACCGTCATCCTCAGCACACACATTCTTCCCGAGGCCGCCAAGACGTGCCAGCGCGTGGTGGTGATCAATGCTGGCAAGATCGTGGCGGTGGGAACTCCGGACGAGCTCACTCGCCGCCTGCAGGGATTTGAGACCATCCTGCTGACCGTCGAGGGTGCGGCGGCGGATGTCAAGGACAAGCTGCAGCGGGTCGAAGGCGTGAATCTGGTGGAACCGCGCGACACCTCCGACGGGCGGGTGACCTACGAGGTGCACGCGGAGAAAGGCAAGGACGTGCGCGCCGAGTTGGCACGCGCCGTTGTGGAATCCCACTGGAAGCTTTATGAACTCAAGACCAGCGGCCTGAGCTTGGAGGACATATTCCTGAAGCTTACGACGAAGGACTTGAGCGAAGAAAATTAGAAATCAGAAAGCAGAAATCAGAAAAGGATAACTGGACATGCGCAATATGTTGGCTGTTGCAGGCAAGGAGCTTCGAGCTTATTTCCACTCGCCGATTGCGTACCTGGTCATGACCGTCTATGCCCTGATCTGCGGCTATGTTTTCTACAGTTCAACGGCGTTCTTCATGGCTCGGACGTTCCAAATGGAGGCGATGGGGGGCATGGGGGCGCCGCCGATGAGCCTGAATGAGAACATCATTCGTCCCATCCTGGCTGGCGTCATGACGGTGGTGCTGCTTTTCCTGATCCCGCTCATTACCATGCGGCTCTATGCGGAGGAGAAGCGGTCCGGCACTATCGAATTGCTGCTTACTTCTCCGCTCACCGACATGGAGATCATCCTGGGGAAATTCCTCGGGGCGCTGGCCCTCTTCGCAGTACTCGAAGTGATCACTTTTGTTTATTTCGCGGTTCTGTTCATTTATGGCAACCCCAATGCCAAGCCGCTATTGGCAGGCGCTCTGGGGTTTCTCCTTTACGGAGCCGCCTTGCTGGCTCTGGGCATGTGGTTCTCAACCTTCACGAAGAATCAGATTATTGCCGGCGCCGTCGGGTTAGCGGCTTTCCTCCTGCTCTTTCTGCTCGACTGGGTCACGGCCTACTCGAGCGGCCCGGTTGGCCGGGTGATGGCTTTCTTGGCGCTGACCACGCATTTTGACAATTTTTCGAAGGGCGTTATCAACCTGGGCGATCTGGTCTATTACCTCTCCGTTGTGGCTTTCGGAATCTTCATGACGGCACGCTCGGTCGAAGCCCTGAAAGGGAGGCCGTAACCATGGCTTTCAAAGATCAACTCAAAGGACGCGGCGGACGGCGGGTTTTGGAAGGCGCGAATTTTGCCGTCTACACACTGGTCGTCATCGCCATCCTCAGCCTCGCCAACTGGTTTGTGAGCGGTCACGATCATAGTTGGGACCTAACGCCGAACAAGAAATACAGCCTGGCGCCTCAGACCGTGAAGCTGCTGAAGGGCCTGAACCAGGATGTGACCATTTACGTGTTCGACCGGGAACGCAGTTTCGGGCAACGGCGTGACCTGCTGAACATGTTCTCCTCCGCCACGCGGCGCCTCAACGTAAGGTACGTGGATGTCGACCGGCAGCCCTCGCTCGCCAAGCAATACGCCGTGCGCACCTATGGGACGATTGTGGTGGCTGCGGGTGACCGCCACTTCGAGGCCCAGAGCGACACGGAGGAAGCCCTCAGCAACGCTTTGATTCGCCTGTTCAAAGGACAGCGCACCGCGTGCTTCCTCGCGGGCCACGGGGAGCGGGACTTGGAGAACTCGGAGCGCATCGGCTACACGAAGGTCAAAAAGGAATTCGAGAACGAGAATTACCAGACGAAAGCAGTGACCCTGATGCAGAAGATGGAGATTCCCTCGGACTGTTCGATGGTGATTGTCGCCGGGCCTAAGACCGACTACCTTCCGCAGGAGGTCGATACCATCGGCAAGTACGTGGCGGGAGGGGGCAGGGGCATGTTCATGCTCGACCCGGGCGTGGACTTGCCGGAACTTTCGAAGCTTTTGGCGGGCTGGAATGTGACGGTTCGGAACGACCTTGTTATCGATGAGAATCCGGTCGCGCAGCTTTTCGGAACAGAGCCCACCATGCCGCTCATCCTCAAGTATGGCTCCAGTCCTATTGTGCAGCCCATTGCCCGCGAGGCCTCGCTGTTTCCTTTCACCCGGTCGTTCTCTGTGGGAAAGGAATACAAAGCGGGTGTGACCACAGATTCTTTCTGTGAGACTTCGGATGCAAGCTTTGGGGTGGCTGATTTCAATCCCAATATGCACCAGGTTTCATTCCGCGCGGGGAAGGACATCAAGGGTCCGCTTACGGTGGCGGTTTCGGGCACGCTGAGCGGGGAGGGCGAGAAGAAGGCGGAAGGCCGCTTTATCGCCCTGGGCACTTCCATTCTTCCCGCCAATGCCTTTCTGGGATTCCAGGCCAACCGCGACCTGTTCATGAACATGGTGAACTGGCTTTCGGCGGATGTGGATCTGATTTCCGTTCGGCCAAAGCCTCCGGAGTCCCAGCACCTGACGATGACCGCAGCGCAGATGAGCAAGGTCCTCTGGCTGGGCGTGATCGGATTGCCCCTCCTGATCATCGTGGCCGGCACTCTGGTTTGGTGGGAGCGCCGATGAGAAGGAAATACTTAAACACACTGATCGCGCTGGCGGCCCTTGCCGGGCTCTGGGGAATCTTTACCTATCTGGACAAGCGCGCCAGCCGCGAAACCTCGAAGGTTGAAGCCCCGAAAGAAGAGAAAATCTTCGCCCTGGACAGCAAGCACATAACCTCCATCACCTTTCGTCCCCGCGACGGCGAAGCCGTGACCTGCCAGCACGACGGGGGCACTTGGGCGATTGCTGAGCCCAGGAAGCTCTCGGCCGACCAGGGCACGCTTTCCACGGTTCTCAACAACTTTACGACAGCCACGGTGGACGAGGTCGTGGATCCGCACCCTTCAGACCTGAAGGAATTCGGGCTTAATCCTCCCGCCTATTCCCTGGAGGTCTCAACCGACTCTAAACCGCCCAAGTTCACCCTTCTGCTTGGCGATGACACGCCGACGAGCGGCGGGGTCTACGCGCAGGTGGCAGGTAATCCGCGCGTTGTCACTCTGGCGAGCTACTTGAAATCAAACCTCGAGAAGACCCTCTTCGACCTCCGCGACCGGCGCGCCCTGACGCTGGAGGCCGACCAACTTCGGAAGATTGAAGTGGATTCAAAGGGGAAGAAGTGGACGCTGGAGAAGAATCCTGAAGGGATCTGGGATCTCGTTTTGCCGCCCCCGGTGCGCGCTGAGCGCTTTGCCGTGGATGGCCTGATCAGCCAGTTGCGCGGCCTCACCATGCAATCCATCACGGCGGAGGAAAAGGAGAAGCAAGCTGCTTATGGATTGGGCTCGCCGGAGTTGCGGCTTCAGTTGACAGGTTCCGGCGGCACGCAGACGCTGGTGCTCGGCAAGAAGGATAAGGAGGGCGATCGTTACTTTGCCGTGAACTCCGCGCTCCAGCCGGTCTTCACGCTCAATTCGACTTTCCTGACCGAATTCCAGAAAGACCCCGCCGAGCTGCGCGCCAAGGATTTGTTCTCGTATTCGAACTTCGACGTGAAGCGCGTGGAAATCGACTCTCCCAAGGGCCACAGCGTCTTCGACCTGCAAAAAGACAATCAGTGGAAGCAGACTGGAGGAGGGTCAAAGACGACTCCTGCCGCGAAGATGGATACCTTGCTCACTCGACTCCGCGACCTTCGGGCGTCTACGTTTCCCAAGGGGTCTGACCTTGCAGCATTCGGGCTGACTAAACCCGCGTATCGGTTCAAGGTGCAGTTCGGCGAAAAGAACCAGAGTGAGACGCTGGAGATTTCGAAAATCGGGGAGCATGTTTACGCCCGGCTTGCGACGGACCCTTTGGCCTGCGAGATGTCGAAATCAGCCTTCGATGACGTGGAAAAAGCCCTGGGCGATCTGGGAGGGTAATCTTCGCCCCTCATGGCTAAGGATATCGGGATGGCAAATCTCTTCTACAAATCATCTTTCTACCGGACTGCAATCCTACTCTGGCTTTTTGTGACCCTCGCTGGACAGATGCTGGGCGTTCCTCTCATCATCTCCGCAGCCGCGGCCTCTTCGCCTTCCGGGGCAACAAGTGCTGCCAATGGTCTACAAGCAGATTCAGGCGTTCGCCCTGCGCGACCGAACGAGGGATCCCCCCCATCACTTTCGCCAAAACAGAAAAGTGACCTCCTGAAGGCCAACTTCGAAAAGATGAAGCGCGATGCGGGCGAGCTTGCTGACCTCGCAAAGGCCCTGCAGGACGAGCTCAACAAGTCCAACGAGAATATCCTGTCACTGGACATAGTCGACAAGGCAGAGAAGATAGAAAAGCTGGCAAAAAAGATTAAAGGGACCGCGCGGGGTTTTTAGGGAATAGGGAGTGGGGAACAGGGAATAGGGAACAGGGAATAGGGAACAGGGAATAGGGAACAGGCAACAGGCAACAGGGAACAGGCAACAGGGAACAGGGAACAGCCTTCAGTGAACCGGCTCCTTATTCCCTGTTCCCTATCCCCTGCTGTGCCATTCCCTGTTCCCTGTTACCTGTTCCCTTCATGGCGTTGTCACTTCTGAGGCGGCATCCGCCTCAGCGGCCGCGCCACCGCGAATCCGCATCCCGTAAAACGACCGGTACACGAAGAAATACGATACCAGGAAAAATGCCGCGGCCAATACGTGCGCCAGCCTGCTGCCGCTGGTTGCGGTCAGCTTGACCGCGAGCTCGACGGCCAGCAACCCGAAGAGCGTGGTGAACTTGATGATCGGGTTCAGAGCCACCGAACAAGTGTCTTTGAACGGGTCGCCCACCGTGTCGCCGACGATGGTTGCGTCGTGGAGTGGGGTGCCCTTCAGCTTCAGCTCGACTTCGACAATCTTCTTGGCGTTGTCCCACGCTGCGCCCGCGTCGGCCATGAAAATGGCCTGATAGAGCCCGAAGGTAGCTATCGAGATCAGGTAGCCGATGAAGAAGAACGGGTCGACGAAAGCGAAGGCCAGGGTGGCGAAGAACACCGCGATGAAGATGTTCAACATGCCTTTCTGGGCGTACTGCGTGCAGATGGCAACCACCTTTTTGCTGTCGGCGACCGACGCCTTTTCCGCGCTCTCCAACTTGATATGCGCTTTGATGAACTCCACCGCGCGGTACGCGCCGGTAGTCACCGCCTGGGCCGAAGCCCCGGTAAACCAATAAATGATGGCCCCCCCGGTGACCAAGCCCAGGACAAACGGCGCATTCAACAGCGAAAGCTTGTCCACGTTCGCCGTGAGGCCCAACGTGAGCGCCATGATAATCGAGAAGATCATGGTCGTGGCTCCGACCACCGCAGTGCCGATCAGCACCGGCTTGGCCGTGGCCTTGAACGTGTTGCCCGCGCCGTCAGCGGCTTCCAGCATGTCCTTGGCGTGCTCGAAGTTCACGTCCACATTGTAATCCCTCTTGATTTCCTGCACGACGCTCGGGTCCTGCTCGATGAGGGACAGTTCATAGATCGATTGGGCATTGTCGGTCACAGGGCCGTAGGAATCCACTGCAATTGTCACCGGGCCCATGCCCAGAAAGCCAAAGGCCACAAGACCAAAGGCAAATACCGGCGCCGCGAGCATGAAGTTTCCCAGCCCCTGGAGGCTAATCCAGGAACCGATAGCCATCAGCACCATGATCGTCAGCCCCAAGTAGTAGGCGGCGAAGTTACCGGCCACAAAGCCCGACAGGATGTCCAGCGACGCGCCGCCTTCCCTCGCCGAGGCCACCACCTCTTTGACGTGCCTCGACTCGGTGGAAGTGAACACTTTCACCAACTCCGGGATGAGGGCGCCGGCCAGCGTGCCGCAGGAGATGATCGTCGAGAGCTTCCACCACATCGAGGCATCGCCGCCCAGGCTGGGAATGATCAACGCCGAGGCCACGTAGGTCAGCCCGATCGAAACCAGGGAGGTAATCCAGACGAGCGAGGTCAGTGGCGTCTCGAAGTTAAACTTGTCCACATTCCCGTACCGGGCCTTGGCGATGGCGCCGTTAATGAAGTAGGCCGCGGCGGCAGCCACCAGCATGATGACGCGGATCACGAAGATCCACACCAGCAACTGCACCTGGATGACCGGGTCCTTGACGCCCAGCAGGATGAAGGTGATGAGCGCCACGCCTGTTACGCCGTAAGTCTCAAAGCCGTCGGCGGTCGGTCCCACCGAATCGCCTGCGTTGTCGCCCGTGCAGTCGGCGATCACGCCGGGGTTGCGCGCGTCGTCTTCCTTGATCTTGAAGACGATTTTCATCAGGTCGGAGCCGATGTCGGCTATCTTGGTGAAGATGCCGCCGGCGATGCGCAGCGCGGCCGCTCCCAGTGACTCGCCGATGGCGAAGCCGATGAAGCACGGTCCCGCATAGTCTCCCGGAACGTAGAGCAGGATGATGAGCATCATCAGGAGTTCGACCGAGATCAGCATCATGCCAACACTCATTCCCGCCATGAGAGGGATCTGGTAGGCGGGAAACGGCTTGCCCCGAAGGCTGGCAAAGGCCGTGCGGGAATTGGCGAACGTGTTGACGCGCATGCCGAACCACGCGACCCCGTAACTGCCGCAAATCCCGACCACACTGAACGCCAGGATGACGACCACGCGCAGAGCTTCATATTTCAGCAGCACGCCGAAGTACAGCAGAATGACGACGGCGATGAAAGACCAGAGTAGCAGCAGGAACTTGCCCTGCTGGATGATGTAGGTTTTGCAAGTTTCCCAGATCAACTGGGACATCTCTCCCATCGCGCGGTGGACGGGCAGATTCTTCAAGCGGCTGTAGGTGACCAGGCCAAAGAGCAGTCCGAAGATGCAAAACAGAATGCCGATGGTCAGCAACCTGTGGCCGGTGACGCCGAGGAACTGGACCTGGGAAAGGTCCGGAAGCTTCAGATTGGCTTCGCCACTGGGAGCTGTCTCGGGGGGCCGCGCAAAAGCTCCGCCAGCCCCCACCAATGTCACAGCAACGCTAGCCACGAATGTCTTAGCCATTCGGCGGCGTTGGGACCAGGCATTTGCGACCCAAGCGCGCATGAGCCGTAGGAAGCCCTCGGCTCCTTTCTTGATGCTATTGGAAAAAACCTGCATCTCGGCAGTGCCCGTGTCTCGGCCCAGCACCTGCCGAGCGAAGAAAAATGCCACAAACAATGAAAGCAGACTGATACTCAGGATTGCGGGAAGGTACATCGAATTGCCTCCGACTGATTCTCCTTTTCTATTCACCCTCTGCGAGGGTGGGACCGGATTCTCCGACCGTATTTCTTCGGGAGAACTTCCTTAGGAGAGCCTAAAGTGCACTTGCAAAAGCCACTCATTTTATCATGCGCAGGAAAATGGTCAAGAAGAGCAGAAACTTCGTGTCAAGCCCAATTAGAAATACTGCTTGTCTCGTGAAACTCCGCGTTTCCAATAACACCCTTTCTTTTCAGTAACATTCCTGCATTTTGTGCGTAACTGTGTTTGTTTTCAATAACATTCCCGCTTGTCTCTCGATTGCCTAAACTCAATCCTTTGTTTTCAGTGACATTCCCGCATTGCTCGTTCATTTTTAAGTCTCTCACCTCTTCCGCGCTCTGCGAGGTCTGGGCCGAAATGTCGCTTGCGACCATCTCCTCTGTGTTCTCCATCCTCACACCATCATCCTGATCCTGGCTGGCAGGGGCGACCGGGAGGTCGGCAGCATCCTTCCGCAGCCTCAGCAGTATCCTCACTTTGCGGTCAATGGAGCGGTCCAGGGCGGCTTCCTGGCGCAGCATCATGCTCCACGTCTCCCCAGCCGGAGCAAGGCAGGCGTCCCGTTCTATCGCCGCCCTCTCCTCATTCGCCTTTTCCGCATATGCGAACTCTTCCCGCACGCTGGCGATTTCCTCCTCCAGCAAACGCAGCAGTTCCTGCCGCCCTGCCTCGCCCGGCGGCTCGTAGTCGATGCCCATTTTGCGTCGATATTGCTTCTCTTCCTCGTCGGCTTGTTGCGCCTCGAGGCACACGGGGTCACCGAAATGGTGCAGCAGCCTGAAGATCAGCGCCTGCCGCCAGCCCGTCGTACCGCTGTAAAGAGATTCCAATACGGCGTACTGGCGCACCCGGAAGGTGCGTTCCTTCACCTCCTCCCGTATGAGTTCAAGGAAAGAAAGCGTCCTTCTCAGCGTCACGCCTCGATCTGTAGACTCCGATAAGTGGACATCAAGCATGTCGTGCTGGGAAGCGTCGAAGGTGACGCGGGCCATCTCCTGCTGGCGGCGGTGTTGCCAGTCGTCGATCCCCTGCAAGGCGCGCCGCCTCAGGCCTGCTTGCGCCCGCTCGAGCCTTTCGCGACGGCAGTAGAGCCAGGTCAAGTCCTCGACCTGCTTCTCCCAGAGCGCGTCGCCGGGACCGAGGGCGCTCATGAGTTCCTGCTTCAAGTTTTCGAATTCTTGCGGGTCTTCGCCCAGCGCCTGCATGGCTAGGCGGCGATTTTCGTCGGTGACGTATGCGCCGTGCTTCAAGGCATTGAGCTTGATGTTCTGCTTGGCGGCGGGGCTGCGCGGTCCGGTGGAATGCTGGGCGTTCCGGCGCGCGGCGGCGAGCAACCCGGGCGTAAGTTGGGGTGATTTGCGTAAGGACATGGTTCCTCCTGGAACGGGATGTTAGCTTAACGAGGAAAGGACTTCCCCGCGGGTTGGACTTTTCACATGAGTAGGCTACCACAGGGGCGGGGCGTTGTCAAGAGACAATATGTTCACACGCGTAGCCCAGGACTTCTTCAATTGATTCATTGAATCGTTGATCCATTGACTCATTGAAGGGCGGCTGAAGGGCAAGAGCAATTATGAATTATGAATTGAGTCCCGGATTGTGAACGGAGGTTCCACGACATGAACATCTGGAGCCAGAAGAAGAAGCGGGATGAAAAATTGAATTACATGCACAACAATCCCGTGAAACGAGGCCTGGTCAAGCACCCGGGCGATCTGCCATTGTGGAGATGGGGGTCCTGCTTGTTGGATGGCCGTTCGATCTTGGGCGTGGACAAAATGCTGCGCGGTCCCTGCCATCCCGGGGGTCGCATACATCCCGACAAAACCCGTCGTGACGTATGCGCCACCCGCGGCGCCGCTCCCAGGCTGCCGGTGCATTCCAGCGCAATTGCCGAGAGGTTTTGCGAAACAGAGAGCCGCAGGGTTGCGGGCGGCGGTACTCAGATGTATATTACGGTAGCCTGATGAAACCGCAAATGCCGGTCAGGCTTTGGGAGGTTCTCGATGATCCCCGTGTATACCGCCAACAGCCTGCTCCAGTTCATCAAGCGCGTCGATGTAATTAGGAAAGCATGGGAAACGAAGAGAGACGGGGAACCTGATCTTTGGTATCGCGGATTGCAAAAGTCATCCTGGGCCCTTGTTCCAAAGCTGTACCGTCCTAGCGACACTGTCGAAGAGTTGCTGCAAATAGAGGACGAAGTGCGCGAGGAATTCGTGAGGCGCGCTCCAAGCCTGACCGCACATAAACCTGACAACGCCTGGGAGTGGTACTTTCTTATGCAGCATTACGGCGCGCCGACGCGCCTTCTGGACTGGACTGAAGACCGGCAGGTCGGCTTGTACTTCGCCGTGAAAGACAGCGAAGGTTTACACGACGCAGCAGTTTGGCTTGTTGACGCGTGGCGACTTAACAAGCGCGTGGTCGGCGAATATGAGGTGGTTCCGCCGGGATCGCCTGGGCTCTGCGTCGAAGACAGTGTGAGGTACAAACCGTGGCTGCCCGACCGTTTTGATGCCAAGAACCAGTTGAAAAAGAGGTTGCCCGTCGCGGTCTACCCAAACCAGTTTGACCGGCGCATTGCAGCGCAGCGATCTTGTTTTACGGTGCATGGGGTCCTGAACAGGGGATTAGACAAGCTGTTCGAGAAATCGAAGCGGTTGCTGGCCAAAATCGTAGTTCCCGGCTATGCGGCGGAGCGGATCAGGGAGGAACTGGAACATAACGGCGTAGATGGGGCCACCATCTACCCAGCCTTGGAAGGCCTGGGGGAATCTGTAGCGCGCTGGTTGCCTATGGATGAGGAAATACCTCACGAGGGACTATACACCCGGCTGAAGCCATCTCCAATAGACGGAGTCGGGGTGTTTGCGATCAAGAAGATCAAAGAGCGTACGCCGATTTTTTCCGGCGACTCGGACGAGATCCGTTGGGTGAATGCGGAGGATCTGCCGAAGGAGGCGTGCCTTCAGGAGTTCTATAAGAAATTTGCCATCGTCAAGAACGGGAGGGACGGACGCCCAAAGCGGTATGGGTGTCCCCGCAACTTCCATCGCCTGACTATGAGTTGGTATTTGAATGATCCCAGGGATGGCGAAAAGGCAAATGTGAGATGCGAAAACTATGATTTTTTCGCGGCCCGTGACATTGACCCGGGGGAAGAATTGACGGTAGACTCCACGACCTACAGTGACCACGCAAGCACTAAGCGCAAAGCGACAAAGAGCCTGTAGCCACGGTCAATCGCGGGAGGCGCATACATTCCCTTGTATGTATGCGCCCGATGGTAAAGGTAGTCGGCCCGCGGGTACAGGGCGGATTGCCAGGGGCGCCGACATAAAGAGTCCGCGGCGGCGGATCGGCGCCACCCGTGAAGGTCGCAGCTACTTCACGCTGTTGAATCGCTTCTCGATTTCGGCCCAGTTGACCACCTTCCACCAAGCGGTGATGTATTCGGCCCGGCGGTTCTGGTACTTGAGGTAGTAGGCATGCTCCCAAACGTCGAGACCCATGACGGGATACTTGCCTTCCATCACGGGGCTGTCCTGGTTGGCGGTCGAGTAGATGTCGAGCTTGCCCCCCTGAGCCGTCAGCCACGCCCAGCCTGAGCCGAAGCGCCCCAGAGCGGCGGCAGTGAATTTCTCTTGGAACTGGGTCAGGCTGCCGAAGGTGCTCTGGAGGGCCTCCGCCAGATGGCCGCTGGGTTGCCCGCCGGCTTGGGGCGCCATAATCTGCCAGAACATGGAGTGGTTAAGGTGGCCACCGCCATTATTGCGCACCGCCGTTCGGATGCTCTCCGGAACGAGGCTCAAGTTGTTGGCCAGCAGCTCCTCGACGGTCTTGCCGGCCAGGCCCGGCGCCGACTCCAGCGCCTTATTCAAATTGCTTACGTAAGTTCCATGGTGCTTGCCGTGGTGAATCTCCATGGTCATCTTATCGATATACGGTTCCAGCGCGTCAAAAGCGTAGGGCAGCGGTGGAAGTGTGAATGGCATAGAAGCTCCTTTGGCTGGTGCGATTGATGTTTCCCTTACTTACTTCCCAATGGATTTGATGCAGCCGCCTCTTGAAAGGCTCAACTTCTGTGGCGCGCATCGAGGGCAGTTGACAGTCGACAGTCGACAGTCAACCCGCCACGGCGGGCCGGCTGTGCTGTCAGCTATCCCGCCGCGGCGGGTAAGCTATCAGCTTTCTGCCTTCAACTGACCCAATCTCCGGCAAAGGGTAGTGGTGCAGTTTGCTGTAGTGGCTTTCAAGGGGGACCTCGAAGAGGTCCAATGTGATTAGCCGTGGGTGAAACCCACGGAAACGATGCGCCCCGACGATTTACCAACCCCGAAGGGGTTGAATTTGGTCCGGCGCCGAGCTGGTATAGAAGGGGTTCGACCCCTTCGGGGTCGATAGGCAGTTTTGTTGGAGGGTCCCTGTCCGTGGGTTTCACCCACGGCTAATCATATTGTTCCCCTGCGGGGAACTTTAGTCATCCATGGCAGGCCGGGACGGGTAGATCGTGCCACAAGAAAGCCAAACTGCACCACTACCCGGCAAAGCTTCAGGTTGACTACAATTCAAACGGTCGTCCATAATTGTATTTACCTTCATTCACGTCTTTTCTCACTTCAGGGGGGCTTTTTTCATGGCGGATGTTTATCGAAATTACATAGCTGGTCAGTGGGTTGAGTGCAAGACGAAGAAGACATTTCCCAACCTCAATCCTGCCAATACAAACGAGACTGTCGGCCTGTTTCAAGCTTCGGGCCCGGACGACATTCAAGAAGCGTGTGACGCCGCAGCGAAAGCGCAACCGGCCTGGGGTGCGCTTCCCGCTCCTTTACGGGGTGAATTCCTCTATAAGGCAGCCGAAATCATGGAAAGCCGTCTCCAGAGACTATCCGAGGAGATGACGCGGGAGGAAGGCAAGACGGTGCCCGAAGCCAAGGGAGAAGTGAAGCGGGCAATCAACATCCTGCGCTACTTTGGAGGCGAGGGGCCGCGCCAGTTCAGCTACCAGATTCCCTCCGAGCGGGAGAACGTTTTCTGTTACACCTTGCGCAAGCCACTGGGAGTCGTGGCCCTCATTACTCCCTGGAATTTCCCCAGCGCCATTCCGGCGTGGAAAATGGCGCCCGCACTGGTGGCGGGAAACACCGTGGTCATCAAGCCTGCTTCACTCGCGCCGCTCAGCGCCTATCGGATCGTTGAGGCGCTTCACGAAGCGGGCATTGCTGCCGGGGTTCTCAATTATGTGACGGGGAGCGGAGGCTCAGCCGGCAACGCGCTGGTGGAACACCCCGCCATCCGCGCCGTCTCCTTTACGGGTTCTTGCGAGGTGGGCAACGCGCTCTACGAGAAGGCGACGAAACGGAGGCTTCGCCTTCAGCTCGAAATGGGCGGCAAAAACCCCACCATTGTGCTCAAGGACGCGGACCTCGATTACGCCGCCGCCGTGCTGGTGAACGGTGCCTTCTTTTCCACCGGCCAGAAATGCACCGCCTGTAGCCGAGCCATCATTGAGAAATCCATTTACCAGCCTTTAGTCGAGAAGCTTACCGCCAAGACCAAAAAGTTGAAGGTTGGAAACGGCCTCGAGCCCGGCGTCGAGATGGGACCTGCGGTAGATGCGAACCAGCTCGAGACGGACTTGAAATACATCGAAATCGCCAAGCAAGAAGGGGCACAGTTGCTCTGCGGAGGGAATCGCCTTACGGGTGGAATTTACGATTTGGGCTATTATGTGGAGCCCACCATCTTCGCCGGCGTCAGGGCTGAAATGCGCATTGCGCAGGAGGAGGTTTTTGGCCCGGTCCTGGCACTGATGGTGGCGAATGATTTTGAGGACGCGCTGCGGCTCGCCAACTGCGGCCGCTTTGGCCTCTCAGCTTCCATTGTTTCGCGCGACCTCACGCATGTTCATCAATTCATCAATCGCATTGAAGCCGGCTTGATCACGGTAAACCTGCCTACCGCGGGCGTGGAATATCAGCTTCCCTTCGGTGGCACCAAGGAATCGAGCTTCGGCATGCGCGAGCAGGGGCCGGCCGCGCTGGATTTCTATACCGAGACGAGAACGGTTTATTTGAAGTACACGCAGTAGTCAGTCGTCAGTGGTCAGTTGTCAGTGGCTAGTGGTTAGTTGTTCCGCTCGACTGATGGCGGAAAACCCCCGACAACTGACCCGCCGCGGCGGGACGACGGACCACGGACAACTGGCAAATGACAACGGACAACGGACCACTGACGACGGACGATTTTTCCAATGTCAGCATTTCTGAAGTTGGAGTCTCTCATGAAGCAAACCCGACAATTCCTGGCTAAACTCAAGCTCCCAAGTGAAGACAACCACGCGCTCGAGCCCAGCGGCAAGCGATTCAAGGATGGAGGGGACTACCGCTTCGAGATCCCCAGTGTTGAGGGCCCGCGCGTTTTTCGCGAAGTGCTGGAGGCCGCGAAGGAACTCAAGGTGCCGATCCATCGCGTCAGCCAGGGAAGCGGCATCATGCTGCTGACCAAAGATGAAATTCGCGAGATGGCGCGCATGGGCGCCGGCGAGCGAATTGAGGTCTGCTTGTTTGTCGGCCCCCGGGCGCCTTTCGAGACCGGCGCCCAAACGGTATCCGCGGCAGGCAAGGTGATTGGTCTGCAACACCGTGGCGCGGACCAACTGGTTTACGCCCTCGCGGACGTCCGCAAGGCGTGCGACCTCGGCATTCGCAGCGTGTTGCCGGCGGATTTGGGCCTGATCTGGGTGCTCAAGGAGATGAAGGAGGCGGGTGAACTGCCCAAGAATTTGATCATCAAGAGTTCCGTCACGCTTCCCGCCGCCAATCCCGCCACGGCCAAGCTATTTGAGAATGCCGGCGTCTCGACCCTGAATATTCCCACCGACTTGACCCCTGCCCAGATCGGCTCCATCCGGCAAGCCGTGGATATTCCTATCGACCTCTACATCGAAGTGCCGGATAACTTCGGAGGTTTCGTCCGTTATTATGAAATGCCCCAAATCCTGCGGGTGGCCGCGCCCGTATATTTCAAGTTCGGTCTGCGCAACGCGCCGGATATTTACCCCTCCGGCAAGCATCTCGAGGATCTGGCCGCCAGAATGGGGCGTGAGCGCGTGCACCGGGCACGCATCGCGTTGGAATTGATCGAGGAATACGCGCCCCAGGCGAAGATGTCGCCGCTGGGCAGCAACGACCTGGGCATCCCGGAAGTGTAAAGCCTCAGGATTTTCGCGGCAGATACAGGTAGACGTAGACGCCGCCCACGATGGTGAGCAGCGCTCCCCACCAAACTGCGGGGTGCAAATTCGCAAGCACGGTGTCAGGCGGGTGAGAGAATTCGTAGATGCCCGTGGCCAGGATGAGCACCCCGTAAATCAGCAGAATCACCCCAACGAAGAACCAGACGGGAACCATGCGATGACCTTCGCTCATGGGAACATACCTCGATAAGCTGTCAGGTTTCAGATATTAGCTATCAGCTTTCAGCAAACCATTGCGGTCCGACGCCGCACAGACCTGAAATCCAATCCAAAATCTAAAATCCAAAATCACCAGTAGATCCACTGTAGAACCAGGAACAGAGCCGCTGAGACTGCGGCCCAGAAGATGGGGCGCTTCCAGATCGGCAGATGTCCCTCGCTGGGCAGTTCCGTACATCCGTAGACCAGGCCGGTCAACTCCTCGACGGGTTTCGGGCGCGTCAGCAAGCTGACGACAACGGTGACGGTCACACACACAATCCACGACCAAAGCGCCCGATACATGTTCTCGGCCATGGCTTTGGCATGGCTCGAGAGGGCGACGTAAGCCAGCATGTGGGGATTTGCCCTGACCAGAGCCCACATGCTGATGGAGGAGACGGTGCCGCAGAGAAGCCCCCAGAAACCACCGGCGGGGCTCGCCCGCTTCCACAACATACCGAGCACCACGGTACCGAAGAGCGGCGCGATGAAGAAACTGAAAAGTGCCTGTACATAGTCCATGATGCTGGCGAATTGCATCACCAGATAGGCCGTGCCAATGCTGATGAGCACGCCCAGGATGATGCACCAGCGACCCATCTTCACGTAGTGATTGTCGGAGGCATTCTTTCTGAGGAAACTCCGATAGAGGTCGTAGGTCCAGACCGTGGAGAAGGCGCTCACGTTACCGGCCATGCCGGACATAAAACCGGCGATGAGCGCGGTGATGCCCAGTCCCAGCAGCCCTGGGCCGCAGTAGCGGGCCAGCATCAGCGGCAGGACTTCGTTGTAAGTAGGCGCGCCGTTCCTGGCCGCTTCGGACGAGGCCGCAACGAGGTGGATCAGGTTCCCGGAGTGATCCGTTAGAACAGCCAAGCCCAGCAGTCCCGGCAAAATCACGATAAAGGGCACGGCCATTTTGAAGAACGAGCCGATGATGGGCGCAAACTTGGCGGCACGAATGTCCTTGGCGGCGATCACGCGCTGCACCACCAGAAAATCCGTGGTCCAGTAGCCGAAGGAAATTACAAAGCCGAGGCCGAAAACGATTCCTGCCCACTGGATGCCCATGGGATTGTCGGCGGCGCTGCCCAAGGTGCGCCAGAGGTGGGTGTAATCGCCTTGGGGGAAATTCTGGTGAATGCGCGCCACCAGGCCGGACCAGCCGCCGGTCTCAATCAAACCGAGAATCGGAATCAACAAGGCGCCCAACCAGATCAGGAAGAACTGAAGGACCTCGTTAAAGATGGCGGCGAACAACCCTCCCAGGGCCACATAGATCGCCACCGTGATTGACGAAACCCAGATGCTGAAGTGGATGTCCCAGCCCAGCACCACCTTCATGACCAGTGCCATGGCGTACATGTCGATGCCGGCCATAAAAAGGGTCATGAAGGTGAACATGGTGGCCGCCAGCGCCCGCGCGGATTCCCCGTAACGCAGTTGCAAGAAGCCGGGAACGGAGTGAGTCTTCGAGATGTAGTAGAAGGGCATCATGACGATGCCCAGGAAGAGCATGGCGGGAATTGCACCAATCCAATACCAGTGCGCCGCCAGGATGCCATACTGATATGTGGCCGCGGCCCACCCCATCAGCTCCAGCGCGCCGAGATTGGCGGACACGAAACTCAGCCCCGCTACCCAGGCGGTTATTTCCCGGCCGGCGAGGAAAAAGTCTTTGCCGCTCTTCGTATATCGCCGGAGATAGACGCCGATTCCCAGCACCATGGCGAAATAAATGGCGATGACGGCGATGTCCGGAGAATGCAGCGAAATGAGGCGGCTGGCGGTCTGCGGATCGGCGGCCAGCAGGGCAAGCGAGCAAAACGAGAAGGACAAGCTCATAAGCCTACCTCAATGGACAACGTTACGGCCCAAACACCATACGCAAAAACTTGGCAACGAGCAAGCTCAATCCTTTTTCGGTTGGCCGTAGGTCGTGTGATAGCGGTCCCACCACTTCTTGATTTCCAGGGGCGGCAAGGGTTTCGGCTTGCCGAGTAGCAACGCCAGATGGCACGTCTTGGCAACGTCTTCGACCATCACGGCGGCTTTAAGCGCAGCACGCGGCGTGGGCCCGAAGGCAAAAACGCCATGATGCGCCAGCAGCACGGCGGGGGCCTTCTTGCCCATGTGTTTCACGATCGCTTTGCCAATATGGTCGGCCCTGTTATCCACGTAAGGAAGGCAGGGTATCTCCTCGCCGAACTCATCCGCGATGGCCGTCAAATAGACGGGCAGGGGCTTTCCCAGCAGGGCAAAACTCGTCGCATAATTCGAGTGGGTGTGGATGACGCCGCCGATATGCGGGCAGTGCTTGTAGATGTAAAGGTGGTCGGGCAGGTCCACGGAGGGATTCCATGGGCCCTTCAGCTTCCGGCCCTCGAGGTCGGTGGCGACCATATCCTGCGGCTGCATCCGGTCGTAATCCATGCCGCTGGGCTTGATAATCACCACCCCGCGCTCCCGATCAATTCCACTCGCGTTTCCGCTGTGCATGGTTACGAGCCCCGCGCGATATACTCCCAGATTAGCCTTCCAGACTTCCTCACGCAGTTGTTTGATCGTTGACATAGGCAAAAGTTATCACTCGTCAGCAGTCTATCAGGTATCAGCTACCACCCAGGAGTCAGTCCGTCTCTTTCTTGCCGGCGGCCGGTGGCTGGCAATTGAGCGTTTAATGTGCCGCCTGCTCGCGGCGCAAAGCTTTGAGCCTCTTCATCACATCGTTGGCGCCGCGGCCGAAATAGTCGTGCAGAGTTTGGTACTCTTTGAAGAGCCGATTGTAGATTGCGTGGTTGTCGGCCTTCGGCCGGTAAGTCAGTTTCTGCACGTGGGCCATATGACCTGCAGCCTCAGCGATGGTATCGTAGCCGCCGCCCGAGTGCCCGGCAGCAACCGCGCCGTGCATGGCTGAGCCCAAGGCAGAACAAGTCTGAAGCCGTTCCGCGATCCTAATCTCTCGTCCGGTCACATCGGCATAAATTTGCATGAGCAGCTTATTCTTTTCCGGCAGGCCCCCGCAGGCCACAAGGGCTTTCACTTCCACGCCCTTCGATTCAAAGGCTTCGATGATCGTTCGCGTGCCAAAGGCGGTGGCTTCGATCAAGGCACGATAGATTTCTTCGGCCTTGGTGGCCAGGGTCATTCCGAGCAGCACACCGGTCAAGTCAACGTCCACCAGCACGGAGCGATTGCCATTCCACCAGTCGAGCGCCAGCAGCCCTGACTCCCCAGGTTTGAGGGCGGCGGCGCGCTTCTCGAGTGCGGTGGCGAAGGGGACTTTCAATTTGCGCGCTTCACGGTGGATATAATCCGGAACGCCGTGCTCGAAGAACCAGGCGAAGATATCGCCGACGGCGGATTGTCCGGCTTCGAAGCCCCACCAGCCTGGGACAATTCCATCTTCCACTGTCCCGCACATGCCCTCCACCATCTGGCGTTCCTTGCCGAGCACCATGTGGCAAATCGAAGTCCCCATGATCATCACGAGAGAACCGGGCTGGGTTACCGTGCAAGCGGGGACGGCTACGTGTGCATCAACATTGCCTATCGAGACTGGGGTGCCTTCCTTCAGCCCCGTCTTCCGAGCCCAGAATGCTGTCAGCCCCCCCGCCTTTTGGCCAAGCGGGTAGAAGTCTGTCCCCACCTTTGTCTCGATAACGTTCTCAAGACGCGGGTTTATGGTGCGGAAGAACTCCCGGGATGGGAATCCCTGGCCTTTGATCCACATGGCCTTGTAACCGGCCGTACACGTGTTCCTCTTCTCTTCACCCGTCAACTGCCAGACAATCCAGTCGGCGCCTTCGATGAACCGATCAGTGGCCTCGTAAATCTCGGCATCCTCGTTCAGCACCTGCAAGACTTTGGAGAAAAACCACTCGGAAGAATACTTGCCGCCATAAACTTGGATGAACTCTTCGTTCCGTTCCCGCCCCACTTCGTTGATCTGGTTCGCTTCCGGTTGCGCGGCATGGTGCTTCCAGAGCTTCACCCAGGCATGCGGGCGCTTGCGGTACTGCGAAAGAAAACAGAGTGGTGTGCCGTCGCTCTTGACGGGCAGGGGCGAAGACGCCGTGAAGTCCGTGCCGATTCCAATGACATCCTCGGCCTTGACCTGGGCGGCTTTCAGCGCCTTGGGAACTCCCTTTTCGGCCACGAAGAGGTAATCGCGCGGGTTCTGCAAAGCCCAATCAGGCTCCAGGCGCGGCCCGCCCGGCAGCCTCTCGTCAATCACCCCATCGGGGTACGGGATTACCGCAGAGGCGATCTCTTCCCCATTGCGCGCGCGGATCACCACCACGCGGCCCGATTCAGTACCGTAGTCGATTCCCAAAACGAATTTTTCCTTTGACATAGAGGGCTCACTTTGAAATCGGATTCGGTCGAGTCACCGGACAGGCTGACGCTGCTCATTCGGCGAGGGCGGCCCAAGCGCCTATCCACAGTGGGTCTCGACAGGAAGACCCACAAAATGCAAGCGCTTACCCTACGGGATTCTCCGCCATCTGTCAAGCCCCGAAGGCAGCCCCTAAAGTGGATTTCCGAAGCCTGCAGCGCAGAGGTTCCCTTTTCAGAAAATCGACGGCCCTTTTGCTGAAAACGAGAGGACGAAAAAGCAGCAGGTAGAGACTTTCGCGGCCATCGGGGCCGTCGCCGATGGGGGATGGCGAGATTCGCGACGCGGTATTCGCAGCGCGGACGCCGCGTTCGCGTCTGCGGCTCGTGTTGCCCTGAACTCGGGCACATGGGCGCTTTCGGGTCGTACCGATTGTAGGGCCGGGGCTTGCCCCGGCCGAGGCCAATCCCGCATGGCGGGATTGGCCCTACGAAGGGATGCAATCCCAGCGGGCAGGGTCCGCAGCGAATGTGTGTCAATGGCCAGCCCGCAACGGTGCCGCTCACGCGTAACCGCTAGACCTCCAAAACAATTGGGCCCTTGACAGCTAAGGAACACTGGAGGTATCTTTAGACGTACTTCTGGAGGTTACGTTTATGGCCAAGGTTCCCGCGATCATCCCGATTACCGACCTTCGACAGGACGCTGCCGCCGCCTTGAAGCGCGTCAAGTCATCGAGGCAACCTGTCGTAATTACGCAACGGGGAAGGGCCGCGGCGGTTCTTGTGAGCATGGAAGCCTACGAACGCAGTGAACACGAGCGGCAACTTCTGCATCTCCTGGCACGCGGCGAACAAGAAATCAGGGCTGGGAGGGGATTCGATCTGGATGAGGTCCTAGCTGGGGCAGACGCACTTCTTGCCGGTGGCCCAAAGTGAAAGTCCGGTTCACACCCTCCGGACGAATCCAGTTTCTCCAGGCGGTGTCCTATATTCTGCAGCACAATCCGCAGGCAGCCATCAAGTTCCGGAAGAGAGCTGAGCGCGCACTCCGACGCCTCACGCGATATCCGGAGTCCGGTCGGCTCATTCCAGAGTTTCCGGATCTTCCCTTTCGCGAGGTGATTGTTCCGCCCTATCGTTTTTTCTACCGTCGTGAGGACAGGACCATCTGGGTGGTTGCATGCTGGCATGGAGCACAGCTCCCGGCGGAACCGATGGAGGAAAAGGACACCTGAGAACGAACTATCTATTGTACTTGGGCGTGATACCTCTTAGCCGTTTCCAGACTGCATCGCAGCGGGCCAGGAGAGATTCATCGAGTTTGCCGCCTTGGCAGGCTTTCAGGTTTTCATCGAGCTGTTCGATTCGCGAGGCGCCCAGGATGATGGAGTCCACCTGCGCTTGGCTGAACAGCCATTGAAACGCGAGTTCCACCAGGGTTTTCCCGGCGGCGCGCGCGATGCCCGCCAGTTCTTCCAGGGCGGCAAAGTAGTCGTCGTGCCAGTAGCGGTCGAGATACATCTTGTTTCCATCAAAGCGTGTTCCCACCATCGGCCCGCGCTGCTTCGAGTGCTTGCCCGTGAGCAGCCCCCCGGCCAGCGGATTGTACGGCACCACGGCGACGTTGAACCGCTTGCAGAATGCCAGGTACTCCTCTTCAATGGCACGCGTCAGGACGTTGTACATCGGCTGCGAGACGCAGGGCGGCCTGAACCCATTCTTCTTCGCGATCCAGTGGATTTCGCAAACCTGCCAGGCGGCGTAGTTCGACACCGCCGGATAGCGCACTTTTCCCGCGCGGACCACCTCATCCAGGGCGGCGAGCGTTTCTTCAATCGGCACCGTGTAATCCGGCAGGTGGAGGTAGTAGAGGTCCACATAATCGGTTTGCAGCCGCTCGAGACTTGCCTCCAGAGCTTTGTGAAGGGCGGCGCGTGAAAGTCCGCTCTCATCGGGGCCGTCGCCCATTTTGCCACACACCTTGGTTGCCAGGATCACCTTCTGGCGTTTGCCAGCCAAGGCCTTTGCAAGGATGGTTTCGGCTGCGCCTTTGTTGTAGACGTTTGCGGTATCGAAGAAGTTTATTCCTGCATCGATGCACAGGTCGACGATTCTCGCGGCAGCGGCCTCGTCAGTTTGCGACCCGAAGGTCATGGTGCCGAAGCAGAGCCGCGAAACCTTTAAATCTGTGGTGGAAAGAATTCGGTATTCCATATCGCCCTCACAAGTTACGATTGTTGTTCAGGACCGCGTGAGCGAAGAAATCAGAAGACAGATGTCAGGAGCCAGAAGGTACGTGGCAGATGGGGACAATCCAAAATCCAAAATCTAAAATCTGAAATCTAAAATCTAAAATCCAAAATTGCCCCGGCCCCCTGCCCCGTTTCTTCAACTGACCCGTCGCGGCGGGACGACTGACAACTGAAAACTGAAAACTGATGACTGATGACTTCCCTCCGCACCCGCCGATTATACTAGAATGGACTACTATGGTTGAACCGGCGCTCCTCAAGCTCGCACAGGATCTGGAGTGGCTGGGATGCGAACTCGAATACCTCGGCCACAAGCACGCCATGGAGGGCTTTCCGGGATCGGGGCCCGCCTGGGACTTGTTTCGCGAGAAACAACGTGGCGTCCTGGCCACCGCCGACAAAATCGAGCGGGAGCTGAAGAACTTCGTACGGTTCAATCCCACCCGTCTGGTCGGAGTCGAATATCCGATTACCGAAACGCTCGATTCTATCACCGAGCTCCTCGGGACCACCGAGACCATCAAGCAGGCGGCGGGCTTTGCGGTGCACGAACTTCCGCCCCTTGTCCGCAGCTTCTCCAAGATGGTGGATGGCTACCTCCGGGCAGTCGGAGACACGAGGGGCTAATGACTCACGAGTGCCCTCATCGAAGCTCAAGAGCAAACTTAAGACGAGACGATCAACGCGAGAGGCCGGGAGTGGCAACACTCGTTCTTGCGAGACTCCTCCAGCAGCGTTCAGGGGAATGAGTTGGATGCGGGGCGCGCTGAGAATCACCGCAGCCAATCTGTCTTTGACAACTGTGGCTGCAATCAGGACAGCAAGAATTTGTTTGTTATCGATGCTTGTTGTCTTGTATCCTCACCCGGTTAGAATATCGCACTCCTCATGCTGGCCCAGGTTTTTGTCGTTCCCGTGCTTTGTCGTGCGCCAGTGAAGAGACATGGGATTTGAGCTCTGAGGCGGACCTGGGTGCGAGAAGCAAACCCTGTGCATGAAGCCGAGGTCACAACCATGAATCGACGTCAATTCGGTCGTACTCTTGCCGGAACGGCTTTGGCTGCGCCTGCCCTGGCGGGCTTGCCGGTCCACTCAGAATCTGCGCTGGCGGAAGGAGAAGTCTCTGGAGCAGCGTTCAAAATCTCCGTGATGCTATGGACGGTATTTCAAAAGCTGCCGTTTGAAGACCGCCTTGAAAAGGTGGCGGAGGCCGGCTACCACGCTGTGGAATTGGTAGGTAGGGAGTATAAGAACTGGTCGGATGAGGACTTCCGCAGAGCCAACCGCAAGCGACGTGAACTCGGAATCACCTTTGACGTAACGGCCGGGCTCGCGCATGGCATAGCAGACCCGGACGCGCGGGAAGCATTTCTCTCCGACCTGCGCCAGGCGCTTCCGGCTATGGAGAAGATCGAATGTCCCGCCATCATTGTCCTGTCGGGCAACGTGGTGCCGGGGAAGTCGCATAACGACCAGCACCAGAGCTGCATTGAAGGCTTGAAGCGAGCGGCGGAAATTGCGGAGAAGAAGGATCTCACAATTCTGCTCGAGAATATCGACCTTGAAGAGAATCCGCGCTATTACCTTTGGTCAGTGGCAGAAGGGTTCGAAATCATCACCAGTGTGGGCCACCCACGGGTAAAATTCCTCTACGACTTTTTCCACGAGCAGATTTCCGAAGGCAACCTGATTGAAAAGTTGGAAAAGAATATCGAGAAGGTGGGGTTGATGCACGTGGCCGATGTTCCCGGGCGGCACGAGCCTGGGACGGGCGAAATCAACTACACCAACATTTATAAGAAGCTTGCCGCCCTGAAGTACGACCGCTACGTGGCCATGGAGTTCTTTCCCACAGGTGACCCTGTCGCAAGCCTCCGGCGCGCCCGTGAGGATGCGCTCAATGCAGCGCGGCTCTAGTGATCGGGAGATCTGGCGATCGGGTGATCGGACGAACAAAGAACAACGTAACCCGAATTCACTTCCTATTCACCCGATCTCCCGATCAACGGTTCACCCGATGACTCGAGGTTTGCCTTGGCCTGCGGGGGACCTGCAGGCTTTCAAAATCGAAAATTTGAAATCCAAAATCTAAAATCCAAAATTTACTCGTTCCACCCTTCGTGTTCCTGCCAATCCAGGATGCGAACGTGTTCTTCCTGGCGAGGGAGCTCAGAAAAGGTTTTCTTCATCCCTTCGGCCAGGTTCCCGTCCTGCGACTGGTAAACCCAGCTCATCTCCTGCTTGAGCGCCGCGGCCTCGCCGCTCAGGTAAACCACAACTCCATCGTACTTGTAAGGGGCAGGCTTGAAACCGCCGGCGCCGTATACTCGATCGCCCCAAATGATAGTCTGCGGATCGATCCTCTGCTCGCGGAGCAATTCCTGGCAGGCCTTGATGACGAACCAATTGGTGGTGCGGTGATCCACGTGTCGCTCGTCAGGATGGGGCAGAGCGATCAGAGCCGGATGGAAGTCGGAAATGATCTGTTCGATTGTGCCGATCACGGAGTCACGCGCATACGGCAAATTGGGCTTCAGCACTTGCTCATAAGGCGCGTGATCGCACGCCAGGTACACGGACGTAAACGGATTCGAGGGTTTGACGTGTTGTGACCAGATGGCTCCTGAGCCGCCATCCGGCAGGCCAATGTAATCCGCCTTGTCGCGGGTGAGGCCGATGTGTTCCAAAGCTTCGCGGCTTTCCTCCATGCGGACCATCCCGAACTCGCGCGCCTCGTTCGGCCCACAAGGCTTGTCGTAGTAGCGCTCGCAGGCCCCGACGTCACCACCGGTGAGGATCACGACCCGCACCGGAATGCCCGCCTCGACAGCGGCGCGGATCAAGCCCGCATAGGAGTACTCGTCGTCTTCGTGCGGGCAAAACACCAGCACAGAGGCCGGTAACCTATTGACGGCGATCTCCGTTCCGGCCTCGCCCAGCAGTCTCCCACCCGCGCCGAGTAACTCCAGCCTTATGCGATAAGTGCCGGGCGCCTGATGGGCAGGGATCGCCCAGGCGTCCACCGCCACTGCCTGCCTTTGTGCAGCGCCAAGATTGATCCCAGAGAGGAGCGTTGCCTTCTGGAGGGCTTTCCCGGCGGTGTCCAGGATGGTTGCCCGAAGTTCCGTATCTCTCCAAGTTTCGCTCCCCGAATTCCTTAGCGTGCCGAGGACTCTGGCCCGGTCTCCCGCACGGTAGAGCGTTCGCGAGTGATCCAGCGTGATAACGGGAGAGACCTGTCCTGGCGCGTAAAAGCTGCGATATTGAACGAAGTCGATATCCGAGTCATAGGGGTGCATGTAATTCCTGCTGTAAGGTATGGGGAGCTCGCGTTCCGGGGGCCTCACAATGGCGGGCGTAGTGAATTGCACATCGTAAAGAATCGTGTGCTCAGCATTCCACACGGCCACCGTGTAGGTATCCACTTCCGGTGGCGGGGTTTTCTCGTGGCGCTCGGGACTGCCGATGCCCATGACCTCTTTTTGCTTCCCTTGGAGAGGAGAGGCAATCCCCGCGCGCATCATGGGGATTGTTGCTGTCCCTCGAGCCGCCAAGGTCAAGTGGTCCCGCAAGACTTTCAGGGCGAGGTCGGGATTCGCGCTGGCCTCTGCCGAGTAGAGCGAGATCCAGGGGTAGTCGGCGTTCGAGAACTCGACGCGCAGGTTCTTGAGCTCAGCGTCGGTCAGGTTTTCCAACGTGACCTCGCATTGAATAGGTTCGCCCAGGTTGTAAAAGGTCTTGTCCAAGGCCAGGTGAGAGATTTGGACCAGCTTCTTGTACGCCGCGAAGCCGCGCAAAGCCTTGATGGCGACGGTGCGATGGGCCGTGCGGTCTTGCACTCGGACGGCGACCGTGTAAAGTCCAGTGGGGGCTTCAGCGGGAATAGGCCAGCCGACTTCGTACTGAGCTTCCCTCTGCCGGGGCTCTGCGACTCGATCCATTTGAACGCTGGTTGTGGAGGTGGTGCCGGCATACTGAATCTCCGCAAACACGGCGTAACGGCGCGCGTCACCCGCTATGCCTTTCACCGTGGCGCGGATCGTGGCTACGGACCCAACGTTGTAACCGCTATCAGCAGGCGCGCCCTCGATGGAGATCTCATCACCGAGCGCTGCGCGGCAGGTCGAAAGAAATGTTGCAATCAACACCAGCAAGAAGAGGTTTCGTGAGAGCATAGTTTATCGAGCCTCCACATGGATTTCGTTCATTATTCTAGTCAGGACGTCATTTTTGGTAAAAGGAGAACTTTGTCCTCGTTGCTTCACCTTGGGGTTGCGAGGAAGCCATCGGTTGTCAGCCATCAGCTTTCAGCTACAACGCTGGGTAGTGACTCAGTTTGATTTTGCGGGACTTTGGGCTAAGGAGCAATCAACCTGCTAAGGCTGGCATAGTCATGGAAGCGTGTCAAACGGCTGTATTGCTCAGGGGATAGGCCCTGGGCCCTCTGGGTGAATGAAGGGAAACGCAGGTCTTCAATTTGCCGTTTCGGAACGGGTCTCCGGACCAGAACGGCGCGGCTTGCCGTGACCCCTTCGACCACGGGGCTTCCTGACCCGGTCCAGAATGATGATCCGCTGACAATCCTGACACATGAGGTGTTGACCGCTCGGCGATTTGTTAACCCGCGACGACCCGCAATTTGGACATGTTTGAGATGCCATAACAGAAATTCAATGTAGCACATCTGCGGCGGTGTGAATAGGTATTATAGAAGGAACTTGTTTTCGGATCGAGTTAATACACAGGCTTATATGAACTTATAGAAAGTTACTCTCCATCTCACTCAAAGCCTTGGCAAACTCACTCATGAATTGAATTTGCAGGCGCTGACGGCCCAGGAATTGCCCACCAGCTTTTCCCTGCTGCGGTGAGCCTCGGCCTATTCGGGACCTGAGTCCTAGCCAAACGGATTTGAAATTCTCCGCCCGTCTGACGCAGTCAAGGGTCGAGAGTCGAAAGGCGAAAAGGGCGATACCGCAAAAGTGTGTGTGACAACCTGCACAGAGTTCGGCAGTGAGAATCTAATCAAAGCGCCGGATTGGGGAACTTTCGCAGGGGACTGTCGTCATCACCAGGGTCGCGGCCGCGGAGGAAGTCGAAGTCGCAACCCTCGTGCGCCTGGAGAATGTGCTCGAGGTACATTTTCCCGTATCCCCGCGAATAGTGTGGGGCCGGCGGCGTCCATTGAGCCAAGCGCGCTTTGATTTCCGCATCCGGCACCAATAGTTCCAGTCTCTTTCCGCTCACATCCAACTCGATCTCGTCACCGTTCTTGACGATTGCCAGCGCGCCTCCGATGGCTGTCTCGGGCGAGATGTGGACGACGATGGTCCCAAAGCTGGTGCCGCTGATGCGCGCATCGCTCAGCCGCACCATGTCCTTCACCCCGGCCTTGAGCAGCTTGGCGGGAATCGGCAAGTGGCCCCATTCGGGCATGCCCGGCGCTCCCTTCGGCCCGGCATTCTTCAGGACCAAGACCGAGTTCTCATCCGCACTCAGGCGCGGGTCGTCAATTCGCGCTAACAAATCCCGGTTGTTTTCAAACACTACGGCCTTCCCCTTGTGCTTGTGCAAATGAGGCGAAGAGGCGGATTGCTTGATAACGGCGCCGCACGGGGCGAGGTTTCCGCCCAGCACTACGAGGCCTCCCTCCGGGTAGAGCGGCTGGCCGAGTGGCTTGATGACTTCCCGATTGAAACAAGCGAATCGGGAAATGTTCTCACCCAGTGTCTTGCCGGTAGCCGTGATCGCCTCCAGGTGAAGCCGTGAAGCGATCTCCTTCATCACTGCTGGCACCCCTCCGGCGTAACTGAAATCCTCCATCAGGAATTTGCCCGAAGGCTTCACATTAGCAATGACAGGTGTTGTCTGGGAGATCTCCTCAAACTTCGAAAGCGGCAGATCGATGCCCAGACGCCCTGCGATGGCCACCAGGTGGATGATGGCATTCGTGGAGCCTCCGAGGGCCATGAGCAGGCAGATGGCGTTCTCGAGGGCGGCGGGCGTCAAAATTCGGGAGGGAAGAAGATCTTCCTCCACCATTCCCACGATGCGGCGCCCGCTCTGTTCGGCGATGGCCAGGCGGCGCGAGTCCACCGCGGGAATATCCGCTGCTCCCGGCAAGGTCATCCCCAGTCCCTCGGCGACGCTAACCATCGTCGAAGCGGTGCCCATCACGGTGCAATGCCCTGCGCTGCGCGAGACGCAACTCTCGATTTCGCACCACTCCTCTTCGCTCAACCGTCCCGCCCGGACCTCTTCCCAAAAGCGGCGCACATCCGTTCCGGAGCCGAGTTCCCTGCCGTGCCACATCCCGCGCAGCATGGGTCCGCCGGGAACCATGAGCGCCGGTACGTTGGCGCTGGCCGCTCCCATCAGTTGCGCCGGCGTGGTCTTGTCACATCCGCAAAGTAGCACCACCCCGTCAAGCGGATAGGCGCGAATGCATTCCTCCACGTCCATCGCCATCAAATTGCGATAGAGCATGGTGGTCGGCTTCATCAGCATTTCGCCCAGCGATATAGTGCAGAACTCGAGGGGAAATCCGCCTGCTTCCCACACCCCTCGCTTCACGGCTTCCGCCACCTGGCGCAGGTGCGCGTTGCAATTATTCAGCTCGCTCCAGGAATTGCAAATGCCGATAACGGGCTTCCCTTCAAACACCCGCTCGCTGAAGCCTTCGGCGCGCAGCCAGGCGCGATGCGCCAGTCCCCAGCGGTCGTCTTTCCCAAACCAGTCGCGGCTGCGAAGTTTCGTTGATCGGTCTTTGGGTGGCGGATTCATTTCAGTGGCTCTAACGGCTAGGCGTTCTGCTGGGGCGGGTGTTGTCCGCCATAGGTTTGGACACCATGTTTAGCCTACCCGAACTGCTCTACCGGCGGGAGCGCCGCGCCTCGATCAGCCGAGTCACTTCCGGAACGAGGCGTTTGGGCACGAGCACCGCGGTCTGGCCCCGCAACCGGAATGCAGCTTCGTCTTCGGCGACCGCCTCATCCTCGGTCTGTTGCTCGTAATGTTGCAGCACGCTCTGAACCCGGGCTTCATCCCAGCCGGTCGGAAATCGGTTTCGTTTCATCGCTGCCTTCTCCTCAGCCGCCTGCGATAGGCGCGGAGTGGTTTGCCGCGCAGCTCATACGCGGTAATGACGAAAATGCTGTCCGGCTTCGGGTCGCGGACGTACACAACTTTCAAGTACCGACCGCCAGCCGTCCGCCCAATCGCTACGCGGGCGCCATCTCGCCCTGGACGATCTTCTCCAGGATTGGCCAGGACGTCCTCGACCTCTTCCTCTTCCACACCGTGATGAAAGATGTGCCGTTGACCCGTTGCGGCATCGAGGTAGAAGCGGACATTCACCGCCACCAGTATAGGAAGGAATGAGTGTTCCGTGCAAGCTAAAGCGCCAGTCCCCAGCGGTCGTCTTTCCCAAACCAGTCGCGGCTGCGGAGGTTCGTTGATCGGTCTTTGGGTGGCGGATTCATTTCAGGGTCTCCTCATAGCGACGTCTCAGTCAATGCGGTGGCCGTAATCGGCGTGGGTGCCAATCCAAAACCAGAGCACTCCGTCAGATGCTTCCACACCGATGGCGCGGTGGCGCAGACCGACCCGCACCGACCAGAACTGAGCAACCCTCTTGAAATGGAGGGATGGGTGTCGCGGGTTCCCCTTGAGCAGGGCAAAAGCTTTGTCAGCGAGTTCTTGGACAGAGGTAGGGAGCGCTCGATAGCACGCCCAGAAGTCCGGAGAGGCGTGGTGGTTCACAGCTTTGTAGAGCGTCCGGCGTTGTGGTCGCGTAGCGCACGTTCCGCCATGGCGTCGAGTTTCCCACTCTTTACGTCAACCTCAAACTCTCGGTCCCAGGTGCCCGCGTCATAGGTTGTGAACCACTCGCGGAGTGCCGTCAGCTCCTCGGGAGAGAGCTCCTGGATCTGGCTTTCAAGGTCCTTCACCTTGCTCATGAGTCGCCTCTCTTTTGCAAGTATATCACCACTCACTCCCATACCACCTACTGCCCAACGTAGGATTTCCCGTTTGCAGCCAAAGCTACGTATTGCCGAGGTGAAAGATTGGTTCAACTCCTGTGGCGCGCGCCATGAGCGTTTTCTCCTCGTCTGGCTTGATGGGCGTAAAACTCTGCCCCACGTCCATAGCGACACGGAAGTATTTCTCGTCACCCGGGGGAATTGCTGCGGTGATCGGTTTCGATAAGGTCCATCGGAGGCCGAGCGAGGCTTCTTCAGGAAGCGCCGCAGGCTGATACCAGCACTTGGGATTAGGCCGCTTACTCTCCTTCATAGCTTTTGGCCATGGGGTTTTCGCCATCCCTTTCAGCGCCAGGATTCCCATTCCCTTTTGTCGCGCCTTTTCGAGCACCTGTGGCCCAAAGTTGGCTTGTGAGAATAGGACAAAGTTAATCGGGAAGAGGATCGTATCAAATTCGTACTGGTCCATGGCCGCGAGAGCTGCTTCCACCGAGTGAGCTGAGAATCCGAGAAAGCGCACCTTGCCCGCCTTCTTCGCAGCTTGGAAGGTTTCCATGGCGCCGTCCGGCCCAAAAACTGTTTCGACATCGTCCATGGTGGTCAAATAATGAAACTGGTAGAGGTCAAAGTGGTCGGTCCGCAGGAGACGCAGTGATTCATCGAGTTCCCCTTGAGAGCCGCTCTTGGTCCGCTCGTCAGTCTTGCAGGCGAGGAAGGAGCGCTTTCGGTAGGGTTGCAATGCCGGTCCCAAACGTTGTTGTGCGTCTCCGTAAAAGGGCGCTACATCAAAGTAATTGATGCCACGGTCGAAGGCTTCCGCGACGAGGTTGTTCGCCCGAGGCTGCTTCATGTTCATGACCACCATGCCACCCAAGCCTATGATGGAGAGGTGCTCGCCCGTCTTCCCGAGCCGGCGCTTGGCTATGGGTGCGAGCTTCGTCGCTTCTCCCGAACTCGCCCGCGGCGTCAGGATTTTGTGCGGAGCTGCCAACCTCGCACCCTCAGTTCCCTTTTCTAGAAAGTCACGGCGGCGCATAGACCTTCCTCCCTTCCTAGCAGCAATCCCTCTGAAGGATATGGCTAACCCTGTAGTTTTAGCATCCAAAACCAGCCCCGTCAATTCGGAGCGTGCTTCGAAAGTGGCGCGATCCGCCCTGGGCTACACATGTTGACATGTTGTCTCTTGACGGATCTGGCCCTATATGCTAGCCTATCTATGTGAAAGCCATAGCCACCTCGGAACGGGACGCCTGCCTTCCCCCTGTTGGGGTGGTTCGCACTGGGATTCTGCGCCACGCGGGCGCGGTTGACCGGGCTATGGCCCGCAAAGGGCGGATACTGCCGGGCCTGGGGAAAGAACTCCCAGCCGGCAACATGGGGGTTACTGCCTCCGCCCAAGACGATGACACCCGGATGGTGGACATGGGCAAGGTCCCGGGAATCGACATTCCGTCTGGGGAGACTGGCCGTGCGCAGATGTAGTAACTTCAAAAATTGAACGACCAACGCGGGAATGTCATTGAAAACAAAGGAGCGCTGTGGAAAAGTCGTGGGCCAAGCGGGAATGTTGTTGAAAACACATAGAGTTAGACGTGGAAAGCGGGAATGTCTTTGAAGACAAAGGAGTTAGTTCAACACGCCGAGGCTGGGGTCGAGTAAGTTGCTTGGACCCAAAAGGGATCTCATCATTGATTCATTGAGTCATTGATCCATTGGAAGAACCATTCCGGTGCCGCCTTTCAATGATGCAATGACTCAATGGATCAATGAAACAATCAGCTCGACTGACCCCAGCCAGCGGTTGCCAGCCGCCGCAGTTGCTTGTATCCCCAATTCTCGTAATGTAAGATGACGACTTGCGGATTCGAACGTTCAGGGAATCATTCGACCAGCAGGAGAGGAGGTGTCGGTTTGGCTGAGACTCCAAAGTACGACATTGTGATTATCGGGAGTGGGCCCGGCGGGTACGTCGCTGCGATTCGAGCCGGGCAATTAGGGCTCAAGACGTTGATAGTCGAGAAAGATGACAAGTTCGGCGGGACGTGCCTGCACGTCGGCTGCATTCCGACGAAAGCCCTCCTGTTGAACGCAGAGGTCTACGACTATTTCAAGAATGCCAACGAATACGGAATCGTCTGCAAGGAATTCTCCATTGACTGGGCGGCAATCCAGGCCCGCAAAGCCAAGGTGGTCACCAAACTCGCCAAGGGCATCGAGTTTCTTTTCAAGAAGAACAAAGTGGAAAGTATGCAAGGATACGGCCGCCTGGCCGGGCGGGGCCGGATCACGGTAACGGACGCAAAGGGGCAGACACGAGAAATCCAGGCTCCGAAGATTGTTCTTGCCACGGGGTCCGAGGCAAAGACATTTCCAGGCTTCGAGCCGGACGGGAAAACCATCCTAACCAACAGGGAGATTCTGGCCCTGAAAGCGATCCCCAGATCGATGGTGGTTATGGGCGCCGGCGCCGTGGGCGTGGAGTTTGCCTCCATCTTCCACCGCTTCGGGACGAAAGTCACGATCCTGGAGATGTTGCCGCGCGCGGTTCCGCTCGAAGATGAAGAAATCTCAGCCGAGCTCGAGAAGTCATTCCGCCGGCAGGGCATCGCCATTGAGACGCAGGCCAAGGTTGAGAAGGCCACCAAAACGGCAAACGGAGTGGCGGTTTCTTATACCGGAGCAAATGGGAAGTCTCAAACGGTTGAAGCTGAAACCTTGTTGGTAGCCGTGGGACGTTCTCCCAACACGCAAGGAGTGGGCCTGGAGAAAACCCGGGTCAAGTTGGAGCGGGGGTTCGTGCAGGTCGATCAATACATGCAAACGGATGAGCCTGGCGTCTACGCCGTGGGTGACATCGTTGCGAACAGCCCCCTGCTGGCGCATGTGGGCTCGATGGAAGGCATCGTTGCGGTTACACACGCGGCGGGGAAGCCGGTGGAGCCCATAAACTACACACAGGTCCCGGATTGCACCTATTGTGAGCCTGAGATCAGCAGTGTGGGACTCACGGAACGCCAGGCGCGCGAAGCGGGCCATAAGGTTCGCGTGGGAAAGTTCCCCTTCGGAGGCAACAGTAAGGCTGGCATCCTGGGCGCCCGCGAGGGTTTTGTGAAGATGGTGTGCGACGAAAAGTATGGAGAGATACTCGGCGTCCATATGATCGGGCCGAGGGTGACGGAGCTCGTGGCCGAAGCCACCGTGGCCTTGCGTCTGGAGGGCACGGCACTCGACCTGTCGCATACCATCCACCCGCACCCCACTCTTTCCGAGGCGATGATGGAAGCGGCGCACGCCGCGGTGGATTGGGCGATTCACATTTAGGGATGCTGTCAGCTATCAGCAGTCAGCCGTCAGCTAGAACCCCAGGAAGCGAATCACCGCCGGACAAAAGCCGTGTTGATGAGGCTATCAAGAAACTTCCCAATGGAGGCTGAGGGCTGATAGCTGACTGCTGATAGCTGAATGCTGCTCATGCTTTGTCACCTCGAACAACTCGGTCTGGTGGACTACGAAGATGGCTTGCGGCTTCAAAGGGAACTCGTGGCGCGGCGCAAGGCAGGAACTATTCCTGATACTCTGCTGCTACTCGAACATCCCCACGTTTACACGCTAGGGCGCAATGCGAAGACGGAAAACCTCCTCATCTCAGCCGAGCAGCTTGCCGCGCGCGGAGCGCAGGTCTTCGAGATCGATCGGGGCGGCGACGTGACTTACCACGGTCCCGGCCAGTTGGTGGGCTATCCCATCCTTGACCTTGCGCAACACCGGCGTGATATCGCCTGGTACATGCGCTGCCTTGAAGAAGTCTTGATCGCAGTGGCAGGGGAGTACGGACTCGAGGCCGGACGCCTTGCGGGCGCCCCGGGAGTCTGGGTGGGGAACGACAAGTTGGCAGCCATGGGAGTCCACATTTCTCGCTGGGTCACTTCCCATGGCTTCGCCTTCAATGTCAACACCGACCTGAGCTACTTCGACTGGATAGTTCCTTGTGGGCTGCGCGATAAAGGCGTGACATCGCTCCAGAAGCTGTTGGGCCGGCGGGTCGAGATGGAGGAGGTTACTGAGAAGGTAGTCCGGCGCTTCGGAAGGGTCTTCGAGCTGGAAATGGTCGAAGTCGCGGAGCAAGTCGAAGGTCGAAGGTCGAATCTAGCAGGATGCTGATAAACCGTTGTGAACGCTGTCATTCCGATCCCGCCCTGCGGGAGAGGAATCTCGCTCTGGAAACCCCGATCTGATCGGGGCGAGATTCCTCGTCGTCCCGATCAGATCGGGACTCCTCGGAATGACAGACTAGACGGTTTTTTCAGCATCCTGCTAGAAATCGCTGTTCGTGGCGACTTGGGACCGGCGGCTTTCGGCCTGCACATTTCAATGGCCGTGAAACAACTGAATCGTTCGCAGCATCACGCGATCTACTATTACCTTCGCTTGAACCGGCGCGTGGACGAGCAGCTCACGAGCCTTTACCGGCAGGGCAAAGTGGTGGGCGGAGTGTACTCCGGCCTGGGCCAGGAGGCGATCTCCGTAGGAACTGCCTACGCCCTCGAGAAGCAAGACTTGATTGGCCCTGTGATCCGAAACGTCGGCGCCTTGCTCATCCGGGGATACCGGCCAAGGGACCTGTTCCTTCAGTACATGGCGAGGAAAGATGGCCCGACGGGGGGGCGCGATGCCAACACGCACTTCGGGGACGTGGGGCGAGGCGTCATCGCGCCCATCAGCATGCTGGGCGAGACCGTGCCCTTGATGGCCGGCATTGCGCTTGCTGCCAAACTCCGCAAAGAAAGGCGCGTCGCGGTGACTTATGTAGGAGATGGGGCCACCAGCACCGGCCCGTGCCACGAAGGCATGAATTTTGCCGCAGTCCTGAAACTCCCCTTGCTCATCATCGCCGAAAACAATGGCTGGGCTTACTCCACTCCGATCAGAAAACAGATGGCCATTCAGGATATTGCGGAACGAGGCAAGGCGTATGCCATTCCTGCCACCATCGTGGACGGCAATGATGTCTTGCAGGTATATGAAGCCACTCGCAAGGCAGCGGAACAGGCGCGTGGCGGCGCCGGCCCCTTCCTCATCGAGTGTAAGACGATGCGCATGAAGGGCCACGCGGAGCACGACGACGCGCGCTACGTCCCCGAGGAAGAATTTGAGAGATGGCGAAAGAAGGACCCGATCCTTTGCTACGAGAAATTCCTCGCTCAGCACAAACTTATGACCGAGGAGGAAAAGGGCGCGATCGAGGCGCGGATCGAGAAGGAAGTCCGCGAAGACGTTGCCTTCGCAGAGGCCAGCCCCTTCCCGCAGCCGGAGGAGGCGGCACGGTCGGTCTGGGCCTAGGGGAAAGCTGGCAGAAGGCAGTTGGCAGCGGGCGGGAAGAGCCCAGCAAATCCGGCGACGAGAGTGGGCTACTGCACGAGGCACCCCGGAATGCGGGGCGGCGCGCGCAATGAAGCGACTTGTCTCGCGGTCGGCTTGATGACTCACGCCTGGGGGCGACGAATCTCGAGGGGCCAAGAATCGGAAGGCCCCGAAGGGGCCTCCCGTGAGTAGCCGCAGGTTTCAACCTGCGGTTGGCTCGCACTGGCAGGATGGCTATGGCGCGTTTACGCATTCGAGGCGGGAAATTGATTGCTTGATCGAATACATCAAGGGGCAAGAAGAACATCACCGCCGGACGACCTTTGTGGAGGAATACCGCAAGTTGCTGGAGGAGGCGGGGATTGAATTCGACGAGCGGTACATGTTGTGAAGGGGGCTCCAGTCCGGCCCTTTCAGGGCCGGCGCGGTTTTTTTGCTTTCTTTCCGTGGGTTGCACCCACGGCTACTCACGGTTCGCCCCTTCGGGGCAGCCGACGCGAGAATGAAACAATATAGGTTTGGTGCCCAAAGTCCCGGCGTGTTGCAGCGCATGCTCTACTTCCTGAAGCTCACGCGCGAGGCGGAGCGGAGGATTGAACGCGTACTGTATCCCCAGGGAAAGATTGTGGGAGGCGTCTACATTGGGCGCGGGCAGGAAGCCATTGGTGTCGGCTCAGCCTTGCAGTTGATGGAGGGAGACGTGGTCCTGCCCAGTCACCGGGATTTTTCTTCCTTCCTGATTCGCGGTTTTTCACTTGCCGATATTTTCGCAAACTGGATGGCCCGAGCCGATACGCCCACGCGCGGGCGGGATAACACCTTGCACATCGGCGATATGAAGCGCGGCGTCATCCCAATCATTTCCCCGCTGGGCGGAACCTGTCCTGTGGCTTGCGGGGTCGGTCTGGTGTTAAAACGGCACAACCATGGCAATGTGGCTCTCGTACACCTGGGTGAGGGCACGACCAGCGTGGGACAGGTTCATGAAGCGATGAACATGGCCGGAGTCATGAAGCTTCCCGTGGTTTTCATCTGCAACAACAATGGGTATGCCTTCTCCACGCCCGTTGAAAAGCAGTTCGCGGTAAGAAACCTATCGGTTCGGGGTCCCGCCTACGGCATGCCGGGCAAAACCATCGACGGAAACGATGTCCTGGTTGTTTATCACGCTGTGGGAGAAGCGGTTGCTCGCGCTCGCGAAGGAAATGGGCCGAGCTTCCTGGAGTGCATGACTTTTCGCATGGCAGGACATTCGGCTCACGACGCTGCGGAATATGTTCATGATCGACTGTTGCAGGAGTGGGCAAAGAAAGATCCCATCCAGAGGCTTGAGAAATATCTGCTCACTCAAAAAATCCTGACAAGGCAGCAGATTGACGATCTCGATCGCCGCATCCAGAAGGAGATCGACGCAGCCGTCGCCGACGCTGAGGCGCGAGCGCTGCCCAAGGGCGAAACAGCATTGGAAGGTGTGTACTGCGAGTCGGACTGTTGGTGGAGGAAAAGCAGGATTCAGGAGTCAGGATTCAGGAGTCAGGAGTCAGGAGTCTGAAGTGTAGAGTCTGAAGGGTCGGATTTCGAGTTTCGACTCTCGATTTCCGGCCTTGGGGGCGCAGATGCCGGTTCTAACCTATCTTGAGGCTATTCGCCAGGGTATCTGGGAGGAGATGGAACGCGATCCTTCCGTGTTCTTGCTGGGAGAAGACATTGGTGCTTACGGCGGCGCGTTCAAGGTCACCGCCGGGATGCTGGAGAAATTCGGCGAGGAGCGCGTCATCGACACGCCCATTTCCGAGTCGGCCATTGTGGGCGCGGCAGTCGGCGCCGCGTTGATGGGCATGCGCCCTGTGGCCGAGATGCAGTTCATGGATTTCATTGCCTGTGGCTTTGACCAGATCGTGAATATGGCGGCCAAGATGCACTACCGGTGGGGGCCGGCAGTGCCCATTGTGATCCGGGGGCCGTGCGGAGCAGGAGTACACGGAGGTCCCTACCATTCCCAGTCGAACGAAATGTGGTTTGTCCACACTCCGGGGCTGAAAGTGGTGATGCCGGCAACAGCTTATGACGCCAAAGGTTTGATCAAAGCGGCCATCCGCGACGACAATCCGGTAATCTTCTACGAACACAAGTTTCTCTACCGGCGAATCAAGGAAGAGGTCCCTGAAGGGGATTACGTAATTCCCATCGGCAAGGCTGCGGTACGGCGTGAAGGGAACGACATGGTGGTCATCACGTACGGCGCTATGGTCTGGGCCGCCCTCGAGGCGGCACGGGAACTGGAAAAAGATGGCCTCTCCCTGGAGGTGGTTGACCTGCGTACGTTGCTGCCCTACGATGAAGAAGCGGTGTTGGCGAGCGTACGAAAATGCAACAAGGTCATCCTGCTCCATGAGGACACGCGTACGGGCGGAATGGCAGGCGAGTTGGCAGCGCTGATTGCCGAGGAGGCTTTCGAGGATTTAGACGGGCCCATCATGCGGATTACCGCTCCGGACACGCCTGTCCCCTTCTCGCCACCCCTTGAAGAGTACTTTCTACCCAACGCCCGGAAGGTGGTCGAGGCCGCAAGGAAGCTGGCGGAGTTCTGAAAGAATTGAATCATTGATCCATTGGTTCATTGATTCATTGAACCATTGATTCATCTTCCAGTAGGGGCGATCCTTGTGATCGCCCAGTCGCGGTCGTACATGGCATCGAGTCAGAGGAGCGAAAGCGTTGGCGATGGCTGGTCAGCGTTTCGACGCATTCGCTCCCTTGGTCTGTTCAACGAATCAATGACTCAATGAGACAATGAACCAATAGATTTGAGGTTGCTATGCCCACGAATGTCATCATGCCCCAGATGGGTGAGAGTGTTGCCGAGGGAACGATTACCAAATGGCTGAGGAAGGCCGGCGAGCATGTAGGCCGGGACGAGCCTTTGTTTGAGATTTCGACCGACAAAGTGGATGCGGAAATACCTTCCCCGGCGGCTGGGATTCTAAGCCAAATTCTGGTGAAGGAAAACGAGACGGTGGCGGTGAATACGGTTGTGGCCGTGATCGATGGCGAAGGCGATGCCGTGGCCGCACCCGCTGCTGAGGCAGGCGTGGAGGTCGCAGCGCCTCCAGCCCCGGCTGCGGCCCTACCGCCAGCGCCGGCAGCGACCGCGAGCGTTCCAACCGCGGCTGGCGGTCCGACTGCCCCCGCTGCTGCCGCGGAGGCAAGGTCGTCGCCGCTCGTCAGGCGTATCGCCCATGACTACCACGTTGACCTCACGCAGGTACGGGGTACCGGTCTAGGTGGCAGGATCAGCAAGAAAGATATCCTGACTTATGTGGAACAGCGCCAGTCGGCCGCCGCAGGCCGAACCGCCGCGGCTCGGGAACCTTTGGTGCAGCCCCCGCCCGCGACGGTTCAGCCGACACCTTCGCCCTCGACTCTCGCCGGGCCAACGCAAGTTGTTCCCATGACCCCCATGCGCCGACAAATCGCCGAGCACATGGTGGCGAGCAAGAGGACTTCGGCCCACGTCTACACCGTATTCGAAGTCGAAATGAGCAAAGTGGTGGAGGCACGGGAGCGACAGCGTGATGAGTTTGAGCGCCGATACGGCTTCAGGCTGACTTACACGCCCTTCCTCGTTCGAGCTGCGGTGGAAGCGATCAAACAAATCCCTGTTATCAATTCCTCGGTAGACGGCACGAACCTCATTTACAAGCGGAACGTTAATGTGGGGATTGCCGTGGCGCTCGAGACAGGGCTTATCGTGCCGGTCATCAAGCGGGCGGATGAAAAGAACTTCCTGGGCATCGCGCAGGCGGTTCAGGATCTTGCGGAGCGGGCTCGAAACAAGCGCTTGAGCGTCGAGGATGTACAGGGAGGGACTTTCACCATCACCAATCCTGGGAGTTTCGGAGGTCTCTTCGGCTTGCCGATCATCAACCAGCCTCAGGTGGCCATCCTGGGTGTGGGCGCTATCGAAAAACGCCCGGTGGTGCGCGACGATGCTATCGCCATCCGATCGATGGCCTACCTCTCCCTCTCTTACGATCACCGGGTCATCGATGGAGCTGTGGCCGAGAAGTTCTTGGGCCACATTAAGCAGACCCTGGAAAATTGGGAGGAGGCTGTGCTGTAAATGGCTGAGAGGAGCTCAGACGCATGGGACACCTGGTCGGAAAGGACGTTTACCGCAAGCTGGGCACGAAGGTCGATGGCCTCACGGTGCGGGCGCCGTGGAACGAGACCATGCGTGCGATCTTGAAGGAACTTTGTTCGCCCGAGGAGGCCGAGGTCTTCATCGGCATGCCTTACGGTTTCGCCACGCTTGACCGGATCGCCCGCTCCACCGGCCACGAGCGGGTCAAGCTCCAGGGTACCCTCGAACGGCTCGCGGAGAAGGGGCTGGTGGTGGACTTCGAGTTCGAGGGCGGTACCCAATACATGCCCAGTCCGCTGTTCGTCGGCATCTTCGAGTTCACCATGATGCGGACCGGTCCGGGGGTCGACAGCGCCACGCTCGGCAAGCTGTTTCACGCCTATCTCAATGAGAGCGGGGTGGTGGAGGCCAACGCCGCCCACGGGGAGAAGGTCACCATCATGCGCGCGCTCCCCCACGACGGGGCGGTGCGCGAGCACGTGGAGATCCTCGATTACGAGAAGGCTTCCGCCATCCTCGCGGAGAAGGAGCGCTTCGCCCTCGGCATCTGCTCCTGCCGGCACGAGAAGCTGCACGCCGGCGTCCGGGAGTGCGATGGGCCGCTGGACGTTTGTTCGAGTTTCGACCGGGCGGCCGACTTTCTCGTCCGCCACGGCATGGCGCGCGAGGTGAGCAAGGCGGAGATGCAAGACAACCTCACCCGCTCGCGCGAACGGGGTCTGGTGCTCTCCGCCGATAACGTGCAGAAGAATGCCGGTTTCATTTGCAACTGCTGCGCCTGCTGTTGCAATCTCCTGCGCGGGGTGCGCGACTTCGGGTACCCCAACTTCATCGTCACCTCGTCGTTCATCGCCAGCCCCGACCAGTCCCTCTGCCAGGGGTGCGGGAAGTGCTCCAAGGCCTGCCCGATCGAGGCGATCGAAATGCTCCCGTTGGCCTCGCCAGCGGGAAAGAAGAAGAAGGAGCCCCGGGTCGACGCGGGGTTCTGTCTCGGTTGCGGCGTCTGCACTCTCGACTGTAGCAGTGGCGCCATGCGCCTGGATCGGCGGGGGCGGCGGGTGATCCACCCCGAAACCACCTTCGAGCGGGTGATCCTCCAGTGCCTAGAGCGCGGCACGCTGCAGAACCAGATCTTCGACGACCCCGGCAGTTTGACCCAGGACGTCATGCGGGCAATCCTCGGCGCCTTCCTTCGGCTTCCGCCGGTCAAGCGGGCCCTGATGAGCGACGCGCTGCGGTCGCGCTTCCTCGCTGCCATGAAGGCGGGCGTCAGCGCGCAAGGAAAAGGGGAGCTCGTGGCTATGTAACGCGGCAGGCTACCCAACATGTCACGCTTAAATCAGGACAGTAGCCCCGTCAGCGGTTAGCTGTAGGAACCGGTGTACCGTTCACTGTCGACTGTCGGCTGTCAACTGCACTTGCCAGCGGAATGCTGGGCAGGCGATCAATGAGGTTCTCCAAGTCGTCTAGGCAAACGTTCGGATCGATATTCCTCTGTTGAAGACTGGGCAGGAATAGATTAAAGTTCGTCGCAAAAAAACGCTTTCCTTCATCCTTTTGGCCTAGCTGCGCGAATTCGGCGGCCAGAGTTTGCGAGAGTCGAAGCGAGGGGCTCTTTTCCTGACGCCACTTGGCAAGATTCTGGTGCAGGATGCCGGTGAGGTAGTCTGCATACTGGTTTGTTTGGTCAACGTATTGGCCGTTGCTGGATGCGTAGATCGAGAGCACGTCCGCCGCGTCCGAGTGGTCGCCACAGCTTGTCATGTAGGGACGGTGGGCTACAAATTCCCAACTCTTATCTTTATGGATGTTGCGGATTTCCAAGCCCTCGAAAGGTAAGCCGTCCAAGCCATCGATTCGACCCAGGACGGCCACAGCTTCTTTGCCTAATTCGATGATGGTGGCCACGGTGCAGCAGTGGTCCCCGCCCGAATACTGGCCTACCACAACGTCCAGCACACCATCCCCGGTCAGGCTCTTGGTGTATTCCGGGTGGCTACGGCTGCCTGCGAGGGGAAGTCCATGACGCCCGTTGAAGTCGTAAAGAGTCGTCCAGGGGTCTCTCGATCCTTCCAGGGTCTCCAGCTTAAAGGCCGGTTGGTTATTCCGGTCGTAAACGACAAACCGGCCAGGAGCGAAAACCAGTGAAGCGGGGCTCCGCCGGTATAGGGCGGCGCGATAGCTCTCCAGTCGATAGGTTTTCAATCTCTCGTATCCAACCAAATCCGGTACTTGCCCGCGTATTCCTGTGCTGGTGAGGATGAAATCCTCGGCTGAAGATGCCACCTCCTTCAGGCTGGCCGGATTCCACTGTCGCTGGATCGCCACAAAGGTCAGAACCACGACCACGGCAAGCGCGAAAGAGATCACACTTTCACCCTTGTGCATATCCCCTCAACCCTTCGGCGGAACGAGGAAACTGCCGCCGCAATCAAACCAGTCTATTTAATCACTTCTCTGCAGGATTGTCATGAACGCGCGATTGTGTGGCAGGGTCGCGTCAAAGTCGCGGAAAAAGCGGCTCTGCCGCCTGCTGTGCGGAAAGCCTCTGGCTTTCCGGCGCAGACAGCCTCCCTTCTTCCGTTCGGCTCGGCTGGAAGGCTCAGCCTTCCAGCCGAGCCGAGGGGGTTAGTCAGGGCGGAGACCCTCGGAAAGGCGAAGCCTTTCCGCACAGCAGGCGGCAGAGCCGCTTTGGGATGTCACCCTTCGGGGACTTTGACGCGACCCTGGCTTGTTTGGAGTGGGTCAGTCTAACGTACGGGGGGCTTCCCAAAACGGCCGGGACCCGTGGAACGGCGCTTGCATTTTGTTTAGGGGTTCTTATGCCCGTCCACAACGGGCCCCCAGGCAGGGCGCCCCAATGGATAGCCGCCATAACGAGCAAACCGGCTCACGGGCTAGTTGTGGCTGATGGTTCTCATTCCGAAGTCTTGCCCGCGCCCTGCCGGAAGGAGTCAAGCAGCCAGCTATCCTCCGTCTGTTGATGGCGAAGAATGTAGAAGTTGCCGTCGTTTGCCAAAACCTTGAAACAGTGGTAGCCAATGCCATACCACTGATCCAGGACCTCTTTTACTTCGATTACCTGTCCACCGGGCTTGTCTGCGAAGCTGAAACGGAGGGGCCGTTCATCCGCCTTGTAGCCTGAGTAACAATCGACTTTGAGGTGCAGACTCATGGTGCCCAGCGAATCACACGCTGCGCGTCCAAATCTGGAATGCCGGTCGTTTTACATCAAGAGTTCTGCGCGGATAGACTGAGCGTATCCATCGAAGCCTGAAACGGGCACCAAGCGGACACGCTCGTGCTGAAGAATGCCCTGGGAGAAGCGAACGACAGGATTGCTTGGGTCAGGGTTATCTTCGTGCCCGACCGTCAGGTCGGAAGGTTCTTTCTCAAGGACTCTATCGAAGGTCCACATGAGTGCCTTGGCAAGTTCATCGTCCCTCTGAAGGGAAAGCATGTGGATCAGCTTCAGGCGGCCATTGGGCTTGCCCGCTTGTTCGAGGGGCTTGTACCCAAAGTCAAAAACAAACGGGTCGCCAGCCCCGGTCCATGGTGAGGCGGGGATGCGTTTTCTAAATAAGTTGTGCTCAAACACATCGCATCGGCGCAGGGCTTCCGTCATGCGTTGCTTGATGCGCATCCTGGTATCTTGCTTTGTGGGACCAGTAAGAGGCGCACCCACGTGCCGTTCGAAAAGGTCCTGAAGTTGGGCGCTTAGGTCGGCGGTCAAGCAACTCCGGGCTGGTGACAACTGAATGAGGTTGGAATAGGACTGCTGCATCTCGCGGATGTACCCCTCAAGATCCTCTTCGTGCTGTGCGATCTGTTGCTCGAAGTGGGGTTGCAGTTCCTTGAGGAACTGGGTATCTGCCTGGGCGTGGAAACGGGTGATACGGCGGAAATCGTCGCTGAACAAGCAATCCAGGAACTGCTCGGCAGGGCAAAAGAGGAGCAGCCCGATGTTGATAAACTCCTGCTTCACCACGTCCGGGACGTAGCGCACCAGGAAGTATGAGCACTGCTTTAACTCGCTATCTTCCACCATAGGTCCTGTCTCGATTGACCAACCACTCCAGCCTCATGCCCAATTAGGGAACGGTCGCAGGGAACTATTCTTTGCGTCAACGATCGCCTGCCGAAGTCTTCTGCGCCGCTCGTGCAATGTTTCCACAAGCCGTGTCAACTGAGCGGGGTCGGGCCCGCACCACTCATCAGGCATTGGACTGACACATTCTTCGATCTGAGAACGATCCAGGTTCTCTATCCTGGAGAGAAAGGGTTCAAACGACTTGAAACCCTCGACCTTCTCATAAACCAGGCGGCGTGGATAAAGGCCACGGATAGGGCTGTCCGGAAAGCTCCACTCGCCATCATTAAAACAAAAGCCCTGATCGATGAGCAAGGCTGAATACGCCGGGCCTTGCTCGTCCACGGAGCGAAAGAATATGACTTGGCGGCCGTCACAGTTACAAGTCCACTTGTCAAAAACGAATCCCCCCAAGAATACGGAGGCTAAGTTCCTGACGTTGCGCAGCAAACGATCCGGCAGAAAATCCACCACCAGCGTTTGGTTGGGAACCCCCGGGAAGCGCGAGCCAAAATGCAGGCCCGCCAAGCAAAGCACGCGGCGGGGGCCGATTTCAAGTTCAAGAGGGGGTGGCCCATGGATAAGACCGGGGGAAACTTCGACGAAGGCCGGGGTTGCGACCGGGAGGCCAATGAGCATTGCCAAACGACCCGCCAACATTTCGTTGGCCAGGACGCGTACGTGTTGGGGGTTGTTCTGAAACTTAACAACGTAACTGGAATCGTCCGCACAACGCAGCAGGTAGGGCTGCGAGGCGCCGCGCATACGCCGGATGACCTCGCGGGCGAGAACTTTAGCGCAGAGCGCCTGAGCACTCAGGCCTGAGGACTCACGGTTTGGTTGGGACTGCGGGACCATCCACGCTGCCTGACCGCGGGCGCCGGCCATAGGGCTTATACTGAGAGGCCAGACACACCATCCCTGCGCTCATCCTCGCCCACACTTGGAGCGAGGATACAAACCCTCCTGCGAGTCTTCGGAGCCTGATCCGGCTACCTCGCCCGGCGCTTTTTCTTGGCCACCGGCTTCTTAGCTGGCTTGGCAGGCTTCGCGGCTTTTTTCACCGCTCTCTTAGCTGACTTGGCAGGCTTCGCCGCTTTCTTCACGGGCTTCTTTGCGGGCCGTTTTTTCGGCTTTGGTTTTGGCTTCGCGACCTTCTTGCGGGCCACCGGAGCAGGCGCGGGAGCCGGGGCCGGTTCGGCAGTCTTTGCGGCGGCCGGAACTGTCGGAGCCTTTTCGGCAGTTACAGTCTCCTCAACTTTGTAAGAAACCTCCTCCTCAAGCTCCTCGCCTTCCTCGCCCAACCTTTCCTCCGCTTCTTCCTTGTAATCGGAGGAGAGCTCGTCTCCATAATCCTCAAGCTCATCCCCCGGTTTATTGTCTTTATCGAAATCCATGAATCCCTCCCCCCATCATTATCGTGACTCACCCAAGAAAGCCGAGCTTTCGCCTGGGCGGCAGGTGCAAACCTCTTAACTTCGTCGCTGGAGGCAGATGTATAACACACCAATCGCTGTGTCAAGTGCAATCGTTGATTCCGACACTCGTTGATTCCGGCCGAAAAGAGTCCTAACGCCCCTCTGCAAGTTGTCAGGTGGTGGCCTTGGGTGTGGCCACCGCTTTTGCGGTCCCGGAGGCCGCCTTTGTTGGGCTAGTTCCCTTGCCAACCGGCACGGGATTCTTCCGCCGCTTGGAATGAGACTTGCCGGACGCGCTCCGGCTTCCTCCCGCCACATAGATGCGGAGAGGCTTTCCTGGAGTCAATTGGGAGGTTCTCAAGTTGTTCCAGCGGCGAATCTGGTAAGGAGTCACATCATAGCGGTCGGCGATGAACTCCAGAGTATCACCGGCTCGAACGCGATACGTGACCGCGTAGCGCGGCCCCCCTTCGCGGACTCGCGCCAGAGATGATTCCTTGCCAGGGGCCAGAGGGACCACCAAGTGGGCACCCTGTTGCAACGCCGATTCGTTGTCCAGCCGGTTCACTTCCCGCAAGGCCACCGGTGAGACGTGGAGCTTCTTGGCAATACTCGAAAGGGTCTCGCCTTCCTCCACCTTGTAGGCTCTCCACCAGATTCTCTTATCCTCCGGAATTGCCGCCACCCTTTGCTCAAACTGCTCCTTAGTTCCCTCGGGAATGTTTAAAGTGAATTGAGGGTTGTTGGGCGGGGTCGTCCATCGAAGTAGACTGGGATTCAGCCGGGTCAACTCTTCGACGGGCCTGTCGATAAGTTGAGCCACCAGGCGCAGGTCCGTGGGCGTGCTTACTACCACCTGGTCGGCGGAAAGAGGCGGGTCCGGCTGAACATCGAAGCCATAGGCTTTCGGGTCCTTCGCGATCATCAGGGTGGCCATGAAAATCGGCACGTAGTCTTCCGTCTCAGTCGGAAGGGCGTGTAGCCTTCGCAAGGTCCAATAATCAGCGTAGCCCGTCTTCTCCACGGCTCCCTGCACCGTCAAGGGGCCGCTGTCGTATGCCGCCATGGCAAGGGACCAGTCTCCGAACGTCTGATACAAATCCTTAAGATGGCGGGCCGCAGCCTGCGTGGACTTCACCGGGTCTTCACGCTCGTCCACCCAGCGGTCCTTCTTCAACCCATAGAGCATGCCCGTTCCGAGCATGAACTGCCAGATACCTTTTGCGCCCGAGTGCGACAAGGCGTAAGGATTAAACGCGCTCTCCAGGGCGGCAAGGTAGATCAGGTCCTGAGGAATCCCCTCCTTGCGCAGCGTGTCGGAGATGATCGGCTGATATATTCCCAGTCGCTTCAGAGCCGTAGTGATGTAGCCCCGGCCCCGGTTCTGGAAATAAGTCAAAACACCGTCCACATAATCGTTGGAAACCAGCGGCAGGTCAGACCGGACCGCTTTCACTTCCTGCTGGGCTTGCTCCTTGATTCTTGGATCAACGGGGAAGGTTAGCCCGGAGAATGATTCGAGTGGCGAAGGGACATAATTATGTGGACTCAACGTGTCGCCACGTTCCAGAGCCGCTGCCTCGGCAGCGTAGACATCCTCTACCAATTTGTCAAACTCGCCACTAAGGCGATCGTCCACCTGAACGTCGAGTTTCGACTCCAGCAACTTCTCCACCGCTTGATCGAATTGTTCCTTAGCTCCTTCCAGGTTTCCGGAGCGATAATCGGCCATGCCGGATTTGTAGAGCGCTTCAACTTGTGAAACGAGGACATCGGCAGCGTCGGGGCCCGGCGCGGGCGGATGATCAGGCAGCGCTACAGGAGGCTTAAGCGGCAAAGGCCGAACGGCCGGAGTGACCGCTGGCACTTGAGCAACCGTGGATCGCTTTTCAGCTCCGCAACTTAAAAAAAGGGCAACGGCGCTCAGGCTCCACAAGAGCTTTGCCTTTTCCGAAAATATCTCTCCCATCCTAGATTCGATAATTCAGTCCGTCCTCTCCCTCTTGCCTGACCCGAATTTTAACGGCAAGGCCTTACCAGGGTCAACCTCAAAGTCAATCAACCCTCGTGAACCCTTTTGATATCCTATGCTTAGATCACAGACAAAGCGTCGCGTCGGGAACAACCCAGGAGGTGGGCTGAGTGGCAAGAATTGTGAATGCCCTGAGCAACATTGCTAGACCCACGATGAGGCGCCCCGGTTGCTCGACTCGGGGCCACGGTGAGCCCGGCCGCCCCTCGCGGGGGTTGAATTCGAGCTATTTCTTATAATACAGGGCGTTACTCTCGGTAAACGCGTTCCATTTCTCCGGCAGGTCATCCAGAGGGAAGATGGCGGAAACAGGACAAACGGGCACGCAAGCCCCGCAATCGATACACTCGACTGGGTCGATGTAAAGCATCGGAACGTCGGCGAAGTTGGCTTCGTCCTTGCGGGGGTGGATACAATCAACCGGGCAGACGTCCACGCACGCGGTGTCCTTGGTATTGATGCAGGGTTCAGCAATCACATAGGCCATACGTGATTCCTCCTGAGGGCATTTCTGTTTGCGTATCTTTGCGCCCCCATCTTGCTATAGATTATTCTCGCGCCTCTGCGGGTGCGATGACTTAAGTCGTGCCCAAGGACAAAGTGTCTGGTAAGCTGTTGGACAGGTCTGCGCGGCTGCTGAGGGTGCATGAATAGCCGGCTTTGGCGTGAGAGGGTGTGGGCATTTAAGGAAACCACCTTGGGCCACACGGCTATGCCATAGGTTATACTCTGGGAAAGTCGGCGTTTTCGAGTCATTTCACGGCTTTTGATGGCTGGGAATTCTTCCATGACACTTCTCGATCCAGTTGAGACTCTGCGGCGCGTGGCGTTCTTCGCCGTTTTGCCTGCCGATGAACTCAGGGTCTTGGCCAGCCATTGTGTAGCCCGACGCCTGGGCAAGGATGAAATGCTGGTCGCGGAGGGTGATCCATGCGACGGCCTCCTCGTCGTACAATCAGGAGCGATCAAGGTCTTCAAGATGGCCGAGAACGGGCGCGAGCAAGTCCTGGTGATTGAGCGTGCCGGATCCACAGTCGGCGAGCTCGCCATCTTTGACGGTGGCAATTTTCCTGCCTCTGCTGCCGCTGTGGAAGACTCCACACTCCTTTTCCTTCCCAAGAAGGAATTCCTGGATTTGTGCCGCCGCAATTCGGAAGTGGCCCTTGCCGTTATCCGCACTCTGGCGTGGAGGTTCCGGTATCTTGCGGACCTTGTCGAAGAATTATCGCTCAAAGAGGTCAGCCACCGCCTGGCGCGGTTCCTGCGTGGGCGGGCTCTGAGGTTGGGCGTCCGCACCCGACGCGGCCTCGAGTTTCCCCTGGAAGAAACCAACCAGCAGATCGGCGCGGAGATTGGCACAGTCCGTGATCTGGTTTCCCGCAACCTCCGGCGTTTTGTTGACCGAGGCATCATTCGTTTGGAACGCCGCAAAGTCATCGTCCTGGACATGGCCGAGCTCGAAGCACAGGTCGCTGGCGCAAAAAGGGCTTCGGGGTGAGGACGACCGACCTTAATTTGCAGCGAGGACCCCTCCTCAACTGAGACCAAAAGCCAGTCGGGCTCCGCATTCTGACTCCTGTCTCCTGACTCCTTCCCTATTACTTTCCCGCGTTGCCCGGTCCACCCACGGGGTAAAGTCTCGGCAAGCGTTGCTCGACTGTCGGCAGCATGGGGAATGGCGCATGCGGCTCGGTTTGGTACCAATAGGCAACCGAGAAGTAATTGTCGGAGCGGTGGTTGGCGTGGCCGTGCTCGATGGTGGCGCGAAGGGACTTGGTAAAGGTGATGGGGGAATCGAGGTGAAACCGGTAAACCGACGATCGGCTTCCCGCCAGCTCCACGCCCTTCACCGGAGCGCCAAACATCAAGTAAGAAAATGGCTGGTCGCCAAAATCCCAGGCGCCCTGAAAATAGTCTTCGGAACCCGTGCCGTTGATGGAAGGCAACTTCTCCCCGTCAATGAAAAACATATCGTCACCCTCGCCCCACCACTCGTCCTGGTTTTGCAACACCGACATGGTCACGCCCACGTAGTGGCCCCGGCCAACGGCTTCCATCCACACGTAGTTTCCCTCCCCGTCGAGGTTGGGTTTCGTATCCACAAGCTTGTCGCCATTGGAACTCCATTGGTTGGTCCAGCCCTGGCATGGAGCACACTGGCGATACTGAGCGTGAAAGTAGAGGGACTCCGGGGGCAATGGGTTCTTGTAAGCTCTGTAATCGATGTTGTAGTAGAGGGCATTCACCGGCAACTTCCCCTCATTCGTTATCGTGATCTTGCCCATCTTCTGAAACGGCATCGGAAAGTACGAATTCAGCGCCTGGCTCGAGCCCACGGCCAGCGGGAATGACTGGAAGGTGAAATACTCACCCAACCCCAGCCCAAAGAAATCACCGATGGGAGCTTCCACACTGGGGGTGGATTCGTTGTCCCAATACATGCGGAGGACGAGTTTCTTCAGGTGGAATTGTTCACGGCTCGCAATCGTAAACCAGAGATGAGTGATGACTCCCGGCCCGGCTTCTTCAAACACCGTCAGTGTCTCGCCGGCTCCCATCTTCGTATAGTCCGCGTTGGCGCCAGTTCGGTCGTAGCTGGAGACGCGCTTCAGTACATAGTTCTGCTGCTGAGTAATATCCGGGAACAATCCACTTAGATTCTGGGCAACAGTGGACGCGGGCAACGTCAGAATGGCTAAAAGAAAACCCAGTTTGCGCATTTTCGACCTCCAGAGACTTCGGAACAGCATACTGCTGAGAGCGGCGCAATTCTATCACGAGCGGCTGTGGAGTGCGGCAGCTTGCTGCCGCTTTTCTCTGCGAGCTTGCTCGCGCCTCACGTGTCCAAGTACCGCGTTTCAGTGCACGGCCAGCAAGCTGGTCCCGCAGAGCGGGAAAAGCGGCAGCAAGCTGCCGCACTCCAGAGCGATGAAATCCATAGGTCTCGACTTCCGTCCCAAGCCGGGTTAAGCTTTCGGCGCAGGGACCGGATTTTCAAATCCGGCACGAATATGGGTCAAGCGAGAAAACGCCAGATCAGTAGTCCTACCAACTCGATGTTGAAGGTCTACCGGCGGGCTTTGGCAAAAGGGACAACGCGCGAGGGGTGGCTGGCTGTCGAAGGTCCATTTCTTGTGGAGGAAGCCCTCGGAGCCGCTCCGGCAGTTCGCATACATAGCGTGCTCGCGGCCGAAAGCGGTCTAGCGAAATTTGCGCGGCTTATGGAACAGTTGCCCGCTGAAGCAGAAGCTGTGCAGGTTCCTGACGGCCTGTTCGAGCAGGTGGCGCAGACGCAGAACCCCCAGGGGATTGCCGCGCTCGTCGAACTGCCGCCTCACAATTTGGATACCATCCTCGAGGGCCAGGATTTGCTACTGCTGGTGGCCTGCGGGATCCAGGACCCCGGCAATCTGGGCACCATCATGCGCAGCGCGGCGGCCTTTGGGGCTTCGGCCCTCTTCACGCTCCAGGAAACCGTCTGCCCTTTCAATCCCAAGGCCGTGCGGTCTTCAGCGGGCGCGATCTTCCGCCTTCCGGTCCTGGCGGGCTTCGCAGCCCATGAACTCCTGGATCGCCTGCGCCCGGCTCAAGTTCGCATCATCGCCGCCGACCGCCACAGCCCCACTCCGCTTCACGAGGCGGACCTGAGAGGCTCGCTCGCCATCATGGTGGGAAGAGAGGCTTCCGGCCTGCCACCGGAGATTGCCCGTGAGGCCTCCCTGCTCTTGAGTATTCCCATTCGCCTGGGGATGGATTCGGTTAATGTGGCGACCGCGGCCAGCGTTTTTCTTTACGAAGTCGCTCGCCAGCGCGGATTTAGGTATTAATTTACATCACCGAGAAGTGCGACGGGTGCGGGAAGCTGTTGAACCAGGGCGTTCGGTACACGATCGCGGGAAAACCGGAAGTTTACTGCTCGTCCGGCTGCCGTGATCTTACGTTCTTCGGGGACACCCGGGAGGTCAAGAAGCGGTCCACTCCAGGAAAATGCGTTTTCTGCGATTGATTGTGTCTGCTATACTGAGGAGCCGCGCTCGACAAATATTCTCAACTTCCCGTGTTTCGGCGACGGGAGCGTAATTCGCGTACCGGACGCTATGAATGCTAATCGACCAGTTGCAACCAAACGTCATTGTACGCGGCCCTTGGGGCCATAAGCCGGGCTGTGCTGCGCTTATTAGTCCGGTCATCGCCGGTGCATGGAAATTGGAGGACGACAAAATGAAAACTACGCTGCTCATTTTTCTCATGGCCTCAGCGGTCCTTGCTCAAGCCCAAACCGGAGAGAAGCGTGCCGCTCCGAGTTGCGGCCCCGACCGAGTCAAGTTCAACGTGAAGACCGAGAAGGGCCGGCCTCTGGTGGGACAGCCGGATGCCGGCAGGGCGTTGGTGTATTTCCTCGAAGACGATTCGGAATACCGGGCGTACCCCAAACCTACCACGCGGCTGGGCGTCGATGGCGAGTGGGTGGGGGCGACGCATGGCAATTCGTATTTCTATCTTTCCGTTGATCCCGGAGAACATTCCCTTTGCGCACGCGAGCAACGCTTAGTGGGCCTGGGTCCCCCCCTAGCCGATGCCACAGCCGATTTTAAGGCAGAGGCCGGAGTAACGTACTATTTTAAAGCGATGCTCATAATGAAAAACCCGACGCCGCTTACTCCACGATATTACATCATGAAGTTGGAGCCGGTCGATAGTGATGAAGGCCAGATTCTGGCGCGCCAGTATGCCTTCAGCACGTTTCAGCAGAAGAAGTGAGCGGCTTTCGCCAGGACTCGCAATAAATGCGCCAATTGTAGCGTCGATCTCCGATCCACGACGGCCCAGTATGTAGGGGCCCGCGGCGCTGGCCACAGACAGAACGCTGTTCCGCCCTACTTGCGGTCGCTGCCTACTGCTTACTGTTCTTCCGAGCTCGTTCGTGCGCTCATCGCCAGGTCATGGAAATTGGCGGAGGACAAAATGAGAACCGCGCTCATCATTTTTCTCATGGCATCAGCCGTTCTTGCTCAAGCCCAAACCGGGGAGACGCGTCTCGCTCCCAGTTGCGGCCCCGACGAAGTCGCCTTCGAGGTGAAAACGGACAAGCGTTCGCACCCGATGGGACAAGCGGTCGCAGGTAAGGCGTTGGTGTATTTCTTCGAACACGATTGGTACCGCGGGTACTCCAGACCAACCACGCGGCTGGGCGTTGATGGCGGGTGGGTGGGGGCGACCAGTGGCAATTCATATTTCTATTTTTCCGTTGATCCCGGAGAACATCACATTTGTGCAAGCTGGCAAATAGGAGTGGGTGCGGGTCGGAGCCGCCAGGTTGCTGCGGCCCATTTTAAGGCAGAGGCCGGAGTGGTGTACTACTTCAAGGCGGAGAGCACGCCGTCGAGGGGCGAGGGTATTACGTCTGGCATTAGTTTGCACCCAGTGGATAGCGATAAAGGCCAGCTACTGCCAAGCAAGTATTCTTTCAGCACGTTTCAGCAGAGGAAGTGAGTCGCTTTCGCCTTCCAGCCTTCCGCCCGCTACGCGATCTGGCGTGAAAAGCCGCGGACTCATTCTCACCGCGTCCCTCTTCGCATCTGAAATCTGAGGTTTGAAATTTCAGATTCCCAAGCGCGTGTCTGAAATCTGAAATCTGAGGTAACATCGTACCCGACCGGCGTGCCGATGTCGTTTAGTGGGACGCGCCACACGGAACCATCGAGGGTCGTGATCGGTCAACCGTCGGTTGTCCGCGCACGCTCGCGGACCACTTCAGGAGCGATGCCGATGTTGATCGAGAGACCGTCGAGATCTGCATGGCGTTCTAGGCAACTCACCAAGGCGCATTGAATGGCTCGAATCCTATCGCGGTCCACGGCGAATCCCATGTTAGGCATATCAAGCGCCCCCGGGTAATGTCCTAAACCAGGATTTCCGTATTAACGGATCGGACCATGAGGAGATCGAGTCACCGCGCGGTCTGTCGGGTGAGCGATGGATTTGCTTTTTGGCAACAACCTTGCGGCACTTACTGATGTTCGCGGAATATGGTGACACCTCAGGGGTAGCGCCGACATCGCAGAATGCCGCCGGGACGGCGGCGCTACGAAGAATGGTTGTCACGGTATTTTGCGAACCTCAGTAATGAGGCTGCCGGGCGTTGCGGAGTCAAATGAATCAATGAGTCAATGACTCAATGACCCGATGACTCAATGGCCCGATGACCCGATGACTCAATGGACCAATTTTTATGGGCCTATTCGAACCGCCACAAGACGATGTTTCCCGCCCTCGAAAACCGGAAGGTCAGCGTGTATCGTCGCCCCTTGCCGACCGCATGCGGCCGGAAATAATCGAGGAATTCGTCGGCCAGGTTCACATCCTGGGGCCGGGCAAGCCACTGCGCAAGCAGATTGAGAGAGACGAGGTTGCCTCGATGATCCTTTGGGGGCCGCCGGGCTCAGGCAAGACCACGCTGGCAACCATCATCGCGCGCAAAACGCGCAGCGAATTCATGCGTTTCAGCGCGGTCCTTTCCGGCATAAAAGAAATCAAGGAAGTGATGGCCACGGCGGAAAAAGTGCGGCAGTACGGGCGGAGAACTGTCCTTTTCATTGACGAGATTCATCGCTTCAACAAGGCGCAGCAGGACGCCTTTCTCCCTTACGTCGAGCGTGGCGACGTGGTGCTGATTGGCGCCACCACTGAGAATCCCTCGTTCGAAGTCATTTCCGCGCTCCTCTCCCGCGCCAAAGTCTACATGCTTTCAGCGCTCTCCACCGACGAGGTCTTGACGCTGCTGGAGCGCGCCTTGAAAGACGAGAAACGCGGCTTGGGCAGGGAAAGAGTGGAAATCTCGCAAGAGATGCTGCGCCAGATCGCGGTGTTTTCCAACGGCGACGCGCGCGCTGCTTACAACACCCTGGAGGTAGCCGTCGCCGCCGCCCAACACGAGGGCGAAGGTGAAGAACATCGAGCCGTCGTTACCGAGGCCATCCTCGAAGACGCCATCCAGCGCAAGATGCTCCTCTACGACAAAGCCGGCGAGGAGCACTACAACCTGATTTCAGCCCTCCACAAGTCCGTGCGCAATTCTGACCCCGACGCCACTCTCTACTGGCTGGGCCGCATGCTCGAGGCCGGCGAAGATCCACTCTACATCGCGCGCCGCATGATTCGTATGGCGTCGGAAGACATTGGCCTTGCCGACCCCAACGCCCTTGCAGTGACTGTTGCTGCCATGCAAGCCGCGCATTTCCTGGGCATGCCGGAAGGTAATCTGGCGCTTGCTGAGGCCGCTGTCTACCTTTCACTGGCTCCCAAGTCGAATGCGCTCTACGTTGGCTATGGCGAAGTCGCGCAAGACGCGCAAAAGGCCCTGGCCGAACCCGTGCCACTCCACCTCCGCAACCCCGTAACCGGCTTGATGGCCAACCAGGGGTACGGCAAGGGCTACCAATACGCCCACAACGCTCCCGAGCGACTCACCGACATGCAATGCCTGCCTGACAACCTCAAAGAGCGCCGCTACTATCGCCCCACCGACCAGGGATTTGAGAAAAGACTGAAGGAGAAGCTCGCGGCGATTCAGGAATGGAAAAAGAAATACGAGCAGCGGTAACACTATGCGCTTTCCGTCCGCACGGCTGGTCGAGCAAAGGAGGCTGGTGGAAAGGGGCGCTATTCTTTTCCATCTTTCCCGCTGTTCGCTGAGTCCGGCTTATTCTGCTCTCTGATTTGGCGAAGCTGTTCGAGGAACTCTTTGCGCTCGCGGGCGGCCTTCTCAAGGTGTCGTGTTTTCTCGGTCAGATAACGCTGCCCTTTGATTTGGGAGCTCTGCAAGGAATCAGCCCAGGCGCGCAATTGGCGTGAAATACCTTCGGCGAGGGATTTCAAATTTGAAATTTCAGATTTCAGATCCGCGAAGCCGGGGAGCCCCTCCAGCAGGCAGAGCATTGAGCGGACTTCGCCGGCGGACCCGCGCGCAATGTAGAGGAAAGTAAGCAACTCCTGCGTGGTTCCTCGCTCGAATCCTTCCGCAATGTTGTTCGAAACGGAAACGGCGGCGCGCTCAATCTGATCGCGCAAACTGAAGCGCCCTCGGAATGGGACCTTGGCGGTTAAGCCGTGAATTTGGATCGCCAGATTGATGGCGGCTTTCCAGACGGGCAGCTCTTCGAAGCGGTTGTACTTCATGCACATTCACCACGAATTACATTGTTGTTTTGCTGAGGCATGGGCTCTTGAGATCTCCAATGTGAGATTCCTCATGAACAAGGCTGCCAAGTTGCCGCAATGGAAGTGTGCTTGCCATCTTGCGGGAACTCGAGTTCAAATCCCATCCGTCACAAACCGCTTGGCGTGTTCTTTCAGGATGCAGCGGTCCTGAACCACAAACAGTCCGGCGGAACGGGCGCCGGCGGCGGCCTCTTCGTGGATGACCCCTTCTTGCATCCAGACCACTGTGGCGTGCTTGCGGATGGCAGCCGAGACGACTTCGGGCACGAATTCTGAGCGGCGGAAGATCACCACGACTTCGAAAGCATCGGGGACGTCATCGAGGGTCGGATAAGCCTTCTCTCCGAAGACGGATTGCTCGTTGGGATTCACAGGGATAATGCGGTAGCCGTAGGCCTTCATATAGGCGGCCACGCCGTAGCTTGGCCGCGAGGGCTTGGAAGAAAGGCCGACCACGGCGAGGGTCTTACATTTTTCGAGGATATCGAGGATGGGGTCTGCCATACCGAAGCGCAGATTGCTGAAGCGCCCTCCGTGAGAGATCGAAGACGAAGGAGGGTGAGCGGCCATGGTTATAACCTCGCTGCCTTGAGGGAAGAGGCAGCCACGCGTTGTAAGGCTTCGAGGAACTGCTGGTTTTCTTCGTGCCTTCCCACCGTGACGCGCAGGGAGGTAGGAAAGCCGTAAAGCTTCATCGGCCGCACGATCACGCCCTCGTGAAGAAGCCGCATGAAATCTTCTTCGCAGTCGCGGCCCGTGTCCATAAGCAGGAAGTTTCCAACCGAAGGCGTGTAGCGCACGCCCATCAGAGTCAGTTCCTGCGTCAAGAATTTCATCTCCCGGCGGTTCATTTCCACCGAGCGCGCCACGTGCTCGTGGTCGTCGAGCGCCGCCCGTCCCGCCACCTGCGCCATACTGGAAGCATTAAAGGGCGAGCGGATGCGGTTCAGGCATTCGATCAGCTCGCGGTGGCCCAAGCCGTAGCCCAATCGGATTCCCGCCAGGCCGTGTACCTTGGAGAAGGTGCGAAGAACCAGAAGATTTCGGCCCGCGCGGACATAGTCCACCGAGTGGGAATAATCCGGGCGCTGCACGTATTCGTAATAGGCCTCATCCAGCACAACCAGAACCCGCGAAGGTATAGCGTCAAGGAAGTGGTCCAGGTCTTCGGCGGTGAACATCGTTCCGGTGGGATTGTTGGGATTGCCGAGGTAGACCACCTTGGTCCTTTGGGTGATGGCATGCGCCACGGCGGCGAGATCGAAAGTCATGTCGCGCATGGGCGTCATGACCAGTCCCGCGCCCATGTCCTCAATCGCCAGCCGGTACATGTAAAACGCCGACTCGGAAGTGATCGCCTCGTCGCCACCGCCCAGAAAAGTCTTCCCTACCAACTCAATCAGGTCCGTGGAGCCGGCGCCCAGGATGATCTCGTCCATATTCAGGCCGTGGATTTCCGCCAACTTCTGGCGCAGGTAATAGCCGCCTCCGTCGGGGTAATAATGCATTTGGTCCAGATAATCTCGGAGGGCTTCCTGGGCCTTGGGGGAAGGGCCGAGCGGGTTTTCGTTGGATGCCAGCTTGATGGCCGTCCGGCCCAGTTCGCGCTCGACCTCTTCCACGGGCTTGCCGGGCGGGTAGGGCCGGATGCGGCTCGACCAGGGTGGGAGAATCTCGTAAATGATGGATCGCGGCATGGCTAAAGGGTAAAGGTTGAATGGTAAAGGATAATTGCCAATCGTTGCTGAGTTAGGGCAACTTATCCTTTACCCTTCTCTTTCTCTCCCTTCCATTTTCTTAACCGCTCAACTTCCGCTGCCCTCAACTGGCGGAAACGGCCCAGCGCCAGGCCCTGGTCCGTCAGAAAGGCAATGCGGACGCGTTTTAACTTTACCACCGCTTGCCCAATGCGCTCAAACATCCGCCGAACCTGGTGGTATCGTCCCTCCACGAGGGTGATTTCATACCAGGGTTTTTCTCGGTAAGCAAGAGGGCGGATTTGGCAAGGGGCGGTCCTGCGACCATCCAGCACAATCCCCTCTTCCAATTTCTTAAGAGCCTCCGGTCCCGGCTGACCTTCCAACTTGACTTGATACGTCCTGGGTACGCCTGATTTCGGTGACATCAGGAAATTGGCCATCTCCCCGTCGTTCGTAAGCAGCATCAGCCCGGAGGAGTGATAGTCGAGTCGCCCGACCGGATAAACCCTCTCCTTGATGTCACGCACGAGCGAGATCACCGTAGGGCGGTGCTGCGGATCGCTCAGGGTGGAAACATAGCCAGGGGGCTTGTTGAGCAGCAGGTATAGCCGTCGGCCGGTGCGCCTCAACGGCCTGCCGTCCACGAGTATTTGGTCGCGCGCGGGGTCAGCTTTGGAGCCTAATTCGGCCACCACCTGGCCATTCACCGAGACGCGGCCCTGCACGATCAACTCCTCGGCCTTGCGACGGGAGGTTATGCCGGCCTCGGCGATTATCTTTTGCAGCCGTTCCTGCATAAGTAGCACAGAGTCTCGCTTTTCAGAGACTCTGCGGCTTTTCCTGCAAATTCGCGCTCGTTTATCGCCGTTATACGCCCGGTTGCCCGCTACAAGCCGCAGAGTCTCTGAAAAGCGAGACTCTGCGCTACCCTCTATTCTTCCCGTGCGGGTAGCGGTGAGGGAGGTACAGTTTCAGCCGCTTCACTGGGCGCACTCGCGGGCATCTCTTCCGGCTTGTCAGAGCCAGCGGGCGCTTCTCGCGGGGGAGGCGCTGCCTCTGCATCCGTCCACTCCGAGCCCAATGCTCGTTTTGCCAGTTCTTCAAATTCTTTCAGGCTGGGAAGCTCGCTCACATCCTTCAGCCCAAAATGCACCAGGAAATCGCGCGAGGTTCGATAGAGGATTGGCCGCCCCACCACGTTCTTGCGCCCGGACGTGACGACGAGTTTCTTCTCCATCAGCGTGTGAATGACGCCCCCGCAGTCCACGCCACGAATGTCATCGATCTCCGGCAAGGTCACTGGTTGCCGGTAGGCAATCACCGCCAGCGTCTCCAGTGCCGGCTTGGAGAGCCGGATGGGCGGCTTCAGACTCTTCACAAACTTCCGCAGCACGTCGTGATGCTCAGGCTTCGAGGAGAATTTGTAGCCCGCGGCCACTTGTCGGACTTGAATTCCGTGCTGCGCCTGTTGAAAGTCCGCGATCAGCTCCTCGAGTTTGGCCTTCACTCGCTCGCGCTCTTCTCCCTCGAGCGTCTTCAGCATGGCCTCGAGCGAAACAGGCTCAGAAGCCACGTAGATGATGGCCTCAATCAGGGCTTTTAAGGTTTCGTCGTTAAGCATGCATAACCCCGACCGTTGTCCGTTGTCAGTGGTCAGTTGTCAGTCGTCCCCATCTGTCATTCTGAGCGGAGCGAAGAATCTCTGCAGTGGCTTCATTCTGGAACTGCGTAAATTTTCGCCTCGACCTCCAGAAACTTCGCGCATCCGTGTCATTCCGAGCGGAGCGAGGAATCTTGCTCTGATTCTTTGTTCCACGATGGCGCGAGGCAGAGCGAGATTCCTCGCTCCGCTCGGAATGACACACTTACGTGACGCGGTTTCTGGCGCACAACGGACCACGGACAACGGACCAAGGACGACTAATCAAAACTCTCTTCCGCTCCGGTCTGAAACTGGGCGGCGTTCGTCGCGGCAAGGATCTCTTCAAACCGCTTGCTTTTCGAGACGGTGATGGGACCAAACAGCTCCTTTTGCCGCAGCAGAATGGCCCGCATTCTCACCAACTCGAGCAGGGCCAGGAAGAGCACAATTAGGGCTTGTCTCCACAGATAGCCCGCAATGAGTTCCTCCAGGGAAACGGGGCCGGAACTGGCGCGGAGCACCTGCTTAATGTGCTCGACCATCTGCGCCACCGTCATTTCTTCGCGCCGAATCTCGATCTGGGGCCGCTTCTTGGCCCGTTCGAGTATCTCGCGGAAAGTTGAAATCAGATCGAAGACTGAAACGGCGAGGCCGGGCTCATCTTCGGCTTCCACGAACTCAGCGATACCCGGCTGAGACCACATAGCCTCCTCGACCATCCGCTTGGACTGGAGCATCTGCGCCGCATTCTTGAACTGCTCATGCTCGAGCAGCCGGTGCACGAGTTCTTCGCGCGGGTCTACCTGTTCCTCGGGCGGTGCGTTCGGATCGGGAGGCAAAAGCATCCTCGATTTGATGTGGATCAGGGTCGCCGCCATGAAAATGAACTCACCCGCCACGTCGATGTTCAGCTCCTCGAGCAAATGGAGGTAGTCGAGGTATTGCTGGGTAATCCTGGCAATCGGAATGTCGTAAATGTCGATCTCTTGCTTGCGAATGAGGTCGAGGAGCAAGTCCAGCGGCCCTTCGTACATCGCCAGCTTGACCAGGGGTGGCGGTGTTCCGCCGTGCGTGAGACGCTTGGGAGCAGGGAGCGGAAGCGGCCCTTCCTCCGCCCTGCACTGTGCGGTGCAGGGCTCCGCCTCGGCCGACCCCTCGCTCGGGGCCGGCACAAGAGGTCCTGCGCTTAGCTCGCCCTCGGGCGGATTCACGACCGGTTGGTCGGAGCGGGTTTTCGGGTTGCGGGGATCGTCACTCATTCAAGTCAACTTCACTGCCGCTCGCACTTCCCTCATCGTAGCCTGGGCCACGGCGCGGGCTTTTGCCGTTCCTTCCTCGAGCACGTCCCACACTTTCTGGGGGTTCTGCTCATAAGGTTTGCGGCGTTCCTGAATGGGCGCGAGAAACGCATTCAGATGCCCCGCCGCAAGCTTCTTGCAATCCACACAACCGATCTCCGCCGTGCGGCACTCGTGGTTCACACGATCGATTGTCCCCTGAGCGGAGAAAATCTTGTGCAGGTCGAACACCGGGCAGACGTCCGGATTGCCGGGGTCGTTGCGGCGCTTGCGAGCCGGATCGGTCACCATCGTGGCGAGCTTTTTCGAAACCACATCTGGTGCGTCGGTCAGGAAAATCGCGTTGCCGTAACTCTTCGACATCTTGCGGCCGTCCGTACCCGGCAGTCGCGGCGCGGAAGTCAGGAGGGCTTCCGGCTCAGGGAAAATGCGGCGAAGCTTCGCGAGCCCTTTGTTCAAGTACTCCGCCCGTTGCTCGAGCGAAGCCTCGCGGAAATGGGGCGCGGCGAGCTGCTTCAGGTCTCCACCCACATCGCCAACCACGCCCACAGGGAGTCCGGGATCAGTGCTCACGCCTGCAACCTCTTCCAACTCCCCAAATGCCAAGTTGAACCGTCGAGCGACTTCGCGAGTAAACTCGACGTGCGGCACCTGGTCTTCGCCCACGGGCACGTAGTTTGCCTTGTACATCAGGATGTCGGCAGCCTGAAGCAGGGGATAACCGAGAAAGCCATAGGTGTTGATGTCATGGTCGCGAATATTTTCGAGTTGCTCTTTGTACGTGGGCACGCGCTCCAGCCAACTGAGTGGTGTCACCATGGAAAAGAGCAGGTGCAGTTCCGCATGTTCCGGCAGACGCGACTGGACGAAAAACGTGGCCTTGTTGGGATCCAGCCCGCAGGCCAGCCAGTCGGTAACCATTTCCCAGGTGTCCTGGCGCAGGTCGAGGGTATTCTCGTAGCCGGTGGTCAGCATGTGCCAGTCAGCCACAAAGTGGTAGCTCTCATACTCATCTTGCAACTTGACCCAATTCTGAAGCGCGCCCACCAGGTTGCCGAGGTGCAGTTTGCCTGTGGGGCGCATGCCGCTCAAAATCCGAGGACGTCGGTTGCTTGCCTGGCTCAATGGATTTGCCCTTTTATTCCCCCATGAAGATAGCGCGCTGCGCGCACACCCATCCCGCGCAATCTGCGCAATTCGCCATCCTAGCACAGGTACAGCGAAACGCGAAGTAAGCGCCATCGCAGTCCGGCACCCACGAAGGCTGCAAAAAGTGCCTAAAAGTCAAACAGCCTGTTATAATGCCAGATTATGCGGTTAGTAGAGTTTCCGTAGGCGGGGTGCCCATGAGCAGAATCAGGATTGCGGTTGCATTTGGCTTGGGGTTGTTCCTTCTCTGGACTGCCTGTAGAGGCGGCGAGCTACCTGGCGCGAAGATCAAGGTGGGAGAGAAGATGGCCGATTTCACGCTTCAGGATGTTAACGGCAAGGCGCATAGTCTCTACGAATTTGAGGGAAAGAAGGCTGTGGCGGTCATCTTCATCGCCACCCGCTGCCCTTACTCAAATGCCTTCAATCACGTGATGGCCAACCTGGCGCATGAGTACGAGAGTCGGGGAGTTGCCTTCATCGGAATCAATGCCAATAAGACTGAACCGGTTACGGAGGTGGGGGAACACGCTCGCGCTCATGGCCTCGACTTCCTTATTCTCAAAGACGAGGGGAACCAAATCGCCGACCGGCTGGGCGCCTCCGTAACACCCGAAGTATTTCTGTTGGACAGTCAATGGACGCTGCGTTACCACGGGGCGCTTGGGAACAGTCACCAGCCCACCACCAACCCTGACAAGACCACGGATGATGAAATCCGCCCGGCACTCGACGCCGTGCTAGCCGGGAAATCCGCCAGCGTGACTGAGACAAAGGCGTTCGGCTGCACCATCAAACGTGTCCGAGCGGACTAGAGTGGATCGCGCCTTGGATAGCAGAATAAGACTGCTGCGGGCTTCCGGAATAGCCGCGCTGCTTCTCGGCGCAGCCTGTTCGCACTCCGTGATTCCTTCCGAACCACCGCCGCCCAGGGGGATTGTTGATCTGGATGAAAACGGATGGGACCGGCTGCGGGCTCAGCAGCGAGGCCGAGTTTTGGTGGTCAATTTCTGGGCAACCTGGTGCGATCCCTGCCGGGAGGAATTCCCTAACTTGGTCCGCCTCCACAATACCTACCGCAGCCACGGGCTCTCTGTATTGGCGATCTCCATGGATGAGCCGGAGTCCGTTCCCGCCATCGAACAATTCTTGAAATCGCAGGGAGCGAACTTCGGAAGTTACCGGCAGCATTTCAAGGACTTTGAGGCGCTCGTGAATTCCATCAATCCACGCTGGGGCGGCGCCATACCTGCCACTTTTCTCTACGACCGCGAGGGACGGCTGGTTGAAAGCTGGCAGGGTGCGACGACGTTTGAGGAATTTGAACGCGCGGTCAAGCCGCTGCTGCCCTGAAGAGTCGAGGAGTCGAGAAGTCGAGGAGTCGAGAGTCGAAGGTCAAAGAGTGAAGGACCTTACTTTCCAGCATCCTGTTAGATGAGGACAGGAGAGGAGGATTATCGTGTGTCCCTGGATCCCAGAGCGAGATTCCTCTCCCGCGACTGCGGGATCGGAATGACAGCCAGACGTGGTTTTGACCTTCGACTCTCGACTTCTCGACTCCTCGACTTCTCGACGAGGAGGTTTGGCGATGAATTCTGCAGTCATCCGTTTTCTGGGCGGGATTTCGCTCCTGCTCGGTGCCTGTCTGGCTTTCGGGATCGCAGCGCCTGCCCAGATGGGGAACGAACCCTGGAATGCGCAGGGAATCATCAATACATCCGCAAGTCCCAAGGCAAAGTTACATTCGGTGCCCATTCGCGCCGTAACCATGGGTGAGGGATTCTGGTCTGAGCGAATGCAGACGAATGCGGAAAAAAGCATCCCCACCTTGCTGGGACTCCTGGAAGAACACGGTGTGGTGGACAACTTTCGGCGTCTTTCGGGCCGCAAGAACGCAGGCCGCAGGGGGCCGCTTTACACCGACTCCGATCTCTACAAGTGGATGGAAGCGGTCGCATTCGTTCTGCAATCGGGTGACCGGCCGCAGCTTCGCGAAACGCTTGATAAGCTCATTGACGATGTGCTGGCCGCCCAGGAACCCTCCGGATATCTGAACACTTACTATGTTGGGGATCGCGCCAAGTTGCGATTTTCCGAGATGTACCGCAGCCACGAGTTGTACTGCCTGGGTCATCTGTTGCAGGCTGCCATCGCCTATTACCGCGCCACGGGGAACAGGAAGCTCCTGGATGGCGGGATCAAGTATGCCGACTATGTATTGCACACCCTTGGACCCGAAAAGAAACCCGCTTTGACCGGACACCCGGAATTTGAAATGGCGCTGGTGGAGCTTTACCGCACTACCGGCGACAAGCGCTATCTGGATTTCGTCCACTATTTGTTTACCGGCGAAAAGCTGCGCTTGCAACTCACGGACGAGCAGGTGACGTACCTGTTCAGTGGGATACCTTTCACTTCACGAATGGAACTTGAAGGCCATGCGGTGCGGGCTCTTTACGCGTGCAGCGGAGCCACGGACTACTACCTCGAGACAGGCGATGCCGAATATCTCGAAACCCTCGGCCGGCTTTGGAAAGACTTGGTCGAACGGAAGATGTACATTACCGGCGGAGTGGGATCGTACGCGGAGGGGGAATCGGTGGGCGTGGCCTATGACCTCCCGAACGAGCGGGCCTATGCAGAAAGCTGTGCGGCCATTGCCAACATGATGTGGAATTGGCGGATGCTGGCGGCCAGCGCCGGCGCCCCCTACGCCGATGTTATTGAAAAGGCGCTTTACAACGGAATCAACTCCGGCATGTCACTTTCCGGGACGCTCTATTGTTATCGCAATCCCCTGGAGTCCCGAGGCAAGGAAGACATTCGCCAGCCCTGGTACGATACCACGTGCTGCCCCCCGAACCTCGAGCGGACTTTCGCTTCGATTCCTGGCTATCTCTACTCGACGGACTCCTCCGGCGTTTACGTCCATCTCTACCACTCTTCCACCCTCGACTGGCATTTGGAGGACGGCACAGGGCTCACGCTTGCCCAGCAAACGAAGTACCCTTGGGATGGCGACATCACCTTGAAGATCAGCCCGGCTAAGGCCGCAACGTTCACGCTCTATCTGAGGATTCCGGGCTGGGCGAGCAAGGCCACGGTTACGTTGGATGGCAAGCCCGCTCCCGGGAAGCCAAAACCGGGCGACTATTTCGCCATTCGTCGGGAGTGGAAGGCCGCCGGCACCGTTCGCTTGCAGTTGGACATGGCCCCGCACCTGGTGGCGGCTAATCCCCTCGTGCGTGAGGATTACGGACGAGTTGCCGTGCAGCGTGGACCCCTGCTGTATTGCCTGGAACAGGTGGACCAGGAGGACCGAGGCTCTGTCTTCGATGTTGTGCTACCAGCGGTCCCTGATCCGAGCCAGGGGTTTACGTCTGAGTTTCGCGCCGACATGCTTGGGGGAATCGTGGTGTTGAAGCACAAAGGCATGGCAACGCCTAAGCCGCTTTCCGAAGAACCACTGTATCAGACCATTGAGAGGACGCCCCGAAGGGAGGAGAAGGAGGTTAACCTGACTTTCATCCCCTATTACGCTTGGGCCAATCGGCTTCCGGGCGCCATGGAAGTTTGGATACCCTACGCCTCGGGTGGCAAAGTTGTGAAGTAATCCGCAGATTACACAGATTTCTCAGATCAGGAAAACTGAAGACAAACGCGCTGCAGAAAGAACAGAAAGCAGGCAAGGCGGGGGCCTCGTGGCCTGCCATCCTTCACGTTCAAGCAGCTCCCTACTGCTTGGCCTTTCCGTTTTTCATCTGTGCCATCTGCGAAATCTGTGGATTGCTAAAAAGCCAGATAAACCGGATTCTCGAGAATCTGTTTGAGCGTCTGGAGGAACTTCGCCCCGGTGGCGCCGTCCACCACGCGATGGTCGCAGGAGAGCGTCATGCGGCAGCGGAGGCCCACTTCGACCTGGCCCTTCACGACCACAGGTTTCTCCGCCACCGCGCCCACGGCTAAGATTGCGCCCTCCGGCGGGTTGATCACAGCCGAGAACTCTTCAATCCCCATCATGCCGAGGTTGGAGAGGGAAAACGTGGCGCCGGTGTACTCGTCCGGATTCAGCTTGCGGCTGCGCGCCCGAGCGATGAGGTCTTTCGCTTCCCGCGAGATCTCCTGCAGGCTCTTGCCCTCGCAATTGCGAATCACCGGCGTGATCAGTCCCCCCTCCTCCACGGCTACGGCAACGCCGAGATGAATGCGGCGGTAGTAGCGGACCGCCTCGCCCTGGAAGGATGCGTTCACCTGCGGATGCAACTGCAGCGCGGCGGCGCAGGCTTTGAGGATGATATCGTTATAAGAAAGGCTCAACTCCGGGTTCAAAGCCTTCGCCGATTCACGCAACTCTTTCGCGCGGCCCATGTCCACTTCAATCGTCAGGTAGAAGTGCGGGACAGGAGCCTTACTCTGCACGAGACGAGTGGCGATGACTTTTCGCATGGAGCTCAGGGGTTCGTCGTAGAACTCCGGACCGGTGGGTGCAGGAGCGGGCCGTCTTGGCAACGTGGGCGCCGGAGCGGGCAGGTGCGCACCAGCGCTTCCAGCCTCAGGAACACGCGCCGCCCTGGCTTCAACTGCCAGGGCCGCAACGCGTTCCACATCCTGGCGCACAATCCTCCCTGCCGGACCCGAGCCCGCGATACGATTCAGATCAAGGCCCATTTCCTGAGCCATTCTTCGGGCGAGCGGCGAGGCCAAAACCCGTCCGCCATCTGCGGGTTCGTGAGCGGAAGGTGTAGCGCCCCGACTCGTCGGGGCATGTGCCGGTCCCGCATGCGGGACCGGCGCTACGTCGGTCGCCGCTGGCGAGGCACTGGTGGCGGGGCGCTGAGGCGCAGCCGCTACGGGCGCTGGGGCCGGGACAGTACTCCCGGCAGGGGGTTGCGCGCCCGCCGAGCCTTCACTTTTGAGCAACGAGGAAATATCCTCATCCGGCTTGGCGATGACAGCGAGCAACTCTCCTACGGGAACCACCTTGCCAGCCTGAACAAGAATCTTGCGCAACACGCCGCTGCCCATCGCCTCGACTTCCATATCGACCTTGTCGGTCTCAATCTCGACGACGCTTTCTCCAGTTGAGACCTGGTCCCCTTCCTTTTTGAGCCATTTGAGGACCTTGCCCTCTGTCATCGTATCGCTGCCTTTCGGCATCAGTACCTTGACCGTCATTGGGGTCCTTTCGTCCAACGCGTCGTAGCGCCGCCATCTCGGCGGTCCCGCCGCGCGGGACCGGCAAGATGCCTGCGCTACTTCAATGGGAATTCGCACTCACGGGCCGCCGGTAAAGCACCTTGTTCACCGCATCCTTCACATGCTGTTTGTCTGGAAAGGCCAAGTGCTCCAGATTCTTCGCGTAGGGTGTGGGCACATCGGCGCCGGTTACCCTCAAGATCGGCGCATCGAGGTAATCGAAAGCACGGAACTGGAGGACGTCGACGATCTGCGCCCCCACCCCGCAGAACGGCCAACCTTCCTCCACAATGACCGCTCGGTTCGTCTTCTTTACCGATTGCACAAGAGTTACGGTGTCGAGCGGGCGGAGCGTTCTAGGGTCAATCACTTCAACATCGACACCTTCTCTCTCCAGGTCGGCGGCGGCCTCGAGGGCCACGAACACCATCTTGGAATGGGCGATCAGAGTAACGTCTTTGCCCCGCCGTTTGATGTCGGCGACTCCCAATGGAATCAGACACTCGCCCTCGGGAACTTCGCCGCGCGTTCCGTATAGCACCTCAGACTCAATAAAGACCACAGGATTGTCGTCACGAATGGACGTCTTGAGCAGTCCTTTGGCATCCGCGGGTGTCGAGGGCATGACCACCTTTAATCCCGGAACGTGGCAAAACCACGATTCCAGCGCCTGCGAATGTTGTGCGGCAAGTTGGTGCGCTGCGCCGCCTGGACCGCGAATCACCAGGGGGACGGGGAATTGCCCTCCCGACATGTAGAGCATCTTGGCCGCGCCGTTCACGATCTGGTCGAGCGCCAGGAGCGCAAAGTTGAACGTCATCATCTCGACGATCGGCCGCAGGCCCACCATGGCGGCCCCAACGCCAAGACCCGTAAAACCAAGCTCGGTGATGGGCGTGTCCAGCACGCGCATCGGCCCGAACTCCTCCAGCATCCCTTTGCTGACCTTGTAAGCCCCCTGGTAGAAGCCAACCTCTTCACCCATCAGGACGATAGTCTCATCACGCCTCATCTCTTCCCGCATGGCCTGATTCAACGCCTCACGGTAAGTCAGGATCGACATAGAAAACCCCTCACAATCCGGCCGCTTCAGCCCACGTAAACGTCGGTATAAAGCTCCTGCGGTTCTGGCTCCGGGCTGCGTTCGGCGAAGGCTACGGCTTCCTCCACGATATCGCGGATCTTCTGATCCAGCTCTTCCAGAAACTCAGAGTCGATTAGGGCGATCGTTTCAAGAGCGGCTGTCAGATTCTTGATGGGGTCGTGGTGACGCTGCTCTTCGACTTCCGATTTGGTGCGGTAGTGGCCGTGGGCGGGATCTGACATCGAATGGCCCATGAAGCGATAAGTGCGGGCTTCGATGAGGGTGGGGGCGCTCGCCTTCCGGGCTCGCTCGACGGCCTCTTTGAGCACTTCTCGAACCGCCAGAACGTCCATCCCGTCCACCCAGGTGCGCGCCATGTTGTACGCACAGGCTTTCTGCGAAAGGTCGTAGAGAGATGAAGCGCGCTCGACCGGCGTGCCCATCCCGAAGCGGTTGTTCTCACAGATGAACACCACCGGCAGCTTCCACAGCGCCGCCAAGTTCAGCGACTCGTGGAACGATCCGATATTGACTGCCGCCTCGCCGAAAAAAGCAAGCGTGACGCGCGACTGTTTAAGGTACTTGGAGGCAAAAGCAGCTCCAACCGCAAGCGGGATCTGGCCTCCAACGATGGCATGTCCCCCCAGGAAGCGCCGGCGTTTGTCAAAAAGGTGCATCGATCCGCCTTTACCCTTCGAGACGCCACTCTGCTTCCCACACAACTCCGCCATCACCTCGCCCGGGTCCATTCCCCTCACCAGGGCGTGCCCGTGCTCGCGGTAGGACGTCAGGATGTAGTCATCAGGTTCGAGCGTCGAAATTGCTCCCACCCCCACCGCCTCCTGGCCGATGTACAAGTGGCAGAATCCGCCAATCTTTCCCAACGTGTAGAGTTCCGCCGCCTTTTCCTCGAAGCGGCGAATCAGAAGCATTTGTTCAAGCAGGGTCTTTAACAGCGCAGGGTCTTCTCGCCGCGCGCGCTCTTCCAGGGTCTGTGCCGGCGGGTGGTCCGGTCCACAGAAAAGCTCGGTTAGGTTCGCGGTGTTCGAGCCTACATCCGACGGTTGCATCAAAGTCCTCCACGTGAACGCCACACTTCCCCTGCAACGGCAGAGCAGGAAGTCGCTGCCGCAACAAGCGGTGGCACGGAAATCACTAACACTCCCACGCTATCCTCTTTATTCTATCTGGATTTTCAAATAAGAAAAGGCCCCAGCAGCTTGTACCGGGAGGGAATTGGAAACTGGGAATTGGAAAATGGAAACTGGCGGCCTTGTTTTCCAGTTTCTATTTTCCAATTTCCAGTTTCATTCAGTGCCTCACAGAGCGTCGATTTTTGGCCGTATTCTTCGCTTTGATTGACGTTTTTTGCCCTGGAAATGTAGTTCGTTTTGAAGCCCAAAAGACGCTAACCCCTTTGTTTTCAGTAGAACCTTCGGTTCGTTCCGTCTAAATAGTATCTTTTCGCCTTCTCTGCCCATCTTCCGCCACCGGCAGGCCGAGTCCGAACCCTCTTCGCGCGCTCTTTCGGCGTGTTTACCATAGGTCAACTCGAATAGCCTATCGTAAATCCAGCCGTATGTCAAGCGGCAAAGTGCAGGATGGGGATGAGCAGAATTCAAGATTCAGGATCCGCACTAAGATTTATCTTGACCCCCCGGACCGTACGGTAAACCTTTTAGCAGGAGAGGTTTGACAGTCGTAGTGTAGCGCCACTGGGCATGTTGGGCACCCTATTCTCGCTCTTTGACCCGGTTGAATGAAAAAAATCAAGCTGCCCCACTTCTTGTGCCCCACTTCTTTTGCTTGACCTGTCACGTGATTGGACTTTATATTAAGGCCATTGGAACGACAGGGCATTGGAGTGCTTTTGGTGCACAGACAAGTTGCTAATTGCATACGATGTGGAGGCAAGAGTCGAGGGTGGGCATAAGGAGCCCCCATGTTTCGAAGATTTGGATTCGCCTCCTTCTCTGTCAGCGTGCTGGCATTTGTTTTCAGCGTCAATTTTGCTTCCGATGTAGAGGCTGGTGTTGGTACAAGAGAGGTAACACTGACCCCTTCCGTGATCGCTGAGGCACCTCGCACTGCAAACACGGAAGTACTATTGCGTTCTGAGGCGGTCGGGTGTAGCTTGCCCTTAGGGCGGAAAATGAGAACGGTAATCCCAGTTCACAGAAGCAGGTTGACGGAAAAGACTGGTTATTGGCCACACAATTCAAATGGAATACTATTATAGCTCTGTCTCCCAAAAGGAGAGATTCCGCGCTCTCGAGAGCCAAAGGAGCCAACTGATGAACCAACCAGGAAAAGGCTATGGAGTGGCAGTCCTACGAGGACTGTATGTGGTGCTGTGTTCGGCCATGCTCCTCTTCGTCATGGGAGCCAAGGCGCAGGCACAGTCCCTGCTGACGCGCCATGTGCGTCAAGAAGTAATCAGCGGTCAGGCGGCGTTCTTGAACCGGCTGCCCGAAACTCAGACCTTGCGCATCGACATTGTTCTGCCGCTGCGCGATCCGGCAGGGTTGGAAAAATTCTTGCAAGAGGTCTACGATCCTTCCAGCCCCTCCTACCGCCACTTCCTCACGGTGCCAGAGTTTACCGCGCGGTTTGGTCCCACCCAGGAAGATTATTACGCCGTGATTGATTACGCCACATCGAACGGCTTCAAGGTGGTGGGCGGCTCCCGCGATGGTATGGACGTGCAGCTCGAGGGCTCGGTGACGAGCATCGAGGCAGCCTTTAATGTGAGCATGGGTGTCTACCAGCACCCCACGGAAAACCGCACCTTCTATGCTCCGGACCGGGAGCCCATGGTGTACCTGCCCTTCCCGCTGTGGCATATCTCGGGTTTGGACAACTATTCGATCCCGCATCCCCTCTACAAGCATAGAAATCTGACTGTGAAGTCCAATGCCACTACGGGCTCCGGCCCTTCGAGCTCTTTTTTAGGCAGCGACATGAGGGCAGCCTACTACGAGGGGACGGCTCTTACCGGCGCCGGCCAGAACATCGGGTTGCTGGAGTACTACGGATATGATATATCCGACTTGAACACTTACTACACGAACGCTGGTCAAACGAGAACTGCCGCTGTCACTGGCATTTCCACGGATGGAACCAGCTTGAGCTGCACCTATCCAAGCTGTGATGATACTGAACAGATCCTCGACATAACTCAGGCGCTCGGCATGGCCCCGGGCATAACCACACTGTATGTGTACGTGGGGTCCACAGATTCCGCCATTCTCAGTGCCATGACTACGCACACTCCGTTGCCTGCGCAATTGAGCTGTTCGTGGGGCTGGAGCCCGGCGGACCCCAGCACTGACGACCCGTACTACAAGAAGATGGCGGCACAGGGCCAGAGCTTCTTTGTGGCGGCCGGTGACAGTGACAAGTGGACGAAGGGCAATTACCCTTACCCGGCGGAGGATGCCAATGTCACTGCGGTCGGCGGCACGGATTTAACGACCAGTAGCGCGGGCGGCCCCTGGAGTTCGGAAAGCGGTTGGGTCGACGGGGGCGGCGGGATTTCCCCGGACAACATTGCGATTCCCACCTGGCAACAGCTCTCGGGCGTGATCAACTCGAGCAACAAGGGGTCCACGGTCTATCGGAACGGCCCAGACGTCTCGGCAAACGCGAATTTTACCTTTTACGTCTGTGCCGACCAAACCACCTGCACGGCAAACGAATATGGCGGGACCAGTTTTGCAGCGCCCATGTGGGCCGGCTACATGGCTCTGGTCAATCAACAGGCGCTTCTCAACGGCAATGCGCTGCTCGGCTTCATTAATCCGACCATTTATCCGCTGGGTCTGGGGTCAGGCTATGCTGCCGATTTCCACGACATCACCAGCGGCAGCAACGGCTATCCGGCAGTAACCGGCTACGATTTGGACACCGGCTGGGGCAGTCCGAATGGGTCTGGCCTGATCAACGCCCTTGCCGGAACGTCCTCGGCTCCTAACTTCACCATTTCTGCCTCACCCACTTCAGTCTCAGTGGTACGGGGTAGCAATGGCACCTCGACGATCACTACCGCCGTCTTGAACGGCTTTGACGCGGCTGTTGCCTTGTCTGCGACTGGCCAACCGTCAGGCGTGACCGTGAGCTTCAGTACCACGCCCATCCCCGCGCCGGGCTCTGGGACCTCAACCATGACCATGACCGTGGCCTCGACCACCGCGACCGGCACGTACCCGATCACCGTTACAGGCACGGGCGGAGGCGTTACGCACACGTCCACTGTCACTCTGACGGTAACCGCCCCCGCGAGTGCTAACTTCACCATCACTGCGTCGCCCACCGCGATTACCGTGGTCAGGGGCAGCTCGGGCACCTCCACGATCACCACGGCGGCGCTGAACGGCTTCAACTCGGCTATTGCCTTGTCTGCGACTGGCCAGCCCTCAGGCGTGACCGTGAGCTTCAGTCCCACATCCATCGCCGCGCCGGGCTCAGGCACATCGACTATGACGGTCAAGACGGGCTCGCGAACCACTGGAACCTACACCATCACCATAACCGGCAAGGGCGGAGGCAAAACGAATACGACGAAGGTCTCTCTCACCATCGAGAGATAGTGACATTGTAATGTTTCGGTGCTCACTCCGGTAAACTTGAGCAATGATTGGCCCGGATCATTTGGTCCGGGCCTTTCTTTTGTGCCGAGCATGTTCAACAGCCCGGCGGTGATGGTCCTCTACTCAATCCCACCTTGCGGGACCCCTGCCGGGGCTGTGGAACGACCACCCGAAAGGGGGAGACTTTGTCAGCTAACTTCTGACTCATGACACTAGCGACTCACAATCACGTGCTGTTCGCCCGCCAGTGAACCTGCCCTTTCCCACTTCTGCATTCTGCGTCGCTGCGCAGGCAGCCTCCGGCCACGCAAAATCTAGCAGGCACTTTCGTACCAGTACCTCCAAACTATAAGACGTGTCACGTGATTGGAGTTATTGTTAAGACCATTGGAACGATAGGGCGGTGCAGCGCTTTTGGTGCACTGACAACCAGCTATGCGCATTCAATGGTAGACAATAGTCAAGGTTTGGTTTAAGGAGCCCCCGTGTTTCGAAAAGTCGGTTTCGCCTCCTTCTCCGTCGCTGTGCTGGCATTTGTTGCCAGCTTTAGTTTTGCCTCCTATATAGAAGCTGCTGTTAATGCCGGGCAGCGGACGCGTGCTCTCATCACGCAGCAGATTGACGAAAGTAAGCTGGTCACGCTCAAGGGGAACACGCGTCCCGAAGCGAACGCGATGAACGATCGTGGCGCGGTGGCTGACGACTTCCAAATCGAGCATGTGCTGCTCCAGTTGCAGCGCCCTCCCGAGCAGGAGCAGGCGCTCAAGGAATTCATCGATCAACTCCACGACCCTGCCTCGCCGAACTTCCACCGATGGCTCAGCGCGCAGGAATTCGGAGAGAAGTTCGGTTTAGCGCAGGACGACCTTAACACGATCACCTCTTGGCTCCAGTCGCACGGCTTTCAGGTCAACGTGGTCTATCCCAGCGGCATGTTGATTGATTTTTCCGGCTCCGCAGGCCAGGTGCGCGAGGCCTTCAGGACTGAGATTCATGACCTTGAGGTAAGAGGCGTGAAGCACATGGCCAATATGAGCGACCCGCAGATTCCAGCCGCGCTCGCGCCGGCCGTGGTGGGCGTCGTCTCCCTGCACGACTTCAGGCCCCACCTGATGAACAAGCTCCGGCCCAATTACACCGTTACTTCCGGTGGCTACGCCTATCAGGTGGTCGTGCCCGCGGACCTGGCCACCATTTACAATTTGAATCCGCTTTTTGGCGCAGGTTATTCGGGCCAGGGCCAGACCATCGTAGTGATCGAAGATACCAACGTTTACAGCACTTCGGACTGGACCACCTTCCGTTCAGCGTTCGGCCTTTCAGGCTATACCGCGGGCTCCTTTACGCAAGTCCACCCGGCGCCTGGCAGTGGCACCAACAACTGTAGCAATCCTGGCGTTAACGGCGACGATGGGGAAGCGATCCTGGATGCGGAATGGGCCAGCGCGGCGGCGCCTAGCGCGGCCATCGAGCTGGTGTCGTGCAGTGATACCAACACTACGTTTGGCGGTCTGATTGCCCTCCAGAACCTCCTCAACGAAAGCAGTACACCGCCCGCCATCGTAAGCATCAGCTACGGCGAGTGCGAGGCATATAACGGCGCATCGGCCAACGCGGCGTACAGCTCGGCGTATCAGCAAGCCGTGTCAGAGGGAGTCTCTGTTTTTGTTTCCTCGGGCGACGAAGGCGCGGCCAGTTGTGATGCAGACGAATCGAATGCAACTCACGGCATCGGCGTCAGCGGGTTTGCCTCCAGTCCTTACAACGTGGCGGTGGGCGGGACGGACTTCGGCGACTCGTACGCCAACACCAACAACTCTTATTGGAACACGAGCAACACGTCCACCTACGGCTCGGCGCTGTCTTATATTCCGGAAATTCCGTGGAACGACTCTTGCGCCAGTACGCTGATTGCTTCCTACGAAGGCTATGGCGCAACCTATGGCTCGAGTGGGGTTTGCAACAGCGGCAGCGGCGGGAATCTTCTGACCGTTGTCTCCGGCAGCGGCGGCCCGAGTGGTTGCGCGACCGGAACCCCGTCCACCAGCGGCGTCGTCAGTGGAACGTGCAAGGGGTACGGCAAGCCTTCGTGGCAGTCGATCGTCGGCAACCCGAGCGACGGCGTGCGAGACATCCCGGACGTCTCGCTGTTCGCTGCCAACGGCGTCTGGGGGCACTGGTACGTGTTCTGCTGGTCTGACACCGCCAATGGTGGAGCTTCCTGTTCAGGAGCTCCCAGCGGCTGGGCCGGCGCGGGAGGCACGTCGTTCTCTTCGCCCATCATGGCCGGCATCCAGGCGTTGGTGAACCAGGAGACAGGCTCCAAGTGGGGCAACCCGAATCCCGTGTACTACCAACTCGCCGCCAGCGAGTATGGCTCGAGTGGCAACCCCTCCTGCAATTCCACCAGTGGCAACAGCGTTGCCAGCTCCTGCATTTTCTATGACGTGACCCAGGGCGACATGGACGTGAATTGCACGGGCTCCAACAATTGCTACAGGCCTTCGGGCACGAATGGCGTGCTCTCCAGCTCCAGCAGTTCATACTCGAAAGCCTATGGCGCAACCACCGGCTGGGACTTCGCCACCGGAATCGGCACTGTCAACGCCTACAACTTGGCGACCAACTGGAATTCGGGCGTGGTGACCCCGCCCTCCAGCATCGCCATCAGCAGCGTGAACCCCGGTTCGGTCACGCTTGCTCGGGGGGGCAGCGGGCAGGGCCTTACCGTTAACCTCACTCGCAGCAACTTCCCCGGCAGCGTCACGCTTTCGACCAGCAGCCTGCCCACCGGCGTTACCGCTACGTACACCCAGCCGAGCACTGGGATCTCCGGCACCATCAGCCTCAAGGCCGCCAGCAACGCCGCTCTGGTCAGCAACCAGTCCGTCACCATCACCGCCAGTGGGAGCGGGGTTTCTGCCACCGCCACCTTCACCCTGACGGTGACCACCCCCACCATCGCTATCAGCAGCGTGAGCCCCAGTTCGGTCACGCTCGCTCGGGGTAGCAGCGCGAGCCTTACCGTCAACCTCACTCGCAGCAACTTCACCGGCAGCGTCACGCTCTCGACCAGCGGCCTGCCCACCGGCGTTACCGCTACGTACACCCAGCCGAGCACGGGGAACTCCGGCACCATCAGTCTGAAGGCCGCCAGCAATGCCTCTCTGGTCAGCAGCCGGTCCACCACCATCACCGCCAGCGGCAGCGGGGTCTCTTCCGCCACCGCCACCTTCACCCTGACGGTGACCACCCCCACCATCGCTATCAGCAGCGTGAGCCCCAGTTCGGTCACGCTCGCTCGGGGTGGCGCCGCGAGCCTTACCGTCAACCTCACTCGCAGCAACTTCACCGGCAGCGTCATGCTCTCGACCAGCGGCCTGCCCACCGGCGTTACCGCTACGTACACCCAGCCGAGCAAGGGGAACTCCGGCACTATCAGTCTGAAGGCCGCCAGCAATGCCTCTCTGGTCAGCAGCCGGTCCACCACCATCACCGCCAGCGGCAGCGGGGTCTCTTCCGCCACCGCTGCCTTCACCCTGACGGTGAGCTCCTCCGCCACCAGTAGCCACTAGAGTTAAAGTCGCCATTGGCTTCGATTGCGTCAAAGTAGCTGGTTTTGGTTGAAGACGCGGTTCTTCGGGTTGCTCGAAATCTTCCTCATCCCGCTCTGCGGGACGGGGCAAGCATCTCGGCCCGAGTGGGCCTCTTGCATAGGGACCTGTCAAATCCATCATTCGTAGCGAAGAGCCTGCACGGGATCCAGCTTGGCGGCGCGCGCGGCCGGATAGAGCCCGGAGATCATGCTGATCACGATGGCAAAAGCAATCGCTCCGGCAACCAGCCACCACGGAACCGCCCAAAGTTCCTCAGAGGGCAGGTTTTGACGGTGCAGGTAGACGTTCGCGCCGGCGTTGATCAGCCGGCCCATCGCCCAGCCCAGTGCCACTCCCAGCATCCCACCCACCAAGCCCATCACCGCGGCCTCGGCAAGGAAAAGTTTCTTGACGTCCCCGTCGCTGGCGCCGATCGCCTTCATGATTCCGATTTCGCGGCGGCGCTCGAGGATGGCCATCACCAGCGTATTGACGATCCCGAGCGCGGCAACCGCCAGCGCGAGGCTGCCGAAGATCCCAAGGAAGAGGTCGAGCACGGCGAAAAAGCGCCGCAGGCTGCGCGCGGCGTCGAGAGTCGAGAAGGTGCTGAAACCCATCTTCCGGATGGCGTCCTGCACCGACTCGACTCTGTCCGGACTTTTCACGCGCACGCTGAGGCTGAGATACGCGGGCACATTTGAAAAGTCTGGCTCACTGCCGCGCAGCCCAGAGGGTAGCATGACATGGAGTTTCTCCACCATCGGAAGCGGGATGAACACCCGGGCACCCGAGGCGCCGCGCATGCCCTCGGGGTCCTGGTCGGTGACGGCGACGATGCGCAGCTTTCTCTCGCGCGGTACGACCGAGAAGGCCGCCATCGCGGGAGGCTGGGGCGCATGCTTTAGGGCGCCGGAGCGATCGCCCGCGCCGCCGCCTTCCGCCGGCTTCGATTCTGGCGCCGCCGGTGACGGTACCCGCTCCGCGTAGCGCAGCGTCAGTTCCTTCCCAATCAAGGTCTGTGTCTGGCCGCTCAGCTTCGAACTGGATTCCCCCAGCTTCTGGCGAATCCCTAGGAGTTCGTCCGCGAACTGGATTTGCAAGATGGCTTCCTCGGCGGCATCCGAGGAGAAGAAACGGCCCTGCATGTTGTCGAATGCATCTTTGTCTCGGGCGGAGAGCGGAAGGCCAGCCACCATAGCGAGGTGTGGCTTACCTTCGTAGCGCACCTCGCTGATGAAGCGGAGGTCGGGCACCGCTTCGAGAACGTTGGGCAGACGCGCCATTTCGGCTCGCGCCTTTTCGTCAAGAGGCCGGCTCTCGGCAGGAGGCACCCCGTTCCGGTTTTCGGCGCGGTCGAAGCCCCGCAGACTGCGGCGCGAGGTGACGACGATTGTGTCGAAGAGCCCGGACCTTGCGAGCCGGCGGTCGGCTAACTGCTGGAGCCCGATGCCGAGCGAGAGCATCGCAACCAGGGACGCTACGCCCACTCCGATGCCAAGTGTGGTGAGCGAGTTCCGGAACATGGATTCGCGAAGGTTGCGCGCCGCCAGATCAACCAGGTCGTCCGCCTTCACCGCCGCTCTCCTTCCTGCGTTTGCGTCCCCGCCGTTCCCTTGCCTGATCCCCCCGCGGCGACTCGTTGGAAGGCGGGAACATTGGCTTGTTCACCGACCACTTTGCCATCGGCCAGGAAGACCAGGCGTTCGGCGTAGCGCTCCGCGAGCGAGCGCTCGTGAGTCACCAGCAGCAGCGTCATGCCGAGCCGTTCGTTGCACTCATGGAGCAGGTCCAGGATCTCGTTTCCCGTGTGGCTGTCCAGATTGCCGGTGGGCTCATCGGCCAGGAGCAGGCTGGGGCGGTTCGCCAGCGCCCGGGCGAGCGCCGCGCGTTGCTGCTCACCGCCGGAGAGTTGGCTGGGGCGATGCGTCAGACGCCCTCCCAGGCCCACGCGCTGCAAGGCTTCGCGCGCCAGTGCCAGCCGCTGGCCACGCTCCGTTTCTGCAAACCGCATGGGCAACTCGACATTCTCGAGGAGCGTCATGGTGCCGACCAGGTTAAAAGCCTGGAAGACCATCCCTACACTGTGCCGCCGGTAGCGGGAGAGTTCTTCGCTCGACATCTCCGCCAGGTTGCCCCCGTTGACGATGACGGCCCCCGAGGTCGGGCGGTCAAGTCCGGCAATCAGATTCAGCAAAGACGACTTCCCCGAGCCGGAACTGCCGAGCAGCGCCACGAATTCGCCTGCCCCTACCTCGAGCGAGATTCCGTCAACAGCGCGGATCACCGAGTCGCCCATCGGATAGTGCCGGCAGACCGACTCGGTTCGAATTGTGCCGGCGCGCGTGGAGTTATCCGTCATCGCGATGCGTAGCCCCCCGCTCCGCGACCCCTGCGGAGTGAAGCAGTATAAGGCAAAAGCTTCCCGGCAGGCTGCTGAAAAATGGCCCTTTTCGGAGAGGCACCGGGCCGGCGTAGCGGGGGGAGGTTGCGGCCATCAACTCAGGTGCTGCGGCAAATGACTCTGAGAGGTAGGGGCAAAGGATTGAAGGCCCGGCTCACCTACGACATAAAGCCCGACCCGGGGAAGAATCACCCGCCACTGTTGGCTTGTGGGATGGTGTATATGGCAGCACTTATGCTACAAAATGGATGTGCTGTTTCCTTTGAAACAATTGAGTCATTTATTGAAAGCCCTGTCTGATCCCACGCGTCTGCGGATGGTTAACCTTTTGGACGCTCAAAGCCTCTGCGTTCGCGACCTACAAGAGGTGCTGGGCCTTTCGCAACCTCTCGTTTCCCATCATCTCGCCATCTTGCGCGAAGCGAATTTGGTCCGTACCCAGCGGCAGGGGGCCAGAGTCTGTTATTCCCTGTCTCGCGCGCCGTTCCTTAACTACCCTCTGCGCAAGTTCCTGAGCGAGATTGTTCCTTTCTTCCCGGAGCTTCAGGCGGATGTGAAAAACTCGCAGGAACTCAAAGGAAATAGCAGGTTGAAATCAGAAGGATCGTCGCGCCTCTCTGATTCGGAGCGCCCTACAGCGGGCCTCCGCAGCAACGCCAACGAAGGTGAGGACTCTGGTCCAGCCCCGGGTATCGCGCACTAAGCCGAAGGAGAGGAATTCCTCGGAGGAGTCCGGTGAAAATCAAGACGCTCATCTGCAACTGCAAAGGCTTGTCCCCGTCTTTCAAAGACTCGGATATGAATACGCTTCCCTTCGAAATCGAATCCGACCTCGATGTGGATTACGCCATTGTGCATCCGCAACTTTGCGGGGCGGGAGGAAGCAGGGTCCTGGAGGACGTCCTCCGCTCCGCCGAAGACGACCCCGATACCCTCGTCATCGTCGGCGCGTGCGAGGTGGAAGCACAACAAAAGCTATTTCAGAAAGTGTTCCGCAAGACAGGTTTCGATCAAGACCAATTCGTGGCGATAGATATTCGCAATACGACGAATGACGGAATCCTCGACCGGCTGCGGGGAAAAATAGCAGAACGGGTCCATGCCAAAGAAAAGCACCACTGAGCGCTTCGCGCGGGCAACCGGTCCGGTTCCTCGTCATATTAGGAGAGAATTTGGTGTCGATACCACGCAGGCAGAGAGAGCGGTTTCCCTGGTTTCCCACCATCAACGGCGACGTATGCCTCGCCGACCTGGAGTGCCTTAACTTCTGCCCCGCTGCTGTTTTTGATTGGGACCCGGCCACCGGCAAACCCGTGGTTGCGCGCCCCTTTGACTGTATCCCAGGCTGTCGCAGTTGCGCCGAGAACTGCAAAGCTAAGGGCATTTCGCTTCCTGGCAAAAAGGAAGTGGCGACGGCACTGAAGCGGATTCGCGCCGAAGATGGACTCCCCTCCCCACGTGGGGAGGGGCAGGGGTGGGGACGCGCCATGCCGCGACGATCTGACAAAGCCTCGAACCCTTACGGCCGCGCCGTGCGCCGCCGGAAATTGGCGGTCCGGCCTAGTTCAGGTAAGTGACCTCAGACCTGCTGCTTACGCGACGGGGATACACATGGAGGGCAAATGGAAACCAAGAAATCCCGAAAATCTTTCCGCTACCAAACCCACGCCGTGTGGAAACAAGCCCGCAGAATAAAGGCTTCGGCGGCTGGCAAGCCCGACCTGGAAATCTCCAGCCCACCGGAGTTCAAAGGCGATCAGGGCATTTGGACGCCTGAGGATTTGTTGGTGAGCGCCCTGAACACTTGCATCATGGAAACCTTTCTGGCCTTCGCAGAGCAGAAAGGATTGGGGCTGGCGGCTTACGACAGCTCCGCCGATGCGCTGCTCGAGTACAAGGACGGGAAATACCGCTTCACAGAAATCACCGTCCATCCGCAGGTGGCCCTGAAATCGCAGGATGACGTCGAGCGCGCCCGCCAAATCATGGAGAGCGCTCACGCCAACTGCTTCGTCTCAAACTCCATCACCTCCTCTGTCAGCGTTCTTCCCGAATTCCGCGTTATGGATTAGAATGCCTTCCTGCGGCTTCGCTCCGCCGTGGCGGACTATGCGCAAAGGCTCTGCCTTTCCGGTCGAGAAGTCACACGTTTAGGCGCAATCTGGACCTGACAGGGAACGGAGAATCCCGGATGAAGAGACTCTTTCAGGGAATTGCCCTAGCCTTCTTGCTCGCCCTTAGCTTGAGAGCTGCTTTCGTTGGTTCAGCCTCTGCCGCCGTGGCGAACTCGAAGGACGTCCTACTCTCTGCCATGCAGCAGGAACTTCAGCGGGCCCAAGGTGAGTTGGGAAAGCTAGATCCCGCCCCCTACTTCATGAGCTATGCGATCCACGATCAGAGCCTGGAGCTGGCAGTTGGGAGCCAAGGCAGTGTGGTCAATTCCATGAGCACCCGTACGCGTTCCGCCGATGTCATCGTGCGTGTGGGCTCTCCCGCGCTGGACAACACCCACGAGGACAATCGGCCCTCCGGCATCAGTTCAGGGACGATTCCGCTGGCCGACGACGCCGACGCCATTTCCCATGTGCTGTGGCAATTGACTTACGGCGAGTACCGCAAGGCCTCGCAGGCTTATTTGAAGGTTAAGACGGCTACTGAGGTTAACGCCAAGGAAGAGGACACCTCGCCGGACTTCTCGCAAGAGGCGTCGCAGATCCACACGGATTACAACGAGCTCGCGGCTCCCCAGGACCAACGAGTGCTGGAGGGGATGGTCCGGCGTTATTCGGCGTGGTTCGCGAAGTACTCGTACGTTTATCGTTCAACCGTGATGCTAATGGTAGAAAGGGCTCGCTGGCATTTTGTTTCCACTGAGGGGACTCGCGTCGTCGCTCCCAGCGCTTCGGTCAGACTGACGATTGAGGCGGAGACGCAGGCCGACGACGGCATGGAACTGATGCGGGTGGAGACCTTTCAGGCGGAGACTGCCGACCACTTGCCCGGCGACACTGAAATAGCGGCGCGCGTGGATAAGATGGCTGCGGATCTCAAAGCCCTCCGTTCGGCCCCCCTGGCTGAACCCTACGATGGACCCGCACTGCTTTCCGGCCGTGCCGCGGCAGTGTTCTTCCATGAGGTATTAGGACACCGATTGGAAGGTCATCGCCAGCGGGGAGAGAATGAAGGTCAAACCTTCACCAAAAAGGTCAATGAGCCTGTGCTGCCGGAGTTTCTGAGTGTGATCGACGACCCCACCCAACGTGCCTTGAAAGGCGTGGACCTCGCCGGCTGGTACGAGTATGACGACGAAGGCGTGCCTGCCCGCCGCGTGGAAGTCATCAAGAATGGCGTGCTGAAGAGTTTCTTGATGTCGCGCATGCCCATCAAGGATTTTGGCAAATCAAACGGACACGGGCGCGCGCAACCGGGTTTGATGCCCACCGGACGGCAGGGCAACCTGATCGTGACTTCGTCGCGCACAGTCAAGGATGCGGAGCTACGCCATAAGCTGATCGAGGAGGTGAAAAGACAGGGCAAGCCCTATGGACTGTATTTCGAGGACATCGAAGGAGGATTCACGCTGACCGAGCGAGCATTACCCCAGTCGTTCCTGGTGTTGCCTATCCTCGTCTGGCGTGTTTATCCGGATGGTCGCCCGGACGAACTGACGCGCGGCGTAGATATCGTCGGTACGCCGCTGGCAGCGATGAGCCGCGTTCTGCTGACTGGCGAGAAAACTGAAGTATTCAACGGCATCTGCGGCGCGGAATCGGGCAGCGTGCCCGTTTCAGCCGCCGCCCCGGCGATGCTTTTCTCCGACATCGAGGTGCAGAAACGCGCCCATTCTCTCAACCGGCCGCCGATCCTGCCGCCACCCGGCTTCGAGGTGGGCGAATCCCAGGACGCCGCGAAGATTGGAGGCCGGCAATGAGCGCCAGATTGATAAGGCTGGCATGGGCCTTGATGGTGTGGTTCATTTTGTTTCTTGCCTCCACACTCGCACAACCTAAGGGGTCCCGGCCATCGACGACTGACGATCCCGTGCTCCGAGCGATGCAGAAGGAATTGGAACGCTCGAAATCACAACTCAAGCTGGAGCAGATGGCGGCGCCCTACTACATCGATTACCGGGTCGTAGACATGGAGGGGTACATCGCGGAGGCGACATTTGGCGCCCTGCGCACCAACCTCCACGCGCACTTCCGGTTTGTGCGTGTCGTAGTCAGGGTGGGCGACTACAAGCAGGACAGCTTCTTCGGACAGGGTGAGGGTGTGAGTGATTACATGCCGCTGGATGACGATGAACTCGCTCTGCGTCACCACCTGTGGCTCGCGACGGACAAAGCCTACAAGGCGGCTACCGAGGCTTTTGCCGCCAAGCAGGCACAACTGAAGCAACTCACTGTTGACCATCCGGTCGATGATTTCGCGCACGCTAAGCCGGTGCAGTTTATCGGGCCGCTGGTCAAGCTCGACGTTGATCCCGCTCCATGGCTCAAAACCCTGCAAGACGCATCGGCGCTATACAAGACCGACCCGCAACTCGAGTCCATTGATTCATCCCTCCAGTTCCAGACTGTAAATCGCTTCTTCGTTGACTCGGAAGGAACCGTCGTTCGCAGCGGCCAGGCGTCGTACCAGGCGTTCATCGCTGCGAGTACACAGGCGGCCGATGGCATGCAACTCCAGCGCTCGGCCACGTACGCCGTGCCCGACAGCAAAGAACTGCCTACCGCCGAAGAGTTTCTCGCGCGCGCCACAAAACTGCTAGGTGCCTTGAAAGACTTGCGCGCCGCACCGGTTGCCGACGAAGAATACCACGGACCGGTCCTGTTCTCGGCCGATGCGGCTTCCACCGTCTTTGCCGATCTAGTGGGCGAGAACATCCTCGGTCTGAAGCCGGGTTTGGGCCAGCCGGCTCGCACCAGGGGCGCCTTCGCCTCCAGCTATAAGAGCCGGGTACTTCCTGATTTTCTCTCCGCGGTCGATGATCCCACGCTGGCCTCGCTCAACGGCAAATCTTTACTGGGTAGCTACGAAGTGGATGATGAAGGAGTGCGGGCGATGCGGGTTCCGGTCATCGAAAAGGGGAAACTCGTGAACTATCTTCTGGGTCGTGAACCCATTATGGATTTCCCTGCCTCCAATGGTCACGGACGGGCCCGCATGCCGACTAACTCCCCGGGGCCCAGCCTGGGGACCATGCTGGTAAGTTCCTCTGAGCCCGTACCGCGGGAAGAGTTGAAGAAGAAACTCCTCCAGCTTTGCGAACAGCGGGACCTCCCGTATGGATATTACGTGGAAACGATGGCTGGGGTACGCGCGCCTCGGTTACTCTATAAGATATGGGTCAAAGACGGGCATGAGGAACTCGTTCGCGGGGCAGTGTTCGGCGACCTGGATGCGCGGGCACTTCGCAATGACCTGGTCGCTGCCGGCAGTGACCTGAACATCGAGAACCGAGTACTGAATGTTCCGCACAGCATCGTGACTCCTTCAATCTTGTTCGATGAGCTGGAAGTAAAGCGCCAGGATATACAAAAGTCAAAGCTTCCAGAATACACTGCTCCGCCAGCGGCCCGGGGCCAGTAAGCAGCTAGCGCAGGCTTTCGCGCCTCTCGGGACTCTGCGGCTTGCGGCCCGAGAACCGGAGGCGGCCGCAGAGTTCAGAAGTTTACTTTACCTTCGACGCCGCGCGGGATTGAGTTTAAACTATCTGCACCCGAGACTTTGAGTTACCGGCACAATGATGGGGCCTCGACAAATCACCCGACGGCCTCAGCGCCTCGAGGATTAATGCGCCCCTTACTCACCCACTTCAGACTTCATTCCGGTTTCAGTCCCTTTGCGATACTCATCCTTTTATTGCTCACTGTCATTCCCGCTACGTCAGCCCACGCGGAACAGTGGCAAAAGCTCACCGTGCAGGGATACGTCAACGATTTTGCCGGCGTGCTCAACCCGGCGACGGTGGAAGGACTTACGCGCCTGTGTACGGAAGTTGATCAAAAAGCCAGGGCCCAGATCGCACTGGTCACCATCAAGTCCTTGGATGGCGACGCGGTGGAAGACTTCGCCAATCACCTTTTTAAGAAGTGGGGCGTCGGGTACAAGGGGACGGACCGTGGCGTGATGGTCCTGCTTGCGGTCGGTGATCACAAGTACTGGACGGAGGTCGGTTACGGCCTCGAACCCATCCTTCCTGACGGCAAGGTGGGTGGTTTCGGACGCGATATGGTTCCGCTGTTGCGCCAGGGCGACTACAACAGCGCCGTCCTGCAAATGGCGAGCCAGATCGCCGAGGTAATTGCGCAGGACAGTCACGTTTCCCTGGGTAGTCTGGCCCAATCCCGTGCCGCGGCTCCTCCTGGCCGCGAAGGCCAGGGGCAACAATTGCATCTGACTCCCGGGGGGATTATTGTTCTTCTCATCATTTTGATTGTCGCGGCACCCATCCTACTCAGGTTGCTTGGCCCTTGGTTCTTATTGTCCTTGTTGACTGGAGGCATAGGGCGTGGAGGCTCGGGCGGGTGGGGTGGTGGCGGGTTTGGCGGAGGCGGCGGAGGCTTCGGGGGTTTTGGTGGAGGTTCCTCGGGCGGGGGTGGGGCCGGCGGAGGCTGGTAACAACACACTCTGGAGTGCGGCAGCTTGCTGCCGCTTTCTCCCGCTCTGCGGGACAGCTTGCTGGCCGTGCACCGGAGCGTGGTACTTGGACAGGTGCGGTGCGAGCAAGCTCGCGGGAAAAAAGCGGCAGCAAGCAGCCGCACTCCAGAGTCGGGGAGCGAGAACCATGATTGCAGAGCAAAGCCTGACAGACCTGGTAACCAGATTGAAGAATGCCGCGGGAAGCAATCTGCTATCCGTAATACTTTATGGGTCCGCGGTAACGGATGAGTTCCAGCCCAAGCATTCCGACTTGAATGTTCTTTGCATTATGCGGGAGCTTGGCAAGGAGGAATTAAGCAAGTTGCACGCCGCTTCGACCTGGTGGGCCAAAAAGGGACACCCCGCGCCGCTGTTCTTCACACTGGGCGAGCTTCACCGTTCCGCCGACGTTTTCGCCATCGAACTGGTGGACATCAAAGCGGCGCGCCGGATTCTTTATGGCGAGGATGTAATTGTCTCGCTCCACGTTCCCATGCATCTTCACCGCGTGCATGTGGAAAGGGAGTTGCGAAACAATACCTTGCGCTTGCGCCAACGCTACGTGATGCATCCCGCGGATTCCCGCAAAACCCTGGAACTGATGCTCTCATCCATCTCCACGTTTGTCGCGCTCTTCCGGCACGCGTTGATCGCTCTGGGAGAGGATCCACCGCCCACCAAGAGGGCTACGGTAGACCGTCTGGGGTCTGTGCTGGGATTCGATCCCTCTCCCTTTCACACCCTGCTCGACATTCGTGAAGGGCACAAACGTGAACGTGATGTGGATGCCCAAACAACCTTCGACAAATACCTGAACGGGATCGTCAAGGCCACGGAAGAGGTTGACCGCCGGCTGGCACTTGTACCGGCAGATGAATAAAAAGGCAATTCTGGTAGGCGCCCAAATATTCTGGCCGCTGAGAATAGAGGAGGAACAACATGAAGATACTGCTGGCTGTGCTAGGAATGTTGATGCTGATCGGCCTCATCCTGGGAGGAACTTACGTCAGCAGCCGGAACGAAATGGTCCGTAAGAACGAAACCCTCAAACAAGCTTGGTCGCAGGTGGATGTGGTGCTGCAACGGCGCGCGGACCTGATTCCGAACCTGGTGGCTACCGTGAAAGGCTATGCGCAGCAGGAGGTGAAAGTGTTCGGAGACGTCGCCAATGCCCGCGCGGCCTTGTTGAATGCCCGGACGCCGGCAGACAAGATTGCTGCGAATGGCCAATTGGATGGCGCCCTGGGCAGGCTGCTGGCCATCGTCGAGAACTACCCCAATCTCAAATCCAATCAGAACTTCCTGGCCCTGCAGGACGAGCTGGCCGGAACCGAAAACCGCATCGCCGTCGAACGCCGCCGGTATAACCAGGCCATCCAGGATTACAACACCTACATCGGCTTGTTTCCCAATAACATCTTTGCCCGATGGGCTGGGTTCCAGAGGAACAATGATTATTTCGCGGCCTCAGTAGCTGCGCGCGAGGCACCCAAGGTTGATTTCAGCACCCCCAAGCAGTAAACCACGAAAGCGCCAAACAAGAAGCAGGCAGTTTTGTTACTCGTCTTGGTGGTGAAGACTTTGGATGGAGGGGCTCGGGTCCTGGGCCGGGCACGCTGTGAACGGCCCAACAAAGGGATGCAGCCGAGCGGAGACCGCTTGGCCAAGCTTGGTCAGCGATGGTTACGTTTCGAGGCGTGGGTTTCGGTCACGAAGGACTAGGCCCCGATGTATTTCGCATAGACGCTTCGAGCCACCGCCGGGTCGTGCGTGCCTTTCACGATTGCCCGGCCATCGGGGAAAATCGTCAATTCGTAGGCGTCCACTGAGAAAATCAGCAGGAATTCGTTGGAGCGCACGCGGCCAAACTTCTCCAGGCGAGTTTTCAACTCCGCCAGGTCCAATTGGCGCGACGTGGCTGGGTGGATCTGCACGGAATCGCGCCCGCAAAGGCCGGTATGTGTCGGCCCGGTGCGGTTGAGGTAGGCAAACTCTCTGGCGCCGCAAACTCGGCACTGAGGGTCTCTGCGAGGCCGGACCACCTGGAACTGGTTCGTCCAGATGTCATAAGCGAGCATTGCCCCGTGCAGTTCCTGTTGGCGGCCCATAAGGATTTTGAGCGCCTCCGTCACCTGGATGGCCGCCGCCCAGGAAACCGCCGGGCCGATCACGCCCACCGTGTCACACGTGTCATAGGTGCCCTCGGGCGGACTGGGGAAAACGCAGGCCAAGCAGGCCGTGCTGCCGGGTAGGATGGTCATGGTGGTGGCGTAGCTGGCCACCACGGCGCCGTAAATCCAGGGAAGGGCGAGTTTCACCGAGACATCGTTCAACAGGTAGCGCGCCTCGAAGTTATCCGTTGCGTCCAGGACCACCTGGAAACCGGCAACGAGTTTTTCGATATTCCGGTTGTCCACGTCTTCAACCACCCCCTCGACTTGAACGTCGGAATTGATCTGTTTCAGCTTGCGCGCCGCGGCGATGGCTTTCGGCAGGCGCTCCCGGGCGTCCGCCTCGTCGTAGAGGATCTGACGCTGGAGGTTCGATTCCTCTACAAAGTCGCGGTCCACGATGCGCAGCGTTCTCACGCCCGCGCGGGCGAGTGCGTTAGCCTGGGCAGTCCCAAGCGCCCCGCAACCTAGTATCACCGCCTTGCTTTCGAGGAGCTTCTCCTGCCCATCCGCACCGATCGGAGGAAATAGAATCTGACGGGAATATTTTTCGCGGTTCATCATTCCAACTCGAGCCGTTGATATGAGGCCCTCAGGCTTTCGTCCTTGTATAAGAGTGTAATCTGAAGGCTAGCATTCTCAGGGTCGGTTTCTCAACATATTAGAACTCCGGGTAGTGGGTCAATTTGATGCTGTAGCGGCGATCCCGCGTCTGCGGGATCGCCAAATGGCGGCGTAAAGCCGCCTCTACATCAAATTGACCCACTACACAACTGCACGCAGGATTGGATGCTTTCTCGCATCAAAAAAATTCTGGACGGGCGCAAGGCGTAGAGCGATGATTAAGGCAACCGAATGTCCAGCGGCAAGGTATCCTGCCCGGGTTCGATGTCCGGGCCCGACCACCTGCCAGGTGTCTTGCAAAATGACCGAGCCATTGCCATTTGAAGAAGAACGCCGATTTATGATCGAAGTTCAACTGCGGCATCGCGGCATCCGCGATGAAAGGGTTCTGGATGCCATGTTCCAGGTACCGCGCCACGAATTTGTCCCGTCACCTCTAGTGAAGGCTGCTTACGATGATCGGCCCTTGCCGCTCGGCGAAGCGGAGACCATTTCCCAACCCTATATTGTGGCGGCCATGACTGAAGCAGCCGATGTGCAGCCAGGAGACAAGGCGCTGGAGGTGGGAACAGGGAGCGGGTATCAGGCAGCCATCCTTGCCTATCTGGGCGCAAGAGTTTACACCGTTGAACGCAATGCCGTGCTCGCCAAATCGGCAGGCGAGCGGCTTGCACGCCTCGGGTACGACGGAGTGGAAGTCATCGCGGGTGACGGTAGCGAGGGCTATCCACCCGCAGCGCCTTATGCGATCATCCTCGTCACCGCCGCCGCACCGCTTGTCCCCCCCGCCTTGCTCGACCAACTGGCAGAAGGAGGCCGCTTGGTGATTCCTGTGGGAGACCTCCGGCACCAAGACCTCCTGCTCAACCTCAAACAGGCTGGACAAATCAAGACGCGCATGCTCGACCCGTGCCAGTTTGTGCCGCTCATCGGGAAAGGCGGCTGGCCCGAAAGAGAAGGGCGGTTGATGTAGATTCGTGCCAGCCGGTGCGATTTTTCTTGACTCGAATTCAGCCGGACTTTATTATCGCTTTAACGCTAGAAAGGAGGTGATCCATGTCGATAGAAAGTAACCTTAGCGAGGGTGCTGAGGCTTAAGGCGTCAAGCACGTGCCCCTTTGTGGGAACCCTTCGCTAGCGAGAAAGGGTGAGTGGCAGGGCGCTGCGCGGCGCCTTTCTCCGGAACGAGCTACGGAGAAGAGCCAAACCCAATCAGTATCCCGGGCCCCTGGTCATGCGGTCAGCGCACGGCCAGGGGCTTTTCATTTTTCTGGCAGTCGCACCCATGCGAAGCAGCTTTGCCCTTTACCGCACCATATTCTATACTGACTTAACCCAACGGGTGGGTTTAGCATATATACGCTGTATACATGCAGATTGTGGCTCAAGCACTGAGATGAGCCAAGACGCCAAAGCAGACTAGGCAACAGTGGGGAAGTATCATGGCACGTCCAATTGAAGCAACACCCGTGTTGAAGGGTAAAGACGCGAAGGTGTTTCTCGAGCAAACCAAAATCAAGGAGCCTATCTCCGTTGAACGTATGCTTTGGCTGGCAACACTCGTCAAAGAAGGCAAAGCTGCGGAAAAGTAGGTTCCTTACTCACGGGATATGCCCGTTTCTTTAGCCAACCTGCAAATAGTATCCTTTGATCCAAAGACGCATAATGTTAGCAGTTTTGGTTGTGGCGATTCCGATCTAAACGAATTCCTGAAGAATGACGCTGCTAGGTACCAGGGTGAGCACCTTTCCCACACTCGGTTGGCCTTTCTGAACGGTGCTATTGTTGGTTACATTACATTTCTGGTCGACTGCATCATCCTAAAGACTGGTGAGAAAAGGCGTCTTTTTGATTTTCACCAATCCATCTATACATTTCCCGCCCTCAAGATTGGAAGAATCGGCATTCAGAAAGAATCACAAGGGAACCGCATTGGAACCCAACTCTTAAAATATGCCATCAGTCTAACCGTTCGATTGAATCAAGAACTGCATATCGGGTGTCGATTCATTACGGTCGACGCATATCCGAAATCTATCGGATGGTACGTGAAGAACGGATTTGTATACAACAAGGAATATGCCGCCCCCAAAAAGACTCATCCGAGTATGAGGTACGATATTCTGAAGAGTCCTAAGATACCTTGAAATCTTGTCCAGATGTTCGGCTTCCGAACGCCTATCATGGCACTTTCATTTCCACTTATTTTTCAATCTGCACCACTACCCAACCAACGCTTTGATTGACACACATAAGGCGCCGTCCCTATAATGAACGATTCGAGTATCAGACGAGAGGTTAATCTATGTACGCGATCTTGCGAACAGGCGGGAAGCAATACAAAGTGTCGCCGGGTGATGTGATCCGGATCGAGGAAGTGGCGGCCGAATCGGGTTCAACGATCGAATTCAACCACGTCTTTGCGGTGCGAAAAGAGAGCCTTGTCGTGGGATCGCCTTTGGTCGAAAACGCGAAAGTGAGGGGGACAATCCTGAGAAATGCCCGAGCACCCAAAATCCGGGTATTGAAGTACAAGCGGAAGAAGCAATACCGCCGCACCATCGGCCACCGGCAAGGTTTCAGCGAGGTGCTCATCCAGGATATCGTGACGAACTGACAAGCAGCTCGGAAGAGGATTCCCATATGGCACACAAGAAGGGACAAGGAACTTCGCGCAACGGGCGCGACTCCAATGCGCAGCGGTTAGGGGTCAAGCGCTTTGACGGCCAATTTGTTACCGGCGGGTCAATTCTTGTTCGCCAGCGTGGCACTCGGTTACAGCCTGGAGACAATGTTGGCATCGGCAAGGACGACACCCTCTTTGCTAAGGTTTCAGGCGTAGTCCGATTTGAGGATAAGGGCCATTCCGGCCGGTTCGTGAGTATTCTGGTTCCCTCAACGAATTGAGTGTAGCGCCGACCCCGCAGGCGCGGGGTCGGCAGGTGCCCCGACGAGTCGGGGCGCTACGTCGAACCAGACCTTCAGAGGTCTCTTGCGGAAGCTAACGAGCACCCATTTCCCCACAAAACGGCCAAGCAGCTTTGGGATGGCGCCACCGCCTGGGGCTTGGCTATTTGTCCTGCCGACTGTGACTCAACGTGTTCATTGACGAAGCCAAGGTTCATGTTGCCGGCGGCCAGGGCGGAAATGGTTGTGTGGCCTTCCGCCGCGAAAAGTTCGTGCCTCGTGGCGGACCCAGCGGGGGCGACGGTGGCCGGGGCGGCGATGTCACCTTCGAATGCTCCGAAAACGTGAATACGCTGCTGAAGTTCCGGTACAACCGCCTTTTCCACGCGGGCCGGGGAGGGCACGGGGAAGGGTCCAACCGGCACGGTCAGGATGGTGAGGATCTTACCGTAACGGTGCCTGTCGGCACCATGGTCTACGACGCCGGCACTGAGGAAAAGCTCTGGGATTTCGACACTCCCGGCCAGCGCATCCTGGTTGCAAAAGGAGGACGGGGCGGCAGGGGAAACGCCCAATTTGCCACCTCCACGCATCAGGCCCCCCGCCGGGCGGAGCCGGGCAAACCAGGTGAGGAACGAGACTTAAAGCTCGAACTCAAGCTTCTGGCGGATGTTGGACTGGTGGGCTTCCCCAACGTGGGCAAATCCACCTTGATTTCCAGGCTCAGCGCCGCAAGGCCGCGAATTGCTGATTATCCCTTCACTACCCTGGAGCCGTGCCTTGGGGTGGTGGCTATCGATGAAGAACGCTCGTTCGTCATGGCAGACATTCCCGGCCTGATTGAGGGCGCCCATCTGGGACGCGGGCTGGGGACACGGTTCCTTAAGCACGTGGAGCGAACCCGCTTGCTGCTTCACCTGATCGACACCGCCGAGCAGTCCGGCCGCGACCCCGTTGAAGACTATCGAGTGATCATGGAAGAGTTGAAGAGTTTCAGCCCGGTGGTTGCCGGCAAGCCGATGTTGCTGGTTGCCTCGCGGATCGATGCCGCCGGCTCAGGTGAACGGCTGACAGCGCTACGTGAGTTTTGCCGTACCCGCAGCATGGTCCTTATTGAAATCTCCAGTGTAACTGGGGAAGGGTTGGAACAACTAAAGCGACAAACCTGGGCGATGCTGGAGCAAATACCGCGGCACAGCCAGGCTCCTATCGCGGCCTCTGATCGGGTGATCGGGTGACCGGGTGAGTAAAGGACGGATCGGGTGAGTAAAGGCAGTTCACAGATGGTTTTTGTTCACCCGATCTCCCGATCATCGACTGCGGCATCGGAATGACAACCTTCGCCAACGCTTTTTAGGGGTTCTCAAAGCGGTGAATATCGCTCTTTTCGGCGGAACCTTCGATCCTATACATGCCGGACACGTGCAGGCGGCTCGCGCGGCGACGCGCAAGTTCGGGTTGGACCGGGTCCTCTTCATTCCAACAGGAAACCCGCCCCACAAGTACCACCATCGCCTGACTCCGTTCCCACAGCGCTATTGCATGGTGGTCCTGGCGTGCGCCGGGGATCAGCGGTTGATCCCGTCTCTCCTTGAAGCGCCGACACCGGAAGGGGAACCCTGCTACTCAATAGATACTGTCCGGAAGGTGCGCCGCTCACTTCATAAGAGGGACCGCCTCTTCTTCCTGATCGGGGTCGATGCTTTTCTGGAGTTGCCCTATTGGAAAGAGTATCACCGTCTACTGGACTTGGTTGATTTCATCATTGTCTCGCGACCGGGTTTTGATGCGAATGAGATTCGGAAAGTGGTGCCGGAAGCGATGACTCCATCAGGTGGCGCGCCGAACAAAACTGATACTCTTCAATTGCGGGGCAGCACCCTTCACGTCCTCCGGGGGGTCCACATGCCCGTCGCCTCGCACGATATACGAAAGGCGGTCGGCTCGGGCCGGAGTGTGACTGGGCTTGTTCCTCCGCTTGTGGAAGAGTACATTTTGAAGGAGGGTCTTTACCGTCCCCGCCGTGGCGGGAAGTAGCCAGGATGATGACACCGCAATTGCAGGAAGCGGTCTACGCCGCTCAAGACCGGAAAGCTTTGGACCTGAGCGTCCTGGACCTGGAGCGAACTTGCTCGTTCACCAGCTATTTTTTGATTTGCAGCGGCACCTCCACGCGGCATGCACAGGCAATCTGCGACGCGATTGCTGAAAAGCTCGAGAAGAAAGGATTTACTCCCGCCCACATTGAAGGTTATTCGCAGGCGGAGTGGATCCTGATGGATTATTTGAACTTTGTTGTCCACATCTTCCTGGAGCGTGCCAGACACTTTTATGATCTTGAACGCTTGTGGAAGAACGCGCCGCGGCTACCCATTCCGGAAGGCTGACGTGGACATGCGAATTCGCGTCCTCTGGGAAGGAAAGACGAAAGACGCACACTTGCGGGCTCTCCAGTCTGATCTGGTCAGCCGGATCGAACACTTCACTGGATTAACGGTGGAGGAAATACCGCCCCTTCGTAAGGCAGGCCTGCGAAACGGGGTCAAGCTCTCCCCCAGCGAACGGAACCTGCTCGAAAAAATCCGTGAGTCCACCAAGGTTTTTTTGGACGAACGAGGCCGGGAGTGGAGTTCCGCAGAATTTGCCGAATGGCTTGGGCAACAGGCTTTGCGAGGAACCCGGGAACTTGTGTTCCTGATTGGAGGGCCGGAAGGGTTTTCCGCAGCCTTCCGAAAGGAAGCGGATGTCCTTCTGGCTCTTTCGCGAATGACGCTGACGCACGATTGGGCGCGGGCGCTTTTGCTAGAGCAAATCTATCGGGGATTCACCATCCTGCGGGGATATCCGTACCCGCGCTAGCTCTGGAGTGCGGCAGCTTGCTGCCGCTTTGGTGCGGCGAGCTTGCTCGCGGCTGTGCACGGGCAGTATGTTGGTCCCACCCAGCGGGAGAAGGCGGGGGGCGGGAGAAAGCGGCAGCAAGCTGCCGCACTTCAGAGACAGAAAAGAGGTGAGATTGCCGGAAACTCGCAAGGGATTAGTTATCGTCAACACCGGACCCGGCAGGGGAAAGACTACGGCGGCCCTCGGGACTGCGCTACGCTGCGTAGGGCAGGGACTGAAGGTATTGATGGTACAATTTATAAAGGGCTCCTGGCATTACGGGGAGCTCGAGGCGGCCCGCATGCTCGGTGAGGACCGTTTCAAGATCTTGCCCATGGGGCGCGGCTTTGTGAAGGTGGGCGTGGAAAAGCCTGACCCCGAGGATATCCGGTTGGCGCAAGAGGCGTGGGAATTCGCTCGCCAGAACATCTTGGGTGGCCAATATGATTTGGTCATCCTTGACGAAATCAATTACGTCATCAGCTACAAGATGCTTGATCCGGGGGTGGTGGCGGACGCACTAAGGAAAAAACCTGAAATGGTCCATGTCATCCTGACCGGGCGCAATGCGCATCCTTCGATCGTGGAACTGGCGGACTTGGTCACCGAAATGCGGGAAGTGAAGCATCCTTACCAGAAGGGAATCTTGGCCCAGAGGGGAATCGAGTACTGAGAATTTATTCATTGAGCCATTGATTGAATCATTTCCACCCTGGCCGGTTTTTCGGCGTTTTTCAATGAATCAATGACTCAATGACCCAATGGATCAATTCAACCATGGTTTGGTTTCGTAAAGAAAAGCAGCCGATTGAATCGCCCAAGCAGAAGCGCATCCAGACCGAAGGGCTCTGGGTGAAGTGCGACGACTGCAAGCAGATTCTCTGGAAAAAGGATCTGGAGAGCAGCCTGCTCTGCTGCCCCAAATGTAACCACCATTTCAAAATGGGCTCACGCGCCCGCCTGGAAATGCTCTTCGACGAAGGGCGGTACGAGGAGCACGATACCGGGCTGGCAAGCACGGACCCTCTTCAATTCAAGGACAGCAAAAGTTACAGCGACCGGCTGCGGCAAGCGGAAAGGAACACGGGACTGAAAGATGCCATCATCACCGGCGAGGGCCAACTGGAGGGGCAGCCGGCCATCATCTGTGCGATGGAATTTCAGTTCATCGGCGGGAGCATGGGCGCGGTGGTGGGCGAGAAGGTCACGAGAGCGATAGACCAGTGCATCGCGAAAAAACTGCCGCTGGTGGTTGTTTCCTGTTCCGGGGGCGCGCGCATGATGGAAGGGGCCATCAGCTTGATGCAGATGTCGAAGATCAGTGCGGCGCTGGCTCGGCTGGATGAAGTGCGAAAGCCCTACATCTCAGTTCTGACGGATCCGACTACCGGCGGCGTAACGGCCAGCTTCGCCATGCTGGGCGACCTCAACATTGCGGAACCAGGCGCCCTCATCGGGTTCGCGGGGCCGCGAGTTATCGAACAGACGATCCGGCAGAAATTGCCGGAGGGATTTCAACGCGCCGAGTTCCTGCTCGCCCACGGCATGTTGGACGCTATCGTTCCTCGCAAGGAGTTGAAAGGCTTTCTGGCGCGAGCCTTCCGCTTGTTACGGGCGTGGGATGCCTAGCACGATTCGGGAGGAAACTTTTGGCGTGCCGTTCTGAGCGGAGTTGTCAGTAGTCAGTGGTGCCGCCGCGGCGGGTCAGTTGAAGAAGCGGGGCTAGAGGCTGGGGGCTGAAGTTCCTTCCCCATCTACCATCTACCACCTACTACTCTACAGCAAACACGAGACGCGGATGAATTACGGCGACTGCTTAAGATATCTGGACAGCCTCGGCCAGGAAATGCATGGCCAGCAGTGGGGGCTGGAAACGATAACCCAAGTTCTTGCCGGTCTGGGAAATCCCCACCTGAAATATCCCACCGCCATTGTTGCGGGCACGAATGGGAAGGGGTCCACGGCGGCCATGCTGGCCAGCATCCTGCGCGAGGCCGGTTATCGCACCGGTCTTTACACTTCTCCGCATCTAGTCAGGGTCAACGAACGAATCCGGATGAACGGAGGGGAGATCGGCGATGACGATTTCGCGCGGGCCTTCACCGAAGTCCGGCAAGTTGTAGAAGGCTTGCTGGAGCAGAGGAGGCTGGGGCAGTTACCGAGCTTCTTCGAGTTCCTGACGGCCACCGGTTTTCATTATTTTGCCCAGGTGGGAGCAAATTTCGTGGTGCTGGAGGTGGGCATGGGGGGTCGGCTGGACGCCACCAATGTTACGGAACCCCGCGTGGCGGTGATCACTAACGTAGGGCTTGAGCACGTGGAATTCCTCGGGTCCACTCTGGCCGCCATTGGGCGCGAGAAGGCGGGGGTGATCAAACCTGGGACCCCGGTGGTGTCGGGCTGTGAACAAGCGGAAGCTGCCGAGGTGATCCGGCAGCGCTGCGCGGAACTGGGGGCGGAATTACTCGAGGCGGGCTATTTTGGCCGGCTGTGGGGTTTACAAAGCTTGCAGGGGCGTTACCTGTTCAATCTTTGCCTGGATGCGGACTGTTTCGCCAGCCTCAGTTCTCCCTTGCTGGGGAAGTTTCAGGTGAAGAATGCGGTGGCGGCGGTGACGGCGGCGTGGCGGCTGAGCCATGATGGTTTCCAAATAACCCGCTCGGCAATCGTCGAAGGATTGCAAGGCACTGCTTGGCCGGGGCGGCTGGAAAAGGTTCTGGACCATCCGCTGGTTTTGCTCGATGGCGCGCATAATCCGGCGGCGGCTCGAGTGCTGGCGGAGTTCATCCAGGAAGAGCTGGGGGGTCGGCGCTTGCGACTGGTTTATGGATCGATGCGGGACAAGGCGATAGGAGAGATCAGCGAAATCCTGTTTCCCCTGGCTGAGGAGGTCTATTTGACACGTCCCCAGGTCCCGCGCGCGGCCACTGCGGAAGAGATCTTAGCGGCGGCGCGGTTTCATCCCGGCCGGCTGGTCATCGAGCCAGAGCCCTGCCGGGCGGTGGCGCGTGCCTGCCAAGCCAGCTCCAACGAAGATGCGGTGATGGTTATTGGTTCCCTTTTCTTGGTGGGGGCCGTCAAGAAAGCGCTCCTGGAAGGTCAACTTCAGCTTGCCAACCACTCCAGCCCTGCCACCGCCGTAGGACTCGCCTGATCCGGCCATGGAGACAACCCGAACAAACCCAACCCAAGATGCCCTCAAACCCCATAGCCTCCTGTATTACCTGAGCTATCTGCGCTCCCTCCTGTTCACCAATCTTCTGATTTACTTCTACACCGCGGTCTGTGGAACCCTTTCGCTTTTCGCCTCCCTGCTTGATGACACCGGCCGATGGCAACACACCTGCGCGCGACTCTGGTCCTGGCTGATTTTGACCACAAGTGGCATCCGGACTCGGGTGGAGGGTGTTGAAAACCTGAATCCCCGAAAGACCGCCATCTATTGCGCGAATCACCAAAGCGCGATGGACATTCCCATCCTTTTCGTGAATTTGCCTGTCCAGTTTCGTTTTGTCGCCAAGCGTTCGTTGTTTAGAATGCCTTTTATGGGCTGGCACTTGAAGCGCTCCGGACACATCCCCGTGGACCGGGAACGCCCAAGGGAGGCGATCAGGAGCCTGGACGAGGCAGCGAAGAGAATCCGTGCTGGAAGCTCTGTCATGCTGTTTCCTGAAGGTCACCGGAGCCGTAGCGGAAAGATGGGGCAGTTCAAGTCCGGCAGCTTTTACCTTGCTATCCAGGCCGGCGTGCCCGTCGTGCCTATAACTTTGAACGGGACACGGGCCGTGCTGAAACCGGACACTTACCACGTCAGGGCCGGCCATACGGAAATGATCGTTCATCCTGCAATTCCCACCGGTGGGCTGACGCTCCGGGATGTTGATGCGCTTTCCGGTAAGGTCCGAGCCCAGATAATTTCACGCTTTGTGCCCTCTAATGAATAAGCGTCAGGCGACGCACAGTGGTTTATAGAAACGTGCCCGGAAGGACGGCTCGCGGAGCAAGACCGCTGGCAGGAAGTAGTACGTCGCAATGTAACCGGCGGCACGGCCCCGCGGCAGGTGGCGCGCCAGATCGCGCTCGCCGAGCGGGCCGTCGCCGAGTTGGAGCGGAAGCTTCGCTGACCCGGGCACCCCCTCTGGATCAATCTCCGCCGGTCAATTGTGCTTCAAGAACTTCCCGTTCTTCTTGCCGGTAAGCGAGTTGTAGAGTGTCTCGAGATGGGTATCCTCATTGACAAACGGACCGGCGAACTTGTGCCAGGGGGCCAGGATCTTCTGCTGTTTCATTTCCTCGAGCGTTTTCCCTTGCTTGAGGGCCTGCTGGACGGCGTCCGTGGTCTCGTGAAGCATTCCGAGGTAGGCACGAACGTCATCGAGGCTCCCCAGCTCGCCGTGTCCGGGAATCACCTTCACGTCCCGCGGAAGCTGTGGGATGACGTTCTCGCAAGCGGCGATCATGCCCTGCACGCTGCCGCCGCTGTCGATGTCGATAAACGGGAAGCCGTAGCGGACGAAGTCATCGCCCATGTGGACCACGTTGGACTGCGGATAAAAGATGATGGAATCTCCGTCCGTATGACCGGCAGGAAAGTGAAGCGCGTGAATGTCCTCGCCGTTCAGGTGAACGGTAACGTCGCGCTCGAAGGTAATAATCGGCAGTGCGGCTTTTACCGCAGGTTTGTTCTCCATCTGAATTGAAGCGCCGTTGCCCGCCGGGCCACCCGCCGCCAAGCGCTTGCGCACGTTGTCCTGGGCGATGATCGTCGAGGTCGCGCTAAAATTCGGATTCCCGCCTGTATGGTCGCCGTGATAGTGCGTGTTGATGACGAAACGTACCGGCTTGTCTGTGCCCGTGATGTCTTTCAGGGCGGCGCGAATCTTTTCGGCCAAGGGAGCGAACTGGTCGTCCACGATGGCGATCCCGTCGTCACCCACGGACGCCGCGATGTTGCCGCCCTCGCCTTGCAGCATGTAAACGCTGCCGGATACACGCGTGACTTTGATCTGGACTTTACTGAAGTCCTCGTTGCCCTGCCCTGCGGCTAAGGCGCCCGCCGAGAGGAGCGAAGCCGACAGCAGGAATTCGCGTCGGTCGAGTTTCAGGCTGATCATTTCATCCTCCTTCGCGATGTTGAGGTGTCAACCGGAATTTTCGTTTTTAGTTTTCGCCGGACCGATAACTTACACCCGACCGTCTCTGAATGCAATCGTCCGGTCGGGCTTTGGCTGTTGAGCGCCTCAGCGAGCACGCAAGCCACCTGTGAATTGGGACACTACCCGGCGGCTGAGCACCCGAGGCTGGAGAATCTGCGGGCAGCCGAAGTTGCGCCTTGCGACACCCACACTACGATGGAGTGGGCTGCGAGAGGCCGGCTAGGGTCTGGGGGTATAGTCGCGCTTCCGCTCGACCTCTTCCTTGATGATGCACAGGGCATGGTTCCACGCCACGTCATGCACGAATTCTGGAAACAGCACCCTGACACCGCCCCATAGAACCCGACTTGCGAAGCCCTTGCCTCTCTTGTAGTCAAAGGCCGCGTAAATGGACAACCGGCTGTTTCCGTCCCTGGTCGGTGCGACGTTGAAGATGAGTTTCCCGTGGTCCGCCAGCCGCTCCTCGAGCTGGTACAGCAAGGTTTCGAAGCCAACTCTTTTGGTCAGCCGCAGTTCCGCGCCCAACCCGAGGAGTGGTATCCTGTATCGAATCACCGAGCCGACCTGGTTCGGCACCCCTTGGATCTGTCGAACTTCCACCCATCGCAACTTGAGGAACCTCGCATTGGGTTGGCCGAACTTGGCCAGCTCCTGCATGATCTCTTGCTCGGAGCCACGGATCTTGATCGCATACATCCGTTCGAAGTCGGGCGACTCGTCAAGCTCCATTCCCAGGCTCGAGGCCAGGACTTCCTTGAGCGCTTCCCGCTTCTCCTTGAGCACCACCGTCGGGTAGCGTCCGTACTCCCCCCATTTCAGACCCAAGAGTGCCTCGAACGCCACGTTCCTTAGCGTGACCGCCGCACCTGCGAGAACGGAGCGCAGCACGCCGTAGCCGCACATCTCCCATAACACTTCCCGATAGTCGGCCGTGCCGCTGGCGATCTTCCACAGCACCACGCTCAAAGGCCGGCTGCGCTCATCTCGCACCTTGCACTCGGTGGCAAACGCCTGGTACGTGATGCGGCTGAGCACCGGCGTGGTGAACGCCACCCGGCTGGCGCCAAACACCATCCGTCCGAAGTGGTTGTCCGCGGCCAGCCACTTGATGGCCTTCCCGTATCCTTTGGCGAGGGCCTGCTTGTCGATTCCGTCCTGGAGCACGGTCTGCGCCAGCCGGCTCGCCGTCACGTGGGCCGAGAACAGGCCGTCTTTGTTCAACCGCGACCCGACCGCGTCGCCGATGATGGCAAAGCGGTCGCCGAAGGGGCACTTGGCGGTGGTCACGGTCATTCTGGGAGCACAGGCACAGGCGATGGGAGCCGCCTCGAGGCCTGGTAAGATGCGCTCGATCTGAGGCAGCGCCAGAAAATCGCGCACGATCTGCTGGCTGTCTTGTGGCAACAACGCCTCGTCGATACACTTGCCGATCATGGCGACGGTCAAGAACCTGCCCTTGGGAATGAGCGCGGTATGCTCGAGGGCGAGGTGCTTGGAGGCGTACTCGATGAAGTAGATCTCGCGGTGCATTTGGCGCGCCAGATAGTCCTCGCCCACCTCCAGCTCGAAGATGAAGGCCTTGCGGGACTTGCCGGGAACGAACCCCGGATTCAAACGCTGAAGCGAGGCGATCAGGGCATCGTCACGGTAGTCGAGGCCACCGTGTGTATTGATTCCGATAGCGATGGTCACGAAGCCGGCCTCCAGCAGGACCCCCTCTCCGGATTTCGTGCGCACCGTCAAGCGGGGCATCCCGGACGCGGCATAATCAATGCCCTCCACTTTGCCATACAAGACGCGCGCGCCTTTTTTGACCGCCTCACCCAGCAGAAAGGCATCGAACCCTCCGGGTCTGCCGCTCCGCCGGCTGGGTAACGAGCCCCTGAATACGGAGTACATCCGCATGCCTTTGGGAACTCGAAGCCGGAAGTTCTTCCACTGGCCCTGTATCCACACGTGATCGATGCGCCCCTGGATGATCTCCTCCGGAACCACCAGACCCTGCTCCTCAAGTATCTCATTCAACCTGGGGGAGATGCCGCCCGCGCAGAAGTTGCATCCCCTGCACTGAAAGCTATCGGCGCCCAAGTCCGTCAGACCACGCTTCTCGACGATGACCACTTCGAGGTGTCGATTCAGACGCTTGGCTTCGCGAAGAAGATGGATGGCGAAGAAGGAACCGGCGGGTCCACCACCCACGATGGCAACGCAGTCGTTGTCGCGGAGGCTCCCTGATTGAGAAGAAGCGCGCTGCATGGTCCGAGCCTGTTTGGCAAGGACGCGAGGTCAATTCAGGTCGCCCATAAAAGCCCGCTGCGGCGCAAGGGCAGCATCCTTGTTGAGAGACATTTTAGGCTGCCTGTGAACGCAAATCAAGCGGTGAGAATTGACGAGTGCGGCTGAACCCCGAAGGGGTTAAAGATGAGTAGCCGTGCCCAGGGGCGAGATTTCCATTTTCTCCATTCGTCTCATTTTTCGTGGAGTGTTCCACCTCCGCGGCCGCTTATCCCAATGTTTTTCAAGGGGTTGGGGCAATCGCGGGATATATGCTGGCAAGCGCATATGTGTGTCATCTTGCCACACGGGGCGGCGGGTGGCCCTCTTTGTCGGTTACTTATCTAGCCTATAACCCGTGAGTCACCCCGCAGGCTGGCGCAGACTAAAGCTCTGCGACTATACGATCAGCAGAAAGCCCGTGCCGCCGAAATTGCCGGAGAACTTTCATCAGGCCGCAGCGGAAGCGGTGACTACCAAAGAGCTTGGCGCGAGGATAGGCGCTGGAGGCTACGAACCGCTGAAGCACAGAGGTGCAGTCTGCGTCAGCCGGCGCGCTACCCGTTCCTGACTTCTGAATCCTGAATCCTGAATCCTTTAGTTACCAACTGCTGTACGGAGTGCCTTCGAGTGAAACGAGGTTCGAGCCGCTGTGGACGTCCACAATCCCCAGCGCCGTTTGCTTTGGTGAGAGCGTCGCGTCTTCCTTCTCCTCCTGCCAGGGCACGCTTTCAGCCCTCAGCTCTCAGCTATCGGCATGCTCGCTGAAAGCTGACCGCTGAGAGCCGACAGCTTCAAAGAGGTGGTCGCGGAGAACGGCCTCACGCGCGCGCACCACGGCGGTCGTGTAGATAGGGACAGAGATGGAAGCCACGATCAGGATCACCGTGACCACCATCATCATCTCGAGGAGCGAGAAACCCTCGGGGCGACTTGCCCTTTGGGTGTCGTGCCGGTGGCTGAGACAGGCGTTTGATGCGCTTTCCATGACGACCCCACCGTCAGCAGGAGCTCGACTCTGGGGCACCGACCGCAGAGCTAGCGTTCTGCGCCAAGCCGCGAGTGATCTCCAACAAAAATCTTCGCTCTAGAGAAAACCGTGGTTAAATTATGGGATATTGATGCGCTACTTCCCCCGAGAGAGGTGGACATGACGAAGATAATTCTTGTTCCCGCTGTTGTCGGTTTTTTTTATTACTTGCAGCTACCATTACCTTGGTTGTGTTGAACTGGAGCGAGAAGACCCTTGCTCCGGTTCTTTCAATTCTGCTGGTTGGCACTGCGACCACGCTAGCAGCAGTGCTCGTCTCATTGAAAGAGTCGACGGTCGAATCTGCGTTCGCAAGCTCTGTTGTGTTCGACACGGTCGACGGAGCTCCGGCCTGGGTGAATTTCGATCCCAGTAGCCCCAAGATTACGTCTCGCCTGTCTGAATCTTTTGGTTTGGGGCGTCCGAAAACCAATCGTGACGGCAAGTGGGTATCCACTATAGAAAAGCCGACCAATGCTGGTGACAGATTCGCGTTCTGCGGAGAGCTCCTCCAGTACCAACTCCTTCGTACCGTTGAGGAACTCCAGCGGGGCGGCTGGTGGGTGCACTGGGTATCTGGTGCTCAAATAACAACGGTGAGCAAGCCCATGAGGTTATCCAGGCTTCAAGACTACCCGGGCAAGACCTTTTTAGGCATTGTCGCCGTCAACCGGTTTTCTGACAGCGACCTTGAACGATTTAAATGGGAGCACGGTCACCTCCCCTTACCCAAGGGTACAAGGGTGACTCTTATCCACGTGGCCTCATCCCCTGCCAGCGGGCCGGAAAAATTCATCTTAAGACTTAAGAAGCCCTTATTTTTCGAGATGGACTTTGTGGTCGAGCCTATTGTAACCACCGGGACGGGGGAACCGCCAATCGGGTGGCTCCCGCCCGGCGTCAGACTGGCTCCGGAGTTAGCTGCACGATGCGAAACATACGAATTCCAGATCACTATGCGGGCCACTTTTGAAAGAGTCACCGCGGGAAATTCAGAAGCACAAGAGTACAAGGATTGGGCGGACTGGCTGTTTTCGCGCGTGAGGGACGAGCTAAGCGATTAGGGGCGACCTCCAAGGATTTGGCCAAGGTACTTCGCGCATCGGAGCAGGTAGCGCAGAGTCCCTGATGTTGGGACTCTGCGGCTTTTCGTTCAGATCCGTGTCCGGGCATCGGCTGGCAGCAGTATCCGATCGATGGGCAGAATGCGATGCCCGCTGGCCACCGCGCTCAAATTCCCGGCGTAGTCCCTCATGCTCGACCACGGCCAGTCCTCTGCTCGCTCCACAAGCCCCGCCCGCACCGGGTTCAGGTGAATGTATTCCACCTTCTCGTAGTATTCCTGAACCGTCCGCACCGCCCGGTCGAAAAATCGCGGCTGCCAGAGAAGGCCCGACTCTCTTCTGCCGGAGTTGATGCGATGCGTTGAGCCCACCTTGATGGATTCCATGACCCGCGAGATGGTGAGCGGATAACGCGGGAAGATGATCGCATGCCAGTGGTCCGGCAAGAAAACCCAGGCCGTCAGGAGAAAATGGTATTTCTCTCGCCGTTCTCGCACCACACGGGCCAGGCGCTCGAATTCCGATCCCAGAAGCTTCCCTCGGCGCGGCAGGAGCCGGCAAGTGACGAAGAAAAATCGGTCGGACACGACCAGGCGTCGCAAGCGGGACATGACCCCGCATTATACGCGCGATTGCCCACCAAGAGCCGCAGAGTCTCAAAAGGCGAGACTCTGCGCTACCCGCTTCCACCGAATGCAGGCTAAGTTCATTTAATCCACTCCGGGCATTCTTCCTATTTCCGTTGCCAGTTCGTTGACCCATGGAATGTAAGTCTTATACTCTTTTCCTTCTGCATCCCAAACCGTGAAAATATACACAGTTCCCACTTGAGTCATTTGCGGTCTTATCTCTGCGGGGAACTTGTACATCACAAAGCCAGACACGCGAGCATTAGTGGCTATAGGGACTGTCGTAGCTCTCGTAATAAATGCGGAGGTCCGGTGAAAAGAAGTAGAGCCGCCATCGGGTGTCGGGAAGGTAAGAATTTCCTGGTCAGGGACAAACAGAATTCCCTTAAACTGCCTTCCATCTCTGAATTTTACAATGAGTTCAATGTTTCCTATGACACTTGGAGTCCCCTTGTTCAAGACGGCTACCTGCAAAAAGAAAGTTGTCCACTTTCTCCGGATTTTTCCTTCAGTCACTGTCGTATCGGAAACAATGGGGAGTGCCCACTCGACTTTAAAATCTGTTTGCGGCTTGGCTTCAGTGCCTCTTCGGGGTGGCTGCTCCGGCAGCTTATTTTCTTTTTCGGGCCTTATCCAATGACTTATCACCAGACAAAATCCTATCAACACCAGAATTGCACCAAAAGCCAGGCGCGGTTGGCGCGCAGCGCCCCTGAGAATTCCAATTCCTCCCACAATACACACTCCAACCAAACACAAGTTCGCGGCCAGTTGACTAAGTTTACCGCTCATGGCCACCGCCCCCAATAACAAGCAAAGGACGAGCGCCGAGAGTGGACTTTCCAGAAGGGAGAGAACTATATCCATAGGAGCAGATTATAGCCGCATCTCCCTCTGATTTTAAGAAGAGTTTAACACCGAATTCCGCTCTACAAAATTCAAAATGAGTCACTACCGGGCCTTGACTTGACTTTGCCACAGGCCCGCCAGATACTTAGCTTGGTTGGTCTGCGAAATACGGGGCGAAAATGGACTTCGCTTTCGAGCGGCGCTACCGTGGGCTTGGCCCGACTCCTTTGGGGCCAGCTTCCGTGCGTGCCTGGGAACCCATCTGGCAGGGCGGGATAGGGGTCACCTTACTGCTACTATTTGTGGGCCTATTGGGGGCGGGGCTTTTCAGTGGCGTGCCGGCGGCTGCCGCCGGCCAGGGCTCGGGTGAACAGGAAATTGCCACCCAGGACGTTCAATCCCCGTTCAAGGTGCAAGTGCAGCGCAACATGGTGGTGGTGCGTGCGATCGTGCGCGACTCGAATGGTCGTCCCGTGCCCCGCCTGCGGAAAGAAGACTTTCGATTATTGGACAACGGCAAGCCGCAGGAGATTGACCAGTTCGCCCTCGAATCCTCCAGCCGCACCTCGGCCGTGGCGCGCCCGGCCCCCGGCAAGGAGTCGGATGAGGAAGCCGCTTCAGAGGCGGGAGCGGCGAATGCGACGGCGCGGAACTTCCAGGCGCTTTACTTCGATGATCTCCAAATGACGTTTGAAGATATCGCTCACGCCCGCGATGCCGCCGACCGGTATCTGGCGACCACGCTTACTGCTGCGGACAGGGCGGGCATCTTCACCTCCTCAGGCCAGGGCAACCTGGACTTCACGGACGACCGCAGCAAGCTCCACGAAGCCCTTTTCAAGCTCCGACCGAGGCCCAATATCTCAACAGATACAAATTCCTGTCCTGATATTGGTGACTATCAGGCTTACTTAATCGTGCAACAGCACGACCCCTCTGCCACTGATATTGCGACACAAGAGGTTATCCAGTGCGATTGCGAAGTCGGCGACAGCGCCGCGCTGCAAACGTGCAGCAGCACAGCGGCAAACATCGTGCAGGCGGAGGCAACGCGGGTGTTGAATGATTGGGAGACGCAGTCCGAGGCGGTGTTGCGAGGCCTTGAACAAGTCATTCGCCGCACCGCGCTGCTGCCCGGGCAACACAGCGTCATTTTCCTTTCGCCCGGTTTTCTCCTCTACAACCTGGAGTCCCAGATCGCGGAGATCGCGGACCGAGCGCTGCGCTCCAGCGTGGTCATCAGCGCCCTGGACCCCAGGGGCCTGTATGTCATCATTCCCGGCGGTGATGCCAGCCGCCAAACCATTAGTCTCCCCGGCCGTCCGGATTTGATGGGGAGGAAACAACAGATCATCGATGCGGGATTCTCCCTGGCCGAGGAGGTTCTTTCCGACCTTGCGGGGGATACGGGTGGCCAGTTCTTCCACAATAGCAACGATTTGGACAGGGGCTTCCGACAGGTGGGGACACTTTCGGACGTTTATTACGTTCTGGCCTTTTCTCCCCGCAACCTCAAGTTTGATGGCCGATTCCACAAGCTGAAGGTCAACCTGGTGAACCCCGCCGGCTTCACGATTCAGGCGCGCCGTGGCTATTTTGCGCCCAAAGCGTCGGTGGATGTGGCCACCAAGGCCAAGGAAGAAATCGAACAGGCAGTTTACTCCCAAGACGAATTGAAGGAACTTCCGATCAATGTGCACACGCAGTTTTATAAAGTCAACGAAGCCGAGGCGCGGCTTGCTGTGCTTACTCATTTGGATTTGAGTTCCGTGCGTTTCCGCAAGGAACAGGATCGCCATCTGAACAAACTCACCTTTTTAACCGTCCTGTTCGACCGGGATGGAAAGTACGTGGAGGGAAAAGAGAAAGTGGTAGAGTTTCGACTTCGCGATGCTACACTTGCGAGGTTGAACCAAACCGGAATAACGCTAAAGATGGAATTCGACTTGAAGCCCGGGACGTACCTGGTTCGCCAGATTGTCCGGGACTCCGAGGCTGGGCAATTATCGGGGCTGAACCGTACGGTGGAGATACCTTATTAGGGGGTGGCGTATGCGTCGAAGAACCAACTTTGGTTTGTATATTCTCCTACCGGCTGCCCTCGGAATTTTGGGAGCGCGGCTGGTTCTCACTCTTGCCCAGAGCGGGGGAGCGCCGAATGCTCCTCCCCAGGTGGCCGCCACTTCCCCTCAAATCATAAGAGCCGAAGCGAATCTTGTTCTGGTGGACGTCATTGCCACCAACAAGAAAGGGGAATACATCAAAGATCTGGAGGTGAAGGAATTCGAGGTCCTCGAGGATAACCAGCCCCAAGTGATTGCCAGCTTTTCGCGCGCCGGGGAGGGTCGGGGTCCTAAAGGGCCGAGCCAGCCTCGCTATATCGTGCTCTTTTTCGATGACTCCACCATGAGCGCCGGAGACCAAATGGTGGCACGGCGGGCCGCAAACCAGTTTGTGGAGAAGACTGCGTCGCCGGAACGCCTGATGGCGGTGGTGGACTTTGGAGGGACAACCCAAGTGGTCCAGAATTTCACCCCGGACGGAGAGAAGCTGAGGCGTGCGACGGCAGAGGTGAAATACTCTGCGGTTTCGCCGAATATATCCACGTCGACAGTCGATATTGCGTCCATGGGTGCGCCGACTGCCGGAATTGCGTCGATGGGGCAGATTTCCCTGGCTGAAGCCGATTTCGGCGCCCGATCGTTCCTTCTGGCCATCCGCGACTTGGCGAAAACACTGGGGGCCGTCCCTGGCCGCAAGACGTTGATTCTTTTCTCCGCAGGCTTTCCACTCACCTCGGAACACCAATTTGAGCTCGATGCCACGATCGATGCTGCTAGTCGAGCCAATGTGGCGATCTACCCGGTGGACGTGCGAGGCTTGCAGGCACCACTCACGTCCCTGCCAGGGCTGCCGCCAAATCCATTTCTCCTCGATTCGCCATTCCCGCACGAACCAGGATTGCTCGCTTCCTTAGCGGGTTCGCCCGACCCCTGGCCGCAGCATAGCGGTGGCGGCGGTACCGGCGGGACCGGAGGAGGCGGAGGAGTTGGCGGTGGGGGCGGTGGGACCGGAGGCGGAGGACTTGGCGGTGCACGTGGGGGTGGAGGTGGGACAGGAGGTGGCGGTGGCACTGGCGGCGGCACCAAGGGTGGCGGCGGGACAGGAGGTGGCGGCGGCAGTGGTGGCGGCACGAAGGGTGGCGGCGGGACAGGAGGTGGTGGCGGCACGAAGGGTGGCGGAGGAGGAGGCAATGCCGGTGGCTCGGGAGGTTCTTACGCGAATTATCCCGGCGGCACTTCTCAGTGTAACAACTCGACGGTTGCCCTATCGAATCCTCTTTGCCCGCAGAACCGCCTCCGGGGCTTGATTGATCAAAGCGTTTCCGCCAACCAGCAGGTTCTCGACGCGTTGGCTCGAGGGACAGGCGGCTTTACCATATTCAACACCAACGATTTCCTTGCCGGCTTGAATAAGATCGCCAACGAATTGGACGAGTACTACATTCTAGGTTATGTCCCACCCAGCCAAGCGCACGACGGGAGTTACCACAAGATCACAGTGAAGGTGACCCGCGGCGGAGTGCAACTCCGCCACCGTAATGGTTACTACGACTTGAAGTCTCCCGACCTGCTGGCCGGAAAACTCGAGGGGAAAACCCTGGAAGCGCTGGCGGCAAGTTCTCAGCCCGGACAAGTCCCTGTTTCACTCAGTACGCCTTACTTCTACAGTTCGCCGGGCGTGGCGCGCGTGAACATTTCGCTTCAGGTCCCGGCTTCGGCGATCGACTTCGAAAAAGGGAAGAAGGAGCTTCATTCCAATGTGCAAGTGCTGGGTATTGCCTACCGGGAGGACGGATCGGTGGCCGCTCGATTCAGCGATACGGTGAAGCTGGACATGGAAAAGAAAGACCTGAAGGAGTTTTCCAAAGGGCCATTCAATTATCAGCACACCTTCAATGTTGCACCGGGAAAATACACGCTGAAACTGGTTCTGAGCACCGGCGGGGAGAAATTTGGGAAGTACGAAACAGCGTTGAGCATTGCCCCCTTTGACGGCCAACACCTCGAGCTCAGCGGACCCGCCCTCAGCAACGCTTTTCGTCCCGTGGACCAGCTCGTTGCCAGCCTGGATTCACAACTCCTCGAGGATCAAACTCCGCTGCTCTTCCAGGGTATGGAAGTATTCATCCAGCCGGGCAATCGTTTCCAGCGCGGCGACAAGGTCGCGTTCTACGTCGAGGTTTTTGAACCCCTGATGCAATCGAGTCTGGTACCCCGTGTGGGGGTGCTCTTCAATATCGTCAATCGCAAGACCAACCAGCAAGTGTATTCCTCGAACACCATACTTGTGAACGCGCTCGCGCGCTCGGGGAATCCGCTGATCCCCCTGGCACGGGAGATTCCCACGGACAGCCTTCAGGCAGGAGAATACCGGCTGGAGGTAAGGGCCCGGAATTCCGCGGGTGGGGCGAGCCCCATACGCACGGCGGACTTCGTTCTCGAATGAGCGTTTCGTCTGCGTGCGGCAGAAAAGCTCGGCTCAATCAGAACGCAGACAACGATAGCATCAAACGGATGAAGTTTTCGGGCCAGGACAGAGATGCGATTCGAAGTGCGCTGCTGGAGTGGTTTCGTCGAAACGCGCGCCCCCTCCCGTGGCGGAAGAGTGGTGATCCGTATGCCGTCTGGGTTTCTGAGGTAATGCTTCAGCAGACCCAGGTGGCGACGGTGGTCCCGTACTACCAACGCTTTCTCGCGGCGTTTCCCACATTAGCCGACCTGGCGCGCGCCCCACTCGAGCGAGTCCTGCAACTATGGTCAGGACTGGGCTACTATCGCCGCGCCCGTCACCTGCACCAGGCCGCCAAGGAAATGGTTCGCCGCTTTGGCGGAGCGTTCCCCCAGCAGTACGAGCAAATTCGTTCGCTGCCTGGAATTGGGGATTACACGGCGCGGGCAGTTCTGAGCATTGCCTTCGATCAGGTCCACACCCTGCTGGACGGGAACGTTGCCAGAGTCCTCTCGCGTCTGGCGGCTCTCCAGGGTAATCTTCACCAGTTGGACTTCCGGCGCGCGGCAGAAGCCCAACTCGAACTTCTGCTTGCGCCTCGAAGCTCCGGTGACTTCAACCAGTCGTTAATGGAACTGGGGCAAACCCTTTGCCTGCCTCGCGCTCCCCGATGTACCGCCTGCCCAGTGCGAAGCTGGTGCCGGGGATACAAATCCGGCCAGCCCCAACTCTACCCCCAGCCGCGTCCCAGGCGCGCGGCGGAATCCCATTACCTTGCTGCTGCTATCCTCCGGCGCGGAGCCCGAGTGGCCATGGTGCGCGGCCTTGATGACGGCCTGTTAGATGACCTGTGGAATTTCCCCTCCGCCTTCGGCCGCTCCCGCCCCGAGGCGCTGGCGAGCTTACGCAATAAGCTCGGGGCTGGCGGGAGCGCTTCCGTCGCCATCCAGGACTCCATCGCCGAGCTCCGTCACGGCATTACTTACCGCTCCATTCGCGTCCATGCTTACCCGGCGGAGGTTTCGCACACTCCCCGCAAAAGAGGACTTCGATGGTTTCCTATTTCGAGACTGCGGCAGGCCGCGATTTCGCAACTGGCTCGCAAAATCGCGCAGCAGGTGTTTTAATTGTCGGAAATGCGCCTTGCGCTAAAATGTAATCCGCTAGCAAAACGTTGCTCATGGCAAAGACAGCACAACTCGATTCCGCCAAGCTGGTAAGGCTTCAATCCAACATTAGCGTGCAGCGTTACTTTGAGATTTCGCTGCTGCTGACCCTGGCTACGGGATTCATCACCCTCACGATGACGGGCAAGTTGGACACGCTCTCGATCGTGGTGGTTTCCAGCGCGCTGGCCGTGAAGCTCTGGAGCTACTCTCGCGAGGCAGACTATTCCCTCTCGCCGCGCACGGTCACGCGGATTTCCATCTTTTACATCTTCTTTTACGCCCTCGACTTCTTGATCTTCGCGCCGGGCCTGAGCGCTTTGGACAGGATGCTGGCCGCGACCGTTCACCTTATTCTGTTCACCACCGTCGTCAAAATCTTCTCGGCACGAACCTATCGCGACTACGGTTACCTCGCCACCCTATCTTTCATGATGATGCTGGCAAGCGCTATCCTGACGGTCAGCACCACTTATTTGATCTTCTTCACCCTGTACGTCATCTTCGCCATCTCGACCTTCATCAGCTACGAAATCAAGCAAGGAATGGAGTCGGCGTCCCGTGCGCCGGAAGGCCCTTTCCGAAAACCTGGACAGAACCGGACAGCCGTCGAAGGGGCGCTGATGAGGGCGGCCGTGGGTTTAGCTGCCGGCATTTTTCTCTTGGCAACGGTTCTCTTTTTCGTCATTCCGAGATACCGGACAGGCTACTTGACCGCGCTCTCCTCACAGGCGCAGAACATCACCGGCTTCTCAGACTCCGTTAACATGGGAGACATCCGGAAGATCCTGCGTTCCCCTATGGTTGTCATGCGCGTCACCTTAGAAGGAGATCCCAGGCAATTCCAGGGTGTGAAATGGCGGGGTGTGGGTTTGACGAGTTTTGACGGCACGCACTGGTTTAATGACAACACGGAGCAAATACCCATTACGCAGGCCACCGAACAGCGCTTTGTTCTGCCCCAGCTCGAGGGCTGGCAGAGCCGTTCACGGCGACTGCTCCGCTACCATGTGTTGCGCTCGGCGCTCTCCACCGACGTGCTTTTCGCCGCCCCTATTCCCCAGGAGGTTATGGGTCGGTTTCACTTGGTGAATGTCGATGAGACAGGCTCCCTGCATAGCCCTCAATATGCCTTCTCGCCTCTGGCTTACGATGTGGTTTCGGAGACAGGGCTTCCTTCGGCCCGGGAGTTGCAGCGCGCCTCCACGAAATACCCCGATGATGTCCGCCTGGTGTATCTCCGGCTCCCCAATCTGAACCCGAAGATTTCGGAGCTTGCCCGGAGGGTCGCATCGACTGCCACGAACAATTACGACCGCGCCACCGCGATTGAGAATTACCTGCGAGACAATTTCCGGTACACGCTCGACCCGTCAGCCATTGAGCCCGGAGACCCCCTCGTCAGTTTCTTGTTCAAATCCAAATCAGGATACTGCGAATACTTTGCCGCCTCGATGGCCGTGATGCTTCGAACGCTCAACATCCCCTCGCGGCTGGTGAATGGCTTTCAGACGGGTTCTTATAACCGTATCGGCAAGGATTTTGTGGTCCGCGCTCGTGATGCCCATAGCTGGGTGGAAGTGTATTTTCCGAATTACGGCTGGATTGCGTTTGATCCTACCCCTGCGGACCCCAATCCCATCCGCGCCGGAGCATGGGACGATTACCTCGATGCTTTGAACCTTTTCTGGAGCGAGTGGATTGTCAACTACGATTTCAGCCATCAAGTCCGGCTGGCGCGGCAGGTGGAACAAACCTCCAGGGATTTCCAGCAGGAATTCCGGGATCGCACCGACAAGCTTAGACATCAGGGGGTGCGGGTGGCCTACGTCGTCGAAGCGTGGCTGATGTCGCACAAGCTTTTCATGCTCTTATTAATGGTGATCATCCTGGCAGCCTTGGTGACTGGCGAAAAGGGCATTTCGCTGGCCGACATCCGGTTTTTCTGGGTGTGGAAGTTTGGACGCCGGGAGCTCGCACTGAGCCCGCACCAAGCCACCATGACTTATCAAAGGCTGCTGAACACGCTGCGCAAGAAAGGCTATCGAAAGCCTGCCGCGCTAACACCCTGGGAGTTCGCTCAATCGTTGTTGGGGACGCCCCTCGGATCAGGCGTCTGGGAATTTACTCACCTCTACAACCTGCTCCGTTTCGGTCAGGCGCAAGTGCCCATAGCGCGGCTGCGCCAGCTTCTGGATGAAATCAGCAGAGCCTGAGCGCAGTGACGAGTAGCGACGAGCAGAAGTCACAAGCCGCCCATGAGGGGAAAAAGAAGGAAAAGGGTGAAAAGCGAAAGGGACCGAGATTCAAAGGGTTCCACCAGGCAGGTCCGGTTTTATCCCCTTCCCCTCAAAGCCTCTGGCCCTTTCGCGCTTTTCGCCTGTCACCGAGTTTCAGCTATTTCCACTCCCACACCTTCGAGGTAGTGCTTCCGTCGGCATCCACTTCAAACTCGAACACACCGGCGACGGTGTTCAGGCGCGCCAACTTCGGAGATGCGGTGCTGTAGTAAACCGCGCCCCGATAACTGACGGCGCCGCCGTCCAGGAACTTCCCCACGCCCTGGCCCTTCCAGGTGGCGGTCTCGCCATCCTGCGTGATGACGACCGCTTGTCCCTCTCCGTACAGGCTTCCGTCAGGCCTCGCTTCTGACCAGTAGGTTGCGATAGTGCGGGCACCCATCCCCAGGAGCTTTCCGTCGGCCTCGAATGACACTTCAACCTTGAATCCAGGGCTCGCCGAAAGCACTCGCCTTGCCGTCCGCTTTCCGCGCGACTCAGAAATCAGTTCTCCGAGCATAGTCCTCCTCCTTGTTTAGCTGGGATTCCCGTTTTGTTTGGGATAGGGACAAATATACCCTGCAATAGCCCCATCGTCAAGCGGTCGGGACAGCGCCACGCCGATTTTGTTCAAGGTCCCAGGATCGGAGGCGACAGGCCGCAGTTCCTGCCGTGTCTTACGGCTTTCTTCCCGTGAGCGCAGATTCTCGAACGCCCTCTCGACTGTCTTTTCCAATGCGGCAGCCGACACTCGGCGCGGAAGTGTGGCGAACACTTTATCGTTCAGATTGGATTTCGGAGGCGCGTCGCCGTCCAGCAAGCAAACCACATGCCACGAGTCGGAGGAGGCGGATCTAACCATATGAAAAACAACCAACTATTGTTCGATAAGACAATGAATCCTTTTCGGCCAACTCGAATCTAAGTTAGTAGAAGTGGTCTTGAAGAAAGGAAAGGTAAACGAGAAAATGGTTACGTATTTGAGCCTCGTGTTTGGCCACTTGTTGAAGTGGGTGGCTGTTGCAGCCGGAGCCATTTATGCGGGGATGGTCCTGATGAGGTATCGTACGGACAGGCCACACTACCGCCTCAGTTTCGAACTTCGAGACCCCGCAAGGGCGGTGCAGCATTTGGTGGTCTGGCTGGGTGTGAAGGTTCTCGCCGCCTGCCTCCGGTTTGCAGGGGCTGTTTTCAACATGCTTCTTGAGGCCTCTGCTGAGGTTGGGGAATGGCTTATGCGTCGCAGTCCCACCGTGCAGGAAAGTATCCGCTCCCGCTTCCTCGTGTGACGATTTGCATCCGGCGCCCTGAATGATTCGGGGTACCGTGAGGGGAATTGGCCACTCGCTTTCTCCGAGCAACCAGCTCTGTAGACCTACATTCTTCACTTCATTGTTCCAGGAGTCCGTGGCAGAGTACGATTCCTTTACGAAGAATCAAAAAGCATCACAACCTGCTCCCTGAGCCTAGGGTGAACAACGCCGCGACCAGGATCACAAGCGCCCCTGTCTGGAGGTGGACCGGTCGGCCATGAATCCCCGTCCACTCTCCGGTGACTCCCCAGCGCTTCGCAGCCAAAACAGTGGTAGACATAAGAACCGGTCAACCGATGATGGGACCCAGGGAACCCCTCCGGTTTGAGTTCCAACTATCCGTGAGCGGTGAGAAAGTTGACAAAAGCAAGGCATTGTCGAAGACTCTTCAGTTCCCGGCGCTTCTTTGGCAGAGGGCGGTTGGGTAAAGATTTCTTCCGAAGCTGGAACGACGGGGCAGGAGTCCCGGTCTGTTGGTAAGATCACAGAGACCTGAGTCCATGGACAGAGCGCAGAGCCCGAGTAAGGAACCAGCCTCCCGTTGGCGGAGAGCAGGGACTGAGTGCCTTTTGTTTTCGATTTTGCTTGCGCTGGTTTTTCAGGCAAGTGCTGCCCAGCAGCTCGCCGACTACTTCAAGATCGTCGTAGTTGATCAGGACACAGGGCGCGGCGTACCACTGGTTGAGCTTCGCACGACGAGTGAAATCTCCTACTACACCGACAGCAACGGTATCGTCGCCTTTTATGAACCGGGTTTGATGAACCAGGCTGTGTGGTTTTCCATTCAGAGCCACGGATATGAGTACCCGCAGGACTGGCTGGGAAATCGCGGAGTAAGCCTGCAGACCACTCCGGGCGGAACGGCTGTGCTCAAGATCAAGCGCCTCAATGTGGCGGAGCGGCTCTATCGCCTCACCGGCGAAGGCATCTATCGCGACAGCGTCCTAGTGGGCGAGCGGGTTCCCATTCAGCAGCCTATGCTGAATGCCCAGATCGCGGGGCAGGACGGCGCGCAGGCCGTTCCCTACCACGGCAAGTTGTATTGGTTCTTCGGGGACACAAGTAAGGTCTCCTATCCTCTCGGAAATTTTGCGGAGTCGGGCGCGGTCTCAGAACTGCCGGGTCGCGGAGGACTGGATCCGAGCCGGGGCGTGAATCTGCGGTATTTCGTCGACAGCACAGGATTCAGCAGAGCCATGTGTCCGACAACCGGGGATGGCCTGGAGTGGCTCTTCTGGGCGGGGCTGGTCAACGATGCAAACGGCCGGGAACGCCTGGCCGGTGAGTGCCGGAGGATGAAGAATCTGGGCGAAGAGCTGGAGCGCACGCTGGTGCTATTCAATGACGACACGCAGAGATTTGAGCCGATTCTGCAATTGGATCTCAATGCGCAGTTGCGTCTGGAAGGCCGCCCGTTCCGTGTCAGAAGCGGCGGCCACGACTATCAGTATTTTCCTTCCGAGTCTGCTCCGGGAGCGCGTGTCCAGGCGGACCTCGCGCACCTGATGCATCCGTCTGAGTACGAAGGGTACACCTGCCTGGTGCAAGGCACGCGCGTGGACAAGAACGATGCCAGCCTGGAGCGCGGCCCCGATGGCCGCTTGGTTTGCGGCTGGAAGCGCGACACCCCTCCTCTGAATTACAAACAGCAACAAGCGCTCATCGCAGCCGGGAAGATGAAGGCGCAAGAGGGATTGATCCAGCTCCGCGACTTCGAGACCGGAGCTCCGATTGCGCCTTTCGGCGCCACGGTGGAGTGGAACAGCTACCGGAAGCGCTGGATCATGCTGGTGCAGGGGCACGTTGGAGAAATCTGGTACGCCGAGGGCGACACTCCGCTTGGCCCGTGGGTCTACTCGGCGAAGGTTGTGATGCATGACCGCTACGCATTTTACTTGCCAGTACAGCATCCGTTCTTTGCCCAGCAAAACGGAAGGCTCATTTATTTTGAAGCGACGTACACGGACTTCTTCTCCAACACGCCGGTGAAGACGCCACGGTACAACTACAACCAGATCATGTACCGGCTTGCGCTCGACGACCCGCGTCTGTTCCTTCCCGTGCCGGTTTATCAGGTCACCAGCGCCGACGGACTTACGCGTTATCTGTTGCGCGAAGGCGTTGAATCCCGGAACGAGTGGCAGAACATCAAGGAGATCGGCTTTTTTGCGCTGTCGCCGGACCGACAGCGCGAGGGGCTCGTTCCTGTATTCGCGACCATGAGTAGGCGCGGCATGATCCTGAGCCTTGAGCCACCGGCAAAAACCACGTACGGTCAACCGCTCTTTTATGCATTGTCGGCGAAACAGGAGGAATCCGGCGAAATGATTGCGGGAACTTGGAACTGCACGGCCCGCGACTCAGAAGGTTCCGAGTTTCCATTCACCTTGGAGATCAGAGTGGAAGGCGAGATCGTTCGGGGGCATCTCGATCAAGATGAGATTACGGAAGGGACATACCGGGAAGGCCGAATTGAGTTCCGGCTAAAACAAGGGGATGACCGCTACCGCATCGTTGGCCGTCTCCGGGGTGGAAAGCTCATCGGTGATTGGACGGAGATAAACACGGGTAAGAGCGGGACCTGGGAGGGCAAGGCTGACCAGTCGGGTGTGACATGGAAGAAAACCTCGGGTATAACCCCTCTATACGAATACCGTTACGCAGACGGTACTTTTTTCTATTCGACTAAGTCCAAAATAAGCAATCCGCCGCTCCAGCGGTCAGCGGACCCAATCTGCCGCGTGTGGCAAAACCCGATGTCATTGCTGATTTTGGATCTCGAAGCGAAGCCCAGTCAGGCTACTCAATAACGAGTGACGCTCGTCTTCCTGTGTCACTCTATTGTGCAACACTCAATAATGACAAGACCCGATTCGTATCCGGCAACCCTGCACGTTGTGCAGGCGCAATGGCAATGGGATTTGAGCGACCACGCAAGATAACTTCTGAGATGTAGTAAGCTTTATTCGTGCAATTGGGAAAGCCAAGCCGGACGGCCTGGGCCGCAGCCGCTCACCGTGCCGCTCATCAGGTCCTAGAACAGGGTCGCATCTTCGCCGATCCACTTGCTCTGCGTATCCTGGGCGAAGACGCCGAGACCGTAGTGCGCAAGGTTGAGGAGCGACCCTCTGGACGAAGGATGCGAATTTTCATCGCCGTGAGAACGCGCTTCGCGGAGGATGCTTTAGCGGCTGCTGTTGAACGCGGTGTGCGTCAAGTTGTAGCGCTCGGCGCGGGACTGGACACTTATGCCTATCGCACCACATTGCGGGACCGGCTGCGCATCTTCGAAGTTGACCATCCAACTACGCAGGCCTGGAAACGCCAACGCCTCGCAGATGCCGCTATCCCCATACCGAGCTCGCTGACCTTCGCTCCCATCGATTTCGAACACCAGACTTTGGCCGAGGGCTTAGCGGCCGCTGGTTTTGATTCGGCGCAGCAGACCTTCTTCACTTGGCTGGGCGTCGTGCCTTACCTGACCGAGGAAGCTGTATGGTCGACCCTCCGCTTCATCGCGAGTCTTCCGAATGGCGCACACGTCGTTTTCGACTACAGCGATCCTCCGGCTTCATTGTCGGCGGAAGCGCGCATCAGCCACGAGAGGCGCGCGACGCACGTCGCCGAGTTGGGCGAAGCCTGGCTGAACTACTTCGAAGCGGACGAGCTCCGAGCCAAACTCATGGCACTCGGGTACTCTGAGGTCGAGGACTTGGGGCCTCCCCAGATAGCCGCCCGCTTCTTTCCAAACCAGGTGAGCACTCTTCCCAGCAAGGGCGGCCATATCCTACGCGCGACGACGATCTGAAGGTGCGCTAATTGGTGCACCGATTGGCATTGACGGGCTTTAATGGGGTTCATTGACGACTTCCAAAGCAGTCACGCTCGCATAATCCTTCACAGGAACGAAAGCCAGCATAAGCTTGCCTTCAGCATTGGGCTCGAGGTTATCAAACGTCTTCTCCACTGCGATGAAGGGCCCACCCGCCGCGTTGAAGATGTCGAAGTTGCGAAGCAGGACCACCCCGTTGCAGTAGACATCGAAGACCCGACTCCCGGCTCCACCCTCCAGCGAACCATTCTGGTCAGGCAAACTGGGAATCCGGTTCTCGACACCCCAATAAGTCTCCGCAAATCGTAGCGTGACTCTGTATTTGCCCGGGGCGACCGGAATCGCGTAACTGAAATGGCCGTACCGCTCAGCGGAGTAAAGGCTGGGATCCGAGGTTCGGCTGACCGGCTTAGCAGTAATATGCACGGCCAGTTGCCCGCCGCTGTAATAGCGGTCGGGACTCCAGATGTTGCCCGCGTGGTCGGTGTAGGAATTATTCTGAGCCACGATGCGTATGGGATTGATTTCCCCCGCTGGCGCCGGCTCGATTTCGATCGCATTCAGAATCGGCGAGTCGATGAGCGCCTGAAAGCTCAAATGCAGATAGCCGTCCGCAGCCGGGGTCACGTCTTTGAAAACTCGCTCATCCCCGATGTTATTCCCCCCGGCGTCTTTGATGATGTCGAAGATCCGGAGTAAGGGCTTCCCGTTCAGCAGAACATCGAACAGGCGGCTGGCTTCCCCGCCGCCGGAGAGGCTTCCGGGCCCATAGTGCGTCTCCACAAAGTACAGATGCAGCTCGTAGTTGCCGGGTTTGAGCGGAATATGGTAGGAGAAATTCCCCGAGCGGAAGGTCTGGTACAGCGTCATATCCGGCGCGCGCGCCACAAATTGCGGCGGCTGGCTGGCCGTCCCGCCCCCGGAATAATACCGGTCACCCAGCCAGGAATTTCCCGCGCGGTCGATATACTTGTCCTTGGGATAACCGCACAGGATGCGCACGGAGTCCAACGCTCCTGCCACCACCGGGGAGCCCGCCAACGAGGAGGGACTGGCCGCCGGCGATGCCTTTACCAAGGCCCCCGTGTGCTTCCGCCATTCAAGAAGGATTCCCGCCATGACAACGGCAAGAACAAGCCCTCCCACGGCAATAGGCAAGGCATGAAGACCCGACGGCTTGGTATCGGCTGTAACTCCCTGGCCCATCTGCTGCGGGAATTCGAAGTTCTGGCTTTCGCGGACTTCGGAAGTTCCCGAATCAGCCTCCAGCTCAGTCGAAGGCATTTCGTCTCGAGGAACAAATCGCGGCGCATAGTGCCCGGGGTCAATCACAATGCGGAGGGCGTGCCCTGCTCCCTCGCCTTCGTAATACTCCTTCAGCTTCCTCCGAAGCCGGTGGACTTCAACCCGTACGATGGCGTCTCGGTTCTGGTCGAAATCCGCTGCTCTTCCCAGGGCTTCCGTGGCGAGATTGTATTCCTTGATTCGGTCGGCCCTACCCAGGAAGTACTCGTCGCAAATGTATTTGAGCAGCTTGGCCTGCCCAGGAGCTTTGGCGAAGATGCCCGAACTGAGAACATTCTCGAGTTCGCCCCTCTCGTCGTCGTTGTGAACCAGCATCGCCATATCCGTAGACCAGAGGCAAAAAGCTGGGACAAAGATATCACCGAGCGCCATGGGTTGTAAAGTGTAGACATCGAGTCACGTTAAATGTTACTGGTGAGGCGCCGCCAAGCCACTTAAGAATGTAACCCGTCAAGCCGTCCGCAAGGTAACCCAGGAGAGCAGTTTCGAGGCGGGGGTTGGCATGGGGCGGCAAAGCAAATGGGAGTACCTCCGAGCCGTTTACGTCCGTTATCGACGGGCCGAGCGGCGGGGGAAGCAGAGGATCTTGGCAAGTAGGGATGCGTTTGAGTTGAACTGCCGCATCGAGGAGAAACGGGAGGCCATCTACGAGTTGGCGCAGCGGAGGCTCAGTCCATCGCGAGCCTCGCGTCCTAGCTAGCCCTCAACCCTCCCTGACCGTTGAACGACACGGAGAAGGCATGGACCTTGGGTAAGACTTTAGATGGATTGGCGGCTCATGCGAAAATTACATTCTTAAATAGCTTGACACGGCGTCACCCGTTACAGTTGAAACCGCAGCCCCGTCGTATTGAAAACAAGCCAGTTATTGGAGTAACTAGCAGTAGACGGAAAATTAACAGGTTTAACCTTGTGTTACTGCGCACCTGTTTGGTATAGGCGGGAGGGAAGGTTGCGTGTGTAAGTCTTGTCGGTCTTGGGTCCTACCAGAGAAGAAGGGAGAAGAAATTCATGAAGAAGCATTATCTGCAGCAATGCGGGGCAGCCTTTGCAGCCCTGTTTATTGCAGTCCTAAGTACTTTACAACTGCCCGCGTTCGGTCAGGTGGCGACCGCTTCATTGAGCGGCACCATTGTTGACGTAACAGGCGCGGTTATTCCCGGCGCCAACGTGGCGTTAAAGAATGAGGCCACCAACGCGACTCAGAACATCGTTTCGAACAGCGTTGGTTTCTTCAGCTTCCCGCTACTTCAGGTGGGCTCATACACAGTGACGATTTCGTCGAAGGGGTTCACCACTTGGGAGCAAAGGAACATTGTGTTAAACGCCTACGACAGCAGAACGCTGCCGAACATCGCCCTGAAGGTGGCCGGGGCGACGACGACCGTCGAAGTCGTGGCCGCTGCCGTTGCCTTGGCGCCGGTGGACACTGGCGAGAACAGCACGTCCCTGAACCAGAACATGGTGAGCGAACTGGCGATCGAGGGCCGCGATGCGGCGGAGCTCATCAAGATCTTGCCTGGCATGGGGTATGCCAACGGCTTGGGCCAGACTCCATGGAACAGTCTAACCACGGAAACCAACAGCGGTCCCGTCGGCACGTTTTCGGCGAGCGGGACTCAGCCTTACGGCGGCTTGCAGTTGACCGTGGACGGCGGAGTTATCGTCGATACGGGAAACACGGGTACGCAGACGGCGAACATCAACCAGGATCAGACCGCTGAGCTGACGGTCCGCACCTCCGCCTTCGACGCCGAATTCGCTAACGGACCTGTCACCGTCAACGCAACCGGCAAGAGTGGGGGATCACAACTCCATGGCGACATTTACGGATACATGCGTAACGGAGACCTGAACGCCGAGGACTCCTACTTCAAGTCTCAAGGCGCGAAGAAGCCGATCGACCATTATTGGTATCCCGGCTTCACTGTTGGCGGCCCTGTGCTTTTGCCTTTCACCGACTTCAACAAGGGTCGTGACAAGCTGTTCTTCTTTGGCGGCTTCGAATACATGATCCAGCACCCAGAGGGCTCGCTGCTAAACAGTTTTACGCCCACTGCGGACATGCTGAACGGCAACTTCACTCAAAGCCAGCTTCCCCCCGCGAGCACCGGTTGGACTACGGCGACTACTCCCTGCAATCTCAGCGCCTATGGTCCCGTAGCAGGCAAGCCCGGAACTTACGGCAATGGATCTTGGCCCAATTTCTGCGGAACTCCCGCCGCGGCGTCGATCGTATCCAGCGGCGGGCAGATTCCCTCGAACCTGATCGACCCGATTGGGCAGGCCTATATGAGCCTCTTCCCGGCGCCCGACGTCAGTCCAGCCACTCATGGCGGGTACGATTACCAGTTCATAAACGCTCCCCCGGTTGATCGCTATGAGATTAAGGTGCGCGGCGACTACAACATCACCCAGAATACGAGGCTGTACGTCTCCTACAACCGCCAGCACGAAATAGACCAAAACAACCTGGGCGTCTGGTGGATACCGTCCGGCACCGTCCCCTACCCCTCGGCCTTCCCGGCCATCGAAATCTCCAACCTCTGGTCTACCAGCCTGACGCACGTGTTCACACCCACGCTGACCAACGAAACGACGTTTAACTACACCTCGTTCATTAACCCCGTAAAAGACGCGGACCCCGCGAAGGCTAATCCCGCCAATCTTGGAGCGTTGGCCAACCTTAAGCTCCCCTACAACGCTGGCACCGCGCCGATGATCCCGAACGTCTTTAGCGACGACGGCTGGGGCCCTGGCTACATGCCCATGTTCTGGGCTCCGGGGTTTGCCGCTGGTTTTCAGAACGGCGCTTTCGGCGCTCTCAAGCGTGTGCCTTCGCTCTCGGATAACCTGGCCTGGGTAGTGCGCAAGCACACGATCAAATTCGGCTTCTACTGGGCCCGGTGGGGCAACCAGCAAACTGACGGTACTTGGGAGGGCAATAACGGCTTCCCGCAGGGGAGCTTCGAATGGGATCCTTGGGCTTACACTACAACCGGGAATCCCCTGGCGGACATGCTGCTTGGCAACGCCGTGAACTTCAATCAGTATAGCTTGGATCCGGTCCACAACCTCTGGTTCACCACGCTGGCGGGTTACGCGCAGGATCATTGGAAAGCAAGCCGCCGGCTGACACTGGACTTCGGCCTCCGTCTCGACCACCTAGGCCAGTGGTCTCCTGGGGGTACTGAAGGAGTGGCGGTGTTCGATCCGGCACTATGCGCAAGCGCGTCCGTAGGGCCTACGTGCATTGGGAATAACCTGCCAGGTTTCACCTGGCATGGCATCAACTCCAAAATTCCCCTTTCGGGTTGGAGTTCGCCGACTTTCTACTACGACCCGCGCGTGGGCGCTGCGTACGATCTGTTCGGAAATGGTAAGACCATCCTGCGCGGCGGCTTCGGCGTTTACCGTTACCAGGTCGCGTACAACGACGTTAACGGAACCGAGGTTCCGCTGGGCGTTCAGATTTTCTCGACCACCTGCGGTGCTCGGGGGTGGGCCACGCTCACTTCGTCTAGCGCCTGCCTGCCAACTACGCCGACAGGGGCAATTCCCGCATCGAGCAGCGGCCTCTCCGAGGGCGCGATGGCGTTCGGCGATAACAAAACCCCCTATACGGCGAACTGGGACTTCCTCATTGACCAGCGCGGGCCATGGAACTCGCTGTTCGAGGTCGGATATACTGGCAACGCCAGCCGCAACGAGCTGATCGCCGCCAACGCGTCGGTCGCCAACAAGATGCCGCTGGGCGCGTACTTCAAACCCGATCCCGTGACGGGGATCGCTTACTGCAATGCACCCTTCTACACACCCACGGGCTGTAAGACAGGTGGCGTCCCCGGCAGCGCGGTGGTGGACTACGACCCGTACAATTACGCCGACAAGAGCATCAATGTCAATGGGCACGGCAGTTACGCGAACTACAATGCCCTCCAGATTTCGTGGAACAAGCGGGCCGGACGGGTCACGGTGATGATGAACTACACGTGGAGCAAAGTACTCGGCATCCGCGACGGCCAAACCGACAACGGTGGCAATGGCAATGGCGCCCTCCTCGACTGGTACAACCTGAAGAATAACTACGGCGTGCTTGCCTACGACCACACGAACATCTTTAATATCGCGTACGTATTCCGCCTCCCCGGGCCGGTCCATGGCGAATCATATGGCGAGAAGATTGCCAAGGGGTTCGTCAACGGATGGGAGATCTCCGGCCTGACCCAACTCCAGAGCGGCTCACCCATACAGCCGAACACCGGCGGCACTCTGAACGTGGCGTATGCGGGCAACGAAGGCACCACACAAATTCTGGGCACTACCGCTGACAGCCTCGTTCCTGTTCTGACCTGCGATCCTCGGAAGGGTTTGTCGTCCGGCCAGTATTTCAATCCCAACTGCTTTACCCCACCCACCACGCAGGGGCAGAATGGGAATATCATCTGGCCGTACATCAAAGGCCCTGCCTACTTCGACAGTGACCTTGGTCTGTACAAGAACTTCAAGATCACCGAGCGGCAGAGTATCCAATTCCGCGTCCAGGCTTTCAACTTCCTGAACCATCCTCTGCCGGATTTCACCCTGAATAACAGCGACGTGGATTTGAGCTTTAACAAGAGCGGGACGCTCAGCCCGACCAACGTGAACACTAACTTCACGGGCAAGCCCCTGTACACGACGGGTCGCCGCGTAATGGAACTCAGTCTCAAGTACTACTTCTGAGGCGACCGGAACGACTAGCACGGCAAGCGGGGGATGGCTTCGGCCATCCCCCCTTTTTTTTGTCATGTGTTCCGGCCGAGAGGCGGGGCGGAGAAGCACCCGTGGACCTTCGCCGGCGCCACACCTCGCACCGAGTTGCTGATTGACGAGCGCGAGCAGCCAGGCACCACAGACTGGGGACAGTTGATTTGCGTTCCGTTTCGTGCTAAGTTGACCAAGTCAGGGTAGACAAGACTAAATCCCAGCCAAGGAGATGTGCCATGGTGCGGAGTTGTTCTTTTTCTTGGACAGCAATGGTCTGCGGCGCGGTGCTCTTCTCTGCAGCGTCCGCCTCCCCCGGGCAGCAGGGTGCCTTCCTGCACAACATCACCTTGCGTGGTCAGGTCCAAACCAGGGACGGGCAGGTGATCCCTGTGGGGGTGACCGTTACGCTTGAGACGCAGGAGGGCACGCCCATAATGAGCCGTCCGGTGGATTCGAGCGGGAACTTTGAGTTTGCTGGGCTCCTCGCCGGGAACTACAGCCTATCCGTGAAGGATGGCGACTTTCAACCTTACCAGCAGTCTCTCGACCTTAGCGATGGCTGGATCACCTTTCACAGCGTCAGGATTGTCCTTTTGCCCCTTGACAAATCCAAAGTCAACCTCAGTGCTCTGCCCTCGCTGACCGATCAGGCGGCTCCGAAAAACGCCCGCAAGGAGTTTGAGAAGGGAACGCACGCCTGGCGGGAGAACAAGCTGACAGAAGCGCGGAACCACCTCGAAAAAGCAGTCGAAGAATACCCCTGCTTCGCGCGAGCGCAGGCCGCTCTCGCGGAACTTGATCTTGCCGACCACAAACCGGATAGGGCCGAGGACAGGTACAAGCAAGCCATCCACTGTGACGGCACCTACTTGGATGCCTTTTACTCGTTGGCGCGGCTTTATATGACTGAGAACAAGCCCCAAGACAGCGAGACCATTCTTCGCGAGGTGCTGCGGCTGTCGCCGAATGCTTGGCTCTCTCACTATCAGCTCGGAACGGTCCATTTTGCCAGGGGGGAATACCAAAAGGCCTCGCAGGATTTTCTTACCGCGCAGTCACTCCATCCTGATATGCCGGCGGAGTTTCACGCCAAGCTTGCCAACACATACCTGAAGACGGGCGAATACGGGAAGGCTCTGGCCGAGGTTGACACCTACCTGCGCCTAAGCCCGCAAGGGCCGTACGCTACTAGCGCTAAGAAGATCTCGGAGGTTTTGCGGAGTGGCGGCGTGACCAGCGCCGAGCCGGAAGTGAGGGCCAGTTCCACCAGCAAGCCTTGACGGGAGTGACCCACACCGGTGCACCCGGACGATGTCCCCTAGGCCCTGCCCGAAGGCGGACGACTTAATCTGAATCCGGCATCACCAGCTAAATAAGAACTCGCCGAAGGCTTGCTGAAAGCCGGCAAAACAGGTATGCTGCGCCTTACGCTGAGACCCCACGAAGAGTGGGGTTTCAGCACAATGCCCCGCGGGGCGCGAAACCGCATTCTTAGCAGTTTCTTTCACGCCGGATTCAGGTCAACACTTGTGCCACCAACACCATCTGAAATAGAGGATTTACCTTGATTATCGGCAACTACGGCTTCACCTTGCCCACAATTCGGCGCACCTTCACGCGGCGTGAGATGTTGGCGCTGTTGGGGGCATTCTGGATGCCGCGTGCCCGGAGCCGCGCTTTTCAGCGTGCTCTCAGCGGCTCGTCTCCCCGGATTCGATTCTCACTGCAAAGGGCGCCTTTCCACCACGAGAGTGATGAAACCCTCGCTACTCCCCACGCTCCCGCCACGATGGCGGGCGGGGTCGCCGTTTTTGATTACAATAAGGACGGCCGCCCCGACATCTTCTTCACCAATGGCGCGAATATCACGACGTTGAAGAAAGACTCGCCGAAGTTCTCGAACCGGCTTTTCCGCAATGACGGTCACGGGGTGTTCACCGACGTCACCCAGCAGGCGGGCTTGGCGGGCAGCGGATATGACAACGGCGTGGCCGTCGGCGACTACGACAACGATGGATATCCCGACCTCTTCGTGGCGGGCGTCCACCGCAACACCCTTTATCACAACAACGGCGACGGAACGTTCACCGATGTCACCGCCAAGGCGGGTTTGGACCGCTGGAACGACCCCGAGTACGGCCCGCTCTGGACCATCACCGCAGCCTGGGTGGACGTCAACAATGACGGCCTGCTCGACCTGTTCGTGCTCAACTACCTGCAATGGGATTGCCAGAAGGAACCCCTCTGCGGCTTCGCCGATACCTATGATTATTGCAGCCCGAGGTTTTACAAGGGCCAGCCCAATCAGCTATTTTTGAATAAGGGCGATGGAACCTTTCAAGATGTATCGGAGGAATGGGGCATTCGCGCTCACGTGGGCAAGGGCATGGGCGTGGGCATGGCCGACTACGACCTGGACGGACGGCCTGACCTGTTCGTGACCAACGACGCGTACTACAACTTCCTGTTTCATAACACCGGGCAGAAATTCGAGGAAGTGGCGCTTCAGGAAGGCGTTGCCTTAGCCGAAGACGGGGCGTTCATCTCGGGGATGGGTTTGGATTTTCGGGACTTCAATAACGACGGTTACCCGGATATCGTGACCGTGGCCCTGAATAATCAGACTTTTCCTATTTTTCGCAACATGGGCGGACGCGGGTTTGAGGAAATTACCTACGAAAGCGGGATGCGAGAGCTCAGCCGGTCGATGAGCGGCTACGGCCCGGGCCTCTTCGATTTTGATAACGACGGATGGAAGGACCTGTTCGTGACGCGCGGACATGTCGAGGCGCTGCCGAAACCCGGCACGGAGATCGAGCAGTACAACACCGTCTTTCGGAACCTGGGTGCGGGCGGGAAATGGCAGGCTTTGACCGAGGAAGCGGGGCTGAACGCCTCTCCCCCCGCGCGCCACCGCGGCTGCGCCTTCGGCGACTTCGACGGCGACGGCCGGGTCGATGTGGTGGTCACCGCGCTGGGAAGGGAGGCTGAGATCTGGATGAATCGAACCGAGGGCGCCGGGCACTGGCTAGACATTCAGCTTGAGGGAACCAAGAGCAACCGCGACGGGATCGGCGCCGTGGTCAAAGTCGTGACGAGGGCGGGGGCGCAGTACAATCACATGACCACCAGCGTCGGCTACGCCTCGTCCAGCCACGGACCGGTGCACTTCGGGCTTGGCGCGGAGGACCAGGCCGAACAAGTCGAGATCCGCTGGCCGTCGGGCATCGTGCAGACACTCCGGGACGTGGCCGCCGACCGCGTGCTCAATGTGAAGGAATCGTCGGGGCGATAATGCGGGACTTGGAGGTGCGCTGCTGCTCCTCGGCGCTGAGTCGGTCAACGATCCGCTTCTCCCTCGCACCATCTTCCGGCCGTTTCAGGCGGTAATAAAGGGCGACGAGCTCAATGTGCGGTGGCAGCCAGTCCGGCTCGGCTCGCACGACCTTTTCAAGGTCTTTCACGGCAGCGTCGAGCTGACCCTGCGCGCGTTCGACCCGCGCCAACTCATAGCGAGCGACCCCCGATGCGAGGTCGAGCTCGACCGCCCGCTCGAGTTGCTTTTTGGCGGCATCCAACTGGCGCTGGTCGTAGAGAACTGCGCCAAGACGCAGCCGCGCCTCAAAATCATTGGGGTTGGCTTCGAGCGCCTTTTGAAAGGCGCCCGCCGCCCCCTGGGAATCGCCGGAATTGTCCATGATCATGCCGCCCAGGGTGTAAAGGCCGGGCAGATGCGGGTTGAGACGCATTGCCGCGTCGAAGTTGCGGCGCGCCTTGTCGAAGGCAGCGAGCTTGAGATACGACTGCGCAGCCAGCATGTACGCCTCGGCGTTGTGTCCCTGCTCGGCGACCTTTTCGACTCGCTCCGCGCCCTCTTCGGTGCGGTCGGAGCGAATCAGCGCCGATCCCAGTGCCCACTCGAGGTCGAGATTGCCGGGGTTAGCCTTCTCGAAGGGCATCAGAAGGGAGATGACCTCCGCGTCGCGGCCCAGCCGCACATAGCATTGGCCTAGCAACGTGGCGACCCGCACGTCGCCGGGCTCAGCTTCGTGCAGAGAGCTGAACTCGCCAGCCGCAAGGGGAAAATCACCTTTCTTGTAGTAAGCGAGCGCCAGGTTGAGGCGGAGGGCCGGATTGCCGGGGACTTGCTCGAGTGCGGCACGATACTGGACGATAGCCTCGTCGAAGCGACCCAGAGAGGCGAGTACGACACCCAGGTTCGCGCGCGCCGCGGTCATGTCCGGATGAAGTCGAATGAGTTCCTCATACTTGCGTATGGCCACCGTCGTCTCTCCGCGCTGCTGGGCCGCGTACGCATCCTGGAAGAGCTGGGCGGGATCAGGTCCCTGCGCAAAGGTGACGAGGGCGAAGGTCAGGATGGATAGCGCCCCGAAAAGACCAAGTCCCGCGATCGAAGAACGCAATGAGGAAAACATTAATGCCGCAGGGTGCGGGGCCCTCCCCAATCGGCAAATCTGGCAACGCAAGAGCGCCTCCCTATGTTTTGGACCTCGTAACACTGCACCCATAAGTTTAAGCCCAAAACCTGTCTATGGGATGCTCCTTGACCGAGGTTCGATTATTTGTTCTGGTAGCCTGTCCGGGTTGGACGAACCTGGCGTATGATACGGGTTCCATGCCAACCACCTGCCGCAGCTGCCGGAAGAAGAGTCCAGGATCAAACACGGATCCGGCATCCGCCGTTCCGTGAACTCAGGAGACGAATGATCACACGAATAAAACAATACGCCCTTCTACTATCACTGCTGTTGTTGGCGCCGAACGCCGTTTCGCAATGGAATCCCTTGAATCCCGACAAGGGTATCGAGAGGCAATCCGACGGCGTGCTCTTCACCATGCAGACCGGCCTAATGCGGCTGGAGGTCTGCTCGGATTCCATCGTCCGCGTTCTCTATACGCCCACACCTTCTTTCCCGGAGGTGAAGCATCTTGCTGTGATCAAAACGAATTGGCCTCGAGCGCACTTCTTGGTGGAATCGACCGACAAAGAGGTGACGCTGAGCACCGCGCAACTTCGAGTCACCGTGGCCCGCAAGGACGGAGTGATTGTCTTCAGTGACGCGGCGGGCAAAAGGCTGATGCAGGACAGCGGCCGGGCGATGACTCCCGTCGTGGTCAACGGCGAGAAGACTTACCGCGCCGAAGAGTTCGTGGCGCTGTGGGGCTCGCCGGAAGGCTTCTACGGCCTGGGGCAGCATCAGGCCGGGGTGTGGAACTACCGGGGAGAATCGGTGGACATCGCGCAGGACAACTCCAACATTTCCCTCCCCATGCTGCTGTCAACCAACGGCTACGGCCTGTTCTGGGACAACCCTTCCCGCAGCCGCTTCAACAACCGCTTCATGCAGTCGCTCTATATCAGCTCGGAAGTCGCCGACCAGATCGATTACTACTTCATTTACGGCCCGGAATTCGACAAGATCGTCGCCGCTTACCGCGAGCTGACCGGCGCGGCTCCCATGTTCGGCAAATGGGCGTACGGCTTCTGGCAGTGCAAGAACCGCTATCAGTCGCAGAAAGAGCTGCTGGAAGTGGCGCACAAGTACCGCGAATTGCACATCCCCGTCGATAACCTCGTGCAGGATTGGTTCTGGTGGAAAATCAAAGGAGACTTCGAATTCAACGACCACTATCCCGACCCCAGGGGTATGATCGACGACTTGCACCGCAACCATTTCCATCTGATGATTTCGGTATGGCCCTATTTCGATCCCGGCTCGAAAGTCTATGAGGAGATGGACAAGCGCGGTTACTTTATCGACCGCACCAAGGCAGCCGCCTTTCATCCTGCAGGAATGGCCCTGTATGACGCTTTCAATCCCGCTGCCCGCAAGTTCTACTGGCAGTTGATGGACAACGTGCTGTTCAAGATTGGCGCGGATGCCTGGTGGCTCGACACGACGGAACCGGAAACGGAGGGGCGTGAAACCAACATTCTGGTGAGTGACAAGGTGGCCGCAGGTAGCGGCGCCCGTTACGCCAACCTCTATCCACTGATGACCACCTCCGCCGTCTATGACGGCCAGCGCAGTGTGACCGACCAGAAGCGCGTTTTCATTCTCTCGCGGTCGGCGTATGCGGGCATCCAGCGCAACAGCACGGCGGCCTGGTCGGGTGATATTAATTCCGATTGGGAAACCTTCAAACGGCAGATTCCCGCTGGATTGAACTTGATGCTTTCCGGAATTCCCTACTGGACGACCGATATTGGTGGTTTTACGGATGGCAACCCCGACAGTCCCGCCTACCGGGAGCTGTTCCTGCGCTGGTTCGAATACGGAGCGTTCTGCCCCATCTTGCGCGTGCACGGAACGCGCGCCACCAACCAGAACGAGCTGTGGTCCTACGGCGCCGACGCGCAGGAGATTCTGACCCGGTACGACACGCTTCGTTACCGCCTGATGCCCTATATCTACTCGCTGGCGTGGCAGGTGACGCACGCGGGCTACACCCTGATGCGCCCGCTGGTGATGGATTATCGCGAGGATGTGACGGCGCGCAACATCGGCGATCAGTTTCTGTTCGGGCCGGCGCTGATGGTCAGTCCTGTCACCGACCCCGGAGTGGACGGGCGGCGCGTCTACCTGCCGAACACCACCTGGACCAACTTCTGGAGCGGCGAAAGTTTCTCCGGGGGCAAGTTCATCATGGCGGCGGCGCCGCTCGAAACCCTGCCGCTGTTCGCGCGTGCCGGTTCGATTTTGCCCCTGGGGCCAGCGATGGAGTACAGCAGTCAAAAACCGGAGGACCCCGTCGAATTGCGCATCTATCCGGGAGCGGATGCGGACTTCACACTCTACGAAGACGATGGCCTTACTTACGACTACGAGAAGGGCGCGTATGAGACGATTCCCATTCGCTGGGATGACGCCAAGCACACGCTCACAATCGGCTCGCGCCAAGGCAGCCTCCCAGGCATGCTCGAGCACCGCACGTTCAATATTGTCTGGGTGGGGCCGGGTCACGGCATTGGCGTGAGCCCGTCGGGGACAGTCGATAAAACGGTTTCCTACAACGGCACGGCGGTCACCGTCCAACGCTGAAACAATCCGAAACAGATTGAGAGACCGTCCAGAACTACCGAAGGAGAACACTATGCGTTACCTATTTGGCTTCCTCCTGCTGTTTGCATTTCTCGGGAATGCCCTCGCTCAGACGCCGGTTCCTGATTACCGCAACCCCAATTTCCCCATTGAGCAGCGTGGTGCTGATTTGTTGAAGCGCATGACGCTGGAGGAGAAAGTCTGGCAATTGGCGCCCCGGCGCGGGGCCAGCTCCGGCATCCTGGACACGACGGGCAAGTTCACTGACGCCAACGCGCGCGAGATCTTTCGCAAGATGTTCAGCGTTGACTCGAAGATAAGCCCGCGCGACGCGGCAATTCTGCGCAACGCCATGCAGAGATACCAGGTTGAGAAAACGCGCCTGGGCATCCCGGCGATTTTCCAGGGCGAAGCCCTGCATGGCTTCATGGAAAACGGGAGCACGAGTTTCCCTCAGGCGCTGGGCTTGGCCAGTACTTGGGACCCGGAACTGGTGCGGCAGGTGTTCACGGCCGCTGCCGACGAAATGGCTTCCGCTGGTGATAATCAGGCGTTCACGCCCGTGCTGGATCTGGCGCGGGACCCGCGGTGGGGCCGGACCGAAGAAACCTACGGAGAGGACCCCTACCTGGGTTCGCGCCTCGGCGTCGCTGCCATTGAAGGATTGCAGGGCCCGAATTTCCTCATCGACCGGCACCACGTTCTGGCCACCGCCAAGCACTTCGCGGTGCATGGAGAACCGGAAGGGGGAACCAACATGGCGCCTGCTAACTACTCCGAGCGGGTCATCCGCGAATCCTTTCTGGCGGCTTTCCGCGCTGCGGTGCAGGAGGCCCAGGTCGGCAGCGTGATGGCCTCGTACAACGAGATCGATGGCATTCCCTCGCATGTCAACTCCTGGTTGCTGGACAAAGTCCTCCGCCAGGAATGGGGATTCCGCGGCTACGTGACTTCCGACGGCGGCGGGCTCCAGATGCTGGTGACGATGCATCACATCGCTGCCGATAATGCGGACGCGGCCCGTCAGGCCCTGGCGGCCGGAGTGGATTACGATCTCTCGGACGGTTCGGTCTTTGGCACGCTGATCGATCAGGTGCGCGAAGGAAGGATTCCCGAAAGTGAAGTGGACCGGGCCGTGGCGAGGGTCCTGGCCGCGAAGTTTCGCCTGGGGCTCTTTGAAAACCCTTATGTTGATCCTGACTACGCGCAGCGGATTACGAACAGTCCCGAGCATCGGCAATTGGCGCTGAAGGCCGCGCAGGAAGCCATCGTGCTTCTCAAAAACCAGGGCAATCTGCTGCCCCTGAACCTGGCGAAGTTGAAGACCATCGCGGTGATCGGTCCCAACGCGGCGGATGTCCACCTGGGTGGCTACAGCCGGGAGCCGGCGCACAGCGTGAGCATTCTGGAGGGCATCCGTGAACGCGTGGGCACGGCCGCTACGGTGGTTTACTCCGAGGGCTGCAAAATCACGGAAGGGACGCAGGGCTGGTCAGCGTGGTACCAGAATGAAGTCAAACTCCCGGATCCCGAGTCCCAGTTGAAGAGCATTCAAGCCGCCACCGAGGTCGCGCGGAAGGCGGATGTTGCCATTGTCGTGGTGGGTGAGAACGAAAGCACTAATCGTGAAGCCTGGGCGGAGAATCACCTGGGGGATCGGGACTCGCTCGATCTGATCGGCTACCAGGATCAGTTAGTCAAGTCGATCGTGGAGACCGGCACGCCCACCGTGGTGTTCCTGATCAATGGCCGCCCGCTCTCTATCAACTACGCCGTGGGACACGTCCCGGCAATTCTGGAAGGTTGGTACCTGGGCCAGGAAGGCGGAACCGCCGCGGCCAACGTGCTTTTTGGTGATGTCAATCCGGGAGGGAAACTGCCCATCAGCTTTCCGCGCAATGTCGGCCAACTTCCCGATTATTATGACCATAAACCTTCCCTGAACCGCAGCTACCTGTTCAACGGCCGAGAGCCGCTATTCCCGTTCGGCTGGGGGCTGAGTTACACCACCTTCCGGCTCGACCACCTGCGCGTCGATCCCGCGGCGATCGGCACGGGCGGAGAGACTACAGTCAGAGTGGACGTGACCAATAGCGGCAGCAGGGAAGGGGATGAGGTCGTGGAGCTGTATATTCACCAGCGCGTGGCCTCGGTGACGCGTCCGGTGATGGAACTCCGAGGTTTCCAGCGCCTCGGCCTGAAACCCGGAGAGATGAGGACGGTGGAATTCAAGCTCACGCCGCGCGACCTTCAGATGCTGAATCAGGATATGCATTGGGTGGTCGAGCCTGGGGTCTTCGACATCATGGTCGGACCGAGTTCCGACCAAACGAGCAGCGTTCCCTTGCAGGTGGTCGCGAAATGAAAGAGACCCAGGCGAGTCTGTGGAGCTCAAGATGGATGAAGATTGGCAACGAAAGAGCGGAAGTGTGCGCCCTTCCAGACCCGTGGTGAGAAATGCGGGCTAGCACCTGTCACCTGCCCCCTGGCGCCTGACCCCTGGGACCTGGCCCCTGACACCTGCTCTTCTAGCCTCACGCCTTGGGGTGGGTTTTGTCGTAGACCTCGATTAACTGTTTGATTGAGACCTGCGTGTATTTCTGCGTAGTTGCCAGGCTGGTGTGCCCCAGCATTTCCTGGATTGCCCTCAGGTCAGCTCCCTCCGTGAGGAGGTGAGAGGCAAAAGCATGGCGGAGCGAATGTGGGCTGACCTTTACAGCCGGCCCGTAGTGCCGGACGTATTTCTTCACCAACCGGTCCACGGAGCGTGTGGTGAGCCGCTCCCCCCACACATTCAAAAACAGGGCCTGCTGGCCGGACTTCTTCCTTTCCTGGAGGATTCTTTGCCGGACCGGGAGGTAGTCCTCGAGGGCCTGCTTAGCCTTGGAGCCGAAGGGCACGATCCTCTCCTTTCGTCCCTTGCCGCGGACGAGCACCATGCAGTCTCCGAAGTTCACGCTGCGGAGATCCAGGCCCACCAATTCACTCACGCGCAGGCCCGAGGCGTAAAGCATTTCCAGCAGCGCGCGGTCGCGCCGCATGGCGGGCTCTCCGGTTTTGGTGGCTTCGGCCACAGCGTCGAGGAAAGCGTTCATTTCTTCCTCAGTCATGATCCTGGGAAGGGTTTTGTCCTGCTTGGGAGTCGAGACAAGCGTGGAAGGATTCTCGGCGAGCACCCCCTCGCGCTTCAAGAACTTAAAGAATGCCCTCACCGCCGAGAGTTTCCGGGCGATGGACGACTTCTTTTCTTGCCTAGAGAAAAGAATGCTGAGAAAGCCGCGGATGCGCAAAGCGTCGACCGATCTGACATCAACAGCGGCGGCGGCGCAGCCCTCCGCCAGGTAATCCCGGAACTGTAGGAGGTCGCTGCGGTAGTTGCGCACCGTGTGCGGGGAGGCGTTCCGCTCGTACCGGAGGTAGTTGACGTAGCGCTCGATGAGTTCATCCATGCCAAGGATCCGTTTCTGGCCTGTCATTCCGAGCGAAGCGAGGAATCTCGCTCTGGTCTGTCGAAGAAGGGCTCAGAGCGAGATTCCTCGCTTCGCTCGGAATGACAACGTTATTAAGCTCGTGGAGCCACTCCTGCAAGTCGGCCAACGCTCTCTCACATTGTCGCGCGCGCCGGGCGCCACGGTCACGCGCGATGAGCCTGGGCAGGTTCTCCGGGGGGGGAAGCAAATCGAAAGAAATGTTGGCAGGCTGATAGTTGCCGGGGTCGGCGTGCGAAGTATAGTGGAGCAGCGACCCGAGCGCCGTCGTGCGCGGGGGCGGCGTGAAGGCAGCCCCTGCCACCTGCTGAGCCAACGCCACTCCGGCAAGGAACCCGGTGGCGATGCACTCCACGTATCCTTCCACTCCGCAAAGCTGGCCTGCGATGAAGACGTTGGGCGCGGCACGAAGGCTGAGGTCGGCCTCGAGCAGCCTTGGCGCATTGATATAAGTGTTGCGATGCATCTGCCCGAAGCGCAAGAACTCGGCATTTTCGAGCCCGGGGATCATGCGCAGGATGCGCTCCTGCTCGGGAAACTTGAGGTGGTTCTGGAACCCCACCAGGTTGTAGCTTGAAAAGCGCAGGTTTTCGGCCCGGAGCTGCACCACGGCGAAGGGCTGCTTGCCGGTCCGCGGGTCGAGCAAGCCCACAGGCTTCATGGGGCCGAAGCGAAGCGTGTCGTACCCTCGCCGCGCCAGTTCTTCGATGGGCAGGCAGGCCTCGAAGTAATTCAGGTCTTCGAATTCATGCGCCGGCACTGTCTCCGCGCCTCGCAGCGCGTCATAGAAGGCGCAGTATTCCGCTTCGTTCAGGGGGCAGTTCAGGTAGTCATCACGGCCGCCCTTTCCGTAGCGTGAGGCAGGGAAGAGGCGTTCATGGTTCAGCGTTTCGGCATCGACGATGGGACTGATGGAATCGTAGAATGCCAGGTTTTCGGAGCCCGTGAGCGCCTGAAGGCAGCGCGTCAAGGCGTCCGAGGTGAGGGGGCCAGTGGCGATTACCACAAGACCGTCCGAGGGAATTTCCCGCAGCTCTTCCCGGCGTATGGTGACGAGTGGGTGCTCGGCGAGCGCCTGAGTGACGGAGGCCGAGAATCGCTCTCGGTCAACCGCCAATGCCGCGCCACCTGGAACGGCGCACTCACTAGCAAGCTTTAACAGGAGCGACCCGGAGCGGCGCAACTCTTCCTTCAGGAGCCACGAGGCTGCGCCCGGCGTGTTCGACTTCAGCGAGTTGCTGCAAACCAGCTCCGCTAAACGGTCCGTCTTGTGGGCGGGCGTCGAGCGCGCCGGCCGCATCTCATACAGCGTAACGGAAATGTCCCGGACAGCGAGTTGCCAGGCGGCTTCACTGCCTGCCAGCCCGCCTCCGGCGATCGTGACCGCCCTCATCAAGAACCCTTCCTGCCAGTGATTATAGCAGCGCGGAAGGGAGTATGCCTGTCGGCAGTCAACAGTTGAGGTCCAAGGTCTCAACGGACTCTCGACCCTCGACTGTCGACTCTCAACTTATTTTTACGCCACCGCCCGCTGGAATTTACAGGCTTCATTCGGGCAGTAGCGGATGGGGGGGCCGTCCTTCTTATGCTTCTCGAGCAGGAGGGGATAGCCGCAATGGGGGCAGGGTTCGTTGACGGGTTTGTCCCAGGCGGTGAACTTGCAGTTGGGGTAGCGGCTGCAGCCGTAAAAGGTCTTGCCTTTGCGCGTGCGGCGCGCGACCAGTTCACCCGTGCAGCCTTTTTCGGGACAGGGAATACCGAGGGTCTGTCGCTTCACGTATTTGCATTGCGGATAGTTGCTGCAGGCGGTGAATTGCCCGTAGCGGCCGTGCTTGAGCACCAGGTGGCTGCCGCATTCAGGACACTTCTCCTCCAGCAGCGTGTCGCTGACGGCCGTCGCGGCGCCTTCCTTCATCACGATTTTCTTGGTGTTCCGGCATTCGGGATAACCCGTGCAAGCCAGGAAGAATCCGAAGCGGCCGCGCTTGACGGCCATGGGCTTGCCGCATTTTTCGCAGGCTTGTTCTGGGAGTTCGGGCGCCGGAGGCCCGCCACTGGCGTATTTCGCAGCCATTTCAGGCGGCAGGTCGCTGGTTCCATCGCACTCGGGATAGCCCGTGCAGGAGAGGAATTGGCCGTTGCGTCCCAGCCGGATCACCATGGGCTTGCCGCACTTCTCACACTTCACCTCGGTCGGGATGCCTTCTCCCTTGATGTCCACCATCTCGCGTTCGGCGACCCGCAAATCTTTCTTGAACTTCTTGTAGAACTCACTGAGAGCTTCCGTCCAGGTGAGTTTCCCTTCTTCGACTTCGTCCAGCTCTTCTTCCATGCGGGCGGTGTAAGCTACCTCGAAGATGTCGCTGAAGTTCTTCACCAACAGATCGCTCACCACCATCCCGAGTTCTGAGGGATAAAAACGGCCCTGAAGTTTCTCCACGTACTCGCGGTTCTGGATGATGGAGAGGATGGTGGCGTAGGTGGAGGGCCTGCCGATGCCTTTTTCCTCCAACGCTTTCACTAGTGTGGCTTCGTTGAATCGTGGGGGAGGTTCGGTGAAGTGCTGTTCCGGTAGAATCTTCCGCAGCTTGACCCTTTCGCCCTGCTCAACCTGCGGCAGGCGGAGTTTCAGTTCCTCATCTTCCTCCATTTCCGCCTTCTCGTCCTTGCTTTCTTCGTAAACGGCGCGGAAGCCATTGAACTTCTCCACCGAGCCTGTAGCGCGCAGCAAGTAGTCGCCGGCAGAGATGTCGATCGTGGTCTGGTCAAAGACCGCCGGAGTCATTTGCGAGGCCACAAAACGCTGCCAGATGAGCTTATACAATTTGAACTCGTCCGGGCTGAGGTACCTCTTGATGGAGTCGGGGTTTCGGGTCGCGTCGGTTGGCCGGATGGCTTCGTGGGCATCCTGGGCGCCTTTCTTGCTCTTATAGTGTATGGGTGCAGGGGGAAGATAATCTTTCCCGAAAGTGGTCAGGATGTAACCGCGCACGGCACTCAGGGCGCCTTCCGCCACACGAGTGGAGTCTGTCCGCATGTAGGTAATGAGGCCGACCGAGCCTTCGTCACCAATCTCCAGGCCCTCGTAAAGACGCTGGGCCAGCAACATGGTTCTTCTGGCAGGGAAGTGGAGCTTGCGGACGGCTTCCTGCTGGAGCTTGCTGGTGATGAACGGCGGCACCGGATACTTCCGCTTCTCCGTGGTGGTCACCGACTCCACCACCAGATTCGCAGCCTTAATCGCGTTGACGATTCGGTCGGCTGTCGCCTGGTCGGGAATCTCCAGGTCTTTGCCCCGGAACTTCACCAGGCGCGCGTCGAAGGGCGGAGGGTTCTTGCCTTCCACGCGGGCGCTGATGGTCCAGTATTCCTTCTTCTGGAAGGCCTGAATTTCCCGCTCGCGCTCGACGATCAAGCGCAAGGCCACGGTTTGGACACGCCCCGCCGAGATTCCCCGCTTCACCTTGTCCCAAAGCAGCGGGCTCACCTGGTAGCCTACCAGACGGTCCAGAATGCGCCGCGCCTGCTGCGCGTCCACCAGCTTGGAGTCAATCTCTCCCGGAATCTTGAAAGCTTCGAGGATGGCGTCGCGAGTGATCTCGTTGAAGAGTACGCGAAAGAATTTTCGCTTCTTGCCGTTCAGCAACTCGCGCAAGTGGGCGCAGATGGCTTCGCCTTCCCGGTCCGGGTCGGCAGCCAGGTAAATGGCATCTGATTTTGCTGCCGCGGACTTCAACTCCGAGATGATAGCCTTCCGGCCGGGAATCGTAATGTAGGTTGGTTTGAAATTGTTGGCGAGGTCCACGCCCAGGTCCTTTTTGGGCAAGTCCAACACGTGCCCCAGCGAGGCCTTCACCAGATAGTTCGATCCAAGGTATTTGTTGATCGTTCTTGCCTTGGCCGGCGATTCGACAATGACCAGCGATTTACCCATAGAAAAACTTTCCTAGAGTTTCCGGATAAAATTCTTCCCCGGCAACTGCCGGATCACTCCCGCCATTTCAAGCTCCAGGAGAGCTGTCATCACCCGCGGCTGTGGGATCGACGCCGAAGTCAGTACCGCATCCACAAACAGGGGCTGGTCGGCGCGCAACACATCAAACACCGCTTTCTGGTCCGGCGTCAAGGACTGTTCAAAAAGCGACCCCGTCTGAGGTTGAGCTGCAGCTTCATCCGATGCTTCCACGGGAGGGAGAAGTTGCATGCGAATTTCCGCAGGGAACTCTTCGATGACATCCATCCATTCATCCACGAGCTTGGCGCCCTGCTTTATCAGGTGATTGGGGCCGAAGCTCTGCGCCGAAGTTATGTTGCCCGGCACGGCGAACACCTCACGGTTCTGCTCCAGGGCCAGGCGCGCCGTAATCAGGGAGCCGCTGTATTCCGCCGCCTCCACAACCACTACGCCTAGCGCAAGTCCGCTGATCGTGCGGTTTCGAATGGGAAAGTTCTCGGGAGCGGGTGAAGTGCCGGGCGGAAATTCCGAAATCAATGCGCCGCACTCGGTGACTTGTTCAGCCAGCCGCTTATTTTCGCGGGGATAAATCACGTCAATCCCCGAGCCCAGAACCGCCACGGTCTTTCCCGCTGCTTCGAGGGCGCCGCGATGCGCCGCAGAATCGATACCCCGAGCTAACCCGCTCACGATTACCAACTGCCTCTGCGCGAGGTCGTGCGCCAGCCGCTGCGCCACCTGGCCGCCATAAGCCGTCGGCCGCCGCGTGCCGACGATCGCCAGCGCATAACGCGAAAGTACCTTGACATCCCCACGAACATAGAGGACCAACGGCGGGTCCGGGATTTGTTTGAGCCGCGGAGGATAATCGTCGCTGGAGTACGCCACAACTTGGCAAGCCGCTTTGGCGGAGGCTTCGAGGTCTCTGGCGGCTTCCTTCAATCCCGCCTGAGCAAAGATCGACTGCGCCACGCGCGCCGGAATTCCGCAGCTTTCAAGCTCCGTCAGCGAGGCCATGTAGGCGGCCTGCGGCGAACCGAAATGCTCCACCAGCCTGTGCGCGCCGCGTACGCCCAGACCTTCGAGCTTCGTCAGCCCCAGCCAGAATTGGGTGTTCTCGTCGCTCAAGTTTCCTTACCACCTTGCGCAGAGTTGTTTTCCAAGCTTGCGCCTTTTCTACACACACGCCACGGCTCCGGACCGCCGACCCAACCCTTCGCCATCGGTGCTGGCGCTCCTCTAAAATCGCAGAACATGAGATGCGGAAGCAAGAAGAAAAGTTTTGCCTCGAAGCGCCGGCTCGGAATCCGGCCATGCCCCGTGTCATGCTGAGGACCCCGTTCTTTGGGGGCCGAAGAATCCCCGCAGTTTGCTTGTACCTCCGGCCAGTGGATTCTTCTCGCGAACTGCCGAGATCCTTCGTCCGTCAGCCGACGGACTCAGGATGACAGTCATGGACGTCCGAGGCGTCCGCGCAGCACGGCCACAAGTCCAATTTACTAATTCGGGTCATATCCGCCCGCGTGGAGTTTGACAGAAGCGCACGTTGGGATAGAATTGTGTTTTCCATTTGGCTGTGATCTATATGTCTACGCTCAGAATCTCCGTCGTTCAGTACCTTAATTCCGTGCCGCTGATTTGGGGCATGCTCCATGGCCAGCAGCAGGGCAAGTACGAACTCCAGTTCGCCACTCCGGCCCATTGCGCGGACGCGGTGCGGGACGGGAATGCAGATATCGGCATCATCCCCGTCATCGAGTACCAGCGCATGGACCGCATGCAAATTATCGCCGGCATCTCCATCGCTTCGAAATCGCGCGTCCGTAGTGTACTTCTTTTGAGCAAAGTCCCTATCGAAAAAATCCAAAGCGTTGCAGTGGACACCTCCTCGCGAACTTCCGTAGCGTTTCTTCGCATCCTGCTGGGCAAGTTTTACTCGCGCACGGTCAACCTCATTCCCTCCGCCCCGCGACCGCACGAGATGTTGAAGCGCGCTGATTCGGCACTCGTGATCGGCGATCCGGCGCTCACCTATCGCGGCTCGGCGAAGGTTTATGACCTTGCCGCGGAATGGAAAAAGTTTACGGGATTGCCGTTCGTCTTCGCCTTCTGGGCGGGCCATGAAGACAAGAACCTCTCCAAGTACCGGGGAGACTTCGAGGAGTCCCGAGAGTTCGGCCTTGCTCACATTGATGACATCGCCGCTGAATACGCGCTGAAGCTCAATATGGAACCTGCGGATGTTAAGGTTTACTTGACCGAGAATATCGATTATTCTCTGGATGAGGAGAACTGCAAGGGCTTGCGCCTCTTTTTCAAGCTGGCGCGCGAGGCGGGCATCATACTGGTCGAAAAGGAAATGTACTTCGTCTGAAGTCCGGCGCAGCACCGGTTCCGCGCGGCGGGACCGGCAAATGCCGCCGGGACGGCGGCGCTACAGCGTCCACCCAATTATTGGTCACTCCACCAGCCCTGCGGAAATTCACCCGACGGAGAGGGACTTTGGCAATGGCTTTAACTCCTGCGCAAGCTCTCGACATGCTGAAGTCCGATGATTTGCTCGGCATCGGATTTGAGGCTGACGCCGTGCGCAAGCGGCTCCATCCTGAAGGTGTGGTCACGTACATCATTGACCGCAACATTAACTACACCAATGTTTGCACGGAGTACTGCTCGTTTTGCGCCTTCTACCGGCCGGTGGGCTCGCCTGAGGGATACATCCAACCGCTCGAGTCGATCTTCGAGAAGATCGATGAAACGCTCGCCACGGGTGGCACGGGAATCCTCATGCAAGGCGGCCTTCACCCTGACCTCAAGATCGATTATTACGAGAACCTACTCTCCAGCATCCGGCAGCGTTACCCCGTCCTTCATTTGCATTGCTTCTCCGCTCCGGAGATTCTGAACATCGCCGAAGTCTCCGGCATGAATGTTCGTGACGCGATTATGCGTCTCATGGATGCCGGCCTCGATTCCATCCCCGGCGGCGGGGCGGAAATCCTGGACGACGAGGTGCGGCAGCGCATCGCGCGGCTGAAGTGCACCACTGAGGAGTGGCTCCTGGTGCATCGCACCGCGCACCAGCTCGGTATGCGCACCACCGCCACCATGATGTTCGGCTGCGGAGAAAGGCTCGAGCATCGCATTAACCACTTCGCGCGCATCCGCCAACTGCAAGAGGAAACCGGCGGCTTCACGGCCTTCATCCCCTGGCTCTTCCAGCGCGAGAACACCTCGCTCGGCAACTTCGTAAAGGAGGAAGCCAGCGCCGTCGATTACCTGAAAACGCTTGCCGTCTCCCGCATCTATCTGGACAACATCCTCAACGTCCAGGCCTCGTGGCTTACCCCGGGCCACAAGATCTGCCAGATTGCTCTGCGCTTCGGCGGCAACGATGTGGGTAGCATCCTCATCGAGGAGAACGTGGTTCGCGCCGCCGGCGTCAGCCGCACTTCCAGCGAGGACCAGCTCCGCCGCCTCATCGAGGAGGCAGGTTTCCGTCCCGTCAAACGGGACACCCTCTACCGCACGTACTTCCTGAACTAATTGTGGGATTTCGTTGGCGAGCAACACCCAGCGAGTTCTGGAGTGCGGCAGCTTGCTTCCGGCAGCGGCTCGAGCAAGCTCGGGCCGCAAAAGCGGCAGCAAGCTGCCGCACTCCAAAGCGCTTCGCGCCAGCCACCTTTTCCGAGCGGAGTCTCGGAAAAAGCGTAGACCAGACCAAGACTCACGGGATTGACTATTCCTCTTGACAATAGTTGTTATAACGCATATAGTTGAAGCATGGCAAAAAGAGAAAGCACCACCGAGTCACACAGGGCTTCACGCAGCCTGGAGCAGGAAGCGTATCTCAGCCTCCAGCGGACGGCGGACCTCCTGGCGCGCGGCGCAGAGGAGGCGATTAAGCGCTCGGGGCTTTCCGGCACCCAATACAACGTGCTGCGGATTCTTCGCGGCGCCGCACCCGGCGGCCTGTGCTGCGGAGAGGTGGCGGAGCGCATGATCACCCACGACCCGGATATCACTCGCCTGCTGGATCGCCTGGAAAAGCGTGGCCTTATCGTGCGGGCGCGCGAGAGCAAAGACCGGCGCATAATCACGGTGCGGATCGCCCCCGAAGGTTTGCGAATCCTCGCCGAACTCGATGGGCCCATCGAGGAGTTCCACCGCCGGCAGTTGGGACATCTGGGAAAGCGACGGCTTCGGCTCCTGCAGGGCCTCCTGAGTGCTGCACGTGTAACCTCCGCTTTCGTGCTCGTTCTGTTCTTCGGCATTTCCACTATTTGGGCGGGAGAACAGCCCGTCAAGGTTCAGGTTCACTGGGACCGGGTCATCCGTGTTTCGCAGACAACGCCGACTCTATTGGTAGGCGCGTCGCCAGCTTTGATGCGCGGCGCCCCGCTTCACGATCAAATACTTCAGAGGGTCAGGGATCTTGGTGCTGACGATGTGCGGTACACAGGAGCGGGGTACGTTTATCCCCACCTCGGCGTCGCAGAACTGGACCCCCCCACTGCCACCACAACGTCATGGGACTTCTCTCTCATCGATCCGGTGACCGAGGATGTCATGAAAGCGCTCGAGGGGCATCCCGTGGTGCTGAACTTCACCACCATCCCGGCATGGATGTTCAAGACGGCCGAACCGGTCCGTTACCCTGCGGATCCGAGGAAAGAAGCGTGGCATTACGGGCAGGGTACGGAGCTCCGCGATCCCACTTTTCGCGAGGTTGCCGATTACTTTGAGCGCCTTGTCGCCTGGCATGTGAAAGGCGGCTTTACGGATGAGCTGGGGAAATGGCACCCATCAGGACATCACTACAAGGTGGACTATTGGGAAGTGTTCAATGAACCCGACCTCGAGCACGGGTTTAGCGCCGAAACCTACACCAAGCTTTACGACGCCGTGGTGCAAGCCATTCATAAAGTCTCACCGCAGACGAAGTTTGTAGGCATCTCACATTCCTATATCGTCGGACATCCGGAGTACCTTACCTATTTTCTCAATCCCCAGCATCACCAACCTGGGATTCCACTCGATATGATCTCCTGCCATTTCTACGCCGTGCCGAACGCGGACGAACCTCCGGAAGCTCAACAGTTCACGTATTTCAACCAAGCTGACAAGTTCCTGGAGATCGTCGGTTACATTGAAACCATCCGAAAGATGCTATCACCGAAGACGGGCACCATGGTCAATGAGATCGGAACGATGCTTCCTGACGACTGGTCGCAGACGAGCCCCGATTACGTCTTCAAACCCATCCGGCCCTCCTATTGGAGTCTCTCGGCGGCGACCTACGCTTATGTTTTCGCGGGACTGGCGCGGCTCGGAATCGATGCGGCCGGCGAATCGGGCATACCCTGTGGTCCCGGATTGTGGCCGAGCATCGCCATGCTTGATTGGGACACTGCTCAACCCAACCCGCGATACTGGGTCCTGAAGTTAATCCTCGACAACTTCCGGCCCGGCGACAAGATTGTGGAGGCTTCCAGCGACTCGGGGTACGTGATGGCGCAGGCGTTTGTGAGTCCCAGTGGAGAACGAAAGCTGCTGCTGGTGAACAAGCGCGATCGAGAATTCGAGATCAGCCTGCCCGAGGCTGGGGGAGGGAAGATCGAAATGATCGACCTGACGACCGGCTCGAACCCGCCAGCCTCAAGCTCGATCGCGGGATCAACCTTCAAGCTGGGCGGATTCGGAGTTGCCGCCGTGACGCTCGCGAAGTGATACAAGCACGGGTTGCATAACTGCGCTCACCTATTCGCGCGGGCGATGGAGGGGTGAAGGGGATCGTATCAACAGTAATCAGCCTGCTTTCGAAACGCGGCGTTACCTGGACTTGAGGTGGCGGTTGCAGCTTCGCTGGCGCGTGCCAAGGGAACAACTGGAAGATGGCCTGTAACCAAGTGATTCTCTGGCGTGCCCCCTAGTGTTTCAACTCGCGCCGAAATCGCATACTCAGGCATATGTAGCACTACGGCGGGAAGTTCATGCGGCGCAACAAATCCTGAAAGCTACGGGTCGGAGCGTCAGAAATCGCGACATGTCCTGGGTCGTGGGGAGTGACGATCAAGGCCCCGCACTCTTCTCTACTGGACCGAGGTAGCGGTCGAGCCAGGCCAGAGTTTCCTTGATGAACTCATTTCTGGGGGGGATGTGGTCAGTGTCGTACACTTTCTGCTGCTTGTCGGGAGCCGGAGTTCCCAAAAGTTCAAACATGGGCTTTGATGATGTCTCGAGTGGCAAAAGCGTGTCGTATTTGCCGTTTAACATCAGGGTTGGCGTCTTCACTCGGGTCACATAGTTGAATTGATTTGCTTCAGGGCGCGGAAGTTGCCCGAAGCCTCCTGCCAACAACACACTGGCTTTGAGGCGTTCCTCCACGGCGGGGATGATCGCTCCTAGCTGCCCTCCCCAACTCATTCCGTAATAGGCGAGCTTTTTACTGTCGATATCCTGACGGGTCTCCAGATAGTCGACGCATCTTTTGAAATCTTTGACATCTTGAATGAGCAACTCGGTGTATTGATGAGAACTCCCGTCCCCCTCGAGGAGGGCAGCCAGCCTATCATTTCCGCGCTCGAAGGTCCCTTTATAGACAGGATAGAGGACCGCCCGACCGTTTTTCACGATAAAAGAAAGGAACATCGGGAATTCATAATAACTTTCGAGGTGCTCGCTGGATTTTTGATAACAGGAAGCAGAGCCGGGAAAATAGATGACCGTTTGATAGGGAGGCACTGTATTCTTGGGGAGAAAAAGATAGGCAATGACCCGTTCACTGCCATAGGCGGCATCAAGGGTTATTCTCTCTTGAATCCACTCCGAGGTTTCTTGCCTCGATTCCACGCGGGCCTTCAAATCAGTCTTGTCGTAGGAAAACTGCTCCTTGTAAATCTGGAAAATTGAATCCGGGACCGGTTTGTTTTTGTAAAAATCTACTGTTTCACCGAAAAACGGATCGCCCGTTGATTTTGCCATCTGAAACGCTGACGCGGGGATCTTCCCGAGATCAGGATAGAGAACGCACCGAAACCCGTTCCTGGCGGAACGATCCATGGGCGGAGCTTGACTCAACGCACTGAACATATAGGTGTTGTCGTCCCAGGCGCCTCCCCTGATCAATCTTCCCTTCGGGGTCTCGTTCCAGCACCACTCTCTTACATTCCCCGCCATGTCAAAGGCGCCGTAGGACGTTATTCCCGCAAGACTCCCCGCCGGGACGGGACCTTTGCCTCTAAAGTTACTAAAGGGCGCGAATATGGCGTAACCTCCGAGTTGAGGTACCTGAATCAGTGTGGTATATCCACCCCTCGCCATATTCCAATGGTACGCAGTTGGCAGGTTCTTCCCGACAAATTCCGCATACGCTGCCGCCTCGTACCAGCTAATTCCTGATACCGGATAATCACCCTGCCCCTCCGGGTAATCTCCCGCCTGCCAAGTCGCAGGGCCCGGTTGACCCGTTTGGTCTATGAATCCCTTGACCGCCTGTTCCCAAGGCAGTTCCCTTCCTTCTTTCGTGAATTTCTGTTTCCAGTACTTCCTGTTTCTGTATCCACCGCTGTTGATGAATTCCTTGTATTGTTTGTTGGTTACCTCATACTTGTCGATGAAGAAATCACTCAATTTCCCCACCTCGGTTTCCGCTCCTGGTACCCGCACCATGCCCGGCGGAATGCTGCCTTTCTTGTCCAGTACTCTTAGGAGATCACCTGGACTTAATTTCGCCTCTCTATCAATGTCCCAGGTCGAGGATGCTGCCATCACTGTCTCATAGCCATCCTTTTCCAGTTTCCATCTGAAGATTCCGACAGGCACTCTGATCTTTTTGATCGGAGAGACACCCAGATACTTCCATTCGCTATCTGGAGCCTTATATTCCTTCATATAGATCTTTGCCCCGGAAGGTTCAGTCGTGATGTTGATGTTCAAGGAACACTTTGAGAAGAGTTCGGCCAGCTTGGGATCATGCGGAATGTATTCTTCCGCTTTCCCCGCAAGGCTGTACGCATCAGTCAAATTCCGCCAAACATCGTTGTTTCCAATACGCCGCTCGATCTCCGGAAGAGCTTCTTCCCTGGCCCAGCGGACCCGGGCACTTCGATGAATCCACCATCCTGCTCCGACGGCCAGGACGAGAAGAACAAGAAGCGCCGGAATCGCCACTTGCGGCTTTCGGAGCCACTGAGCGACGGCCCCGGCGGCTGACGGACGCGAAATGATCCGCTGCCGGAAACGCTTGAGGTCGGCTAGCAGGTCGGTGGCGCTCTGGTAGCGCATTGAGCGCTGTTTCTCCAGCGCCCTGTTGATGATGCGTTCCAACTCGGCAGGACAGTCGGGATTCAGCCGCACTGGCGAGGTGGGCGGGCGGTTCAGAATCGCATCAAAAATGAGCACGGGAGTTGTCCCGGAAAAGGCCGGGTGACCTGTCGCCATCTCGTAGAGCACCACCCCGAAGCTGAAGAGGTCTGTGCGGGCGTCGACTTCTTCTCCACGCGCCTGCTCCGGCGACATGTAGGCGACCGTTCCCATCACCGCGCCCGGGCTGGTTAATTGCTCCTCCACGGTTCCGTAAGTCGCGGTTGGCACCTCTTGCAGGGCTTCTTTCCCCAGCCCCCAGCCCCTAGCACCCAGCCCCCGTTTTTCCCGCGCCAGCTTGGCCAAACCAAAGTCCAGGACCTTCGCTTGGGCCGTCCCGCCTCGCGGGATCACGAAAATGTTCGCTGGCTTGATGTCCCGATGGATGATCCCCTTCGAGTGGGCCGCGTCCAGCGCATCCGCAATCTGAATGGCCAAGTCGAGCAGGGTATCGATTGGTAGGGGCGAACGGCGTTCGCCCTGCCCCGTTGGGCGCGCGCCGCGCGCCCCTACATCCACCAAATGCTCCAGGGTTTGCCCCTCCAGATATTCCATGTCAATGAAGGGCTGGCCCTCGTGCTCCTCAATAGCGTGAATAGTGCAGATGTTGGGATGGTTGAGCGCGGAGGCAGCCTGGGCTTCGCGCCGAAATCGTTCCAGGGCTTCCCGGTCCTTGGAGAGTTCTTCAGGCAGGAATTTCAAGGCGACGGTGCGCTTGAGCTTGGTGTCTTGGGCCTTGTAGACCACACCCATGCCCCCGCCGCCCAGCTTCTCCAGGATGCGGTAGTGCGAGACGGTCGTGCCGATCATAGGGAGGGAACCGCCTTCGAGGTGCATCTTAGGCCGCAACCACGGGCAAGTCAATGCGCAACTACAATACGCAACTACGACGGGAAATTCATGCGGCGCAGGAGGTCCTGAAAGCGAGGGCCGGAGCGCCGGGATTATTTCAGCTTTGCGTATTCCGCCTTGGCTTCCTTCAGGATGGGGATGTCGGGGTCGGCGTCTTTCCAAAGGGCGAGAAAATCCTGATAGGCGGCGCGGGCTTTGGCGAGGGCATCCGGCTGTAGCGGCGGCTTTATGCCGCCATTTTCGCCGTGGCGGGATAAACCCGCCTCTACAGCGTAGGCACGCGCCAGTCCGAGGCGTGCCAGCGCACCCCAGGGAAAGTTCACCACGAGTCCTCGGTGGTCAATGAATTTCTGAAATTCCGCTGCGGCTGCGTTGCCGTCGTGGAGCATGAGATAGGCTTCTCCACGCAAATAGACTGGGCACAGGGACATCGCGAGGTTCGTTGGTTCGCTAAGTTCGACCGTGCTCGCCGCCTTCAATAGTTCGATTGCCCGGTTCAGGTCTTTGTGTTCCAGGGCGACGCCCGCCCGGATCGTGGGCAGCCAATATCTTTGGACCAGCGTATCCAGCGGGAAGGTCTTGTCGAGTTCAGCCGCCAGCTTCTCCGCCACTGCCGTATCCCCTGCCCGCGCCAGGGCCAGGGCCGCCATGGCCCGCACATCGCGGTTTGGGGCCAGCTTCAACGCCGCATTGGCTTCGGCACGCGCCTGCTCCCGGTTTCCCGATTCCACCTCGCACAGCGCTGCCCCTGCCTGATAGGTTGCCGCACTCTCTTTGGCGTCGTTGTGCTGGGCTGAATCCATCGCCCGCCGGGTCAGCTCGTGCGCGTTCTTCAGCTTGCCGTACCAACCTTCCGTGTCCGCTTGCGTGGCCAGCAGCATGTCTTCCGCGCCCGGCTTGCCCATGGCGGCTGAGACCAACTGCGCCATCTGCGCCGCGTTGCCCTTCAGAAAAGCCACGAAGTAGTGGTTCAGGAGTAGGTACTCGCCCTCCAGCTTGCGCTCCTCCGCCTGCTTGTACACCGCCTCCGCCTCGTCCAGCCGGTTGAGGGTCGTGTAGGCGTAGCCGAGGCAGATATAGTTGTTCGCATCATTTGGCTCCAGGCGCATCGCCTCTCGAAATTCCTCCAATGCCTTTTCCAAGTTTCCCAGGGCGATGGCAGTAAGTCCCAGGCCCCTGTAAGGCGTGGGGTCTCTCGGGTAGGTCTGTTGCCACAGTTCGTATACCTGTGCTGCCTTCTCCAGCTCTCTCGTCGCGGTGAGGTAGTAGTTCCCCTCGATCCAGAACCGCTCCCGTTCGCTCACCTTCTCCCGCAGGTCGTAAGCCTTGCGTGCATTTTCGGCCGCCGGCCCCACTTCGTTTAGGTCCCAGTAGACAGACGACATCAAGGCGTAGGCCATGGCAAGATTCGGGTCAAGGTCCACCGCCCGTTGGAAGAAGGGCAGCGCGGCTATGTCCCCTTTCGCAGAGTACCTCTTTAGTCCCAGGCTGTAGGTTTTCAGCGCCTCCAGGGATGGCGTGGTCGCTTCCTCCACCGGCGTGGCGTATTTCTGCACCGTGCTGAGCGACTCGCCCAGCTTGCCGCGCAAACTGACCGCAGCGGCGTCCAGAGCCTTGAGCACCGCTTCCTTGCCCGCCGCCTGCTCCTGCGCTTCCGCCAGCACGTCGCCCGTCTCGCAGTTCTCTGCCTTCAGGCCAATCGCGTACTGGCTGCCCAGCCCCGCAATCGAGCCGGTCAGCATCGTCGTGCTGCCCGTGCGCTCGCAGACTTCGCGGGTGACCTCCGGCGTCAACCGGTCACCGGCGGGACGGCCCATCAGCTTCAACGTCTCATTCACCTTGCGGTCGGAAACTAGGGCGAGAAAGGGCGATTGCTCAAGCTGTACCGAGAGTCCCTGCTTCAGCGTGTCGTCGAATACCTCATCGCCCGTCTTGTTGATGAAATCGGAAAGAACAATGGTGTCTTTGTCGGTCAGGCGAGTCGCGGCTTGGCGCGAGCGGAAGTACAACGTTCTCCCGATGGTGCCAGCGACAACGATCAGGGCAGCGGGAACAAGAACCTTCCAGAGTTTCCTGCCCACCACCGCGACATCCCATTGTCTTCGTAGGGCCGATTCGTGAACCGCCCTCGGGCCGGCTGTCGGCAGGGGCAGTTCTTGCCTTGCCCTTCCATCCAACGGCGCGATAAAGCGATAACCCCGGCGATGCAAGGTTTCTACACAACGCGGGTTGTCTGCGGGATCGCCCAGCGCCGCGCGGAGCTTGTTGATGGCGGCGTTCAGACCGTGCTCGAAGTCCACAAATGTGTCGGTAGGCCAAAGCTTCTTGCGCAGTTCCTCGCGCGTGACGATCTGGCCCGGCTGCTCCAGCAGCATGGCCAAAACTCGAAAGGGTTGTTCCTGAATTTTGACCTTGAGCCCGTGCTTGCGCAGCTCTCCGGAGCGAAGGTCAGCTTCGAAGACCCCGAAGTGGACAACATGCGAGACGAGGGGCGGGTCAGGCATAGGCCGTCTCCCAGCATTGGTAGGAGTTTACCACTCGCATAAGCCCAGTCAAGGCATTTTTCTGAGAGTACATCTGGTTACAACCCGTTTCTACCCAGCGAGCTAGCTCGCGACCTAGAGATGACGATCGCATGACACCCAGGGCATTGATGCCTGCACGTGGCTGCCGGAAAGTGCTCGCGGAAGGTGAGCTCCTCACGTTGAGAGCAATCTACCGAACCCTATTTCTGACCACGGAAATCCTGGCAGAGATAAGCCAAAAGGAGATTAACCAATGATGACGAACCATATTACTTTTTACCAATTCTGTTCGGCAGTGCGACGGGAAGGAGCGCTCGCCCTTTGCCTGGCCCTGTGCATGCTGGGGCTGGGCCTTTCCGGGAGCGCTCACGAGCCCAGGCCCACCATCATCACATTCGACGCTCCTTGGGCGGGCACAGGCGCCGGCCAGGGTACTTTTCCATTCGGCGTCATCCTGGACGGGGCGATCTCGGGGTGGTACATTGACGCGGGCAATGTGTATCACGGCTTCGTGCGCGCCCCTGACGGCAAAATCACCAAGTTCGATCCTCCGGGCGCGGGCAAAGGCCCCGGCCAGGGTACTATCGAGGCCCGGGGCATGAACCGGGAGGGGGCGGTCACGGGGTGCTTCGTAGACTCGAACAACGTGTATCACGGCTACCTGCGCGCACCTGACGGCAAGTTCACGACCTTCGAGGCTCCGTGGGCGGGCACAGGCGCCTGGCAAGGCACCGCAGGTCTCAGCATCACCCCGGCGGGGTTGATCCTGGGGACCTACGAAGATGCGAGCGGGGTGTGGCACGGCCTCCTGCGCGCCCCTGACGGCACCTTGACCACATTTGATCCTCCGGGCATGGCTCCGATCGCCGGCGAGGGCACTGACCCCGGCGTATTCAACGCCATCATCCCGGACGGGGCGAGCACGGGAAGTTACCAAGATGCGAACAGTGTGTTTCACGGCTACCTGCGCACTTGGGATGGCAGGTTTGTTACCTTCGACGATCCGCACGCAGGCACAGGCGCCTGGCAGGGCACCCAGGGCTACAGCATCAGCCCGGAGGGGACGATCTCATGTACCTACGGAGATGCGAACAATGTGTGGCATGGCTGTCTGCGCGCTCCCGACGGCACAGTCAGAAGTTTCGATGTCCCTGGGGCGGGCACAGGCGCCTGGCAGGGCCTCATAGGGTACATGATCATGAACCCGGCGGGAGCGATCACGAGTTTCTATGTGGACGGGGACGATGTGTCTCACGGCTTCGTGCGCGCTCCTGACGGCATAATCACCAAGTTCGATGTTCCGGGTGCAGGCACAGGCACCGACCAGGGCACTTTTCCCTTGACTATCAACCCAGTGGGGGCGATCACGGGATACTACATTGACGCGAGCGGTGTGTCTCACGGCTTCCTGCGGCCCGCAATGCCGTACGCGTTTTTAGTCATGAGGTAACACACAACGACTTTTCTTGCTCACGCTGATGCTCTGTGCGACTGCGCGGGTTCGCGACGCGCAGCCCGCACCCAACCGCTCAGAAACTTGCGAGCGGGAGTGGCAGAGTGTAGATCTGCGTTATCCTAAGCATGCTCATCCGCCTCTAACAGGGCGGGACGGTTCATTGTGCGCGCGACCAGCGGCCTATTGCTTTCCCTGTGGGCCGCACTATTCCCCCGCTACCGAGGGTCAAAGGCTTGCGGCTTCCGTTTAGCTTGCGCCGACGACGGGAGGAGATTATGTCATGCCAACGGGTATTTCTGAACCGGGTCATCGCGTGGGTGGCACTGCCGAGCCTGACTATATTTCTGGCGGTTGTTCCGGCGATAGCCCAAACCAGCAATAGTGATTACACCCTCCTGGTCGGCTCGGGGTTTCTTTGCGATTCCGGTGACTCTTCCGCCTGTCCGGCGGTGGTCAAGTCCGCCGATGGCGCGAGTTACGAGCTGAGCGGCGCAGGCACGCTCGCTCCGCAAAGCAAGTCGGTGACGGCGGCGGGGACTTACACCCGGAAGTCCTCGAGTGGAGATGTGCTTGAGACAGGTGTCTGGGTGGCGAGCGAACTCGTCAGTTTTGATTCCTACGGTATCGCGCCGGGTGCGCTCATGCGCGAGGGCCGGGCATTAGGCCCCCCACAGTTCGGCCCCAGGCGTTCGGAGATGTTCTCTGGCCCCATGCCCGCAGGCGGCCTGGCCGTGCTGCGCATCCGCCTGCTTCCGGTGTTGGGGTTAGCGAAAAACGCGACGCTGCAAGTGAACTGCGCCCTCGGCAAAGTGCCTCCCGAACACCAAGTGGAAGGAATAAGGCTGGCATTCGAGGGACGCGGTGGCGAATTCGACGAGGAAATCAGCGGGCGTGCCCTGTTTCTCTTGACGAGGCCCGGAGCCAGCGCTGCTGCGAAAGCGCCAGTTCCAGAGGGCGATACAAACCCTGCGCCGGCTGAGGCGACGCCGTGACGCTCGCGAAGTGACACAAGCACGGGGTTGCATAACTGCGCTCACGTATTCGCGCCGGCGATGGAGGGATGATTGGCAACACCGCGCCGTTGGGTCATGGCCCCCCAGGCTAAACGATGCCGGCCCCGGGCGCGGAGCATTCTTTCCGAGTGGGCGACCAGTCGCCCAGAATCGTCGGATTCACGCCAGACTTGCTTTAGCGTCGCCAGTATTGGCATTCCAGCGTGACTAAACGACGTCTATGATAATGAGCGTGATGTCATCCTGCTGGGTCACGGAAGCAGGTTGCCAGTGGCGTATCTCTGAGAGCAGTTGCTCCGACAACTCAGAAGGCGGGAGCGAGTGATTGTTGCGAACGACTTGTTCAAGCTTGCGATCGCCAAAAGGTTCGCCGACGGCATTCTCGGGCTCAACGACACCGTCGGTGTAAAGCAGGAAGCGGTCGCCTGAGTGGAGCGGCATCTCACAAACGGGATAGTCGGAATCCGACCTGACTCCAAACAGTAGACCGTTGCTTTCGATACGCTCCAGCTTACCCTCCCGCCAGCACAGAAGCGGTGGATGTCCCGCGGCCGAGTACGACGCCTTGCGAATCTCCGTATCGAGCCACAAATAGGCGGCGGAAATTAACTGGCCCCGCAGTTGGCCAGAGAGGATACGATTCAACCCGCGCAGTACTTCTGGCGGGTCATGTGCGGAAGACACGACCGATTGCATCGCCACCTTGATCATCGCTGCGATGAGCGCGGCTGGGACACCGTGTCCGGAGACGTCAGCCACGAGGAAGCCAACCCGGTTCTGGTCGACGGGAACAAACTCGTAGAAATCGCCGGCGACGGCGGTCATAGGACGATAAGCGGCATTGATACGAAGGCTCTTGAGTTCGGGAGCGCAGCCCGGAAGAATCGAACTCTGTATCTCGCGGGCGATCTCGAGTTCGTTTTCAATGGAGAGCAGGCGGCGCTCGTCGGCGAAGATCTTCTCTGCGGCTACGTATCCGAGCGAGAAGACAAACACCGCGAACGCCAGCGGCTCGAAGAAAGGATAGTAAGGGAGGTGGAAAAGGAACTGCAAATTGGCGTAGAGGACTGCAACCGCCAGGACCAGCGTGCCGATTGCGGCAATCCGGCTTCGGATGACCATGAATCTCTTGGCCAAACTTGGAACAGCGTTTACCACCGCGAGTGTCAGAAAGCACCAGATCGCCAGTAGATTGTTATAGGGCATGAATTTGTAGGGCGATTCGGTAATGAAGGCTGAGCAAACGCCGGCAATGCCGATCACCGACGCCGCGATAACCGTGATCTGCAAAAAGCGACGCAGCTTTCCGAGGCTTAGCTCCAGCCAGAAAAGTAGCGCGGGAATAAGGATCAGGTACGTGATAATCGCTATCACGTAATGGCGACTGGCCCAGGTTGACCGTGGCAGTAGACTAAACGCTGCGGGCATCTGCGCCAGTATGCGGGCGCCATACATCGCACTGAAGATCCCAAACCATATAAGGATGCGAATTCTGCCGCCACCACGAACCACAGCGATGCCGCAGGCAGCCAGACCGATGAACAGAAAAACGGTACCCAGGATGATGCCGCTGACTTGGCCGCGAAGCATCATCAGAACCTGATCTTCCAAACGCGCACCTCCCGGTGACCGGCAACATTCCAGATTTGCGGAGTGTACCACACGCAGCTATCGCCGGCCGGCGCAGAGCGAAACTCTGCGACTGTGCGATCAGCAGAAAGCCCGTCCTGCCGAAATTCCCGGAGAAATTGCATCAGGCCGCAGCGGAAGCTCAGACTGTCTAGAAGTGTAGCCTATCATCAAGGGCGCGGGCCGCCGAGTGTGTCAAAACGATACACATATGTGTCAATACATATATATCATTTAACCCTTCCAATCCCTTGAAAATCATTGGGATAATGTTCTGCTGAGACAGAACATCTCAAGAAAAATGACACGCAAGGGAAAAATGGGAAACCAGTTCTTTGTCGACTGGGACGGTCGATTTCGCCGTGCAGAGTAGCCTCCTCTTTGAGCATCTCTACAACGCTCAGACTTCTGGCGCAAGAAAAGGGGAGGCTCGCCGGCCCTGACTGCCGACCTCTGCCTTCTTCTTACTCCCTGTCACTTTCCTTCCAACAGTTCGGCGCGAACGTTTTTGAGCACAAAGGCTGCGCGCTCGACCCCAACCTCGCCCGGCAGTATCGGGTCCTCGTTTTCGATGCTCATGATGCCCTGGAAGCCGATGTCCATGTAAGCTTTTACGACATCCTTCCAGAGTTGCGCGCCATGACCATATCCAACCGCGCGGAAGATGACCGAACCTTGCGCGAATTTGGCTGGGTCGGCGGAGAAATTGAGGACGCCGGTCGTGGCGGCATTGTCCTTGAAGACTACCGTATCCTTCATGTGGGCGTGGTAGATAGCGCCTTGTTTGCCAAGAAAGTGGATGACCACCACCGGATCGCAGCCCTGCCAGAAGAGGTGGCTAAGATCGCAATTCGCTCCGATTTCCTCTCCCACCGCCTCGCGCAGCTTCAGCAGCGTGAACGGGTTGTAAACCACAAAGCCCGGATGCATTTCGAGCGCGATCCGTTTGACGCCGTGCTGGCGCGCAAATTTCACCGTTTCCCGCCAGTAAGGGATTACCACCTTCTCCCACTGCCAGTTGACGACTTCCTCATAGTCGGGCGGCCACCGGTACGTAACCCAGTTGGGATGTTTCGCTGTCGGTGAATCGCCCGGGCAGCCCGAAAAGGTGACGATCACCGGAACTTCCAATCGTTCTGCCAGCAGGACGGTGCCGCGGAACGAGTCGTCGTACTGCTTGGCGATCTCGGGGTTGGGATGAACAGGATTTCCGTGGCAACTCAGTGTGGCCACGAGAATGTTGCGGTCCTCGAATTTCTTTTTCCAGGCTTTGGCCTTGGCAGGGTCCGCCAGGAGATCGGCGACGGGGCAATGCTTGGCGCCCGGATATCCGCCCGTGCCGATCTCGACTGCTTCAATCCCCAGGGCGCTGATCTTCTCGAGCATCTCGTCGAGTGATAGGTCGCCGTAAACAGGATCGAAGACGCCGATGGGAATTTTGGGAACTGCCTTTTCGGCGGCGGGAGCGGCCGGAAAAGCCTCCGGCGCTTCCACTGCCTTTGAAGCCAGGGTGCCAGCGAGCGGGGTCGCCGCGATCATGCTGCCCGTGGTGGCAAGAAAACTTCTACGACTTACCGAGCCAGAACCAGTACTCTCAGCCATGAATGATTCCTCCTTGATGAAGTGGTAGCGGCGATCCCGCAAGGCGGGATCACCAAATGGCGGCGTAAAGCCGCCTCTACGTCAAACTGCCCCGCTACCATGAAGTGGGGAAAGTATACGCCAATTCTTAATGCCTGCGACACTCCGCGTATGGAAGCGCGACTGCGGGCGAGACGCCCGCGCTACAAGTGCTAGAATACAAAACGGCGAACGCATCACTAGAGAAGAGCCGCGGACTTCAAAACCGAAGGTCCGCGCTACGTTGGGGGCACGTTCATGGCGCGAAATTTCAAAGACCTTTCCGAGCGGGAAATCCTCGCCTTGGCCATTGCCCTGGAAGAGGAAGACGGTCGCATCTATGGCGACTTCGTCGATGGCCTGCGCGAGAGTTACCCTGCCACGGCGCAGATGTTTGAGGAGATGCAGGAGGAGGAATCCGGGCATCGCCGGAGCCTGATTGAGACTTACCGGCAGCGCTTCGGCGAGCATATTCCCCTGATCCGCCGCCAGGACGTGAAAGGGTTTGTGGATCGCCGTCCCGTCTGGCTCATTCGGCCGCTGCGCATTGATGTGGTGAGGAAGCAAGCGGAGATCATGGAACTGGAGACCCGGCGGTTTTACGAGCGTGCCATGCAGAGAGTGACGGACGCCTCCACCCGGAAGCTGCTGGGCGACCTGGCGGAGGCCGAGCGCAAACACTCTGCCCTTGCTGAATCACTCGAGATGAAGCACCTCACGCCGGAGACCCGCGCGCAGGAGGAAGCTGCGCAACGCCGCCTGTTCATGCTCCAGATTGTCCAGCCGGGTCTGGCGGGTTTAATGGACGGCTCCGTTTCCACTCTGGCGCCCCTGTTCGCCGCCGCCTTCGCCACGCACAAGAGCTGGGACGCTTTTCTGGTCGGCCTCGCCGCCTCCGTTGGGGCAGGGATTTCCATGGGTTTCGCCGAGGCTCTCTCGGACGATGGCTCCCTTACCGGGCGCGGCCGCCCTTGGGTGCGGGGACTTATCTGCGGGCTGATGACCACCGCCGGAGGGATCGGGCACACGCTGCCTTTTCTTATTTCTGATTTCAGGGTTGCCACCAGCGTGGCTGTTGCGATCGTGGCCGCTGAGCTGGCGGCCATAAGCTTCGTGCGTCACCGCTACATGGATACCCCCTTCCTTGCCGCTGCGTTCCAAGTTGTTGTGGGTGGAGTGCTGGTGTTTCTCACTGGAATCCTGATCGGCAGTTCGTAAGGGTTTTCCACCGTAGTCCTGCCAGGCGCAGAGTCTGACTTTTTCCATCATGCGCACCCCGCCGTGTTTGCCGCGAACCCTGGGAAAGGCAGAGGATGTTTCCGATCCCGCTGAGTAAGGGCCTTCCGCAAGAGGTAGATTCTCTTTGGCTTCCACCAATGCCGAATGAAGCCGCAAGGCACTCCTGGCGCACCGGGTGGCAGTCTGGGCGCGAAATTTTAAGTATGAATGAAATAATAGTCGTTGTATATTAAGACCTTGCAGGTATTACACATGGAACTCCGGCATTTGCGCTATTTTGTTGCGGTCGCAGAAGAGTTACATTTTGGCCGAGCGGCCCAGAGGCTGGGCATTGCCCAACCGCCCTTGAGCCAGCAAATCCGCCGACTGGAGGGAGAACTAGGCGTTCAGCTCTTACAGCGCACCAAACGGCGCGTCCAGCTTACCGAACCCGGTCGGGCCTTCCTTGACGAAGCTCGCGTGACCCTCACCCAACTGAATCACGCTGTCGAGGTGGCCCAGCGGGCGAGCCGCGGGGAGTTTGGGAGGCTGGCCATCGGATTTCTGGGTGCTGCAACCTATAGCTTGTTGCCTGCCTTCCTCAAAGTCTTTCGCGACCGCTTTCCGGGCGTGGAAATTGAGCTCCACGAGATGAAAACTTCCGAACTCATCCAAAACCTGCGGCAGAGGCGAGTCCATGTGGGCCTGTTGCGGTTGCCGGTCCGTGACGATATGCTCTCCTTTGAGCCGATCCTGGAAGAAAGGTTAGTTGTAGCGCTTCCGGAGCACCATCCTCTCGCCGACAAACATCAGATTACCTTTGGCGATCTGTCTGGGGAGGCCTTTCTGTTGCCCCCGCGTCAGCTCGCCCCCGGCTTTTATGATCAAGTGGCTGGGCTTTGCAGGAGGGCCGGATTCAGCCTCCGCGTAGGCGCGGAAGCGAGCCAGCTCCAGACGATTCTCAACTTGGTGGCGGCCGGAATGGGCGTCACCCTGGTTGCGGAGTCCGTTACCCAAATGGGCGACCGTGGTGTAGTTTTCAAGTGCCTACCCGAGCCTGCGCCCACTATGGAAATTGCCATTGCTTGGCGCCGGGATGACCAATCCGAGGTTTTGCAAGCGTTCCTTCAGGTGGTTCGCGAAACGGCACATCAAAGTGCCCTGGTGAAATAAGTCCGGCTGAGGTTCAGTAGCTAGACAGATCAGTTGGGAGCAATTCTCGCTTTATGTGGATAGTCCGATTAGCATTGCGACGGCCATACACTTTCATAGTGATGGCTATAGTCATCATGATTTTGGGCGACCTGTCGATCATTCGCACCCCCAAGGATATTTTTCCCAACATCAACATCCCGGTTGTAACCGTCCTGTGGGGCTACACGGGCCTCTCTGCTGACCAGATGGCGAACCGAATCGCGGTTATCAATCAACGTTCCCTGACCTTGACGGTGAATGACATTGAGCACATCGAGTCCGAATCGCTGAATGGCATCGCCGTCATCAAGATTTTCTTCCAGCCGGGCGCCAACATTGCCATGGCGATGAGCCAGGTGACGGCAATGTCGCAGACACAGCTTCGGCAATTCCCGCCCGGCA